>CAZKNF010000027.1:29094-43871 GCA_964554105.1 uncultured Rhodothermales bacterium | reverse complement strand
GTTGTGCCTATGCCAGTGCGTCTCTCAAAATCTGGGCGGGATGCAGCGCGGTGCGACCGGTCGTGTCGTGGATCTGTGTGCGGCATGACGTGCCGGCAGCAGCGATAATCGTGTCTTCGGAGGCTGCTCGCACCGCCGGCGCGAGCCGACGCTCGGCCATGGCGATCGAGACATCGTAGTGCTCCACCTCGTAGCCGAATGCACCTGCCATCCCGCAGCACCCTGAGTCGACCGTCTTCACCGTGTAGTTCGGTGGGATGGAGAGGCAGATCTCGGAGGGACCTGTTCCGATGAGCGCTTTCTGATGGCAGTGGCCATGCAGCAGCACGTCGCGCTCCGCACCGGTCCACTGAACATCTCGGAGCGCGTCCGTACTGTTGAGATGCGTGACGAATTCCTCGAACGTAACCGCGACGTCCGCAAGTTCGTTCGCTCGGGTATCGCCGGGAAGCAGCGACAGGAATTCGTCCCGAAACGTGAGAATGCAGCTCGGCTCGAGGCCGATCACGGGCGTGCCGTTGACAGCGTCCTGGTGCATCGCATCGACGACCTGCATGGCCTGAACCTGCGCCTCGCGCACGAGTCCCTTCGAGAGCTGCGGCCTTCCGCAGCAAAGCCGAGGTTCGGCCACGCGTACCGAGAAGCCGATCCGGTTCAGGAATTCGGCTGCGGCTCGGGCGGTTTCGGGATGGTTGTAGTTGTTGAACGTGTCGGCGAAGAGCACCACCGGCGGCCCGTCCGTAGTCCACGTCTGTTTCGCGAACCACGTCGTAAACGGCTCCGCAGCGAAGCGAGGCAGCTCGCGCTTTTGGGAGATTCCCATCGAGCGTTCGAGGATGCCGCGAACGGCCTTCCGACCGTTCACCCAGTTGGCTGCGCGCGCCGCGGGTCCGGTTAGCCGCCGTGTGATCTGCGGCATCCGAGCAAAGAACCGCGCGCGCTTCGGCATGCCGTTCGCCTCCCAGTACTTACTGAGCCATTCGGTCTTGATTTTCGCCATGTCCACGTTCGACGGACATTCCGTCTTGCATCCCTTGCATTGGATGCAAAGGTCCATGACGCCGTACATCTGCTCACCGGTGAACTCCTCCGGGGGCAGCCCTCCGGACATCGCCATCCGCAGCGCATTTGCACGGCCGCGGGTCGAGTCCGCCTCCTCCATCGTCACCATGTAGCTCGGACACATGGTACCGCTGTCGAGCTTCCGGCAGGCCCCATTGCCGTTGCACAGCTCGACGGCCCGGGCGAATCCGCCCGAATCTGAAAAGTCGAGCTCCTCGATCACGGGAAGGGCCGTGTAATCCGGGCCCATCCGGAGGTGCTCCGTCATCGGCGGCGCTTCGACGATGTTGCCGGGATTGAGCAGTCGCTCGGGATCGAAAATTTCTTTGACTCCTACGTACACGTCGTAGAGGTCCTTGCCTACGAGCGGCTCCAGCAGCCAGCTCCGCGCGATGCCGTCGCCGTGCTCCGACGAAACGGCGCCGCCGAATTTCCGGACGAGCTCCATCGAAGCCAGCGAGATGTCGCGCATTTTCTCGACCTCGCGCGCATCCTTCGTATTGATAAACGGGCGTATGTGCAGCGTGCCCGCGGACGCGTGCGCGTAGAAGACCGTTTTTGTGCCCTCCAGTGCCTTCTCGAGCTCGCTCACGTATTCCGGGAGATGCTCGACCGGCACGGACGCATCCTCGATGAAAGGCATCGGCTTGTGGTCACCCTCTACTCCCATTATCAGGCCGAGTCCCTCCTTTCGGACCGCCCACACGTTCGAAATCTCTAACGGCGTGCGCGCGGAAACGACGCCGTAGCCCTGGCCCGCGCGATCGAGAGCCCGCTTGAGGTCGTCAACTCGTGCGGTAAGCTCCCCATCGGTCTCGCCGTAGTATTCGGTGATGAGTACGGCGCCCGGGTCGCCGTCGATGAAGGTGAGCTGGTGGGCGAATCCCGGCGCGCGGCGGGTCTGTTCGATCGCGATTCCGTCGAAGAGCTCGACGGCTGCGGGACCGGTTTCGAGTATCGTCGTAACCGACTCGAGCGCCTCACGCATCGTCTCGAAATGCGCCACGCCGAGGGCGGTTTTGCGGGGCCGATCGACCAGATCGATCTCGATCGCCGTGGTGACGGCGAGCGTCCCTTCGCTCCCGCAGAGCAGGCGCGCCATGTTGCGGGCGGATCGATCTAAAAGCTGCTCGAGGCGGTAACCGCTGTTGCGGCGCCAATGCTTCGGAGTGTCGCGTTTGATGACGCCCGCCTTCGACACCAGCAGCTCATCGATTGCTCGGTAGATCACCGCTTCGCGTCGGACGCCTTCGCACGCACGGTGCCAGTCTTGCTCCGTCATTTCGCCGAAGTGCGCCGGTGATCCGTCGTCGAGAAGCACGTCCAGGCTCCTCAGGTGACGAATCATATTGCCATACGTGATGGAATGCGTTCCGGTCGCGTTGTTGCCGACCATTCCACCCAGCGTCGCTCGATTGCTCGAGGCTGGATCCGGACCGACCATCAGATCGTACGGTGCCATCGCCTTGTTGAGGCGGTCGAGCACGAGGCCGGGCTCGACGCGGACCGTCTTGGCCTCGTAATCCACCTCGAGGATGCGGTTGAGGTGGAGCGTGAAATCGATGACCAGCGCTTCGCTTACGGCCTGACCCGCGAGCGACGAGCCGCCGCCGCGGGGAAGCACGGGAATCCTGAACTGCGAGGCCTCCTCTATGGCCGCCTGAACGTCGTCGCGGCTCTTCGGGATGAGCACGGCCAGAGGTGACCGCTGATACATGCTGGCGTCCGTCGCATACAGCGCCCGGCTCATAGAATCGATGCGCAGATCCCCTTCCAATCGCGGCGCCAGGACATCGCGGAATTCAGCGAGCTTGCTATCTTGACGCGTGGTCGGCGGAGCGCTGTTACTCATTCGAATGCCGCGTTTCGAAACGTGTGAGTGCTATAGGCTACAAATTGACGGCTTTCCCCGTCCGTGCCATGACGATGTCGATGTCGGGATAGAAAAACCCGATGTTGTCGGCCATCCACTGGCGCGCCTCGTCTTCGCCATGGACGAGAACCACGGTTCTCGGCCGGAGCTTTTCGACGAGTTCGATGAGATCGCGTCGGTGGGCGTGGCCGCTGAACCGAAACTTTTTTACCTCGCAGTTGATCGGCTGCGGACCGCGCGCCGTGTCGAGCACCGCTTCCGTTCCCGCGCCCTGGTCCGCCGCCTTGAGAAGCCGGTCTGCCGGCGAATCTTCGCGTGCGAATCCGACGAGAAACACGGCGTTGCGTTCATCCTCGACAATCTGCTGGGCGAGCGCGTTCGATGCCGTGCGTTCGAACATCATGCCGCTGCTGACGACGTGAATGCTCGGTCCGGCAAGCGCTTCGCGCTGCGCCTCCCGGCTCCGCGGCAGTCGGAATTGATCCACGTCGTACACCTGAAATTCCGGATCCAGCCGCGGCGTATTGTGCCGCGTCTTGTCGTAGAGCTCTGCGAATGCTCGCATCGACCCGGCGGTGTAGACGGGCGTCTCGGCAGGGATCGTTCCACGCTGCTTGAAGCGATGAATCAGGGCGAGAACCTCCTGAGAACGGCCCAGGGCGAAGACAGGAATCAATACGGTGGCCGAGCGCCCGATCGCCTTCTCGAGCGCTTCTTCAAATTTACGCTCTTCGGTTCGACGCGTCGTGCCCTCTGCATCCGGATCGGCGCCGAGCGTGGACTCGAGGAAGAGCACGTCGATCGGCGGCTCCGGGTAATCACCTCCCGGAATAATGGACTGCGACCGCATATTGGTGTCGCTCGTGTAAAACGCTCGCCGCTCCTCACCATCCTCCTCGAATTCGAGAAGCACTCCGGCCGAGCCGAGGATGTGGCCTGCGCTGTAGAATCGAGCCCTGATCTTCGACGTCCCCTTCAGGCCCGTTACGTCGAAGTCCTTCTCAAGATCGTGGGAGAGATACAGATAATGATAAACGCCGAGCTCTTCTTCGCTGAAGAGCGGCTCGTGGACGGAGCTTCCCTCGCGAAGCCGCCGTTGCTGCAGCCGCGCCGACGCCGGCAGCACCACTTCGGCGAGATCGCGCGTGGCTCTGGTCATGTGCACCATCACATGCGGGAAATGCTGAATCATGACCGGCAGCGCGCCGATATGATCGTGGTGTGCATGCGTCACCAGCGCGTGATCGACGTACCAATCCGGATTTTGATGGATGAATCCGAAATCGGGTACGGAATCGAGGCCGTCTTCTTCGGGATCCGCACCGGCATCGATCATCAGTCCGGTGCCCTCGATCATCAAAAAGTAACAGTTCGCGCCTATATCCTCCGTCTTGCCAAGAGGTACGAATAGCATCTATATCCAGGTGGATTTTGCGAGAAGGAGCAGCCGCCGGGTGCGGAAGAGGTGATCGACTCGGCCCGGAAGACACTATGAAAACAGGAGGCGCAGATTATTTGTTTCAGTAGATCAGCCCCGCCAGCGGTCGAGATCGTTACCTGAATCCGCTCCCGTTCCAGGTCTGTAATCAGCCGTAGGACAAACGCGGACATCACAATGCGAGCCGCACCTATATCATCCGAGTTGAGAATAGCCCTTATTGTATGACGTGAGCGAATGTACGAACATCGCGGAAGGACGTCGAATTAACGAAAGGGCAACGCTGTATGAAGTCTGGTCTATGTGCCTTGCTCCTGCTGGTACTGGTGTTTCCCAGTCAGCTAGTTGCTCAGACGACCGAACGAGAAGCTGTTCAGCAATTGTCGAAGAACGAAAGTGCACCCGAGATCAATGAGATGATCATCGAGTCGCGCCGCTCGACGCGCCTCGATCTTCCTGGTGACGACTCGTTCAATATGGATGTGCGTGAACAGGAGCGTACAACCGGTTTTGCTACCAGGATCCTGCGCGTGCTGGCATCCCAGAACAACATCCAGCTTTACGGTACACCTACAGGCGAAATGGACGCGTTTCTACGGCCGCCCGATGATGAATCGGATGAGCCCGACCTCTTCCAGACAGCGAAATCGATTTACAACGACGCGACTTCGATCGAGCAGAATCGATATAAGCTTACGGTGGATCCGCTGACGCTGCGATGGGTCGTTCGGATTAATCTGAATCAAATCGTGTCCGACTGACGGCCCGGACCGGATCTGCCTTAGGCCTCCTCTCTTGTTGCGGCTTCGCCATTTCCGGCGACGCCGAGCTCGCGCTGATAATCGGCCCAATCCGCAAGGAAGCGATCGAGGCCGGCATCCGTGAGCGGATGGGTGAGCAGCTTCTTGATCACGTCGAACGGCATCGTCGCAACGTGGGCTCCGGCGAGCGCCGCTTCCACGATATGCATCGGGTGACGAATCGATGCAGCCAGCACTTCCGTCTCGTAGCCGTAATTCTCGTAGATCTGGATGATCTGGTGGATTAGCTCCATCCCGTTCGAGGCGATATCGTCTACGCGGCCGATGAACGGGCTGATATACGATGCGCCCGCCTTAGCAGCGATTAGTGCCTGTGTGGGCGAGAAGCAGAGCGTGCAGTTCGTCCGAATGCCTTCCTCCTTGAACGAATTCAGCGCCTTGATGCCGTCAAGAATCAGCGGCACCTTCACTACGACGTTGTCATGGATCTTGTGGAGGATGCGCCCCTCGTCCATGATGCTTTCGTAATCCGTTGCCGTCACTTCGGCCGACACGTCGCCGTCGACGAGCTCGCAAATCTTGAAGATATGATCGTGGAAATCTACGTTGCCGGCCTTTTTCATCAATGAAGGATTCGTCGTGACGCCATCGAGGACGCCCATGTCGTTCGCTTCCTTGATCTCGTTGAGATCGGCCGTATCTACAAAAAATTTCATGGTTTCGCGGTTCTGTTTTCGGCGAATTCGTTACGGAGTGTTTCCGGTTCTGTACGCGTACTGTCGTGAGACCGTCGTAATATAGACCCCAGTCGTACCAACGCCCTACATTCGCGACTGTTTGCTGACGTAGAGGAAAAAACTGGAGATCATATGCATTTATGCGTGTTTGAGGACGACCACGTGACGCACTTCCTTCCTCTAGTGCATACGCGCGCGGTGTACGATCTGAGGCTCGGAATGCACACGCTCCTCCGCGCGCTCCGAGATGCGTTCGACGATCCCCCTACTATTCTGCATGCCAGGAAGCCGGTGGCTTCGGTGACCGGGGGTGAAAACGATCTCCTCGTCAATCGAATTCCCGAGGAACTCGACGTCCTTTTCGTCAATGGTCGGTGGGTCGTACAGGAAGGTCCGGCACTCGATCGCGTTCGCGGTGCGGTCGGCGAATCTTCGGGGCGTGTGTTTGTGCACGGCGACGACGTGATCGCAGCATGGATTCCGCAGGCCTCGAGCCGCCTGGTGAATTCCGACGCTGTCACGCGCGCTGCGTTCGAGGATCTTCCCGAAGAGACGCTCGACGGAGAGGTCCGGCTCGTCAAGCGTCTGTGGAGCTTTATCGAGGAGCTGCATGATGCCCTGGTGCGTGATTTCAGGCGCTATACAAAAGGATTGAATATCTTCGAGCGGCCCGGGGCAAAGATCGGGAGAGAAGTCATATTCGAGAACGGTGAGGATATCTACGTCGGGGCGGGCGCGGTCGTCCGACCGGGCGCCGTGCTCAATGCCGAGGACGGACCGATTTTCGTCGGCGAGGACGCCCGGATCGATGAACTGGCGGTGGTGAAGGGGCCCGCCTACATCGGTCCGAAGTCGGTGATCAAGACCGGAGCGGACATCGACACATGCTCTTTCGGCTACTGGACGAAGGTCGGGGGACAGGTCGAAGACTCGATCATCCATTCGCTATCGAACAAAGCGCATGCCGGCTTCCTCGGAAATGCGTATGTCGGCAGGTGGTGCAATATCGGAGCGGACACGACGGTGTCGAATCTAAAGAACGATTACGGCGAAGTGTATATGTACAACACCGTCCCTGGCGACTTCGAGGCCACCGGTCGACAGTTCCTCGGGTTGATGATGGGCGACCACGCCAAGTGCGGCATCAACACGATGTTCAATACCGGCACGGTCGTGGGCGTATGCTGCAATATCTTTGGCGCCGGGTTCCAACCCAGGGTCATCCCCTGTTTTTCGTGGGGAGGTCCGGAAGAGTTCACCGAGTACCGTCTCGACAAGGCGCTGGACGTGGCCGATCGGGTCATGAAGCGTCGCGACCGGGAGCTCACAGAGAGCGAGCGCGAAAACCTGGAAACGGTGTTCGATTCTACGCGCGAAGAAACGATACACCGCTGACCGACCGTGCCGCCCGCGGCCGGTCCATCCCTCCGCAGAACGTACCTCGCGGGGCAGACTCAGACTCGTTTAAGCACCACCATCGTCAGATCGTCACTCAGAACGGCCACCCCATCGGTGAATGCCGTGACGTCGGCCTGCACGGCGTCCAGAATTACCTCCGCCGATTCGTGTCGAAGCTCGACCAGCAGCGGCTCGAGTCGCTCTTCGCCGTACTCCTCGCTGGAGCTGCTCATCGCCTCGGTCACGCCGTCCGTGAACATCGCCAAAACGTCGCCGGAACGCAGCTCGGCCTGGCCCTTCTCGTATCCGAGACCCTTCATCACGCCGAGCAAGAGTCCGCCGGTCTCGAGCAGCTCGATGGATCCGTCGGCACGAATGATGGCCGGGGGGTTGTGGCCGGCGTTCACGTAATCCATCTTACCGGTGGCACGGTCGAGGATGGTCACGAAGAACGTGATGAACTTGTCGAAATCCGTATTATCGCAGATCACGCGGTTGATGTGTACCACGGCCTCTTCGAGCGACAGCTCCATCGGAATCATCACATGTAGAGAAGCCTGCAGGTTCGCCATCAACAGCGATGCCGGGACGCCTTTCCCGGTCACGTCGGCGACGGCCAGCAGGACGCGGTCGCCCTCGAGCTCGACGAGGTCGTAGTAATCGCCTCCTACGAATCGGCTGGGTATTGCGACGGCAGCGAGTTCATAGCCTTCTACCACCGGTATCTTCTGCGGCAGCAGCCGCTCCTGAATGGACCGGGCGAGCCGCATCTCCTCCTCGAGCCGTTCCTTTTCGATCTGTTCTTCGATTAGGAAGCTGTTCTGGATGGAGACGAGCGCCAGATTGCCAAGGGCGGAGAGAAATTCGACGTCGCCCGGGGTGTAGGGCTGCCCGGTGCGTTTTCTGCCGAGGCAGAGCGAGCCGCACGTCTCACCATGCTGCTTCAGGGGCAGCGCGAGACACAGGTCTCGTCGACGGAGTGCCTCCAGCGTTTCGTTGCCGTTCTCGTGGGCTTCCTCATCACTATCTTCCAAGAGCAGCAGCTCGTCGAGGCCGCACAGCGCATTCACAGTGTCGGGGTCGAGATCCTTCGAACCCAGTCCTTTCGAACCCGCAATGAACACGTCCTGGTCAGCCGATCTTCCGACGGATCGACGCAGGACGAACAGGTGCTTGCTCACGAGCAGTTGGCCCATCAGCGCAAAGGAAAGAAGACGCACGAGTCGATCTCGATCGATCGTCGCATTGAATTCCTGAGACAGGTCGAAGAGGGTGTTGAGCTCCTGTATCTTCGCATCCAGATCGCGGTTGGCGAGCTTTAGCTCCTCGACCATCAGAGAGTTGTGGACGGCCGTCGACGACATGTTCACCAGAGAGCGGATGAACTCCAGCTCCATCGTCGTGAACGCTTCGCGCGTGGCCTTTTCTCCCATCGCGAGCAGGCCGATGCTCTTCGATCCGAACGAAATGGGTACGGAAAGTACGAGGTCGAGCTTCCGGAGCGTGTCGGGCACTTTTCCGTTCGAGGTGATTTCTTCGGCGGAATGCCGATCCAGGTGGAGCACATCACTCTTGGAGACCCCTTTCACACCCTTCACTGCAGCGACGCGGTAACCCCTGGCGAGCGGATCGTCCATGAGCACCATCCCTCGCGTCGTGAAGAGCTTGCTCATCGCGGTGAGCAGGAGACTGTTCAGCACGAAGTCGAGATCCAGCGAGCGGCTCAACAGGCGGCTCGTCTCGTAAAGCGCACGGAGATCGAAGCGCTCCGTGCGGGTCATGGGTGTGGTGGTCTCAGACATCACTATCTGTGTTCAGTCCTCGTGTACCTGAATTCAGGCCTCGTCGAGGTGAATCACCTCGGCCTGGCGAGTCACGCCGTTGTCGATTTCGAGGCGAACGCACGTCTTTACCTGATGCATGCCCTGACGGCCCGCAGCCCCGGGGTTAATGTACAACATATCACCCAGCTCCCGGACACGTTCTATGCGAAGGATATGACTGTGTCCGCAGATGAAGACGTCAGGCGGGTCATCTACGAGCGCGGCCGCAATCGCCGGCTGCCATCGATTCGGATGGCCGCCGATGTGGGTCATCCAGAACCGAAGACTCTCGAGTTCCAGCCGCTGATGATGCTCTGTGCGGACTCGCACCGGCTGGCCGTCGACGTTCCCCCAGACCGCCTTCACGGGAGCCAGTTTCTCGAGCTCGTCGAGGATCGCGGGCGTACCGACGTCTCCGGCGTGGAGGATCAAATCGACTTCGCCGAAGAATTCCGGGATGGCCGGATGAAAGTAGCCGTGCGTGTCGGAAATGATGCCTACGATCACGGCGGCTAGCGGAGCATGAGCTGGAGGCCGAGCTGCATACGCGCGCGCTCATCGTCATCCTCGGGAGCCCACTGCTTGAGTGGAATGCTCATGAAAGGAATGACCTGATAGCTCGGACGATTGTACTCTATTCCCGACCGCATCCACACGACGCCGCCTCGATAGTCGGTGGAGCCGAGCTCGTTTTCGTTCTCATCGCCGGCCGTCTGGGCGTCACGCGGCGTGCCGTCGAGCGGTGTCTCAAAGAGCGAATACTGGCCTCCTTCTCCCATCAAAGAGAAGAACAGGTTGCTGGCGGCAGGATCGAATATCATGTTGTAGCTCCACATGAAGTGAAGCTCCATCCCGAGTGCGCGCGTGTCGATGAACTGCGAGGGTGCACCGGGAGCGACGACGAGCGGACCCTCGTTGGTGAAATTCGCGTCGGCCGGCACGAACTGGCGAAAGCCTTTTCTGACACGCCGCAATCCGACCGCAAAATCACTGGAAAAGATGGCCGAAAATGCTCTCGTCGAAATGAAGGCGACATCCATCTGCGGAAACCCGACGCGCCCGTCAGATGCGGGATCTACCGCAAGCCGGAAGGCATAGTCAAAGTCGTCGACGGTCCAGTAGTACTTCAGGCCGACCCAGCTCAGCACGACAGTCCGTCCGGTCGTGGTGCCTGCCGCATCCCAGTACGCATTGAGATCGATGCTGGGTGCGAGCCGATAGTGCAGCCGAAAGCTCAGGCCGAGAGCGGGCGTGGTCGACGGCAGCACGCCGGAGACGTTTGCCCGGTACGATACTTCGCCGGTGGCGGCCAATCCGTCGTAGAACACACGGCGGGCCGTCTCGCTGCGATAGAAGGGATCGTTTACCGTGAAGGGACGCTGCGCCAGCACTTCGGGCGCGATGAGGAGGGAAATTGCGAACACAAGGATGCCCACCGGCCACGCTGGAGACCGTTTTACGGAATCGCGGTGACGAGCGAACATTGAGTTCACCATCGGCTACATCGATAATTAGCGCGCCTCAATGAAGTATGTACGCAATTACATTTCAAGCGTTTCCCAGGGTTGCAGCACGTGCGTGTCGACGCCTTCGCCTTCGAATCGGGACCTCCATTCGCAAACATCGATTTCGATAGACGGAGTGTAATGTATGGGAATCGTCACTCCCGGTCCAATCAACTTCGCCGCTCGCGGAGATCCGCGCAAACCCATCCCAAAACGGTCGTCCGCCGGCATAGCGCCAAGGCAACCCTCCGTTAGGCACGCTGAGCCACACGATACAGCCACACCACGAAAAATATGAGCCCGGCGATGCCGAGGATGTTGGCAATTGGTTCGAATCCGTCTGGCGCAATGCGCAGCACCGTAGTCGATTGCGCCGCTGCGAATGGGATTGCCAGCAGGATGCCGACAAGGGCTTCGCCGGTAATGAGTCCGGATGCGAAGAGGAGCCCGCGGCGATTCGCGCGAAGTGCCACTTCGTCGAAGGCCTGTCCGAACTGATCTTTCCGGCGTGCGAGTGAACGTTCGGCAGCCCACGCTACCATGCCGCCGATGAATATCGGAACGCTGAGTTCGAGCGGAAGATAGATGCCCACGGCGACCGCAAGGACAGGCGCACGAAACTCGCTGCCGCGCCTCTCCAGAACCTTGTCAGAGATGATAATGGCCGCCGCGATGACGGCACCGATGGCGATCATCGCCCACGGCAGATTCCGGTTGAACACGCCGTCAGCGACGGAGCTCATCAACGTAGCCTGCGGCGCCCTCAGAGCTTCGCCGGGATCCATTCCGGGTCGCGGAAACACGTCGCCCAGTCCGTAGGCCTGAAAAAGAAGCTCGAGGATCGGCGCGATCACGATTGCGGCGCTCACGACGCCGACGATCTGCATGATCTGCTGCTTGTAAGGCGTCGCCCCGACGATGTAACCGGCCTTGAGGTCCTGCATATTGTCGCCTGCGATCGCCGCCGCGCAGCATACGACCGCTCCGACGAGAATCGCCGTGGCCGCGGCAGTCGTGGCCTGGCCCGTATCGATCGTAAAGTCGATCTGCGTACCGAGAATCCAGAGAAGGATGAGCGAGGTCGCGAGAATCGTCGCGATAGTGACGCCGGAGATCGGGTTGTTCGACGAGCCGACGAGCCCGGCCATGTATCCCGCGACGGAGGAGAAGAGAAAGCCCGCGATGAAGGCGAAAACGATTCCGAATGCGATGGTCGCCGCATACAGCCCGCCCGAGATGCCGAGCGCCGGCTGATCGACGACGTACAGGAACACGAAGAACATCGGAAGGGCGAGCGCCGCCGTGCCCCACAGCACGATGTTGATCGGCGTGTCGCGCTCGGTGCGGGCGATGTCGACCTGCCCGCCGGAGCGTGCGCGACGCACGGCGTCGAACGAGGAGGCGACGCCGTCGCGGATCGGCTTCAGCAGCGATAGGAGCGCCCAGAGGCCTCCAACAGCCATCGCGCCGACGCCCATGTATCGGATGCGTGCGCTCCAGACTTCGAGTGCCGCGTCATAGCCGGTCGCGCCTCCGGTGATCAGCTCGAGCTCCGCCGGACTGACGAGTGCCGTGTAGATCGGGATGCCGAAAAGCCACGAAATAAGACCGCCGGCAAAGACGAGGACTGCGATATTGAGGCCGACGATGTAGCCGACACCCAGCAGGGCCACGCCGAGCTCCGATCCGTAGCCGAAAATCGAGCGCCCGACGCGGACGGCTCCGTCGGCCGTGCCGGCGACGATCTGAAATCCGGTCTGGGCCAGCTTCAGCAGCGCACCTGCGAGTCCTGCAATCGCGATGCTCTTCGCGCCCTCTCCCCCCTCCTCGCCGGCTTTGAGTACTTCGGCCGTAGCGACGCCTTCCGGAAACTGAAGATCCGCTTCGAGGATGAGCGCCCGCCGAAGCGGAATGGTGAACATCACCCCGAGAATCCCGCCGACGAGTGCGACCGACATCGTCGCGAGAAACGGGAAGCCCTGCCAGTACTGAAGCATGATCAGGGCCGGCAGCGTGAAGATGACGCCCGCCGCGAGCGACTCACCCGCGGAAGCCGCCGTCTGAACGATGTTGTTTTCGAGGATGTTCGATTCGCGGAAGAACCTGAGGATCGCCATCGACATCACCGCGGCCGGAATCGAAGCGGAGACCGTCAGGCCGACTTTAAGCCCGAGATATGCGTTCGCTCCGGCCAGAATAGCCGAGAGGAGGAACCCGAGTATGACTGCCTTGACGGTGATCTCCGGCAGCGTTTGAGATGCCGGGATGTAGGGCATCGCTGGTTTTCCGTCCGATGGCGTCGTCTGCATGCGGATTCACCTCATCAATATCATCTTGTGCGACTTGATGCCTGAAGGTGTCTCAAGCCGAATGAAGTACGTGCCGCTCGGCAAATCGCCGGCGTCGAACTGCGTCTCATGAAAACCCGGGCCGTGGATTCGATCAACGAGTTGAGAGACCGCCTGACCCGAGAGATCCCACACCGATAGCCCGATCTGAGAGAGCTCCGTGACCGCGTAACTAATCGTCGTGTTCGTACTGAATGGATTCGGGAAATTGCCCATGAGCGTGACGCGGTCCGGTTGTTCGGCACCCATCCCGATCTTAATCATGCCGGAAAACTTTTCAGCGCCCCCGGCGAAGACCTGACGGAGCCGGTAGTACGCGACGCCTGCACTTCCGGCGGGCTCACGGTACTCGTAGGCCGTCTCGTCACTCGTCGCAGGGATCGTCTGAATCGGCTCGAATGTCAATCCGTCCCGGGACCGCTCTACGACGAACTCCATTGTCTCCGCATCCTGCGTGCGCCAGTGCAAGATAACGGTACCCTCCTCGCGTACAGCCTGGAATCCTCTCACCGGCTTCTGGACGTTGAGGTCCGACCGCGTGATATCCACGCCCCGCAGCGGCTCGCGCAGAAGGTCGGGAGAAACGCCCGCATCAAACGTCATGTGAAGTGTTTCGTGCGACGCGTTCGACGCGGGCGAGGTCGTCGCCGATCCCGAGTCTATCCGCAGCTCGTCGACATATCCTGAGTAAGCGGTCGTGCCGTCGAAGTAGGAATCTAAGCCGGGTACCCTGCCACCGAGCGCCGCAGCCAGTTCCGTCTCTATGGCTATCGGCGAAGCGCTGTAGATGGAATCGACGGTCTCATCGTCCACCCGGAGCCGCATCCAACCGGACTCGGGCTCGTTGATCACGTTGATGTGGTGCCATGAGCCGTCCGCTACCGGCCGCGTGGAGCCGATGGATTGATGTTCGCCCGGTCTGCCGTGAAAAACCCGGAGCCGACCTGCGGGATCGCTGACGATCTCGAGCGGATACGACCGTTCGCGGGCGCCGTCCCAGGTCGAGAACACTACCTCGTTGAGTCCGGTGCTTTTCATCCAGAAGGAGAGCGAGAACGCTTCCTGAAGATCGATCGGAGGATGTATTTGTTCTCGGAGCAGGAGAGGCTGGGACTCGTCGGACGTGAAGGAGAGGACACGGTTTTGAGGGTTCTCAGGTGCCTTCGTGTTCTGAATGGAAAACGTGAGTCGATCGGCGTGAAGGAGATTCGGCGGATCGTCGGCTCCAGGTCGAATGAAGGGCGTGACGATGACGCTTTCCGATCCAAACATGGCCGCCCCACTGCCGAGTTCGAGCACGAGATCGGCCCTCTGCTCGAGCCTCTCGTCGGTAATGATATGGAATCGCGAGCCATCCAGCTCCTCCACTTCAAGCCCGATGCTATGATAGCCATCTTTGACGATTGCGCCAGACTGCAGCGTCCATCCGCTCGGCAGCTCGACCACGAACCCATCTACGGCGGTAGCCCCACTCCAGGTGGCGAATACGTTGGCGGATTCACCCTGCTCGACCGATTCCGGGGCATACGACCGTGTAAACTGGCCGGAGGCGGGCTGTGAGATTTTAATGCTGGCGGCAAGAATGCAGACGGTAATACCCGCAACGAAGGCGCCGCGACGCGTGCTCAGCATTCTAATGTCGAGGAGGCAATAGGGATGGAGTACAATGCCGCTGGCGGCAACTACTGCGCGCCCGGGGTGGTCAGGCTCGCAAGCTCCGAAAATAGTTGGGGTCGATATCGAAGTCAAATGCGCGGCCGGCGGAGTTCACATCCTGGTTAAGATCCTCCCGGCATCATACGTCGTAAGACATCTCGCAGGAAGGCTTTAGA
>CAZKNF010000027.1:21934-28994 GCA_964554105.1 uncultured Rhodothermales bacterium | reverse complement strand
TACGCGAAGACGCGAGTACCAACGTGCGAGCCCAGGAAGCGGCACCCCCTCCGGTCGACGAGGAGATCGTCAAAAGCAGCCGGGCCGGAGCCGCCGATCCGGAATCCGAATTCTCCGGGGGCATCATTCAGTTCTCCCATCGGGAGACGGACGGGCTGTACCGGATCAGGCGATGGCGGTCAGAGCCGGACACGAAGGCGGCCGATGAATTCGAGGAGCTGGAGCAGCTGCCCGGAGGGGAGCCGATGACCGGTCTGTACGAGCAGCTTCCAGACGGTCCGATGTTCGTCGTCTTCGAAAATTCAGATTCCGGTGAGGTCTTTTTCGATGCAGATAGCGACCTTGGAGGAGACTGGACAGGCGACGGCCGGTTCGATCAGGTGACGATCTTCCGGGATGAGGAGGCGGCAGCAGCCTATGCAGCGTCTCAGCAGAAGTAATTCCTTCATCAAACACCGTATTGTACCATGCAAATCGGGATGGTCGGCCTCGGTAAGATGGGCGGCAACATGGCGCTCAGATTGCTGCGGAAGGGTCACGAGGTGGTCGGGTATGATCTCGACGAAGAGGTGGTTCGCGGCCTATCAGCCCAGAATCTGGTCGGCGCGACGTCACTCGAGAAGCTCGTCGCGGCGCTGGAGCGTCCGCGGCATGTCTGGATGATGGTGCCGTCCGGCGCCCCGGTGGACGCAACCATCGAGCTGCTCTTGCCTGTCCTCGACGAGGGCGACGTGCTCATCGACGGCGGCAACTCTGATTATCGTGATACGCTGCGGCGGCATGCCAGTCTGAAGGAGGCAGGCGTCGATCTGGTCGACGTCGGCACCAGCGGCGGTGTATGGGGTCTGGAGAACGGATATTGCCTGATGGCCGGCGGCGACGACGAAGCTGTCGATCGGCTCTCGGGAGCGCTGCGCGACCTGGCCGCGGACGGCGACGCCGGATGGGCGCACGTCGGCCTGGCCGGCTCGGGGCACTTCGCCAAGATGGTGCACAACGGCATCGAATATGGGATGATGCAGGCGATGGCGGAGGGCTTCGCCGTAATGGAAGCCAAGGAGGAGTTCGACTTCGATCTGCATCAAGTCGCAGAGGTCTGGCGGCACGGCAGCGTCGTACGGGCATGGCTGCTCGACCTCACGTCCGCGCTGCTGGCCGACGATCCGGAGCTTTCGGAGATCGCCGCCTACGTGCCCGATTCAGGGGAGGGGCGGTGGACCGTCCGCGAGGCCATCGACCTCAACGTCGCGGCGCCCGTGATTACGACGTCCCTGCTTCAACGCATTGAGTCGCGCGACCCGTCGCCGTTCGCGCATCGGATACTCGCGGGGATGCGGCAGCAGTTCGGCGGACACGAAGTGATTCGCCCTGAGTAACATTGCTTTGTCACAAGTACACCCCACCGCGGCGGGCTACTTCAGCGCATTCTCGATTTCGTTCATGATCTCGTCGAGCGGCGCGGACGCATCGACGACCACGGCGTCGTCGGGTTCTTCCAGCGCGGCGATCTGGCTGTCGAGGAGATCCGGATTGAAAAAGTGATCGGATCGGTCTCCGAGGCGTCCGGCGACCACTTCTTTCGGAGCGCGAAGATAGACGAAGACGACGGCGTCATTGCCACTGAGTCCGCGTGAGAGTTTGGCACGGTACCTCCGTTTGAGCGCCGAGCACGCCAGAATCGCCGGTTCGTTCTCTTCGGATGACGACTTGATCAGCTCGTTGAGGCGGTCGAGCCATTCTTCGCGGTCATCATCCGTTAACGGCGTTCCCTGGCGCATTTTCGTGACATTGGCCGGGGGATGGAAGTCGTCGGCGTCGAAGAAGCTCCACCCGAGACGCTCGGCAAGCATTCGGCCGACGGTCGTCTTACCGACGCCCGAGACGCCCATCACCACGATGCACGTAGGATTCAAATCCGCCGACCCCGGTGTGCTGCGCGATGGAGGTGCATTCATATGCTGACGAGTACGTGCAGGAACGTCGACTGCCGGATCTTCATTCTAGTGCATCCGAAAATAGAAGCGGCCGCGCTGCCATGCGTTCCCGGCTGTGTGTGATTCGCGCCGATTCACGCTAAATTATCCCGATTCATCCTGATCTCCTTCGTTTTTCCCTCATCCACTAAGGCAGCATATGGCAAGATCACTACGAGTAGGTGTTCTCACGGGTGGAGGCGATTGCCCGGGTCTTAATGCGGTCATTCGGGCGGTGACCAAGGGCCTCATCCTCCAGTACGATGCAGAAGTCGTCGGCATCGAAGACGGCTTGCAGGGGCTGATCGAGCAGCGCATCATGCCGTTGTCGTACCGAGACGCGAGCGGCATTCTCACACGCGGGGGCACGATTCTGGGTACGAGTAATAGGGCCAATCCGTTCAGCTATTACAAGCGCGGAAATGCGGATGTGTCGGCGGAAGTCGTCAAGTATTACAAGTCAATCGGTGTGGACGCCATCGTGGTGATCGGCGGCGACGGTACCTTGTCGGCGGCGAACGGCCTCTCGAAACTGGGTCTGAATATCGTCGGCGTGCCGAAAACGATCGACAATGACCTGATGGCGACGGAGCGCACGTTCGGATTCGATACGGCCGTATCTATCGTGACCGAGGCGATCGATCGGCTTCACACAACGGCTCAGAGCCACGACAGAGTCATGATCGTCGAGACGATGGGGCGATACACCGGATGGATTGCCCTCTACGGCGGGGTGGCCGGGGGTGCTGACGTGATTCTGATCCCGGAAATGCAGTATGAAGTCGACGAAATTATTCGCGTTTGCCGTGAACGTGAGAGCGGGGGGCAGAACTTCACCATCATCGCGATTGCGGAAGGCGCGCGCGCCAGAGACGGCGAGCTCACCGTGATGGATCGTATCGATGAAAGTCCCGATCCGATTCGCCTCGGCGGCGTGGGAAAGGTGCTGGAGGCGCAGCTGCGCGAGCGCATCCAGAGTGAGGTGCGCACGACGATCCTCGGCCACATGCAGCGAGGTGGTACGCCGACGTCGTTCGATCGCAATCTTGCCACGGCGTTCGGAACGTATGCCGCGTCGATGGTCGCCGACGGGCACTTCGGCCGTATGGTCGCCATGCAGGGGAATCGCCTGACGAGCGTGCCCCTGGAGGACGTTGCGAACAAGACCCGCGTGGTGCCGCCGGACAATCCGATGATCGCTGCCGCCGTGGGAGTTGGAACGTCGTTCGGCGTTCGGGATTTCGACTACCGGATGAAGGGAACACAAAAATCAAAGGCGGTGACCTAAAGCGGTGGGCGACGCGCTTTCGGAGTTCGGCGACGTGCGGGACCTCGCATCTCGCCGGGACGACCGTCGACTCGATGTGAACGCCAGATTCTGAACTGTAAACTCTCAACTTGAAGGCTGATCGTGAAGGTTTTCCTTACAGGCGGTACGGGCTTCGTTGGCGAGTACGTTCTGCGGGAGCTGCTACGACAAGGGCACGGCGTCCGGCGGCTCGTTCGCCGATCCGGCCGCGGCGGTCGTTCGGGTAGGGACGGCGCCGACCAAGGGGGTGATAGCAAGGACGGCGAGGAAGTCGAGGCCGGCGCGGACGCGAACGATTTGGGCGATGCGGGGGATCTGGGGATTCTAGGGAATGTGGAGGATGTGGGGGTTTTGGAGGATGTGGAAGGTGACGTCACGAAGCCGTCGACGCTGCGCGGCGCCATGGATGGATGCGACGCCGTCATCCATCTGATCGGGATCGTCGACGAGAAGCCGTCGAAGGGCGTCACGTTCGAGGCCGTCCACTTCGAGGGCACGAAGGCGGTGGTGGACGAGGCGATCGGCGCCGGCATTCCGCGCTTCATTCACATGAGCGCGAACGGAGCCCGGCCGGACGGCGTGTCGCGCTATCAGACCACCAAGTGGAAGGCCGAGCAGTACGTCAAGGGTGCGTCGTTCGATCACTGGACCATTTTCAGGCCGTCGACCATATTCGGCGATCCGGGAACGGACAATCCCGAGTTCGCGGTAAAGCTCGCCCGTCAGCTCATCAAACCATTTCCGATACTCCCTGTTTTCGGGGACGGCACGTTCGAGATGCAGCTCGTTTCAGTAGAAGAAGTAGCCTCGGCGTTCGTGCAGGCGCTCACGCTCGAAGCGGCTGCAGGCACGTCGTACTGCGTTGCCGGAAAGGAGCGGATTTCGTTTCTGGATGTCCTGGACCGCATTACCGCCGCCGTCGGCCACGCACCGAAACGAAAGATTTCGCAGCCGATCTGGCTCGCACGGCCGATCATTCAAACGGCCGGGAAGGTCGGACTGCTGCCGATCACCCCGGACCAGTTCGAGATGCTCATCGAGGGAAATACCTGCGATAGCTCCGCCTTTTACCGAGATTTCGACGTTACTTACAAGCCGTTCACTCCCGGTAACCTGCAGTACGTCCAGCGTCGATCGTAAGCGGTCACGAGTCCACCGAATGCCCCATCCTCGCGGGAAACAGTTTGTGGCCGTCGCGTCGACGGGCGCAGGTGCTGACGATCTCAAAAACCCGACCGTCGTTTTCATCATCCGCCTCGCCCTCGCTCTGGCGCTCGGATGTATGACCGTTTTCTCCGGAGCGATCACGGCCCATGGGCAGGAAGCCGATTCGCTGGAGGTTCAGGAGCCGGATACCACAGATCATGCATCCGAAGCCGACTCGCTCCGTGCTCAGGAGGTCGACTCGACGGCACTCGAGCCCGAGGTGGACGCAGCGGCTAGCATGCAGCGGCGGTCCGCATCTCTCTCGCAGGTGGTGCTTTCACCTCTGTCAGACTTGAGGGAATCATCGCGTCCGATGTGGCTGCCGGACTCACTGCCGCTGCGCCGGTCGGCTCTGGATCTGGCCGAGCTGGTCGGGGACGTGCCGGGCGCATTTCTGTATCGCTTTGGCACGCCGGGATGGCCCGACGGCTGGAGCTACCAGGGCCTTCCGCCGGCGCAGGCGGCGATGACGTTCAACGGCATCCCCTTCTCGCACGTCTTTACCGGCCGGCCCGGATTCGACATTGCGCCTATGGCGTTCATCAGGCCGCCAGGCTTTCGCATCGGCAGCCATCACCGCCCCGCATCCGTCACGACGCATCTGCGTCAGTTCGCCGCGACCGCCCCGTACACGGATCTGAAATACTGGAACGGTGCAGACGGATTGCATAGCATCGACGCCGTCCACGTTCAGAATCGGACCAGGGCGCTTTTCGGCAGCCCGGGCCTGCTCAATGTGATGGGCGCGTACAGTGGCCGCGCGGCTGACGGTGCCTACCCCGGCTCGCGCCTGCGGCGGGGCCGCCAGGTGCAGCTGCGGCTGCAGTACGGCCAGGCGAGGTGGTCGGTCGAGGCGCTGAACGTCCACACGCGTCGTACGATAGGCGCACACGGCGGCGTGATTCCGGAAGGGCAATTTTTAGAGTCGATATACAGCACGGTCGGCGCGATCGTTGAAAATCCGGAGGCAACGCGGCGGCTCATTCGCAACGACTTGCTCGCCTCCGCCCGATTCGAGATCGTCGGCGTTCCGCTCTCCGCGACCGGCTACTGGACAGCGGAGACGTTCCGGTACCGGGATGAGGCAGACACGGTCGGAGCGAACTCAGATCGACTTGGATTTCGTGTGGTGCAGACCCTCTCCCCTCGCAGCGGGAGTCAGAGACTGCTCGAGTTCGATGTATGGACGGAGCACATTTCGCCTTCTCTCAACTTTCAAGCTGCGGGATTGCGTAGATCCGAGCTCCATGCGGCCGTGCAGGATTCGCTGTCGCTGCTCGGATGGGGCGTGGAGGCACGCGCTTCGATGCACAGGTATGACGGCGCCCTGCACCCGGGCGGCCGGCTCCGCCTCGAAAGGAAGGCCGGCCCTGTGCACTTTTTCGCCGGGGCTTCGCTGTCGGGAATGCCGGCTTCGCCTGTCGAGCTGATGGGATTTCGGGCCCTCGGTGCCCGAGCGCCGGATCGCTCGGGGCGCCTGACCGACTGGTACGCCGGACTGACGTGGGGTGCGGGGCCGTTCGACGTCAACTTCCGCGTGTTCTGGAGCAGGGCGTCGAATCCTCGAGACATCTACATGACGACCGACTATATGGACAATCCCGATTCGGCCGCGGTCCTGGTCGCGGCATCTGCCATGAACCGGGCCGGTGCCACGCTCGACATCGGATGGCGTCGCGATGCCGAGCGGGGATTTTATGCTCTTCTTCAGCCGACGTACTCCGAGCTGCTGAACGGCAGCGATTCGCCGCTGCATGCACGGACCGCTCGTAGTCTGCCCACGCTCTTCGGGAGGGGTCGGATTGGGGGACGGGTGCTCCTTTTCCTGGGTGATCTCGATCTGGATGCCTTCGTGGACATGTACGCATGGAGTGCAACCGCCTCCCGCGCGCTCCATCCGGAAACCGGGCATCTCGCCATACCGCTGTTGAATGCCCTGGAGTTCGGGCCGTCGTCGATGATAAACGTGGGTGCGGAGGCCGGCGTGCGTGATGCGACCTTCTTTCTCATCTATGAGAATGTCCTCGCCGGCACCCAGCTGATGGTGGGAAATCTGATCGTGCCGATCTATCCGCTTCCCGCTCAACGCTTCCGTTTCGGGGTACACTGGCCGATCTTCAACTAGGCAGTCCGTCGGACGCACCGATTTCGGTCAGCGTGGGGCGTTCGGGCCCCGCATGGTCGACGCCGTCTTCCTAAGACGGCAGACGAAGAATCCCTCATAGTGGGCGTCCGGCAGCACGCGCCTCGCACGCTCGACGCCGCCGGTAAAACGGTTTCCACTCCATTCGGTCAGTGGTGGCGCGTCACGTGAGGTGGTGAGATCGACGGTCTCGACGTCGAGCGCGCCCTGAAATTTGTTTAGAGCCCAATCGATCATGGCCTCGTTTTCTTCCGGAGCGAATGTGCAGGTCGAATAGACGAGGACGCCGTCCGGCTTCAGGGAATGGACGGCTGAGAACAAGAGACGGCGCTGTTTACTCGCCATCTCCTTGATCTTCCGCGAGCTCCAGTAGGCGAATGTATCGGGCTCAGCCACCTGGAAGCGACCCTCCGTCGAGCACGGCGCGTC
>CAZKNF010000027.1:0-21834 GCA_964554105.1 uncultured Rhodothermales bacterium | reverse complement strand
GCCAGAATGATCGGAGGCAGCATGCTCGATAGGTTCTGGACGTAAATCCGGCGGCCGTCCGCAGCCTTCGACGCGAGCACTTCGGATCGTCGATCATGAGGCACCCAGAAGGCCTCGTCGGACCAGCTCACGGGCTGTGGGTGAATGTCCTCACTCTGCAGCGAAGCAATGACCGAATCGATGTCCGCGAGAAGCGTGTTGACACGAAAGGACGTCGCCGGCGGCGCGGCGAAAGCTTCTAGCACGCTTTCGATATGCTCGCGAGGAACGATCTGCTCCAGGCGCTCGAGAAATGGCTCGGGAAGCTGAGATGGATCCTGATTTCTCATTTTATCTCGAAGTAGCACCACGGACGGCGCGTGCCTATTTTGACGGCGGTGTAATAATGGAATGCAGCGGGCACTTTCACGATGTACGCGGCACAAACAGCGGAGAACCGGGCGGTCACCGGCTTGTTAATACAATAACGTTGCAGGCTGCAGGCGCCATGAAGGCCATGTTCGCTTAAGTTTGCCTCTCCGGGCAGCGATACTTCATGCGCATTGTACGCCGGACGACATGCAGCGATTGCGTCGCCCTGAGGCGGCCTACCTTTTAGCCACAACGCTTTTCAGAACCTGTCGACATGAGCAATCGCAGAGGCGAGGATGTCATCCGCTGCTCTTTTTGCGGACGGACCGCCCACGAAGTAACGTCCATGGTCGCCGGTCCCGACGTCTACATCTGCGACCGGTGCATCAATGACGCCGCCGGAATCGTCCGCAGCGACCTTGCCGCGTATCAGCAGCACGGCGTCACTCCCGGTCGGCGCTCGCCGGTCGGACAGCAGCACTTGTCGCCTCGCGAGATCAAGACGGCGCTCGACGAATACGTGATTGGACAGGACCGCGCCAAGAAAGCGCTCTCTGTCGCCGTATACAATCATTACAAGCGAATCGATTCCGACGAGTACTTCCATGAGTTCGACGACGTCGAGCTCGAGAAATCCAACATTCTGCTCATCGGTCCGACCGGAACGGGAAAGACGCTCCTCGCGCGCACACTGGCGCGCGTCCTCGACGTCCCGTTCTCGATCTCCGACGCAACGGCGCTGACGGAGGCGGGGTACGTCGGCGAGGATGTCGAAAGCATTCTCGCGCATCTCCTCCATTCAGCCGACTTCAACGTCGAACGCGCCGAACGCGGCATCATCTACATTGACGAGATCGATAAGATCGCGCGGAAAGGTGACAATGCGTCCATTACGCGGGACGTGTCGGGCGAGGGCGTGCAGCAGGCGTTGCTCAAGATCCTGGAAGGTACCGTCGCAGGCGTACCGCCGAAGGGGGGCCGCAAGCATCCGGAGCAGAGCTTGATCAACATCGACACGCGCAACATACTTTTCATCGTCGGCGGCGCCTTCGACGGACTGCAGGAAGTCGTCGCCCACCGACTATCTGCCAACACCATCGGCTTCATGGCGGACAGCAGCCGCAAATTCGACAAGCTCGACCCGGGTATTTTGCGGCACGTAGAGCCCGACGATCTGCTGAAGTTCGGAATGATTCCCGAGCTCGTCGGCCGGGTGCCCGTGCTCTCGGCGCTGGATCCGCTGTCTGATGATGCCATGCGCGCCATCCTTGTCTCACCGAAGAATGCGCTCATCAAGCAGTATCAGAAGCTGTTCGCGATGGACGGCGTAGACCTGACGTTCGATGAGGATTCGCTCGACGCCATCGTCGAAAAGGCGCGCACGCTCGGAACGGGCGCACGCGGCCTCCGCGCCGTGATGGAGCAGATCATGCTCGACATCATGTTCGACATGCATTCGCATTCAAACGTCGCAAAGTGCCGGATCACCGTCGACACGGTCTCGAATAAGGCCGAACCGATCTACGAAGAGCGGAAGGCCACAGCCTGAGAGTCCGCTTTTCTCCTTCGCCCTTCGCCCCTTCTCCCCTTTTCGCCTTTCCCATTTCCCCTGAGGCAAGTCTCTACCCCTTTGTTACGGGGCCGGGCGGAACACCCGTCGGGCATGCTTTGGTTCACTACCTCCCTTCTGTGAACCCATTTCATGCCTGAACATCGCACATATCGGGATCGATTCACGTCGACGCTTTCCTACTATGTAGGCGGCGTATATCGGTACGGCTTCGAGAAGGACATCTTCCTCTGGGCCCAGGCCATCGCCTTCAAAGTGCTGATTACGATCGTGCCGATCATCATTCTCGCGACCGGCGTCCTCAGCCGTCTTCTGGCGAATATCCTGGAAGACCAGGACGCCTTCGACGACGTGGCCCGGTTGATCCAGGAGTTCATGCCGGTGTTCGAACAGAGCGATCAATTCCTGGTCCTGATCGACAGGCTTCAGTCCGCAGGCACCTTCTTCGCAGGTCTGGGAATCTTCGCACTGCTCTTCGCGGCCATGACGCTGTTCACCACGCTCAGAGTGGTGATCGGCAACGTATTTCAGGAAGAATGGCATCGCCACCGCACGGTGTTCGGCGGCTACCTGTTCGATCTTCGGATGGCCGGTCAGGTCGGCTTGCTGTTCTTGCTTACGGTAGGCATATCGTTCCTGACGGTGTATCTCGGCCAGGGCGGACTCGAATGGGTGCGGGATCAGGGTCTCGGCTACGTGTGGCTGCAGGAAGGCTGGCGCTCGACGTTCCGTTTTCTGTCCTTTCTCATCCCGTATTTTCTCTCGACGGCGATGTTTTTCCAGTTGTTCTATTTCATTCCCCAGCCGCACCCTCCCAGACGCAGTGCGTTGACGGGCGCGGTCATCACGGGGCTGCTCTGGGAGATGGCGAAGGTGAGCTTTACGTTCTACGCCACGAGCGTCGGTCGCTTCGACCGGTACATCCTTCCGGGAACGGAGGCCGACGAGGTGATTTCCGTGCTCGGTGAGGCATTCGGACTGATCATCGCGTTTGTATTCTGGATTTACTATTCAGGTGTCGTGCTGGTGATCGGCGCGTTGATCGCCGTGCTGAACGAGAAACGAGTTCGCAAGAAAAGGCTGCAGAATGAGCGTAAGCGGATGGAGGAGGCGGTCGCCGCTGGGAAAGGATCAACATCCACATCCACACCGGAGGAGCACGGCGGCCCGGCCGGCGCGCAGCCCCGCAATGACGACGGTGCCGAGCCCTCCGCACCCGACGACGCGAGCCGCACAGATGTCTCGATCGGCTAATCGAATGGCGAGAACAACCATCATTCCAGTCCGGCCGGTGCGCAGCTTGCGTCTACGCGTGTTCGGTTCGGCTTCATTGCTCCGCTTCGTCCTGTATCTCACCCTTGCGACGGTGCTGTTTCTCATGGCGGGCGGCTTCCGAATCTCGAGCGCGCAGGTGCCGCTTTCGGCGGTCGATAGAGAGACGTCGGTCAGCAACATCTCCTACAAATTCGTCGACGGGAGGACCTTCGAGGCGGACGTTCTCGAGGATCAGATCTGGCACAAGGAGCCGGGCTTCTGGGACAGGGTTCGGAGGATCCTCCCATTCGTGTCGATGCCGGTGTATCCCTTCGATCCCATCGAGCTGCAGCGGGACGTGAATCGCCTGCGCCTGTACTATCAGCGCAACGGCTATCTTACGCCCACGATCGACTATCCCGCTTCGCAGGTCGATACGTCGGCGAACAAGATCCACATCATCTTTTCGATCCAGGAGGGGCCGCCGCTGATCATCCAGGATGTCGGATTCTACGAGCCCGACGGCGGCTATGCGGTGAATGCATTCGAGGAGGCGCTGCGAACACGTTGGATCGACTTCCGCGATGAGGTGACGCTCAGAACGGGGATTCGGTACACGGAATTTCAGGGGATCCGTCTGCAGGATGAGATCTCGACGTGGCTGAAGAATTCAGGATTTGCGTTCGCCGAGGTGAATCGGGATGCCCGGATCGACTCGAGCGCCAACACCGTCGATCTTCGGTTCATCGTGGATCCGGGACCGCGAGGATACATCTCGGAGATCCAGGTCGAAGGCAACGAATCCGTGGAACGGAATGTGGTCCTGCGCGAGCTTCCGTTCTCCGTGGGCGATCGCTTTTCCGCGGAGCGGCTGACGCAGGGGCAGCAGGAGCTTTTCTCGCTGGGGCTGTTTCGGGTCGCGGTTTCGGAGGTCCCCGAACAGCCGCGTGACAGCTCGGTCGTCGTGCGCTACCGGCTGCGGGAAGCCAGGCCCCGGAATGTGTCGGCCCAGACTGGTTACGGCCTCGAAGAAGGGGCGAACGTGCAGGGCGGCTGGACGCACCGAAACTTTCTGGGCGGAGCCCGCAGCATGACTGTTTCCGGCGTGGTTAATTCCGGTTTCGCCGCCCGCCGTGCCGGTGGACTTCAGGCCACGCGTGAGTTCGGTGGTTCCGTCTCGCTTCAACAGCCGTACCTCTTCAGCCGCAAGCTCTCGGGTATCGTGACACCGTTCTACGAGTGGCAGGATAATCCGACGCAGCAGCTCGCATACCAGGAAGCCGGCCTCCGTACGAGCCTGATCTACACCATCCTCAATTTCCGCACGATCACGCTTCAGCACAGTCTCGTCCGCTCGCAGCCGCTCGGCGAACGAAGTGTCATCGAGCTGCCGAACACCGACTTCATCGTAGGCGAGGACCTCGACATCTACAATCGGTCCGTCCTCTCGCTGAGCGGCAATCTGGGCAGAGTCGACGACTACATCCGGCCCACGCGTGGATTCCTGGTACGCCCTCAGCTCGAAATGGGCGGACAGTTTCTTCGGATGCAGGACGATGTCGAGTATTTCAAGAGCCGACTCGAGGTCGTCGGGTATCTTCCGATCACCGATGAGTTTAATCTGACCGGCCGCGTATACGGCGGGCGCATCTGGCCGACCGGAGCGAGCCGGAATCAGGCTCCCGGGACGCAGACCGAGTTTCGATTCGATCGCATTCGCTTCTACGCCGGCGGTGCAAACGACGTGCGCGGGTGGCCGAACAATTTACTCGGTCAGAAATTCGCGTATCGGCAGATCGATCCGGTCGATTCGGTGTTCGTGGATTATGATTTCGAGCCGAATGGAGGCCTGGCGAAGATCGCAGCGAACGTCGAACTTCGGACACCGCTGCCATTTTTCAGCTCTTCGTGGCGCGGAGCGGTATTCGTCGACATGGGCCAGGTCTACCCGACTGCCGAGAGCGATTCTGTTCTGTTCGAGAAGGAAAGCGTATCGGCCGTCGACATCAATTTGCGCGACCTGCACATCGGGGTCGGCGGCGGCCTTCGGTACGAGACGTTGGTCGGGTATATCCGTCTCGATCTCGCCTACAAGGTGAATCCGACGCTGGAGGACCTCGCTTCGGCGCAAGAAATCTGGAGACTCGAAAACAACGAGATCAATCGAAGCGACATCGAAACGAGCTTCCTAGATCGCTTCAGATTCCATTTGAGCATAGGTCAATCCTTTTAGGATCGTATGTCGGAGGACGACCTGAATAACGACTTTCCACCAGGCGACCCGAATTTTTCTGATCGGGGCGCCCCGGAGCGGCATGCGTCGTCGGCGGATGGGGATGCCGGCGGACGTGATCGTCCAAAGCGGTCGCTCTTGAACCGGATCCTTCGGCGCGTCGCGGTCGTGCTCGCGGCCGGCATCGGATTGATCGTGATCTTGCTGCTGCTCCTCGTTCTCGCGCTGCAAACGAACTGGGGCGGCACCCACTTCGCGGATTTCCTGCTGACGCTCGGTAATCCGTTCAGCGAGTCGCAGACGGAGTACGACGAGTTGCGCGGAAACTTCATCACGCGCCTCGAGATGCGTGATCTGCGGCTGTACCGGCTGGACACGGTCTACGTAGACACGATCGATGCAGACCAGCAGGTCGCTAGGCACGTGCCAAAGGACAGCATCTTCTCGGAATCCGAATACGCCGCCTTCGACACGTTTTACGTCGACACGCTCAACCTCGCGCGGATCGACACGTTTCGGATGCGCTATAACCTGCTCGCCCTTCTGACCAGGACCGTCGATCTTCGCGAGGTGTACTTTGCCAATCCTGATCTCAGCATGCGCCAGCGCCCGGACTCAACCTGGGATCTCCTGGAGCCTTTCGGTCCGACGGACACGCTTGAGGCGGGGCCTCGATTCACCGTCAAGGTCGAACGTCTAAACATTACCGACGGCGCGCTGTCGGCGACCTACTATCCGCCCGATCGGGATTCGGTTCTTCGCATCAACGACTTCAACATTCTGGCGGAGGACTGGGTCATCGGTGACGAGCTTCGCGGGCGGCTCGATACGCTGCACGCGGAATACAGGCCGCCCGGACTCGACTACTGGACGGCTGTTCGCGGTGGTGGCGCGATCGACGACGACGACGTCGACATTACCGGATTCATCTTCGAATCCCCCAACAGCCTCGTGTCCGCGGCCGGGTCGCTGAAATTGCCGTCTGAAGAGCGAGAGGAAATCGAAGACATCGACTTTCGGATAGAAGCCGATCCCATTGCGTTCCGCGACATCAACGTCTTTATTCCTGCGCTGAATGCGGAACGGTCGGCGACGCTCGACGCGCAGGTCGACGGGTCGACGCGGAGGATGAACATAGATGTTGACGGCCGTCTGTCGGACGGCGGCGTACTGACGGTGAACGGCGCCATCTCCGCTCAGCAGGACGGTCCGCTCGCATACCAGCTCGAGGCCGAAATAGCCGGCATCAATCCGGCATTCTTTACGACGCCTCCCGCCCAGGAACCGTCCACGGTGCTGAGCGGCGGACTGGAAGTCGACCTCGCGGGAATGCGGGCAGAGGAGCTGAGCGGCTCGATCGACGGCCGCCTGACCCGGTCGACGGTCGCCGGCCTGCAGCTCGATGAGGCCGTCCTCACCGGCACGGTGGATGAGGGTGAGGCCGACGTCGATCTTCGTACAACCTGGAACGGGAGTACGATCACCGCTGGGGGCATCGTGCGCCCGTTCGATGATGTGCCCTTTTACGATCTTAGCGGACGTACACAGCACTTCAACATTCAGTCCGTCGCTGGTCCGGGGCAGCAGAGCGACCTGAACACAGGGTTTGAGATCCGCGGGTACGGGTTCGATGCACAGACGCTGGAGCTCGAGGCCGCCATCACTATGGGTCCATCGACGATCAACAATGCCCGCATCGACGACGGGCGCGTCAACCTCGACATGGAGGGAGGCGAGCTGACGTACGGTGTTCGCTTTCTCTTCCCTGAGGGCCTCCTCGTGGCCAACGGGGATGCCTCGCTGAACGAGCCGGTTCGGTATCGAGTGCAGCGGGGCAGGTTCGAAAATGTGGATCTGGCCGCTCTGATGGGGCAGGATGAGGCCAGCTCGGTAAACGGGACATTCACCCTTCAGGGCGTCGGGCTCGATCCGCAAACCATTACGCTGGAGGCGCTTCTCGACATGGAGCCGTCAACTTTCGGGCAATACGAACTTGCCGATGCGACGGCGCGGGTGGATCTGCGTTCCGGCGTGCTCGACGCCGTCGTTCAGGCCGAGATGGTGAATGCGGGAAGTGCCGATTTTGCTGTCGTGACGAGGCCGTTCGACGACCTGCCCACGCTTCACATCACCCGCGGCGAGTTCAGAAACGTCGATATTGGCGCGTTTCTCGACGACTCGGAGCAGGAGAGCGATTTAAGCGGCACGGCGATCTTCACGATGCGCGGGTTCGAGGTCGAATCGATGGTGCTCGACGGTACGTTCACGCTGGCTCGGTCGAGAATCAACGAACAGGAGATCAACTCTGCCAGAGTTTCGCTCGATCTTAACCGCGGGAGCGTGGCCTACGACGCAAGCATCGTCCTCCCCGACGGAAGCGCGGAGTTCGTCGGCGCCGCGCAGCCGTTCCTCGCCGCTCCGACGTACAGCGTCACCGACGGCAGGTTTGACAACATCAACCTGGCCGCTTTTACGGGGAATCCGAGTCTCGAGAGCAGCCTTAACGGCACGCTGTCGGCAGCTGCTACGGGGACCGACCCCGAGACAATGGCGCTGGACGGGCGCATCGATTTCACGGCGTCGCGAATCAACGAGCAGGACATCACATCCGCCTTCATCGCCGGCGAGTTTATAGCCGGAACGCTGGATGCAGAGATGCAGCTCGACGCGCCGGAAGGACAGACACGCTTTACCGCCACGGTCCGCCCCTTTCTCGACGTGCCGACGTATACGATCCATGAGGGTTCGTTCGGCGGCATCAACGTCGCGGCGATTACCGGCAATCCGGATTTCCAGACGAATCTAACAGGTAATCTGAGCTTGACCGGCGAGGGCTTCGATCCCGAGACGATGACGGCGGAGGGATCGATCGAACTGTCGCCGTCCACGGTGAATCAGGAAGCCGTGACATCCGGAAGCATCAATGCGAGCATTCAGGATGCCCGGGTCGTATTCGAAGCAGATCTGAACTTTGAGGACGGATCTGCCAACCTGCAGGGCGGCGGTCTCTTCTTCGCCGACGTACCGCAGTATGACGTCGAAGGGGCTCTGAGAAATGTCGAAATCGGCAATTTGATCGGCAGCGACACGCTGCGCACGCGGGTCAGCGTGGATTTCGATGTGGAAGGCACGGGGACGGACCCCGAGACGATGGAGCTTCAGGGGCGTATCACATCGAACGACATTACCTACGAAGGTGCGAGCCTCGACACGCTGTACAGCGCATTTCAGCTGAGCGAGGGCATCCTGACGGTAGACTCTCTTCAAATCCGCTCGACGGCGGTCGACGCGGTCGGAAGCGGGGTGATTGCCGCGTTCGATACGACGGCCGCGTCGGATTTCGATTTTGTCGCCGATCTGAAGGACCTGCAGCCGCTGCAGGGCTTCATCCAGGCGGAGAATTTCAGTGTGAGCGAGGGTCGGTTCGAAGGCAGCGTGTACGGGAGAGCGGGAACCCTTCAGTTCGACGCGATGGGCAACATCCAGAATCTCCGGTACAATGATATTCGTCTCGCACGTTTCGACGGCACCCTGGCCGGCGAGCTGGGGCCGGATAGGTCCCTGAGGATTGCCGAGCTCGACGGTGATCTTGCCGCACTTTCGCTTCCGCAGTTTCTCGTCGATGCGGCTCGGTTAGAGGTCCAGTATGAAGCCGACCAGGTCGCTTTTCGCGGCGAGTTTACGATCGATGCCCGCAGGTCTGCGCAGGTTGCGGGCCGGGTGGATATGACGCCCGGCGTCGAGCGCGCGACGGTCGAAACGTTGACGCTCGATATGGAAGACCATCAGTGGGAGCTGCTGCAGGAGGCCAGTGTGACGTACGGGGAGGAGTATCGCGTGTCCAACCTCCTGCTCTATTCAGGGAATCAGCAGATCGCAATCGACGGTGTCGTCGATCCCGACGGAGAGCAGAATCTCGTGCTCACGATCGAGGAGTTCGTAATGGATGACTTCGCCGATCTCCTGGGGTACGAGGGTCTCGGCGGCGTGCTGAATGGATTCCTCCTGCTCTCTGGCCCAGCCGAGGCGCCGGAGATGTCCGGAACGCTCAACGCCGATCTGGCCTCGTTCGAAGAAGGCGTCGGAGATCTTCAGCTCGCCGTCGACTATCAGGAACTCCGCCTGAATCTCGACGCGCTCCTGACGCACGACGACGGATCGACGCTGACGGCCGAGGGATTCATCCCGTTCGACCTGCGCCTGCAGCAACTCGAGGAAGACGGCCTTTCAAGCGAAATCGCCGATCGGTCCGTCGAATTTTCGATCGACGCAGATTCGTTCTCGGTCGGGTGGATCGACCCCTTTCTGGATCCGGAAACAATCACTGAGTTCGACGGGAAGCTGTCCGGCAGCGTGGATGTTGGAGGCACACTGGACACGCCCGTGCTGGACGGAGACGCGACGTATATCGACGGCGCCGTAGGTCTCGCGGTGACGGAATTGGTGTACCGGGATATCCGAGCGCAGCTCGCCTTTCAGGATAATCAGGTGCAGATCAGCGATCTCTACATCCGATCGGAGGACGGCACGGTCTCCGGCGAGGGCAGCATCAACCTGGCAGAGCTTACGCTCGGCGAGTTCGACATCAACTTCCGGGCGGACAACTTTTTGGCCGTAGACTCGCGCGAGTATTATGCGGTCACGGACGGCCAAATGCATCTGACGGGAACGACCAGCATGCCGGAGCTGGAAGGAAGCCTGCAGATTATCAACTCCGACATCTACTTTACCGAACAAACCACGGCGCCTGAGCTCGAGACGGTGGAGTTGTCGCAGGAGGATCTGCAGACGGTCGAGCAGCGTTTCGGTCTCCGCGTTACGGAAGCAGATACGACGACGTTCGACTTCTTCGACGCACTGGCCATGAACATGAGTGTTCAGATCGGGCGAAATACGTGGATACGGTCCACCGTAAATCCAGTGATGGACATCCAGTTTTCGGGCAGTCTGGATATATTGAAAGACCACTACGAAGACATGGAGGTGTTCGGCACGATCGACGTGGTGGAACAGCGCAGCCGCATCGTCCAGTTCGGAAAGCGCTTCAACATCACCAGCGGGACGATCACCTTCAACGGTCCGGTGGGCGACCCGTTGGTCGATATTTCGGCCGAGTATGACATCCGTACGCTGCGGGGCTCGACGGAGGACGTGACCATCACGCTTTCAGTCAGCGGCCGGATGAGCGAACAGCTCGACCTAACGCTCGGCTCCAATCCGGATATGGCATACGCCGATATTGTCTCCTACATTGCAACCGGTCAGCCCGCGAGCGCGAGTTTGCAGCTGGGCGGCATCGGCGGCACGGGGGCGGATCTTGCGGTCGGGCAGCTGACATCGCTCGTCGAGGGTATCGCCGGCTCCCAGCTGGGCCTGGATGTGGTCACGATCGAGCAGACCGGCGGGACACCGACGGTCACGGCGGGCAAATACGTCACGTCGCGCCTATTTGTCTCGGTGAGCCAGCCCATCGGCGATGCGAGCAACAACACGCGCGGGTCCACTTACTACAATGAAAATGCGCCGGTGGTCACCGTCGAATATGAGGTGCAGAACTGGCTGCTGCTGCGCCTGTTACAGAGGAGCTCCATCGTCCGCATGAATGTACTCGTCGAGTATTCGTACTGATGCGGCCGCGCCCATCACCCATCCACGTGTTGTAGTTTATGGCTGCAGATACCAGCGCCGACGAGAGACTGATCATACCTCTTCTCGAGCGAGCCGGCGAGTTTGCTACGTTCGTCGGCATGTTCTTCAAGCGCTTCTGGCGGCGTCCTTTCGAGGTGCGTGAGTTCATCAATCAGCTCGACGAGGTCGGGACGAAGAGTTTTCTCCTCGTAGCCGTCACCGGAATGTCCATCGGCGTCGTGCTCGCTATGCAGAGCCGGGGAACGCTCGCGCGGTTCGGGGCCGAGGCCGTGCTGCCGAACATGCTCGCGCTGTCGGTCTTCAAAGAGATTGGCCCGGTCATCACATCCCTGATTCTGGCGGGCCGTCTCGGCGCCGGCATTGGTGCGGAGATCGGTTCGATGCGCGTAACGGAACAGATCGATGCGCTCGAGGTCGCCGCCCTCAAGCCGTTCCACTACCTGGTCATCACACGCGTTGCGGCGTGCGTGGTGATGTTTCCCCTCCTCACGATCTGCACCGACGTGATCGCAATGGTCGGCGGATTCCTGGAATCGCTCCTCGCGGAGAACATGGACTACCGGATCTTTACCAACATTGCGTTTTCGTCGCTCCGATTTACGGATTTGTTCGTCGATACGATGAAGACGAGCATCTTCGGGTTTATCGTCGGGATCGTCAGCTGCTATATGGGCTACAACGTTCGGGGTGGAACGCGCGAAGTCGGACGCGCGGCGATGCAGTCGGTGGTCGTGTCCTCGCTGCTCATTCTCCTGGCGGACGTCGTAGTGGTCCGCGTGTCGCTCATGTTCTTCGGTGATGTTTCTCAATGAATCTGATGGATTTGAAGAACGAGAAAACAGAGTTTGAGAGCGAAAACGGCGCACCCTCGCCGGACGTCGTCATCGAGCTTCGCGACCTTCACAAGAGCTTCGGACCGATAGAGGTGCTCCGCGGCATCTCCGTCACCGTCAAGGAAGGCACGACCGCCGTCGTGCTGGGAGGATCGGGTACGGGTAAGAGCGTGCTCATCAAGAACATCGTACACCTTCTCCAACCCGATAAAGGAGAAGTCTGGGTGAGCGGCCGGCGCGTGGATCGCCTCGACGGCGACGAGCTCGATAAGATGCGCCTTACGATCGGGTATCTTTTTCAGGGCGGCGCTCTCTTTGATTCGATGACCGTTTTCGAGCAGCTCGAATTTTACTTGACGAGGCACACGGATCTCGACAAGGACGAGCGCGACGAACGCATCGATACGACGTTGAGCTGGGTGAATTTGAGCGAAACGGCCGAGAAATATCCATCGGAGCTCTCCGGAGGGCAGAAGAAGCGCATCGGCCTGGCGCGTGCTATCATTCTCCAGCCGAAAATATTGCTCTATGATGAGCCGACGACCGGCCTGGATCCGATCAGCGTGCGTACGGTGTCGGACCTCATCGTGCGCCTTCGCGACGAACGCGGCATCTCAGCGATCGCCATCACCCACGACCTCGTATGTGCCGAAATCATCGCAGATTCGGCCCACTTTTTGAGTGGTGGACGGATCGTCGCCCATGGAACGTTCGACGATGTTCGCCGCTCCGAAAATTCGGAAGTACAGCAGTTCTTCGGAGCAACGTAGGGAGGGCGCACGCAACTTCTTTCCGCCCTACCTGTTGTATTTTTCAAATCCACGAAACGAGGCCAATTCGGACCACCCCCGGCACTTTGCTAGACGATACGCCGGGAAAAGAGGCGTGCCGGCCTCCCCCGAATCCGCAGGTGGGCCCTTGATTCGTTTTTTCTGTCGTAGGATCAGCTTTCCACACTAAGCATGTCTCGTCAGGCTCGCGTAGGGATCCTTGTATTGGGCGGCTTCGCGCTGTTTTTGTTGGTGCTGTTTGCCGTCGCCAATCGGTCATTTCTGTTTAGCAACACCTTCTTCGTCAAGGCGCGCTATTCCAGTGTCGCCGGTTTGAGTCCGGGCGCCCAGGTGCAGTTTCAGGGCGTAAACGTCGGCCGGGTCGAAAGCGTGCAGCTTCCTTCCGATACGGGCGAACGCATCGTCGTGACGATGGCGATCAAGCAGTCCGCCCATCACCTCATGGCGCAGGAAACGCAGGCGCAGATCAAGACGGACGGGCTCGTCGGCAATCAGATCGTCGTCCTCGTCAATCCGCCGCAGATAACGGACGGGGCGATCGAGTCGGGTGATTTTATCATCGGAGTAGAGCCCTTCGACCTGTACGAAATCACGGACATGATGCTCAGTACGGCCGCGCAGTTCGATGCGGCCGCGTCGACGTTTCAGCAGATCATGCAGGACGTGCAGAGCGGCGAGGGGACGATCGGCAGGCTGGTCTACGACGAGTCGCTTTACAACGAATTCGTGCAGACGACGAGCGAGACCCGCCGGACGATGAACAATCTGGCGGATAACGCCGGCGCATTGGTTACGCTCGCCGAAGAAGCGACTCGGGGCGTCAGCAGCATTCTCGGCAAAGTCGATGCGGGCGAGGGGTCGATCGCGCGGATGATCAACGACCCGGCGGTATATGAAAGGCTTCTTGCGACCGCCGATACGCTCCAGGGCATCTCGACCGACCTGCGCGCCATCACGAGCAGTGCGGAGAACGCGGCGAACTGGGGTGCGCTCGGCACCTTCCGCTTCGCCGAGCTTATGGAAGCCGCCAAGCACAACTGGCTCTTCAAGAGATATTTCGAGGAACGCGGCTACATGGAGCTTGCGCCGTTCGAGCAGCGAGAGCGCGCCATCTCCGAGTCATTTAGAGAAATCCAGCAAGAGAAGCGCGACCTCCTCGAATGGGAGCAGCGGCTCGAAGCACTCGAGGCGGAACTCCGTGCTGCGGGTGCAGAGGTTTCGGCGGACACGACCGCCGGCGATGCTGCACCGACGGCCTCCACGGAGTCGGATTCCGAGTAGCGCCGCGCCAGCCGGACAATGTCTGATTCTCCCTCATCGCAAGATCTGTCCGGCGGACTCGACTCGAGCCGTTCGACGGCTTTCCAGACGACGCTGCTGGCCGGGGGACTCATCCTCTTCCTCGTGCTGCTCTACGAGATGCGGGACTTTCTGAACCCGCCGATTCTCGCGGTGGCGGCGGTCGTGATGCTGTGGCCGCTTCGGAAGGTACTTCTGGTCAAGACCATATTTGCGGCCGGCGGCTTTCTGCTGGTAATGTGGTTTCTGGATGAGCTGAGCGTCGTACTGCTTCCGTTCGTCGTCGTTTATCTGCTCGCCTACATTTCACATCCGCTCGTCGCCTATCTCGAGAGGCGGTTCGACTTTCCGCGCTGGGCTTCGTCGCTGCTCTCGACGCTTCTGCTCCTCGGAGTTTTCGCCCTCTTTTTCCTGCTGGTCGTTCCGAGCATCGTGGGACAGTTCGAGATTCTGGCGCGCCGCATAGCGGAAACGATCGGCGGGCTGCAAGAGTGGCTGCAAACGACCACGATACTCGACCGCGTGGCTGAGACCGGCATCATCGACAAACAGCAGGTGATTACTCAGCTCACGCAGTTCGTCCAGGATCAAGCGATGGCGCTCGCCAGCAGTATACCGGAAGCGGGACAGCGGGTCGTATCGTCCATCAACACGCTGGTGGGGATCATCACGATCGTGACGATCATGCCTGTCGTGTACTTTTACACCCTGAAGGACTACCCCGTCATCTCCTCGCGCCTCGAAGAACTGTTTCCGACCTTCGACGGCCGCCGTGACTATCTCGTGAAGGCCGGCGGCATCGTGGGAAACTACCTTCGCGGCCAGCTCGCGATCAGCGCCATCGCCGCGTTCAACGTGTCGGTCGCGCTGATCATCCTGGATATGCCCTTCGCTCTGCTGATCGGCATCATCGGCGGCATCCTGAACATGGTGCCCAACCTCGGGATCATCATGACAAATCTGATCGGCATCCTGATCGCGCTCATTTTCGGTGATCCGTGGTTCGTCGACGTCATCAAAGTGGTGGGCGTGCTGTTAAGCCAGTCCCTGCTCGAGCAGGCCGTGCTGACGCCGAACATCATGAGCCACCAGGTCGGACTGCATCCCGTCCTGATCATCCTGTCGCTGTTCGTGTTCGGCTACTTCATGGGCGCGCTGGGACTGCTGGTGGCCGTTCCCGCAACCGCCCTGATCATGATGTTCTACAAGACGTACCGCAATCAAATCAAAGTCGACCTCGCGAACAACGACACCGTCGAAGGGTGAGCCATCGGGCCTTCATTATCGCGTCTCGCTTCGATCCGACCCGTTCGCCGCTCGGACGTCTGGTCCGTGCGAGAGCCGCCGACGCGCGCCAGGGTGAATCGCTGTATATCGTGGCCGTGGCGCTGATCGTGCTGGCGTTCGTGCTGGCGGGATTCCTGGGATGGACGGTGCTGCCTGAGCCGCAGCCTCCCGGCGCGCGCATTTTCATCGTGCTCGGGGGTGTTTTGCTGGTGGTGTTCGCGTCCACCTGCCTGGTCGGACGACAGCCGGAAATCGTAATTCGTCCGGGGCGAAGCGACCTGACGGTAGAGTCATCGGATGGCGCATTGCGGATTCATTATTCAGTGGTCGAGCGCGTTTCGAGAATCGACGATCGGACGTACTACCGGCATTACAGACGATACGCGGAAACGCGCGATTTCGTGAATCGCATCCCGCCCGAGCTGCTGCTGGTGCGCGCAGCCGGCATTCCCGTCGTTTTCGGACTTGACTCGGATGCGGATCTGGATGCGCTGGAATCACTGCTTGCACGAACGCCGGTCACCGGACGCGCATCATCGCACGTCGACGCCGCGTAAGTAGGCGCATGCGATTTACGATCCTCGAGAAAGACAGCGAGACGAACGCGCGCGCCGGGCGTATCGAAACCGACCACGGGCACATCGATACGCCCATCTTCATGCCTGTCGGCACCGTCGGCAGCGTCAAGGCCGTCGAACCGCGCGAGCTGCTAGACGACGTCCACGCCCAGATCATCCTGGGAAACACGTACCACCTGTACCTGAGGCCGGGCACGGACCTGCTCGAAAAGGCCGGCGGACTCCACCGGTTCATGGCGTGGCCGGGCCCGATTCTCAGTGACTCGGGCGGGTATCAGGTCTTTTCGCTCGCGCACCGCCGCACGCTGAGCGAAGAGGGTGTCGAATTCCAGAGCCACATCGACGGATCGTATCACTCGTTCACACCGGAATCTGTCGTCGACATCCAGCGCAGCATCGGGTCCGACATTATGATGGTGCTCGACGAATGTCCGGCGGCGGATGTCTCGGAAGAGTACGCACGGAAGTCCAACGGCCTCACGATGCGATGGGCCGCCCGATGCAAGAAGCGATTCGTCGAGACCGAGGGGCGGTACGGCCATCATCAGGCCATGCTGCCGATCGTCCAGGGCGTCGTGTATCCGGATGTGCGTCGCGAGTCGGCGGACCGGCTCGTCGAGATGGATTTTCCGGGATATGCGATCGGCGGATTGTCCGTCGGCGAATCCGACGAGCAGATGTACGAGATGGTCGACGTCGTGGCCGAGCGCCTGCCGTCCAACAAACCACGATATCTCATGGGTGTCGGCACGCCCGCGAATCTGATCGAAAACATTGCACGCGGCATCGACATGTTTGACTGCGTGATGCCCACGCGAAACGGCCGCAATGGGATGCTCTTCACCACCGAGGGCATCATGAACATCAAAAACGCGCGATGGAAGGAGGATCTGACGGAGCTCGATCCACAGCTCGACACCTACGTCTCGCGCACGTTCACGAAGGCCTACGTGCGCCATCTGTTCATCGCCCGCGAGATACTAGGGCTGCAAATCGCGTCGATGCAGAATCTGGCGTTCTACATGTGGCTGATGCGCGAAGCCCGGACCGCAATCGAGGAGGACCGGTTTTCAGCATGGCGAGCCGAGATCGGTCCCCGGGTGAGCCGGCGGTTGTGAGATACTGTGTGTGACTCACGGTTGACCGGTCGGCACGAACCTAGCCTACCGACCAGCGTTACAAACGCGCGGATGAATGGCGGGGCACGTGCGCCTTCGCGCGTAAAGGTGTACGCACGTACTGGTGTACGCGTGTAAGCAGCTAAGCGCGTATCCAAGAGCACCGACCGTGAAGGCATCCGCACCTGAATCCGCGCAAGATTCGCGGCGCACGTGCTCGTCCACATACAGATGAGCCGGTCGCGCCCGACGCGAATGAAGTCGACCCATCATGGCCCGTCAGTTCAACGTTCCCGATTTTTATCAGAGCCCGGTCGTATCGACCGTCAAAGAAGCGCGTCGGATCACCGATCCGCGGAAGAAGGAGTTGTCTCCTTCCGTGCTGGATTTTGGTCCGGTGCGGTTCAAGATCGCGCGCCACTTCGGCTTCTGCTACGGCGTCGAGAACGCGATCGAGATCGCCTATCGTGCGCTCGAAGAGAATGCGGGCAAGCGCATTTTTCTCCTGTCGGAGATGATCCATAACCCGCACGTGAACGACGATCTGCAGCGCCGCGGAATCCGCTTTCTGCGCACGACATCCGGCGAACAGCTCATCCCGCTCGATGAGGTGAAACCGGACGACGTGGTCATCATTCCCGCATTCGGTGCCTCGCTTGAGGTGGAAGAAGAGCTGGAAGCGCGCGGGGTCGATACGGTCTCGTACGACACGACGTGTCCCTTCGTGGAGAAAGTCTGGAAGAAGAGCGACCAGATCGGGGCCAAAAAATACACGATCATCGTGCACGGCAAGCGGCACCACGAGGAGACGCGGGCCACGTTCTCGCACGCGAAGCGCAGCGCACCGGTAGTGGTCGTGCGCGATCTCGAAGAGGCGGCCGACCTGGCGCGGGTCATCCGGGGCGAGCGGGACGCAGCCTATTTTTACGAACGGTTCGACGATCGCTACTCGGAAGGATTCGATCCGTCGCGCGACCTGCGGCGCATCGGCGTGGTGAATCAGACCACCATGCTCGCATCCGAGACACAGGCGATCGCAGACCTGCTCCGAGAAGCCATGAGGGAGCGCTACGGGGCTGCGGATGCCGGGCATTCCGTGGAGGATGCGGAAGCTGTGAGTACGTTGGATGCTGCCGATATTGCGGAGCACTTCGCCGATACCAGCGACACGCTGTGCTACGCCACAAATGAGAACCAGAACGCGACGATCAGCCTGATCGACGACGGCGGCGATCTCGGCATCGTCGTCGGGGGCTACAACTCATCGAATACGGGCCACCTGGTGGACCTGTGCAGTGACGTTATGCCGACGTATTTCGTGCGCGATGCGGACGAGATCCTCTCGCCGGCGCGCATCCGGCATTTCGACATCCACCAGAAAACCGTTCGCGAGACGAGCGGCTGGCTTCCCGATACAAGGCCGGTCGACATCATCCTCACGGCGGGTGCCTCGTGTCCGGATGCGCTGCTCGACGAAGTCCTGCGGAAGGTAGCCGGATTTTTCGACGGCACGCGGTCGATCGAGGAGGTGCTTGCGCCATTCCAGCAGGTCGAGCAGGTGTGACGTGATGCTGCGAGTCGGTGCATTAATCGGTACACGAGTCAGCGTCGCCGCCCTGATCGTCGTCCTCGCCGGGTGCGACGTCTTTTCGACACGCGATCCCGTGCCGCCGCTCGAGGACTCCGGAACGTTTTCGCAGCCGGATACGCCGGACCAGGTCATCCAGAATATCCAGAACGCCGTGAGCGAGCTGAATGCGCAGAATTACCGGCGTTCCTTCGCGGCGGACTTCGAATTTCGCCCGACGGCCTCGGCCGAAGCGCGCGATCCTTCGATATGGACGGGCTGGGGTCTCCAGGATGAGGAAAGTTATTTCCGTGCGATCGTGCAGTCAGCGCGTCAGACGTCAGACAACGAGCTCCGCCTCGACGACCCCGCACTTTCGGCGATCAGCTCGGACCGGTTCACACTCGATGCCGGCTACGTGCTCAATCTCAACCATCGCCAGTCCGATCTCCCGACGCTGCTGCAGGGGCGGCTGACGTGGACGCTCGAGCAGGGTGAGGACGGATTGTGGGGCATCACGGAATGGGCGGATCGAGAGGTGGGCGATGCCGCATCGTGGAGCGATCTCAAGGCTGAATTCATTAAATAGGCTGCCGGTGATGGCTCCTGCGGGCATCTGGACAGAATCGTATCGGGTGCGCGCCTACGAGACCGACCCGAGCGGCCGCGCGTCCACCGAGTCGATGTGCAATTACCTGCAGGAGGCTGCTGCCAATCATGCGGGTGCGCTGGGGGTATCGGTGGATCAGCTCCGGCAGCAAAACAGCACCTGGGTATTGTCGCGCCTTCGCGTGCGCGTGGAGCGCTACCCCGGATGGCAGGACGATATTTTCGTCGAGACGTGGCCGTCCGGGATCGAGCGGCTGTTTGCCACGCGGGATTTTATCATCAAGGATGCGGATGGCGACCTGCTCGCCCGTGCGGTGAGCTGGTGGCTCTTAATCGACGTCGAGCGCCGGCGGCCGCTGCGACTGCCGGAGTTCGTCACCTCGCTCGACCTCCCCGATCGTGAGCGGGCGTTGAACGAATCGCCTGCGAGTGTCCCCGAGCCGAATGCCGACGGGCAGTCGCGCGAGATCCGCGTTCGGTACGGCGATCTAGATGTCAACGGTCACGCCAACAACGTACGCTTCGTCGAATGGGCCATGGAGGCCGTTCCGCCGGAGATCCTGCAATCGATGCGGATCGGGGAGCTCGACGTGCACTTTAAGTCCGAGGCGATGTACGGCGATTCGGTGACCGTGTCTGTTGAATCCCTTCCTCGAGACGGAACGGCTTTCGCGCACGCCGTTCGCTCGTCGCGTGACGGCCGCGAGCTTGCGAGATTGAAGACGATGTGGCGAGATTGGTGACGATATACAGGTACATATACGTTGTTGTATTTGCAGGTGCGTTTGTGGCCGCCGCGTGCAATCCGTTCGCTCCGGAGCTCGAAGAGGGAGATCCGTTCGGCGACCTCCTCGGTGATCCGACAACAGTAGATGGATTCTTTACCAACTTTCGGAATGCATATGAGCTGCGCGATCTTTCGTTGTATGAGACGCTGCTCGATTCCTCATTCATTTTTATCTACTATGATTTCGATGCGCAGGTGCAGCGGGAATGGGCGTTCACGCAGGAACTGGAATCCACGCGCCGCCTGTTCGAAAATGCGTCGATGATCAACCTGCGGTGGAATCAGATCATCTCCCAGAATGAGCTCGATGAAGGGCTCGGCGCGCGGATCATCCGATCCTTCAATCTGACGATCAGCCTAGAGGGTGGGGAGGCCTTTCGCGGCGACGGCAATGTAAACTTTCTTCTGACACGGCCGGATACGACAGCCGCGTGGGAGCTGTTGCGCTGGAGGGATGAGAGTGAGTTTTGATGTATATATGCAGGATCTTACGTACATCGCGCCGCAGGATTTCGACCACGCTTCCGCGGCTCGTCCCCGGCTAATCAATTTGATATAGATCGGTACTTTAATGCACGCAGCTCTCGACTTTGCAGCACAACATAGTGGTCGATTCGTAGAGGAGTTACGCTCGTTTCTTCGGATCCCGTCGATCAGCACGGACGATGCGTATCGCAGCGATGTCCATCGCGGCGCGGCGTGGTTTGCAGAGGAGTTGCAGCGTATCGGCGTAGGTAATGTCGAGCTTCACGAGACGGAGAATCATCCGATCGTCCTGGCCGACCACCGGGTCGGAGGCGACCTTCCGACAGTTCTGGTTTATGGCCACTACGACGTGCAGCCGCCCGATCCTCTCGACCTATGGACCACCCCGCCGTTCCAGCCCACCGTTCGGGACGGCAAGATATATGCACGTGGATCGTCCGACGACAAGGGGCAGCTATATATGCACGTAAAAGCGATGGATGCGTACCTGTCTTCCGGTACGCCGCTCCCCGTAAACGTCAAATTCATCGTCGAGGGCGACGAAGAGAACGGATCCGTACCGTTTCGGCCGTTTCTCGAGCAGCACGCCGCGAAACTGGAGGCGGACGTCGCGCTTATCTCGGACACGTCGATGTTCGGCGAGGGCATTCCGTCGGTCACCTACGGCCTTCGCGGCATCGCCTACGTCGAGGTGCATCTGACGGGCCCAAATCGCGATCTCCACTCCGGAGTGTACGGCGGAGCGGTCGAGAATCCGGCCAACGTGCTGGCCCGGTTGATAGCCGGTCTGCACGACGAAGCACACCGGGTCACTTTACCGGGATTCTACGACAACGTCCGCGAACTCACGGACGATGAGCGCGCGTCGATCCACGATCTGCCGTTCGACGAGACGGCATGGCTGGATGCTGTCGGCATCGATGCGTCGCGGACAGAATCGGGCTATTCCGTTCTAGAAGCGATCTGGGCGCGGCCTGCGCTGGACGTCAACGGGCTCTGGTCCGGCTACCAGGGAAGGGGAGCGAAGACGGTGCTGCCGGCGGCGGCTGGAGCGAAAATCTCGACGCGGCTCGTACCCGATCAGCAGCCGGACGAGATCGTCTCGATGATCGAGCAGTATTTCGAGGCGCACACGCCCGACACAATGACGTTTACCGTTCGAGATCTCCACGGCGGCCATCCGGTGGTCGTAGACCGCAGCATTCCGGCCATGCAGGCCGCCTCCGATGCACTCGAAGGGGTCTTCGGCCGCAAGCCGGCGTTCATTCGAGAAGGCGGCACGATCCCGGTCGTCGCCGACTTCAAGCAAGTGCTCGGACTGGACACCGTGCTGATGGGTTTCGGCCTGAACTCCGACGCCATCCACTCGCCCAACGAGCATTTCGGACTCGACCGATTTCACCAGGGCATCGCCTCGTCGAT
>CAZKNF010000026.1:3837-44245 GCA_964554105.1 uncultured Rhodothermales bacterium | reverse complement strand
CGATTGGCTGGAGGGGCTCTACACGCTAGGCTACAGCAAGCCGTGGATCGAGGCGGTTAATTGGTACGATCTAGACGACGACCACGCGTTCATCGACAATGGAGGCCTCATCACATCTCCCCACGGTGAGCCGAAGGCGGCGTTTCACCGCCTCAAGCGGCTGCAAGAAGAGTGGGAAAACCTTTAGCAGTACAATCGACCGTCAAATACGGATTGGAAAGGGAATGTATGACTAGTGTTTTCAAGCTTGTCTTATTTCTGTCCCTCAACTGCTCGGGCGGCTTCCTGCCCTGACGGAATTTCGGGGCTGCGATGCAGCGTCACTACCGTCACCTCCGGGGGCGTGCCAATCCTAAGTGGGATCCCCCAGTAGTTTGTGCCAGGGTTGATGTACAGAACCGAATCGTTGTGGCGGTACATTCCCATCGCGTGCTCGAGGAACACAGAGGCCAAGCTCCACCCCACACGGGGGATGGCGAGTTGCCCGTAGTGGGTGTGCCCGCTCAACGTCAGTTCCACGCCTCGCACGGCCAGTTCCAGCCATAGAGCCGGATTATGCGCAAGCGCCAGTGTGAACGCTTCGCGGGGAACAGACTCGAGCGTCCGCGCCACGTCGGGGACGACGGTGGTATCTTTACCGGTTGGTCCGCCGCGGCCTGCCGGATCTCCGGTGCCCGCCACCCAGAAGCGCGTGCCGTTCACGTCGACGGGGACCGATTCGTTCACGAGCACGGTCCAGCCGATCCGTTCCATCCCCCGCCGCACGGACGCCCAGCCGGCGTAAACGTCGTGGTTGCCCGCAACGGCGAATACACCGAGCGGTGCGGAGAGACCGCCCAGGGCTCTGCCAAGCAGTTGTACGTCACGCGCGAAGTCGTCAACCTGGTCCCCCGTCAGGAAGATCAGGTCGGGCTCCGCGCTCCGGACCGCCTCCACGACCCGCGCCAGATGCCGCCGTGAGGTGTGGGGACCGACGTGCAGGTCGGAGAGCTGCACAATACGCATCCCTTCGAGTCCCGAAGGAAGCTCAGGAAAACTCACGTCTAACGGGCGCACGACCAGACGTCGTGTTCCCGCGTAGCCCCAAACCGCGATCACCACCAGGAATACGCCCAATACTCCAACTGCCCAGCCGCCGGCCTCTCGGGCCAAACCGAACGGAAAGCCCGCGACTAGCCCCAGCAAGCCCGCGGCCGCGAGCAACGGAAGAAAGAGCTGAGCGTACCAAAACGGCCGCAGCACCCACACCCGGGTGAAGGCGGACGGATATGCATTGCCGCTGAATCCCTGGATCAGCACCAATACAGGCAGGAGCAGGAGGAGCCCCAGCACCAATACTGTGGGCCACCCTCCCGGGAGCACGGGCGAAAATATTCCGCCAAGCACGAGCCAGGCAATCCCATTCCACACCAGCAGCACCAATAGGACAATCCACACAGTCGGCATGTCTCATTCCTCACTACTGCCTATCGGTCCACAAACGTCCGCCTTACCCGGGATTGAGGTGAAAGCGTGATCAGATTCAGCCATGACGGCGGCCCTGAGCCACGTCATTGTGTTCGCGTTGGCTCCCCGGTCGGAAAACTGCGGACCAGCCGCCTCCGTAGCGCTTCTCGATCGTACCTTTGACTGCCGCGCACGCGGTCATCACAAGCCCTACGGCGATGCTGTTTATGATGGCCGCAGTTTCATCGTAGCCTAAGATCCACGGTGCGAGCACGAGCCACAATCCAATGGGAAGGTTGACCCAACGGACCGGCCGCGTGGCTTCCCACCAGGCGATAACAGCGAATGTAGCCGCCACGGGTCCCAGTATCCGGTCATTGACGCTGCCCGGTTCGCCGTAGCCGAGGACCGCCGGAGCGACCATCAGCCAGATGCCAAGCGCCGCATTCAGTACCTGTGCCCACATGAGTCGTGCAGTTGCCTGATTAGGAGGTCGTAAGCTAGCTGGATTGCGGTACGTGTTCAGTCCAGGCCCCAGAACGCTCTCCACAGCGAGCGCCCCGAATCCTTTTCGCGCCGCAGGTGCTGCAGACTGGCGAGCATCTCGTCCATGGCTGGACCGATCATAGCAACCGAAATGACCGCCGTTGCCAGACACGCCGTGCACCAGGCATCCAGCAGGAGCGGCTGGAAGACGACCAGCATAATGCTCACGAAACCAAGCGGACCGACAGCAAGACCGAAGATGATGACGATCCAGGGCATTTTCCGCCATCTCCTCGTGCCTCCCACTATTCCGGTCACCGCGTCGAGCAGGTAACCGAAGGCGCCGAGCGCCGCATCCGGAATCGGAAGCACGCGCGAGATCCGGGAATTCAGGATCTTCCGGCTGCCGTCTCCGAAAAAGGGTTCCCATACCGTCGACAAGACGCCGAACTGATAGAGCGAGAGGTACGTTGCGATCCCGAGGCCGACGAGGGCCAGTCCGACGATCGGCAGTCGCTGCGACCATTCAGCGGGATTATAGTCCCACCCAGGTGGTATAGCATCATCGGGCCGGCTATCCATCATCTCCCTATCGTGACGCCTTCGCAGTGTAGCTTCAAAATAGCCGCGGAATCAGATGGTCAGCAGGTGCCGGCGAGAAGATCAACCCGACAACGTAAACTGCAGCTCCTCCAAAAAATGTCCGCGATAGCGAGAAGTCTACCTGCAATGTCACATTTGACGTGTGGCTTCCAACCTCCGCATAGCTAACGTTATTAGACGCTGCGGGACAGACTTGCAGCATCGACTTCGACGGAAGTTTAGTAGATTCCTGATTCCCACATACTGCAGGCAATGTTCAACCAGAGAGATATGAAAGACGAGACACGGGATATAGAAAAAGGATATCCAAAAACGGACTTTATCGCAAAGCTGCGACGGCTGGCGGACGCGATAGAGAACGAGAAACGTTTCGATATACAGATCGCCGGTGAGCGCATCTATGTGCCTGTGAGGGCGACATTCACCATCGAACATGAACGGTCCGGCGGTGAGGAGGAAATCGAGTTTCAGATCAAGTGGAAAAATGAGTAGACAGCCTCCTTTGTATCGCCGAGGCAAGGCATCTAACTCGTCGGATGTTTGATGCTCATGTAAGTCCATTCACCCTTTTATACCCGTTTGTACTACTCCAGGAGCAGGCTCCGGCGTTCCGGTGGACCTACGTATGGCTCGCCGTAATCGGACTTCTCCTGGCGCTCGCGGTCCTGGCATTTTGCTACCTTCTCGTAAAGCGCCACCGGTTCTGGTTTAGCCGCATTCTCGATCATCCGGCTGTAAGGGGGATCGAACATGGGCTCGCAAGACACTTTCCGCGGATCTGGGGCTTCATTCAGGCGCGCATCTCCACGCGCGAATGGCGGGGTCTCGCCCTGACGGCCGCCGCCGTTCTCCTTTTCGCTGCCGTATACATCTTCGCACTGGTCACAGAGAGCTGGATGAGCGAGGAGGACTTATACGACTTCGATCGACGCATCTACGGCTGGTTGATAGAAGCGATGAGTCCACCCGTATTGGCGTTCATGCGCGTAATCACCTATTTCGGCGATTTGGTTACGGTCTTTGTTTTGAGTCTCCCGGTTGGAGCGTACCTGATCTACTCGAAGCACAAGTGGCGCCTTATCGAGCTGATCATAGCGGTCGGCGGCGGCGCGGCCGTCATGTGGGGTCTCAAGTTGATCTTCGTACGCACCAGACCGGAGGACCAGCTCTCCTCCGCCGCGGGTCACAGTTTTCCGAGCGGGCACGCCTTCATGTCGATCGCGTTCTACGGCTTCCTGATTTATCTTACCTGGCTGATGGTGCGCCGAGACGCGGTACGCATCGGCATCACCATCCTCCTCGTCCTGTTGACCTGCGCAGTCGGCCTGAGCCGCGTGGTTCTGCGGGTGCACTGGGTGTCGGATGTCGTCGGCGGCCTCGCAGCGGGACTCGGCTGGCTGATCTGCAGCATTATCATCACGCAGGCTGTTCGCAGCTACCGTGATTCCGGTCCGTCGGATGTCGGCGGCCAATGGATGGATTTGTCGGATCGGTAAGAGTGCACTCTGCATCTTCCAACTTTCTCAGTTCGATGCTTTTCTTAATGCGTTCTATATAATGCATGATCCTATATTCTTGCCGTTCGAGCGGGCGGCGAGACAATGCCGCGCCGCACTTCAGCCTCGCTATTATAAATGAGAACGTCATGCACCGAACTGCGGCTTTAATTGGCATCGTGCTGCTCACATTGAGCATGGGAGGCTGTGCGAGCAGCGGAGTTTTTCCATCGACCCACGTCACAGATGTCCGGCTCTCGGATACCAATTTCCAGATAATTGCATCGAATATCACCGGCGAGTCGGAGGCTGAATACATACTCGGTGTGAGCGGTGCCTTCTTCTCCGAGATGCGCACATTTGCGCTAATTCGCATTAGTGACAGCGGCATGCTTTACAAGGACGCCATTGAGAACTTATGGGCCAATTTCGAGGAGGAGCATGGTGCGGCCGAGGGGCGAAGTCTCGCACTCGTCAACGTCCGTTTCGATTCCGACGTGCTGAATCTCCTAGTCTACACCCGGCCGCGGGTATCCGTTCAGGCGGATGTCGTCGAGTTCCTCCCCTGATGCGCGGGCGCCGCTAGATCCGTCTTGGCATGATGCCCTTGAATTTAGTGCCCCTGAGGCCGGGCACTGGAGCACACGTCTGACTCTATTCCCTTAGACCGTCAAGCAAGAATGCATGCGAGATGAGCAAGAAGAGCGACACGGCATCCTATCCAGTCCCTCCCTCCATCAAACCCATGCTGGCGAAACTTGGCGACAAAATACCGGCCAAGGGTGACTTTCTCTTCGAGCCGAAGTGGGATGGATTCCGAGCACTCGTCTTCCGTGGTGCATCGGATGTGTTCATACAGAGCCGCGATGAGAAGCCGCTCGATCGATATTTTCCGGAGCTGCACGAGGCATGTCTCGAGCTGCTGCCGGAGGGATGCATCGTCGATGGGGAGATCATTATTCGGACGGATCAGGGTCTCGACTTCGACGCCCTGCAGATGCGGCTGCATCCGGCGGCATCTCGCGTGGAGAAGCTCTCGGTGGAGACGCCCGCATCGTTCGTGGGATTCGACGTGCTGGCCGTCGGCGGACGCGACTGCATGTCGGATCCGCAGCAGGAGCGGCGAAATCACCTCGAAAACTTGCTCGCCGGCGTTCCTCCGCCCATCTACATCACGCCGGTAACGAGGGACCGCGCCACTGCCAAGGTCTGGTTTGATCAGTTCGAGGGGGCCGGTCTGGACGGCGTTATAGTGAAGCCGGTCGACCTCCCTTATCAGCCGGGCAAGCGCGTGATGATCAAGGTGAAGCACGTGCGCACCGCGGACTGCGTCGTGGGCGGGTTTCGCTGGTATAAGAATACGGAAAACGCGGTAGGATCCCTGCTACTCGGCCTCTACGACGACGACGATATTCTGCAGCACGTCGGCGTCGCATCTTCCTTTAAAATGGACAAGCGAAAGCAGCTCGCGACGGACCTCGCTCCACTGCGGGAGAACGCCATGGAGGGGCATCCGTGGGGAGACGACGCGGATGAAGGCGATGACAACCGAACGCCGGGCGGACAGAGCCGGTGGAGCGCGGGAAAGGACCTATCCTGGGAGCCGCTCCGCATCGAGCGGGTATGCGAGGTGAAGTACGATCATATGCAGGGGGATCGGTTCAGGCACGCGGCCCGGTTTCTGCGCTGGCGGTCCGACAAGCAGCCGCAGGAATGCCGATACGATCAGCTCGAGGAGGTACGCTCTTATGAGTTGGATGAGATCTTCTCGTCCGGATCGAGCGGCTCCTGAGACGGGCGGATTTCTTCCGGTACGTTCCGCAGGTTTAATCGGATGCGTGTCCACGTGGAATAGTCGCCGCGCATCGCGTCTACGAGTACGTCCGCAGGCTTCAGGTGCGCCGCTGCCTCGGGATGCCGCTCCTTCCATCGGTCCAGCCCCGCCATGGCATCCTCCTCCCGCTTCGCTCGGCCGACCTCGATGAGCGGATGCTTCGATGCCCGCCGCTTCGACGGCTGTACGCGCGGCGGTTCCCCGTCCTGCTTCTTGTAGTGCGGTGGCCACGGGGCATCTCCGAGTCCCTCACGCTCCTGACGGGCGGAGAGCTCCAGCAGCTTGTCGAGCCCGCCGGGAGCATCGTCGATTCCTTCGTGACGGTCTCCAATTTCGGCGAAGCGGGCCGGCATGGTGGCGAGTGTAAAATCTGCCGGATCACAATCGTCCACCTCCTCCCACGAGACCGGCGCCGATACGCGTGCATCCTCCATCGGTCTGACCGAATAGGCAGACGCGACCGTGCGATCTTTTGCGTTCTGGTTGTAATCGACGAAGACTCCGTGCCGCTCCTCTTTCCACCAGGCACTCGTCGCCAGGCTGGGCACACGGCGTTCGACCTCACGGGCCAGGGCGAGCGCGGCGCGCCGCACCTCGTCAAAGCCCCATCGCTTCTCTATGCGCACCAGGACGTGCATCCCACGGGAGCCCGAGGTTTTCGGCCAACCGACGAGTCCGTAATCCCGCAGCACCTCGTCGACCACATGGGCCACCTCTCGCACCTGCGACCATTTTACGCCGCGTACCGGATCCAGATCGACCCGCAGCTCATCCGGGTGATCGAGATCGTCCGCGCGGACGGGATGGGGATGAAGCTCGAGGCAGCCGAGATGGGCCATCCAGACGAGAGCGGCCGCATCACGGGGTACCACCTCATCCGCACGTCGCCCCGAAGGGAATGCCAGCGTCACGACTTCGATCCACGTCGGACGAGAGCCGGGTGCACGTTTCTGAAAGAAGAAGTCTTCGTCGATACCCTTCGGATACCGCACCATGACGTTTGGGCGCCCGCCGGCACCGCGCAGCGCTCCCTCGGCGACGCTGATGTAATACTCCACCAGATCCAGTTTCGTATATCCCGGACCCGGAAAAAGTATTTTGTCCGGACTCGAGATCGAGATTTCGCGGCCGGCGGCTGTGATCCGTTTACGTCCCCCGCCGCTCTTGCCGCTTCTTTTTCCGGCTGATTTTGCCATGCGCCGATGCGTGCGGTTGAGAGTAGATCCGTGTCCCACGATTATACTTCAGAATATGCCAGCCGACGGCTTTGAATCCAGCCGGCGGAGGACTCTTACTGTAACAAACAGGCTTCTAGAGCCCTTCGTGGCTCAGAAATAGAAGCAGTGGCTGACTGCCGAGCCGCTTACGAAACGGAGGCTCCCTGGGAGCGTACGTGGAGCGCGTGAGGATGCCCGCACCGGCATTATTGCTACGACTCGCTAACTGCTCTCCACGTCAGTCTATGATCCTATCAATTCTCGATGTCCTCCCCGTCGTGTCCGGCTCCACGGCCGCCGATGCCCTCCGTCGGGCGGCCGACCTCGCTCGCCTGGCGGACCGCAACGGATATGCTCGGCTGTGGTTTGCTGAGCACCACGGAATGGGCGGAATCGCATCCACTTCCCCCGAGCTCCTCATTGCGCACGTCGCACCGCTAACGGAACGGGTTCGGGTCGGGGCCGGAGGCGTGATGCTCCCGAATCACACGCCGCTCCAGGTGGTCGAGCGCTATCGCACCCTGGAGGCACTGCATCCAGGCCGGATCGACCTCGGCATCGGACGTGCGGCGGGGACCGACCCACTGACGGCGCAGGCGCTCCGCTCCGTCTCAGGCGATCGCGTCGGTCAGCTCATGGCCGAGCTGCGCGCCTTCGCGATGGAGGAGTTCCCGGACGGCCACCCGTTCGAGCGTGTCGACGTCGTTCCCGGCGGCGTGGCCCTCCCGCCGATCTGGATGCTCGGTTCCAGCGGCGGCAGCGCGCGCATGGCCGGACAGATGGGGACGGGGTACGCCTTTGCCGGCCACTTCAGCCCGACGCCCGGAGCGCCGGCGATCGCCGCCTATCGCGAAGAATTCGAGCCTTCCGCCGACTTCCCGGAGCCGCGGTCGATCCTCGCGCTTTCTGTCGTCTGTGCCGAGACGCCCGGCGAGGCGCGCGAGCTGTCCTCGTCCATCGAGGTGATGTTCCATAGGATGCGGACAGGCGAGACGGGCCCGCTCCCGAGTCCCGCCGAAGCCCGCGCCGCCGGGTGGCTGCCCGAGGTGAGACCGCGCGATCCAATGGCACAGCTCCTTATCGCCGGGACACCCGACGAGGTCCGAGACCGCATCGAGGACGCGGTGCGCGAAGCCGGCGCAGACGAGGTTATGGTGATGACGATTATCCACGATCCCGCAGCACGGCTTCATTCCTACGAGCTCCTGGCCGACGTCTTCGAATTGAAGGCATCCGACTTCACAGGGCCGGTCTAGACCTCACATTGGCGGATATTAGCCGCAGCCACATCTCTAGCCAGAGCCAAATCCTCGGTCGCAGAGGCATGCACATACTCAACTCCCAACGAGATGAAAGTTGAAATCTATTCCGATATCGCCTGTCCTTGGTGTTACGTCGGTGAGCGGCGTTTTGCGCGCGCTCTCGCGGCGTTTCCACAGGCGAACCGCGTAGAGGTTGTGTTTCGTCCGTATCAGCTCGATCCGACGCTGCCGGACGACCCCGTGCCCCTCAGCCAACGTCTCCTGGAGAAGTTCGGAGCGCAGGTGGACGCCGTCACGCAGCAGGTCGAATCGGCAGCTGCCGGAGAAGGTATCGACCTGCGATTCGACCGGGCCCAGGCGGTGAATACGCTCACCGCTCACCGCCTCCTCCGCCTGGCTGAGCGTGAATATGGTCCGGAGATCCAGCAGAAACTCGCCGAGAAGCTCTTCGAAGCGCACTTTACCAACGGGAGCAATGTCGCCGACCCCCAGCTTTTGACGGAACTCGCCGTCGCGGCCGGACTCGAGCGGGAGCGCGTGGTGACCTATCTCGCCTCCGACGAGGGTCTGACCGAGGTTCGGGACGAGATCGTTCGGGCGCAGCGTCTTGGCATCCGAGCCGTCCCGACGTTCGTGGTCGACGGCAAGTACGCGATCCAGGGCGCTCAGCCGATATCGACATTCCTACAACTGCTGGAGGAAATTCACCAAGACACGGCGGGTTCGAACCGCATCGATTAATGGAGACCGCATTGGTTATCACCTCTGTTTCGCGCGTATAGTTTATATCGCACGCATCAGAGGACGAGGCCATGAAGGATTTGCCCGGTACGGTATTTGTCGATTTAGGTGCCCTGGTTATCGCCGTCGCGGTTACCATGATCATCTACGTGCGGGCCTATCTCTTTCACGTGGATGACCATCAGCTGAACGCCGTCCTTCACCTCCTTATCGATGACGAGAGTCATTACTTCGGTGGGGGATGGACCAGCCTATCGTAAGGGGTCCTAGTCTAGAAGCCCGTTGAAGAATGTAAGTCAGGGGCGGACGAGAAATTGTGCAGATCAAGGCGCGCGACAAGCGGTGAATGAGGCGTACCTTCGTACGCCGCAGTGAGCCGCGAGGAGTGCAACGCCGAGATGCACAATTTATCAACGGCCCTCTAGCGACGGCGGTCGTAGACCACGTATCCGAGAAACATCAACACGCTTACAACCGATATCAGGATCAACCCGGTCTGCAGCCGGTCGATATCCGCACCCAGCCACGCAATCAGAATGGTCAGCGGAAGCGTGCCCGCTGCCGTGGCGCCGACGAATGGAAGAAGCCTCATCTTCGTGAGTCCGGCTGCGATGCTGACAGCGTCGGTGGATAATACCGGGGAGATGCGAGCCGCCACAATGGCCCAGATGCCGTAGCGTTCGAGGAATCGTTCCATCTTGCGTTCGGTATCCGACCCGAGTAGACGGTCGACCGTGACGACTCCTAGCGATCTCCCAATGACGTATCCAAGGGTTGCAGCGAGGAGAAGCCCGCCCCAGGCCAGCAGTCCTCCGGTAAGGGAGCCAAACGACAGCACCGAGACGACCATAAGGACGACTGAGGGCAGGAACGCGATGATGGTCTGCAGCAACATCAGCGCGATGATGACGACGAACGACCACGCACCAAAACCGCTGACCCAGGTTTGGATGCGATCGCGGTTACCGCTGGATAGAACCTGATATGCTTCGTTGACGAATGCCTGGAACGCGGGCCATACGAAGTAGAGCATCACCAGGAGAGCGATCATGCCGAGCGGCGTCAGCCACACGAGCCTGCTCTGGCTCCGTTTCCGTTTGCTCTCACCCTGCTCTGAGGGCATTGCCTCTCCTCCTCCCTACGAGCTATCGACCGATGCCTCGGAACGGCCGGCCGTCTCGCTTAGATGCTGCGTGATCTTCTCAAATACCGTCGCGGCCCATCTTTCGCTGATGTCGCGGAAGCAGGCTCCGCGCGGGTCGATCAGGCCTCACGTGGACTGCTCTGTTGGCGCTTGAACGTTCCGCTTACGAAGATCTCTCCATCCAAAACGGCGCGGATCGCCTTCGGCAGTTCATCCGGGGCGCCCTTCAACACATACCCGCGGGCGCCGTTGGCGAGGGCTCGTTCGACATACGAGCGCTCGCGATGCCCGGAATACATGAGGCAGCGGAGATCCGGGCTGCGCTTCACCAGCTTCTCAACGAGATCTGCCCCACTCATCTCCGGAAGAGCCATATCGATGAGCACCAGGTCGGCATGGATGTCACCGAGACGGGTCATTGCAACCTCTGCGGTGGCCGCGGTACCGCACACCTCGAAATCAGAGACGTCATTCAAAAACTCGATGAGCATTTCCCTCATGAGTTCATTGTCTTCAACGACGAAGATCTGCACTGGCATAGGACTAATGTACCTGATTAACGTGCGGGCTTATTCCAACGATTTACTTGAACGGAAAAGGAGCGTAGACGACGGCGCTCGTTCCTCTGCCGGGAGCGGAGTCGATCTCGAGACGTCCTCCGACGAAGTTGAGCCGGTCACGGACGTGGAATAATCCGAATCCGTCTTCGCTCTCGACCTCTTGCACCGTCTCTTCAGGATTGTAGCCGGACCCCTCGTCCTCGACGCGAATCACGAGTTCTCCCTCCCCCGGCATGAGTTCGACGGTCGCGCGATCTATATCCGCATGCTTCACAACGTTGAAGAGCAGCTCGCGTACGATCTGGAAAAGCAGCGCGCGCATGCCTTCATCCTCCATGTAGAACGATCCCTCAGCTTTGACGTGCACGTCGAGCCCGTGTCGCTCCTTCATCTGCGTGGCCAGCCAGCCGACCGCCTCGGTCAGCCCCTCGTTCTTTAAAATCGGCGGACTGAGATCGACGGCCAGATTCCGCGCCTGCTCGACCGTGCTCTCCAGCCATTCCTCTACAGAGGACAGGTGCTCCATCAACTGCTCCGGCTCGTTTGACTCCGCCGCGCGGCGCAGAAAGGACGTGCGCATCTGAATCGCATAGAGTCTCTGCTGGAGATCGTCGTGAAGCACGTAGGCCATCCGGTGCCGCTCGCGCTGCTCAGCTTTGACGAGGTCGGATGCCAGACTGCGCACGCGGTCGTGGGCCTCTCGGAGTTCCGACGTGCGCTCTTCGACGCGCATTTCCAATTCTTCGTTGAGTTCCCGAAGGCGCTCTTTGCTTTTCTCCAGAGCGATCGCCGCCTCTCTGCGATGGGTATTATCGCGGAGCACCTTTGCGAATCCGAGCAGCTCGCCGTTCTGGTCGTGGAGCGCCGTCAGCGTACCGGATCCCCAGAAGCGCTCGCCGTCCTTCCGCAGATGCCAGCGCTCGTCGATTGCATGCCCATCGCGCGCTGCCGTTTCCATCTCATGCTCCGGGACGGCGGAGGACCGGTCGTCTTTGGTAAAAATCATTCCGAAAGGCTCTCCGAGCACCTGCTCGTCGGAGTATCCGAAAAGATGGCCGGCCCCGGCGTTCCACGTCTTTATCCGGCCATCCACGTCAATCATGAAAATGGCGTATTCCTTTACACTCCTAATGAGCAGCGCATATCGCTCTTGCGTCCGGCGGAGCTCTTCTTCCGCCTCCTTCACGCGGGTGATGTCGACGAAGGTGAGAACGATGCCTTTGATCCGGTCCTCCGTCGTACGATACGGCGCTATTCGGAGGAGATAGTCTCGTCCGTCTCGATCTCGCACCTCGCGTTCCAACGGGACGAGCGACTCCAGCACGCGCTCCGCATCGGCGCCCAGATCATCGTAGAGCAACTGATGGGTAACGTGTGACAGTGGGCGTCCTTCGTCCGCAGGCATGATGTTGAAAATCCCCACCAGCGGTTCCGTATACCGGCGTATCCGCGCGTCGCGATCCAGGAAGAGCGTCGCCACTTCCGTAGCAGCCATCAGGTTCTTGAGGTCATCGTTTGCGCGGCTCAGCGCCTCGACTTTCTCCTTCAGCTCTTCGTTTACCGTCTTCAGCTCCTCATTGACCGACTGAAGCTCTTCCTGTGACGTTTCGAGCTCTTCGAGTGTGGACTTGTATTCCTCGTTTATCGATTGGAGCTCTTCGTTCGCAGCCTTCAGCTCTTCCTGTTGGGCATTACTCTCCTCGATCGTCGTCTGTAAGCGACCCCGAGTTTTCTCGAGCTCCTCCTCCATCGCCTGCATTCGATCATCGCCCGCAGCGGGTAAACCGTCACCTCGAACGCGCTCGTCGCTCGATGCCGCAGCTTCCAGAAAGAGCACGAGCGCCAAATTTGAACTGCCTTTCTGAGGTACGGGGCGGACGTGCATATGTACGCCCCGGCGTTCTCCTTCTATGTGGACGTCGACCGGCTTGCTGAACGTAGATTCGGTTTGCTCCACGGCTTCGTGGAGGGCCGCACGAAGTTCGCCGCGCAGCTCATCGCGAATGATCTTGACGATGCTCAGCGTGGCGCTTCCGCCGGGGTGTCGAAGGTAGCGGCCGGCAGTTTCGGAGAGATGAACGATGTTGAAGTCTGAGTCCACCAGCATACTCGGTGGCGCCAGCCCCTCCAGCGCACGCCGGTGCACTTCCTGATCGGAGACTGTCTGCCGCGGACCCGTGTCGATTTGATTCTGCGGCTTCTTATGCCGCCGCGGTGTCGCGCGCTGTAGCGGCAGGTGCGTCACACGACCCGACGGACCTGTTTTGCGCCGGAAAATGTGATGCATTTTATCTATCGTGCCGAAGAGTTCGGTGGCCTTCGCCGCACTCTCGCTGCTCCCCAGAAACAGATAGCCGTCCGGGCGAAGTGCGTAGTGGCAAACTTCGAAGACCCTGGACTGCAGATCCCGCCCGAGATAGATGAGCAGGTTGCGGCTCGAGATGAGATCCAGCCCTGCAAACGGCGGATCCTTCAGCAGATTGTGTGAGGCGAAGAGCACGAGGTCCCGCAGCTCTTGTTTAACTCTGAAATACGATCCCTCCGCGGTGAAGAAGCGTGAGAGGCGTTCCTCAGAAAGATCCGTCGCGATGGCGTCCGGGTAGCGTCCGTTACGCCCGTATCCAAGTGCCTCTTCGTCCAGATCCGTGGCGAAGACCTGTATACCTGGAGCGGCCGCCATCCTATCGCAGTGCTCGAGCAGCAACATCGCAATCGAGTAAGCTTCCTCACCGGTCGCACAGCCGGGCACCCAGATGCGCACCTCATCTTCTGGATTCTTGCCGTCAAACAATTTTGGGACGACCTTCTCGGCCAGCGCCTCGAATGCGTCCGGGTCACGGAAAAAGTTCGTCACGCTGATCAAGAAATCCTTCAGAAGCGCCGTGGCCTCGGTCGGATTGCTTCGGACGTAATCCAGGTACGCATCCAGGCTGTCCACCGACGTTACTCGCATGCGCCGAGCCATTCGGCGGAGCAGCGTCGACCGCTTGTAGCCGGAAAAATCATGTCCGGTTCGCGTATGAATCTGCGTAAGGATCTTCAGGAGAATCTGCTCGTCACTTTCATTGAGCCGATCCGGCTGCTCGGCAAGCTCAACGATCTTTCCATGTTGTCGAATTTCGACGAGCTTCTTCGCCAACTCCTCGGCCGGCAGGATGAAGTCGACCAGTCCGGTCGCGATGGCGCTCCGCGGCATCTGATCGTGCTCGGCCTCCTCCGGAAGCTGCACCATCAGCACGCCGCCGTGCTCTTTGACCGCCTTCATGCCGATCGTCCCGTCGGTGCCTCCGCCCGAGAATAGAATGGCGACGCCGTCGGGGTGTTTTTCGGCGAGCGTCCGAAAGAAGACGTCGATCGGAGAACGGCGGCCGCGGGGCTGTGTAAACTCAGTGAGGACCAGATGTCCGCCTGTGATCTCAATATTCCTGTTCGGCGGAATGACGTAGACGTGGTCCGGCTCTATTCCCGTTCGACCCTTGACCTGGACGACCGGGATTTTAGCACCGATCTGCAGCAATTCCGCCATGCTGCTTTCATGTTCGGGCGCAAGATGGATCACCACGACAAACGTGATGCCCGTGCCCGCCGGAATCGCCTCGATGAATGTACGTATGGCTTTCAGTCCGCCGGCCGAGGCACCGATGCCCACGACGGTGGGAGGTTCTGACGGCGGCATCATAGGCACGTCCTTCACATCAGCCTGCTCCGACTCACGTTTCCCGGCATCTTCCCGGGAATTGCTCACTTCATCGTCCATGCTCGCCTTTCTGCTTCCACACGCGATGGATTTGCAGATTCTAGGTACGGATTTAGTCTTGTATTTCGAGGACGTGAACGGGGAGATATCCAGACGGTTACGTCGACCGCCGAAGCGTTTTGTCCTCCGGCCGAAGCGATCAGCTATCCAGCCTCAGGGCCGCGACGACGGGCCGGTGGTCCGACGCCATAGAGGCGGGGACGTATACGGTATCGACATGGATGCCCGGCGTGACGTAGATCGCGTCGATACGCTTCGTCGGATCAGAGGCCGGGAATGTCATCCCCTCACCTTCTCCTCCCCGGGTCCACGCATCGGAGAACCGGTCGAGGAGCGGCTGGATCTCCGGCGCACCCGGAGGCGCATTGAGATCACCCATTAAAAGCGCCGGATGCGCGTATGGTTCGATGATTTCGAGCATCTCCTCGACCTGACGCCGGCGAAGCTCCGGGTCGCGGCGGTAGTCGAGATGGGTATTGAACACGTGAAGGAGCACTCCGTCTACGTCGACCGTGACGTGCGGAAATCCGGGCAGGCTCTGCATTTCAGGCTCGGAATCGATCGATGGAAGCCGTATCAGCTCGTAGTTGCTCGAGTCGACGATCGGAAAGCGGCTGAGAATGGCGAGTCCGTAGCGCCGTCTGTCGCGCAGGGGCGCGGCATTCGGATGGTCTCCCGGTTCGTCATCCGCCTGCATTTCGCCGGAAGGGACATCGGCTGCGATCCCCGCCCAGGCCGACGAGTCGGGTTCGAAATCGTAAATGTGGCCGAAGTAGGCGTGCATGTCCAGCGTATCGGCAAGGATGGCCATCTGGTCGCGATAGGCACTCCGCGGCGACCAGGCGCGGTCGACCTCCTGCAGGGCTACGATGTCCGCATTTTCACTTGCGATGAGGGAGGCGATGCGATCGAGCGTCGGCTGCTCGTCGGCGTCTGTGCCGTGATGAATGTTGTAGGTGATCACACGAACCTGCCGCGGTCGATCGGCTGCACAGCCTGCAGAACCTGCAGAACCTGCGAGCATAATGAGGATGACGAGCGGATTGAGCGGCGTAGGGAAGCGCGTCATTACGTCTCGGATGGAAGGTAGCGATCGCGGACCAGAATGCACTGTGGGGGCGGCGAAAAATCCAACGTATGACGGACAGGTGTCACGACGGCCCTGTACTTTAATATATATGGAAACGGACGTACATCAGGCAATGCGATGACCTTCTACTGGTACGATTATGAGACGCTGGGGCCCAATCCGTGGAGGGATCGTCCGGCACAATTCGCGGGTGTCCGAACGGATGAGGATCTGAACGTCGTTAGCGAGCCGCTCGTCCTCTACTGCCGGCCCACGCCCGACTATTTGCCTGTTCCCGCGTCATGTTTGATCCACCGGATCACACACGCGGATCTGATCGAGAAGGGACTGCCGCCTGCGGAATTCGCCGCCCGGATCGCTGAGGAGTTGTCGGTGCCGGATACGTGCAGCGTCGGGTACAATGCCCTCTCTTTCGATCACGAAGTTACGCGGTTTCTCTTCTACCGAAACCTGATCGACCCGTATACCTGGCACTACAAAGACGCGTGCTCCCGGTGGGACATCATCGACCTGCTCCGGGCCGCATACGCGCTCCGTCCGGACGGGATCAACTGGCCGGCCCGTGAGGATGGGGCGCCGTCTTTCAGGCTCGAAGACATCGCGCGCGCGAACGGCATCATTCAGGAGGCCGCCCATGACGCGCTGTCGGATGTCCTGACGACCATCGCGGTCGCCGCGCTGGTCAAGAACGCACAGCCGAGCCTTTTCGACTACTATCTCGAGCTTCGCTTCAAGGAGAACGTACGCTCGTATCTGACGCGTCCGGCACTTTTCGTTTCCGGCCTCGTCGGCGCAAGCGCGGGCTGTGCGACCATCATCGCGCCTGTCAGCGACGATCCCGACGGGGGCCGCGGTACGCTTGCGTACGATCTGCGGTATGATCCGGAGGCGTTTGCATCGATGTCTTCCGAACAGCTGCGAGCGCTGCTTTTTGCCCGGCGAGATGACCTGCCCGAGGATGCCGTGCGGCCTCGCGTCTACAGGGTCCGAGAGAATACATGCCCATTCGTGGCGAGCCCGAAACTGGCCGACGAGCATATCAGTCAACGGATCGGTCTCGATCTCGATGAATGCCGAAAGAACTACGGCAAGCTCCAGGCCCTGCAGCCCTCTTTTGGTGAGAAGATTCGAACGGCATACGCCCGCGAATGGCCCGAGCGAGACGTCGATGAGGCGCTGTATGACGACTTTATCCCGAATTCGGATCGGGCGCTGCTCGACCGATTTCTCTCAGCCGACGCGCGCAACAGCGGGGTTTCGTCGATTAGATTCAAGGATCGGCGTCTTTCCGAGCTCGTCTTCCGCTATCGGGCGCGGAACCGCGACGTGGAGCTCCCTGAGGACGAGTTCGCCCGCTGGAAAGCTCACTGCCGCACCAAACATCTTAGCGCCGACATGAACGGGCGTACTCGCCTCGATGCCTTTGACGTTGCGATCACGGAACTTCGGGAGCTGCAAGATGGTGATGAGGGCGCGCTTTCCGTGCTGGATCACCTTGCACACTACAGCGCAGAGATCCGCCGCTGGCTCGCGTAGCAGCGACGAATCGTTGCCTTGTGCTCTGCCCTGATCCGGGGTAATTTTGCAGGCCTATCCAGCTATTTCCGGCTGCCGTCCGACTCGCGCGATGATGCAGCCTCCGACCATCCGAACGCACGTCGCCATGCTACGATATCTATCTGCAATGAAGGCACATTCGCTTTTTCTCGGTCTGCTCTTTCTCGCCGCGGCATCCACTTCAGCCGTCGCACAAACGCCCGAGATACCCGACATTCCATTCGAAAAGTTCGTGCTCGACAACGGCCTAACCCTGATCGTTCACGAGGATCACAAGGCGCCAATCGTGGCGGTCAACATCTGGTATCACGTCGGATCGAAGAACGAGCCGGAGGGGCGATCAGGCTTTGCCCACCTCTTCGAGCATCTGATGTTCAAGGGATCGGAAAACTACGACGACGAATATATCCAGGTGCTCGAAAGAATCGGGGCGACAGATATGAACGGGACAACGAGTCATGATCGGACGAACTACTTCCAGAACGTTCCGGTCAGCGCGTTGGACATGGCCCTGTGGATGGAATCTGATCGGATGGGGCACCTGCTTGGTGCCGTAGACCAGGAACGCCTGGACGAGCAGCGCGGGGTCGTCCAAAACGAGAAGCGACAGGGAGAGAATCAACCCTATCGTCAGGTCTGGGAGCATATCACGAAGGCGACCTGGCCCGAGGGACACCCATACTCGCACACCGTCATCGGATCGATGGAGGATCTCGATTCGGCTTCCCTGGAAGATGTGCACGAGTGGTTCGAAACGCACTACGGTCCAAATAATGCAGTCGTCGTTCTTGCCGGCGCCATCGACGCCGAGACGGCGCTGGAGAAAGTGCAGCACTACTTCGGTGACATCCCGCCGGGACCGCCGACCGCCCGTTTCGATTCGTGGGTCGTCAAGCTGGACGAAGACCAGCGCGAGATCATGCAGGATCGCGTGCCGCAGGCGCGCATCTATAAGGTCTGGAATATTCCCGAGACAGGAACCCGGGAGCACAGCGTACTCTCTCTAGTGGACGACCTGATGACGAGCGGCAAGTCCTCGCGGTTGTACAAGCGGCTCGTCTACGACGATCGCATCGCTACAGACGTCACTCTATATGTGGATACCCGCGAGATCGGAAGTCAACTCGTACTGTGGGCGACGGCGCATCCGGGCGGAGATCTCTCCGTGGTCGAGGATGCAGTCGAGGAAGAGCTCACGCGCTTTCTGGCGGAAGGACCGACGGAGGAGGAGCTGGAGCGGGCGAAATCCAGAATCAGAGCTAACTTTGTTCGAGGCATCCAGCGAATCGGCGGATTCGGCGGAAAATCAGACATCCTTGCGAGGAGCGAGGTCTTCGACGGCCGTCCGGATGGGTATAAGCAACACTACCGGGACATGCTCTCGGCCAGGACGGAGGACGTACGATCGATTGCCGCCAAATGGATGTCGAACGGCGTTTATTCGATGGAAGTCCATCCCTACCCCGAGCTGCAAGCCGCCGAAACCGGCGCGGACCGATCGGAGCTGCCGAGCATCGCCGACCCCCCGATGGCCGAATTTCCCGAGCGCCGGCGTACGACGCTCGCAAATGGACTGGAGGTAGTTCTTGCAGAGCGAGACGCCGTTCCACTGGTCGAGATGCAGCTGCTTTTTGATGCCGGATATGCCGCCGACGCCGGTGCGAAGGAGGGCACCGCCAGTCTGGCGATGAACATGATCGACGAGGGCACGGCGACGCGCGATGCGCTGGAGATCAGCGACGACCTGGCCGAGCTTGGAGCACAGCTCTGGAGCGGATCGAATCTCGACATGTCGATCGTCGGCATGTCGACGCTGCGAGAGAACGTGGCTCCGGCGCTCGATCTATTCGCGGATGTCGTGTTGAACCCGTCATTTCCCGAATCCGAGTTGGATCGCCTGCGGCAGGACCAGCTGGCCGGAATCCAGCAGGAAAAGGCGACACCAGTCCGGATGGCGCTGCGGGTACTTCCGAGGCTCATTTATGGGGATGATCACGCGTACAGCATCCCGTTTACCGGCAGCGGGACGGAGGCTTCCGTCGCCGACATCACGCGAGATGACGTAGCTGCATTTCACAGCACCTGGTTCAAACCGAACAATGCGACGCTCGTCGTTGCCGGCGATATCACGATGGAGGAGCTGCAGCCACTCCTCGACGAACGCTTCGGATCGTGGGAGCAGGGGGACGTTCCCAGCAAGAGGGTGGACGAGGTTTCGCAGCCTGAAGGCGACGTCGTATACGTCGTGGATCGGCCGGGCTCGATTCAGTCAATCGTCATCGCCGGGCATCTCGCGCCTCCCCGATCGAATCCGGACGAGGTGGCCATCGAGACCATGAATACGATTTTCGGCGGAGCGTTTACCTCTCGCATCAATATGAACCTGCGCGAGGAGAAAGGATGGTCCTACGGCGCCAGCGCAAACATCTCGGGCGCACGCGGCCAGCGGCCCTACTTTATCTACGCACCCGTTCAGTCGGATAAGACGAAGGAGACCGTCGAGGAAATCCGAATGGAGCTCAGGGGCATCCTTGGTGAGCGGCCGATCGAGCAGAGCGAACTCGAGATGGCCGTCGCAACACAGACGCTTACGCTGGGGGGCCGATGGGAGACGCTCGGTTCGGTGCGCCAGTCGATATCCGACATGATCCGGTACGATCTTCCGGAGGATTACTTCGTGGAATATCCCAGAAACGTAAACGCCCTCAGCGTCGAGGAACTCCAGGAGATCGCCACGCGCGTCCTGCTCCCGGAGCACCTCGTCTGGGTCGTCGTCGGCGACCGTGCAGAGATCGAGCCCGGGCTGCGAGAGCTCGGTTTCGGCGAAATCCACCACATCGACGCCGACGGCAACCCGGTGAAGTGAGAGGGCGATGCCGGACTCAGCATGAGATCCACGTGCCGCTCGCGGCACTCTCACGGATCGCATCGATGACATACATATTGGCGACGGCGTCCTCGAGCGGTACGGGGACGGGCGTTCGTTCCAGTACGGCGCGCGCAAAGAGATCGCCCTGAATCGTGTACTGATCGCTAGGAGGCAGCGTGATTGCTGCCGAATGGTCGCCAGTCGTTACGTGGATACGCGTCGACTCACCCTGCGGAGCATTGAACGGAATCTCGATCTCGATTTTTCCGGTTGTCCCAAATATATGTACGCGCTGATGCGGTGTGAGCTGCGTGGCACAAGTGAACGTAGACGTTCCTCCACCAAACTCGAGCACACCTGAAGTAAGTCGATCGACCCTGAGATCGGGATCGACATCCATGATGCCTGTCACCCGACGCGGCTCAGCGCCAAAAAGGAATCGGGCGAGCGAGATGCAGTAGCATCCGATATCCATCAAACCTCCCCCGCCGATGTCCGCCTGATTGCGGACGTTCGCAGGGTCGTCGTTATAGTAGGCGAAAATCGAGTTGATGGTGCGCAGATCGCCGATCTGCCCCTCATCGACGATCTTCTTTGCGCGTTGCCACTGCGGGTGATGCCGGTACATGAATGCTTCCATCACCTTCAGATGCCGATTCGTTTCGGCCGCCTCAGCCAGTTTCCGAGCTTCCGACGCCGAAAGTCCGATGGGCTTCTCACACAGGACGTGCTTTCCGGCATCGAGCGCCTTTACTGCCCATGGAACGTGGAGATGGTTGGGCAGCGGAATGTATACGGCATCGATATCGGGGGCCTCCAAGAGCTCTTCGTAGGACCCGAATGATTTCTCGATGCCTCCGTCCAGGGCTGCCGCGGCGGCCCTTTCAGGGTCCCGCGACGCGATCGCTGCGACATCGCAATGCGTTCCCTGCTGCATGGCAGGGATCACCTTCTCCCTCGCTATCTTCGCCGCGCCGAGCACGCCGAATCGAATCTTTGTGTCGATGACGATCTCCTCCTGCGACGCTACTGGAACAGCTGCCTAGCGCTTGGCACGATTTATGATACGTTCGCCGGTGAACTATACCGCCAGCCCTCCATCGATCACCATCACACGCCATGGCCGGCTATACGTTGCACCAGCTTCTTGCCTGGTGCTACGACGATCATTTAATAGAAACATATGCCATTGAGGGCGACAAGGTATATGTACAGACCGAGGGGTCGACACAAGAGTTGAAGCAGGAGCAGGCGATTATCCTTCTCAAAGCTCTAATACGGGCGACGCCGGAACTGCCTGACGATCCGAACCGCAAGACGCCGAACGAGGCATGATTTCCGCTCCTAGCGCGGAAGTTTCCCATTTCGGGTCACCGTCGCGACCCCACGCTAAACGAGATTCGGATCCGGTCCCGATCCCTGATACCCTTCGTCTGCTTGACGTTCCACGCCCGCAAACATTCCTTTCAGGTACTTCTTTGCAGCGACGTGATGGAGCTCCTTTTCGACCCCTTCGTGCAGGATCCAGACGGATTCTCCATCTAGTTTATAGCCTTCGATTAATCGATCCTGTGCGCACCATTCAAGGAGTTGGTACAGGGAGTATCCCATATAACCAGACATTGAGTGAATTCTACCTCTGCTTGAATGGTGGCGAAAATCGATTGCCGAGCCCAACATCAGGTTCGCGGCGCCCGTATTCAAGCACAATCAACGATTTCACATAGATGGTTGGCAACGCAGCGAAGATTCCCCCTCGAATTGCGTCGGATCAGCCGCAGATGTCAGTTGACGGTGGTAGACGTACCATGCTGCACCCACAGTACGAGAGCGGATTTCGTGCGTCCGAGAGGGCAGCCGGCTCGCTGGTATCGCATCCACCATTTCTTTAAGAGATGCTTTCGAAATGAGTTCATGAGATTTGGGTATCGTTCATCCATTTTATCGTCACGGGGCTTCTCCTCTTCAAAGGGTTCGACCTCCTTCTCCGTGCGCATCGACTCGTCCCGCTCCTGCAAACTCATTCCCTTGATAACGCCCCGCAGGAATGCATGCGCACGGGTCAGGCTCAGAACAAATCGCATCGTTCCCTGGACAATCAGGACGTGATCCCCTCTGCGCTCGCACGAATCGATCAGTGCTTCCCGTACGACCCGATCTATCAGTTCATTCAGAGAGCATTGTTTAAGGTTATCCATAGTATCCATAGAGCATCCGACTGACACCATTTTTGCTGCCCTGTCGTCTTTGACAGGACGTAGCCCAACATACCGTGATTCGTTCGGGCTTCGCGCCTGCAAATGCGACGATTCCTGCCGCACATGCGACAATGTTGAATCGTGGCCGCCGATTAGACTCCCGGGTTTCAAACTGAGACCCGTCTCGAGCAGGATGCGCTCGTATCCCCCATGCTTGCATCTGTACGGACCACGATCACCGCTCCTGGCGATAAGATGCGTGTGGCGCGCCTACTTGGTCTGACATTTGTATGGTCGTATGCGTGATCGCCCCATCGACCATGCCTGACCCACGACTTTCATTAGACGCTAAATGAATCACCTAGAGCTGGTCGCGCTAAAAGCCGACATCGAACGTGTCGACGTTCGCGCAGATCAGACCATCGACACGAGCGCGACGGCCGTCGGATTTGCAGGCCGCAGATTGCAGAATGGATTTGCGCTGGCCGTCGGTGATTCTTTCGGGCTATCGCTGGCGCTTCTCGGTGGAATCGTGATCCGGTATTTGATTGCCGGCACAGGAGCCGTTCCGGAATGGGGATGGATACTCCTACCGTCAGTCGGGGTTGGAGGGCTGCTCTTAGGGCTGCTGCCGGGCTGGGGCCTCGGACCTGTCGAAGAGCTTCGCCGAATGATTCTGCTGCTGACGGCGGTCTTCGGCCTCACGTCGATCGTCTACGCCCTAGGGGACGCCGCCACGACAAGCCTTCTGACGCTGTCAGCCACGTTTCTTCTCGCCACGATCTTGATTCCATACGTCCGATCGCGCGTGAAAGGCATTCTCGGCCAACGCGGCGATTGGGGTGTGAGGGCGGTCGTGTACGGCGCGGGACCTGTCGCAAGGCAGGTCATCAAACAGCTTCATCGGGAGCGTGGTCTTGGTTACCAGCCGGTGGCGGTACTCGACGACAATCCGAACTCATGGGGTCGGACCGTTGAGGGGGTTCGTGTGCACGGCCAAACGGACCACGTCGTGCCCGATGCTCCGGTCGCGATCGTCGCGATGCCCACGAGCGGACGCGCCCGTCAGATGGATCTGCTTGAGAGTCGCCTCGGTCACTACCGCAAGGTGCTCGTGATTCCGGATCTCTTCGAAGCGTCGTCGCTCTGGACCCGTCCGCGCGATTTGAGCGGCATCGTAGGCCTCGAAATCTCGTCGGATCTGACTAGCGCGGCCGCTCGGACTACGAAGCGTCTTACAGACCTTCTCGTTCTTTTCCTTACGGTTCCGATCTGGCTGCCGGTCTTCAGTGTCATCTATATGGCGATCTGGCTCACCGACTACGCTCATCCGTTGGTCTCGCAGGTTCGGATCGGTCGAGGTGGCGAGGAATTCCGCTCCTGGTCCTTCCGGACCATGACCCCGGATGCCGATGAGGTCCTCCGCGATGCGCTCGAAAACGATGAGAATCTGAGAGCAGAATGGGAGACGACCTTTCGTCTTCGGAACGACCCGCGCATTACGCCGGTCGGGTGGCTCATCCGTCGCTGTTCGCTCAAACACCTGCCCCAGCTTTTGAACGTGCTCCGCGGAGAGATGTCGCTCGTCGGACCGCGGCCCCTTCCCGAGTACCACCGTGAGGCCTTACCCCCGCGTGCGCGCCAGCTTCGCGAACGCGTGCTGCCGGGCGTTACCGGGCTCTGGAAGGTTTTCGCCGGTCGCAATGAGATCGCCTCGGATGATGTGGAGCATTGGGATCCGTACTACATCCACAACTGGTCCATATGGCTCGACCTCGTCGTGCTCGGGCGAACGCTTAGTCGAGTGGGATCGCGCTCCTGAACCGCTACGCCTCCACCGGTTTGTCGGCTGCGCTCAGTTGAATGATGAACGCGCTGCCCACGCCGCGCTCGCTCTCCACGACGACTTCTCCGTCGTGCATTTCCGCGATCTGCTTGACGATCGAAAGTCCAAGACCGGTAGACGTTTCACCGCCTGTCGGCATCGTAGACAGCCGCTGGAATTTTTGGAAGAGGCGGCTCATGTCTTTGTCCGTCAGACCGGGTCCTTCGTCCCGCACTTCGAATCGGATTACTGCATCGACCCTGGAGACCGATACCCAGATGGATTTTCCGGCGGGTGAATATTTTATGGCGTTCGAGACCAGATTATCCATTGCTTCGGTGAGCCATTCGGCGCTTCCTTCCACGATGTGAGTGTTTTCCGGTGGAAGGTCGAGCACCAGATGTTGCTCCTTTCGTTCTGCCTGTCTGCGATTCGACTCCACGACGGCGGCGGCGACGTCGACCAGGTCGATCGGCTTCCTCGTTATCTGCAGCTGACCGCTTTCGAGCGCCTCGGACTCGAGAATTTCCGAGATGAGCTCGAACATCTGGTTGGATGAGCGCTCGATCAGGCCCAGCATGGTGCCGACTTCCGAATTCACGTCCACGTCCTCTCGAATCAGCGTCGCGAATTCGCGGATGTTGTTCAGAGGATTCTTGAGATCGTGGGCTGCAATCCTAAGGAGCTGAGATTTGAGCTCACTTACCTCCTCGAGCTCGGCGTTCTTGGCCTGGAGGATGTCGTTCAAGTCCTGCAGATCCGTCTGCTGCTTCCGCAGCATCAGCAAGTTGCGGACGCGAGCGAAGAGCTCCTCCGCGTTAAACGGTTTGGGAAGGTAATCGTCGGCGCCGGCTTCGAGCCCTTCGATTTTGTCGTCGACTGCGGACTTCGAGGTCACGAGGATAATCGGCGTCATGCTGATTTCCTCATCGGCGCGCACGGCCCTACAAAGGTCATATCCCGAGAACCTCGGCATCATTACGTCGCTGATAATGAGATCGGGCGCATGCTTCTTCGCCTTATCGAAGGCTTCCTTGCCGTTCTTCGCGGTGATGGTGCGGTACGATCCGGCGAGACAGCCGACCATGTATTCGCGGATATCCGGATTGTCGTCGGCCACCAGAATCAGTGCGTCAGTCGTCGCCGTCTGCATGACGCTCTGACGAACTGCACCGTCGCCCCCGATCGGATCGTCATCCAGTTCATCCGAGGAGTCCAGCCGATCCAATTCAGGCGACACCGTCCAATCGGTCCATCTATCGACGTCATCTGACGCATGCCATTCGACGAATTTCGAATCCACGGCATCGAGCGGCGAGTTTCTGCGGCTGTAGCCGAGCGCTTCGTCGGCGTCCTCGAGAGATTCGCCGGTATCTTTGCCGACTGGGATCGCGATAGTGAACTCGGCTCCGTGTCCGGCTTCGCTTTTCACCACGATCGAACCACCGTGCAGCTCGACCAATTCCTTCACCAGCGCGAGACCGATGCCTGTACCCTGCTGCACGGTGCTCGATGATCCTTCCACCTGGCGAAAACGATCGAAGATGTGCGGTAGCTCTTCCGCCGGGATGCCCACGCCGGAATCACTGATTCGAACTTCGGCGCCGGCCCCATCATTCGTTGTTGCGACCGAGATGTCTACTCGGCCTCCTTCCGGCGTAAATTTTATGGCATTCGAGAGAATGTTATAGAATACCTTCTCCATCGCCTCCGGATCGAACGTTGCGGGGACCACTTCGTCGGCCGCTTCGAATTTGAGCCCGATGCCGGCCTTCTCCGCGTATGCCATGAACGAAATCGATACGCCTTCAACGAACTGGACGAGGTCAATGCGTTTCGGATGCAGGTCCATTCGCCCCGATTCGAGCTTCGATATGTCGAGCAGCTGATTGATGAGGCGGAGCAGACGGCGCGCGTTCCGCAGCATAATCGAGAGCTGCCCCCTGAGTCCCTCGGGAATCGGCCCGTACAACCCGGAAAGCGCATTCTCGAGGGGTCCGATGTTGAGCGTCAGCGGCGTCCGGAATTCGTGTGAGATGTTACCGAAGAAGCGCATCTTGACGCGGTCGAGCTCGCGAAGCTGATCGGCCTGCTCTTCGATGACGGACTTGGATTCCTCGACCTTCCGTTTCTCTTCGCGGAGGTCTCTCGTGCGATCGCGCACGGTCGCCTCGAGGTCGAGCTGGAGAGCCTTCAGGTGCCGAATACGGATCTGATAGATCGCCACACCGACGAGGACGAGCAGGATGCCCATCAACGCCGCGAACCACGCTGTCTGATAGAAGAACGGCTTGAGATAGAAGCTAAACGCGGCCGGACGTTCGCTCCAGATGCCGTCTGCATTGCGAGCCATGACTCGAAACGTATAATCTCCAGGCGGCAAGTTCGTGTAGAAGGCCTGCCGTCGAGATCCCGCATCGATCCAGTGCTGATCGATGCCTTCGAGCATATACCTGTAGATGACTTCATCGTTTGCGATGAAGCTCAAGCCTACGAAATCAAACTCGACGTTGTTGTTTCCGGGTGCGAGGACGGCGGCGGTGTCCGTGCGGACGCCCTCTTCCATCACGAGCACCTGCTCGATTGTGACCGGGGGCGGGACTTCGTTATGCCGCAACTGCAGCGGATCTACCCGGACGACGCCTTTCGTCGATGCAAACCAGAGTCGTCCTTGTCGGTCCTTCCATCCCGCCGGCTGCGATCCACCATTGAATTCGATGGTTTTCAAGCCGTCCGACCGATCGTATACCGTTGATTCGAGAGTACTCCTGCTCCCGTCGAGCACCGCGTGCGCGTTCGCCTTGGAGATGCGGGACAGGCCGCGATTGCTGCTCATCCAGAGATCTCCCTCGTCATCTTCCAGAATCTGGAGGATCGTATCATTGAAGAGGCCCTGTTCGACGGTAACGGACGTCAATTCGCCGTCCTTCAATCGTGTCAAGCCGCCTTCTCGGGTCCCGATCCAGAGGATGCCTTCTTCGTCGAGATACATCGACGACACGTAGTTATTGGGCAACCCGTTGTCCGTGGTGTAGGTGGCGACAACCTGGCCGTTCTTGACCAGATTTAATCCGCCGTAGTACGTACCGACCCACAGATGCTCTTCGGTACCCACCGTCAAGGCGGTCACGGAGTTGTCCGTCAAACCGTCCGCCGTCGTAAACGTATCGAAGTCCCGGCCATCGAATCGCACGAGACCCGCGCGTCCGGCGCCGAGCCAGAGATGACCGCGAGCGTCTTCGAGAATAGTATAGACACCATTCCCCGGGAGTCCGTCTTCATTGGAATATTGGCGCAGAATGCCCCCGCGATATCGGAGCAACCCGTCACCGGTCGTGCCGAGCCAGATCGTGCCGTCATCCGAACCGTACAAGCTGACAACGTTTCTGGCATTCAGCCCGCTGTCATCGGAAAGCGTACTGACGTTATCATCACGGATACGGCTGACGCCTCCACCGAGGGTGCCGATCCACACGTCGCCGTTCACATCTTCATACACCGAATAGACGCTGTTTCCGCCGAGGCCTTCGGACGTCGTGAACGAGGTAAACTTGCCGTCCTGGAGCCGAAAGAGACCGCCGCGCTGGGTGCCGATCCAGAGACTGCCTTCGGTGTCTTCGTGGATCGCGAGGACCGACCCGAGATCGTCGATGCCGACCTGCGGCTCGAAGCGCCCGCCGCGATATCGCGTGAGGCCGCCCTCGCTTCCGATCCAGAGTGTGCCGGCTGCGTCCTCGCGCACGGCGCGTATCACGTTGCCGGCGAGCCCGTCGTCGGCCGTGTATGTCCGGAAAGTTCGATTTTCGAGGATGACGAATCCGTCCTTCGTGCCGATCCAGAGCGTCCCGTCATCGTTTCCGCCTATCGATGTAATTCCGTCATTTGGCAGGGCCGAATCCGTCGAATACGACACGATTCCATCGTCCGCGAATTTCATAATTCCGGCGTCCGTGGTTCCGATCCAGACGCTGCCGGCGACATCTTGATACAGTGCGGAAATGCTGTTGCTCGTCAGCCCCGTCTGATCGTCTAGTACGGCAATGGAACGGCCGTCAATTATGCTGATGCCTTCGTCGTAGGAACCGGCCCAGATTCGTCCGGAATCATCCTCGAGAAGGGTAGAGATGTAATTGTCAGCGAGACCATCATCGACGGTAAGCGTCTCGAATCGCCCGTTGCGATAGCGCGAAAGTCCGGCGACCGTGCCGATCCAAAGCGTCCCCCGTCCGTCTTCGAGAACAGCGGTGACGGTCTTGCTCTCGAGCCCGGTCTGGCGTTTATCGAAGACATCGAACGTAAAGCCGTCAAATCGGACGATTCCCTCTTGCGTGCCGAGCCAGATGTAGCCGTCGCTGGTCTGCGTGATGCTCGAGACGCGTTTCATCGGAAGACCGTGCTCGGTCGTCCACCGCTCGACGTCGTACTGCGTAATCGCCTTATCCGGATCCAGCGTCATGGACGGCTGGGCCTTCGCGACCGGAAGATGTCCGGTCGACAGGCAAATCAGCGTAAGCACGATGATCCGGACCATCTTCATTCGTTACTGGCCGAAGCCGTCGCCTTCATGAGCGCACCTGAAGGGAACGCTCATTTGTGAGGATGCTTGTTATTCTTACCGTCTTTTCCCTTTCCGTTCGCCGTCTTTCCATTATTCGGCTTCAGCCGCTTGTCGAAGCCACGGACCCAGACGGACCGCGTGGTGGTTCCGGCAGGCGCAGCGGTGACGTTGTCGCGCGCCGAACTCCGAAGTCCATTCACAACAGTCGAAGGCGACGCATCGGGATGTTCGGCCAGGTAGAGGGCCGCAGCGCCCGCAACGAGTGCAGTCGAGGGCGACGTGCCTGACGTCACGGTGTACTGTCCCGACGAGCCTTCCTTATCCGAGACGAGCGTCTCCAGCGCTTCACCCGGTGCCAGAATGTCGACGACCGAGCCGTAATTCGAGAAGGATGAGAAAGCAAAGTCTTTACCGTACGAACCGACGGTGATCGCACCTTCGGTGTGAGCCGGCGTGTAGTTCGCGGCGTCCGTTCCGCCGTTGCCGGCAGCGACGACGACCGTAATACCGGCCTCGATTGCCTGCGCCACGGCGTCGTCGAGGGCGATGTAGTCAGGGCCGATCTCCGCCCCCAATCCAATCGACGCGAGCATGGGCGTCGACGGACTCGCCTCCTTGCGGGAGATCAGGTATTCGAGTGCGGCAATGATGTAAGCGGAATCCGCGAAGCCGTCGTCCTGAACGACTTTCATGCTAAACACCTTCACTCCCGGCGCGACGCCTACGATTCCGTCGCCGTCGTCTATGGCAGAGGCAAGCGCCGTGATGTGGGTGCCGTGGCCGTCCACGTCATCGCCGCCTTCCTCCATCGTTCCGCTGGTTAAATCGAAGCGTCCTGCTACGTGGATGTCATCATGACTGACGCCGGAGTCGATGCTGTACAGCTCGACGTTGGAGACGTGGCCCTTATGCGCGCCCATACTCTTCAGCGCCCATGGCCTGATCTGTCCGTTCCGACTCGAGTTCGCATGTCCCGGTCTGAACGGTGCCATCCGGATGTCCGGCTGAATCCACTCAACGGAAGGATCCGCCGACAGGTAGGCGATGAAGTCCGCCAGCAGCTCGGCCGGGATGTTCGCAGCAAAGCCTTTGAAGATCCTATTGAAGTTGCCGTAGCGCTCGAGCAGCTCCCAGCGTTCCAGCAGTTCCCATCGTTCGAGCAGCTCCCAGCGCTCGAGCAGTTCTTCCGGCGTAAGCTCTTCGTTTCGCTCCAGGAGCTCATAGCGCTCGAGCAGTTCTTTGCGCATCAGCGCCCAGCGCTCCAGGAGCTCGTTGCGTTCGAGAAGCTCGAACCGCTTCAATACTTCGTTACGCTCGAGCAATTCCCAGCGCTCCAGCAGCTCGTATCGCTCGAGGAGCTCCCATCGCTCCAAGAGCTCGCTTCGTTCGAGCAGCTCAAATCGCTCGAGGAGCTCGAATCGCTCCAGGAGTTCCAGACGCTCGAGGAGCTCCATTCGCTCCAATAACTCGTACCGCTCCAGCAGCTCCTGCTTTTCGATCGACGTCATCTCGCTCGTACCCACAAGAAGGCCGGTGGTCGAACCGGACTTGCCCATCGATTTCACGGACTTGCTGAGGAGATGCTCATGGCGCAGCTTGGTCGGCGCAGTTTGATTCTCCTCGGTCGCATCCGGTGCTTCGTGCGTCACACCAGCATCCTCAAGACTACCATCCTCGAGGCCGGTCAGCTGATCGGAGCAGCCGACGAATGAAAGCAGCGCCGCCAGGGAAAAAGCCATCACCGAGTAGGCCGCTGCCCGACGTCGTGCTTGTCCGCTCAGGGGACGAAATAGATGGGCTGCAAAGAATTCCATGGAACCGCCTGTATGTTTGAAGTCGAGATTCGAGACCCTGCTACAGAGGATTTACATTCTCCTCTGGTATCGCAGATTTCCGCAATCAATGAATAGGGCTGACTACCGAAAGCGCCGTGCGATCTACTGAAATGGAGGTAGGTTGAATTACCTAGCGCACGTAGGTAGAATAACCGTCAGAAACGGGTAAAGGACCGAAGGACGGATGCTCTCCCGACCGTCCTTCGGCCTCACTTCACCCGGGCGGCCGATCACATTGCGCGGATTGTCGTCATCCGTACCGCGAGATCAGCCACCCCGATATTTCCAGGTATCGGGCCGAACCCGCAAGCGATTGGAAACTTCCGGGCGGCTGATGTTGGTATCGCTGCTCCGGGTGCTTTTTAAATAGGAGAAAGAGTGGGAAGTGAGGCGGGAGATGTGCCCGTTTTCGGGTCGGAAGAACAACCTACGGCCGGCCGATGGGCCGCTTACGCGGCCTTTCTCTCGCTGAACCACCGAATGGCGAATTGATCGAGATCGGCCGTACTCTCGAGCTCGAGTTTCCGCTTCATGTTCTCGCGGTGCGAGTTGACGGTCTTTGGACTCACGTGCAGCGTCTCCGCGATTTGCCGCGGCCGGAAGCCCTGACCGATGAGTTCGAGCACTTCTATCTCGCGCTCGCTCAGATCTGCGACCTTCCGCCCGTAATCCGATTCGTCGGATGCCATCGATCGCGCGAAAACGTCCATCATATTCTCACCGATGTACGTACGTCCGGAAAGCACCCGCCTGATCGCATCCGAGAGCTGACGTATCGATTCCTTCTTGTTGACGAACCCCTGTGCGCCCGCCTTCAACACGCGCTCGAGATAGTCCGGCGCGTCATGCATCGAGACGACGAGCAGCGGCAGGTCGGGCCAGCGGCCGCGGATGATGCCGATCAAATCCAGCCCGCTTTCCCCGTCCAGCATGAGATCTACTAGTACGATGTCGGGCAGGTCAGCTTCGAGCAGGACCATGGCCTCGGATGAGTTTTCCGCCTCGCCCGTCACGCAAAGATCTTCCTCGCGATTCAACAAGCGGCTAATGCCGTGGCGCACAATGGGGTGGTCGTCCACAATTACGACGCGCGCTTTCTCAGCCATTATTCCAACCATTACGTAGGTTCAAGGGATACTTTAGGAGAATCCTCGATATTCACATGCAGCTCACATCGGACTTGCGTCCCACCTGTCGGTCTACGGGAGATCGAAAGCGTTGCCCCGATGGTCTGTGCGCGATATTTCATGGTTCGTAGACCCAGTCCGCCGGCGCTCCGGCCGACATTGTCGGGCAGTCCGATGCCGTCGTCGACGACGTCGAGCCGTGTGGTGCCGCTGCTCGTGGTGGAAAGGGTGATCTCTACTCGCGAGGGCTTTCCGTGTCGAACGGCGTTGTGCACAGCCTCCTGCGCTACCCGATACATGTGAAGGGCGATTTCAGGATCTTGTATCGGAGTGTAGGTATCGGTCTTAAGCTCGCACGTGATGCCGTAGACGATGGCCACGTGAGACTTCAATCGCTGGAGAGCCGCTTCGAGCCCATTTACTTCCAGCTCGACCGGCAGCAGAAGCTTGCTGAGACTTCTCGTCTGGTCGATGGCGTTTTCGACTAGGGTTGTGATTTCGGACGCTTCGTCGGCGTCCGCGTCCCCTCTTGCCTGAAGACTCTGCGACAGCGTTTTGCTCAAGAATCCAATGCCGGTAAGGAGCTGTCCGAGCCCGTCGTGCAGGTCCCGCCCCACGCGTTTTCGCTCTCGCTCGCCGGCCTTGACAAGCTCCCGCTCGAGCTGCCGCTGCTCGGTGATGTCGTGTGCCACGCCGAAGAGCCGTGCACCGTCGCTTCCGTCTCTCGCACTCGTTTCCATTTCGATGACACGCTCCTCGCCGTCGGGCCGCAGGATCCGGAACTCGGCCGTCCGCGTCTCGCCGGTGCTGCTTGCCGCCAACAGGTCTCGAACCCTCCTGCGATCCTCGCTGTGGATCAGGCGCAGAATCGAACGCGGCCTCGGTTCGAATCCCTCCGGAGTCAGGCCGAAAATGCGATATGTTTCATCGGACCACAGCAGCGAGCGATCTCCAATCTTCCAGGTCCAGCTGCCGATGTGCGCGATGCGTTCGGCCTCCTTGAGGAGTCCTTCACTGCGCAGCAGAGCACGCTCGGCCTCACGGCGGTCATCGATTTCGTGCCGGAGCTTGCGATTGCTGAGCTCGAGCTCGAGCGTGCGCTCCGCAACCCGCCGCTTAAGTTCGATGCGCGTGATTCGCTCGGTGCGATCCCGCATGATGGCTACGCCGGCGATCTGTGCTGCAGCGTCCAGAATGCGGTGCTCGTTGCTATCCGGACTTCGACCATCATACCGAAATACCGCCACGATCCCGGCCGCCGTTCGCTCGGCCGATAGCACGGGTACCATCCAACAGGACTCGTAAGCGATGTTTAACTGCGAGCTGTGTCGGACCCAGCCGGGATCCGTGTTGAGATCGATGACGCTGAGCCGCTCCGTTGGATGCACGTCGAGATGCTCCGCAATGGGGAGATTCGATTCCCACGCGGATTCCAGGACGTGGACTGCATCCCGGCTCAATCCTGGCGCTACAAGTGGTCGAAGTAGATTGCCGCCGGGATCCAGCACGATGACTGCGACCGCTGTTCGATCGATCTGTGCTTCGAGAAAGAACGCCAGGGTATCGAGAATCTCTATCAGCGGCTTGCCGCGCGCGATCAGCTCGAGCAGACATTTCTGGCCCGTCTGCATGTCGGAGATCAAGCGATGCTCGGATATATCGCGAGCGATGATCTCGAATCCGTGGTGGTGCCCGTTCCGGCTCGTCTGGTGCGCATGCTGCCCGAGCCAGATTACCCTTCCGCTCCGTGCGAGGACGGGGACCTCGAGGTACGTGTGCGGCACGCCCTCGGTGCGCTGCCGCTTGTAGAAGGATCCGACACGGCTTTCACTTCCAGGCGCGACGAGATCGGCGGCTCTGCGTCCGATTAGCTCTCGACGGTCGTACCCCAGGGCGGTCGTTACCGCCGCATTGACATATTGAATACGCCCGCTGCGGTCGACGCTGTAGATAATGTCGCCGGCGTGCTCGACCAGCGAGCGAAATGCGAGAGGATTCATGTGCACGAGTTCACAGGGATGCGATCTACATTCCTATGATCGGCGTGCGGCGGAAAAGATTAACTACCGAACGAGAGCCTCGTAGTCGGACGTGTGCGCCGGGTCGAGCTGCGTCAGCAGGTCATATGCCAGCGTACTGCTTTGCGCGCCTTCGAAGATAGACGTGAGCTCGCTGGATTTGACTGAGAAAAAGAGATCGGTGGCATACTGCCGGTTCACTTCCTCGAAAAATTCGTCCAAGGACTCGAGCACGGTCAGCACCGATTCACGTGCGTCGTCCGTCTGTGTCACAAAGCGGTCGAGTCCGGAGAAATGGTAGTTGAAATACGCCCGGCGCATCGGTCGGAATCGCGCCTCCAGAACTTGCGTGATCAGGTTCGCACGTCCGCGATCCGAGCCGATCTGTGCCCATCCGGGAGCGGAGCGCGACTGCGCCCTTTCCGCAACGCGGCGCGCCCGCTGGAAATGCGGAGTGCCACCGAGTTCGCTGAACGTGTCGTAATCGTATCCCAACATCACGTACGCATAAAAGTCGAGCACCGACGTGAGCGGGTCATATCGGTCCGGATCGAACGTAAGCGACTGACCCTGTGCGTAGTCGAATTCAAGATTTGAATCGTTGAACTGAACCACGGTCGTGTGCTGCGTCGTGTTATAGATCGGCCGCCTGGAAGCGACGATCAGGCGCGCCCGGAAACTCGTCAACGTGACCGCCTCCTCAAACACAAGCTGCATCGAACACTCGATCCGCTCTGATTCCAGAAAGCGATCGTCCGTCCAGCTGTTCTGGTTGATGTAGTTCTCGATCAGCCGCTGCAGATCGCCCAAAAACGAGAAGTCGGATCCGCCGAGCGTGCTGTAGTTCACCGTAACGGTACAGTCGAACTCCTGCGCTGCGACGTCATTCGGCGACATCGCGAGACACGCGGCGAATGCCAGTGCGGCGACAGCTGCCGTTCGACGTATGAAAAATCTCGAGAACATATCGATTCGGGGAGATGCTGGGTATCCGTTCGCTGTTACCGAGAATCGACAGGGCTGTTTCATATAACGGTCATCCCGCAGAAGGTTATAAAATCCGCGTCCAGGTGTCTTGAGGGAAAACTCCCTCTACCTGTGCCGGTCGACGCATGCCCGCCTTCTGGATCACCCTCCGCATCGATAGCTGGCGGATGTTTCTCGTTCTAGCCTGCATCGCGGGATTTGCCCTTCCGAAGGCATCTGCACAGTCGTCGAATGCAGGCGCACGAGCGGCGGCGCTTGCCGGTAGTCCGGCGGCATCTGGTTCGGATCCCTGGGCAGAATCGAATCCGGCGGGATGGTCGGGACTCCCAACACATTCCCTGGTGATCCATGCGGCACAGCTCTATGGGCTGGAGGAGCTCCGGCTGGGATCGGCCCAGATAATCGTTCGCCTCGGCGGATCGTCGGCGGCGCTCGGTGCGCGGACGTTCGGCTACGAAGCATACCGCGAAACGTCTTTCACGGCCGGATTCGCACGCGGCATTCGTGCAGGTACGCATCGGCCGTTCCATCTCGGCATGCGGATTCGGTATCACGTAATCTCCATCCCGACGTACGGCACGGCATCTGCGGTCGGGCTGTCAACCGGCCTCATTTTCCCCATCCTACCCGGACTGCATCTTGGATTGGGTGCCGAGAATGTGGCCGTTTCCGAGAGCGCCATTTCTGAGGATCTTCCCCGCCGCATCTACGCGGGGCTAGCGCTCGCCGGTATGGAGATGCTGCAGGTCTATGCAGACGTGGCCAAGGACGTCCGCTCCCACCTGGTCACTCGGATCTCATTCGAGGCCCGCCCGCACCGGATACTTAGCCTGCGCAGCGGGTTTTCGCTTCAGCCTGCGCGCTTCGCGGGCGGAATCGGATTCAATTTAGATTGGCTGGTCATCGATTTTGCCGTGGAGCGACATCTCGTCCTGGGATGGTCACCCTCAGGTTCGGCGCACCTTCGATGGTGACAGGTCTGCTCATACTGGCGTTCGTCATTGTACCTGACACTCGAGCAGGTGCGGCCAGGGACGTAATCACCACGAAACGTGATACGCTGGACATCGAAGAGCTGATCGGCGAACTGGACGTGCCGGACGCCGAGTATGCGTACGTGAGCGAACGGCTCGAGGAACTCCGGGAACGGCCCATCGACCTGAATGTCGCCGGCGTTGACGAGCTCATGTCGATTCCGTTCATCTCGACGGCAGAGGCAATGAACATCGTCAGACATCGTGACGACCGGGGCCGGTTTTCGACGGCGGACTCTCTCGAGGCCGTTCGCGGCCTTGACGTGCTCGTAGCAAAACAGCTCCGTCCGTTCGTTGTGGTGCATACGCCGGACGGCGAGGCGCACGGAACCGAGCCGCATCCTTCCTCGGAACGTACGGGCTCACGGTCGCCGTCACGATCCGAGTCACGAACTCGCATCGGCATTAAGGCGGATTTGATTCAGCGCTGGACGCGAAAGATAGAGCGCGCCGACGGGTTCCGGCGCGATTCGTCCGGTTATCTTGGAAGTCCGGATATCCTCCAAACCCGCCTCCGGCTCCGCGTCGGCCGGATCTCCACGGGCATCACGCTCGATAAAGACGCCGGCGAACCGATGCGGTGGAAACCCGACGCGGCGCAGTTCGGGTACGACTTTGCGGTCGGCCATGTGGCGCTCACGGATTTCGGATGGATTCGGCGGCTCGTGATCGGAGATTACTCCGCGCGCTTTGCGTTCGGCAATATTCTGAGGTCGCCCGGAGGTATTGGATCGTCCACGTCGTCGCCGGCCATTCGTGGAGATCTGATCCGACCCTTCGCCTCCTCCGCCGAAACCGGTCATTTCAGAGGACTTGCCGCTGAGCTCAGGCCCCACCCGTCCCTGACGTTTTCGGGGTTTGCCTCGCGACACAGATTCGACGCCCGAGTCGACACGTCGGCCGGTTCCAGCCGGCCGCTTCTCCTGAGGAGATCTACGGGGCTTCATCGAACCGAGAGTGAGCGTGTCGGCAGGGATGCGCTTTCCGAGTCGGCGCTGGGAGGCGGACTGCGGTTTGTAGTCGGCCCCTTTGTATTCGCCGGGATGGCCTACGTCGTGGAAGATCGTCTCGACAAAAGCCGACTGCCCGGCAATTTCGAGATTACACGTAGAACGACGGTGGCATCCTTTGCGGCCGGCGCTGTCCTTGGTGATCTCCACGTTTCGACGGAGCTGACGCCGGGTGGAGCGCAGTCGGCCGCCGTGGAGTACCACGCTGGGCGGATCGGCGTGGCTCGTCTTCGATTTCGGAGGATTGGTTCATCGACCTATCTCCCACATTCAGCATACAGCGGCGCATCAAACGGCCGCACCGATGCCGAAACGCAGGCTATTACCCAGATCCGCATACGTCCATTGCCCAACACGCTCGTGGATCTCCGGATAGATCATACAAGACGAAGTGCACGTTCGAATCGTCGGCCATTCAGCTCGACGCGGACGTCCGGAATCGCGGAAGTACGACACGAAATCACTCCATGGTTTCTTACGACACTGCGCGGCACACATAAACTGTCAGAGGATCCCGACCTCTGTCCGTCTTCTGCCGTACCGTTCCAGGAGATCCGATGCCTTTCAGCGGCAGCACGCAGATCTTTTCGCCTCCAGCTGGAATATCGGCACAGTCGCAGTATCGAGAGTCGCATCAGGATCGAGCACGTTCGATCCGAGACCGCTGCATCGGAGTCGTCGCGCGGAATGCTCGTCTATCACGACATCCGCTTCCATCCTAGTGAGCGCGTTACGCTGCTCGCGCGCCTCTCCCGGTTCACCGTCGACGATCACCAGGCGCGCATCTATACGTACGAAAACGACCTGCTCTACTCCTTTTCATCCCCTTCATTCTCCGGCCGGGGCAGACGGTCGTTTGTTTTCCTACGTTTTCGCCCGGTTCGCGACATCTCGCTTGAGATGAAATGGTCTACGACCCGATTCGAGGATGTCAAAACAATCGGGAGTGGTCGCGACGAGATTTCAGGAAATCGACTGCGAGAAATTCGTTTTCAACTCAGATGGCGGCTATACGACTAAGAATATGAACTCCGCCAATATCGGCTGCAATGACAGCACTTTGAAACAATGCTTATATCGATTGTCATCTAAGTTGATCATACGTATTATTGCTGCCATTCATATTTTGCAAGGTTGATATTCGTTGTAGTAAACAACTGTTCTTGATCTGTTGCTCCTGGAGTAAAGGTCTAGAGTTGAACGTATGAGTAAAGACAGGACGCCCCGCATCCTCGCAGTCGAGGACAATCCCGACACACAGCTACTGCTCAAGTATCTTCTGCGTTCGGACTATTCGCTCGACGTTGTAAGTCACTTTGAAGAAGCGCTTAGTACCGCACGTGAGGAGACGTTCGATATACTCATTGTCGACATCAACCTTGGAGAGGAACGTACGGGCCTCGATCTGTTGCTGGAACTTCGGAAGATGCCCGAGTACGAGACGACCCCTGCTGTGGCGCTGACAGCGTATGCGATGCCGGGTGACAAGGAACGGTTCGAGAGTGCCGGCTTTGAAACGTATATCTCGAAGCCGTTCACACGGAAGGAGCTTCACGACACGTTGACAGCCATGCTCGAAAACATTGATCTGGATTGAATGCAGCCGTATCGAACGCGGGACATCAGATGGACGGACGGATTTCCGATTGGTGTGCTCGCTGTTATCGGCATTCTTATGCTATTTACGGCCTCTTGCTCGTCAGAGAGGACGTACGAGGTTCAGGGTCGCGTAGTCGGTTTCGGCGATGACGATCGAACTTTGATTGTGGAGCATGGAGCGGTCGACGACCTCATGCCGGCCATGACGATGCCTTTCACAACCCCCGAATCGGCCGCCGTCGCCTCGATCAATACGGGGGATGCGGTCTCCTTCAGGCTGCATCTTCGGGGTGATAGCTCATGGATCGAGGACATTTCCAGACTGCCGGATGACGCAGTTGCGGAGAATCCGGCGAGCAGCGCCGAGCAAGGCGGCACGGACGGGCCGCCCCTTCTGAAAGCAGGTGATCCTGTTCCGGACACACCGCTCATCAGCCATGCCGATACCTCGCTGAGTCTGGCTGACTTTAGGGGTCAGGCTGTGGTCGTTACCTTCATTTATACACGGTGTCCGCTGCCCGACTACTGCCCCCGGATGACGCAGCACCTTTCTCGACTCCAGCGGCAGCTCGAATCTTCCGACGTCGGGCCCGTGCATCTCGTCAGCATCAGCTTCGATCCGGAGCATGACACGCCCAGCGTACTGCGAAATTATGCACGTGAAAATCAGGTCGATCTCTCAACCTGGACCTTCGCAACGGGTGACTCCGCTGCAATTCGGACGCTCGCTCAGCAGTTCGGCGTCTATTTCCAGACAGAGGAGAATGAGATCGTGCACAACCTTTCCACTGCACTGATTGGAGAGGATGGGCGTGTTCGTCGCATCTGGCGCGGCAACGAATGGACGGCCGATGACATCTTCCGTGCAATCGAAGACACGACAATGTTTCAATCTCGTAACGCCTGACATTTGGCGTACGATTTATCGTAACTCCAGAGATGACAACGCAATAGCTGTGGGGCTTTTTCGGAGTAAAATCCGTACTTTGGAAACGGAATCAGAAAGAGGCGGCCACTTCCCAGCGCTCACCCATGATCAAGCGAGCAGACCATTCGTCCAAGCGAGCGGACAATACGTTCACATCGATTGCATCTTCCCGTTTAGCTTCGCGACGTGACGCACGTCAGAAGCGATCGACGAGCCGATCCATAAAGAGCACGGGTGAAGTACGGCCTGCTCGAAAGATATACGTCGTCGAATTCCGAAGCGGTGAGGCTGTATACAAGCATCCCGAGCTGGCACCGCTTGTCAAAGACGGTTGGGAAATTGAGAGTGCGGTTCCGGATATCGCCGACGACGGTGTTAAGCTCCTCGTCGTGATGATCAAATCCGCCGCCCTTTCCCAGCGTGGTTCAATTCGAGCAGATTGATCGGAGGACTTTGCGCCGGCTCACGAGCTTCTCGTGCCAGGCGTCAGAGTCGATCTGCTCATCATCGATATAATATTCCCATCGGTCGACGGTGTCGTCGTTAGATATGACCGGCGTGTCCATGTGGGCGATGCGCTTTAACTCCGGCGACATCCCCATCTGGTGGACGAATGTGATTTTGCAATTCTGTCTACGAGTCTCTTTCACGGACAGCCAGTTGTCTCCGCAGACATGGCACGTGTAGAAGCGCGATTCCTGATCGTCCCCCAGTAGTTTTGGCTCTTCCGGGGTATCATCCTGTTCCACGACGACATCCATCGGCACCATGCTGTAACTTCCGCAAGCCTTGCACTGTAGCTTTTCCATAGGACCTCTGTCGGTTGCTAGGACGTCGATACAACCAGTTGCGCCACTATAAGTTCATACCCTGCTAATCGCAATTGGTGTGGAAAAGTAGCCATAATTGGCACTCCTGAAGGCGCCAGACCAGCGCATCCGCCTTCTAGCACGTTGGGCGCGTGCTGCGATGAAATGTGTTACCTGAACGTGACGCCCCACTCTTGCGCATCGAACTTGTATACCGGCGCTACTCGTAACGAAGCGTCGATGGAATGTGCAAACCGAAACTGCAATCCCAATCCCGCGCCAGCTACGGTGAAGCGTTCGGCAAGGGAAGAGCCGCCCAAACTCTGCATGGTTTCGACAAACCCGTAAGCGAACAATGCTTTGAAGTAGATCGGAAGTAGAAATACGCCGTCGTCGATGTAGACGAGCGGCTGCGTGT
>CAZKNF010000026.1:0-3737 GCA_964554105.1 uncultured Rhodothermales bacterium | reverse complement strand
AAGTAGATCGGAAGTAGAAATACGCCGTCGTCGATGTAGACGAGCGGCTGCGTGTATTCGAAACCGTACTTGCCGAAGGTGCCGGGGCCAAGAAACGTGTTGTCTGTCTCGAATCCACGCGGAAAGAACGTCGTCAGATCGACGATTCCACCGCGATTCTGGGTCAGCAGGGTGGCGTTTAGCTGGATGCCGATGTTCTGTTCTTGCAATAACGGAATATGGCCCGACGCTTCCGCGATGAGCCAGCGGGACGGCCGGCCGCTCTCGGCCCACAGATCCGCCTTCGAAACTGCCGAAAGCTGGATCCCGGTGTTCGGAACGAGATCGCGCGGATTCGCCTGAACACGATACGACAGATTCAGAGAAGGGCTCAGGGAGAGGCGATCGTCCGCCGACCGGATCGTATTGTTCTCCTGATCGAATAGCCGTTCCTGCCTGTATTCACCCTGCATCGACACCAAAGCATGTGTTTGGAAGACGTTTGCGCCAAATACGATCGGGGATCGGACGCCAAGAGCCAGGCCGCGCTCCTCTCGCCCCACCCTGACCGTATCCGCACGTCCACCGGCTGACCTCATTAAGACGTTGACGGTCGACGGCGAACGGAACACCTCAGCAGACGGCCGCAATACCGAATGTCCGGAGCGAAGCATCAGGCGGCCCCAGAGCTCCGAATGCTGAAACAGCAGGCTAGTGTGCGCCGACCAGTACTGCAGTGGATCCGCCCATTCGAGACCAAGTCCCACGCCAAATCCAAGGTTCGTATCGTCCTCGTCGCCGGTTGAACGTTGATACAGAAGAAACGGATAGAGGACTCGTGGACGCAGGTTTGCCAGCGGGCGGTAGGGTTCGGATTCACTGATCGTCCCTTTGGCTCGATGCTGCGGACGCTCTTCTGCGGCCCCTGGTCGAGCCGTTTCGCCGCGCAGAATTGGCAGGTGGCTGTTGGTCGTCGCAACTGAGCTTGGGAACGGCACCTCGATTGGATCTGCTTCATCAGGTCGAAAGGGAATCCGCACGAGCTCGTAGCTTTCGTGCCGATAGTTGACGTATGCAAGCCAGCGGCCGTCCGGAGATATCGACGGCTCGATCGCACCGAAGGGTACGTTCGTCACCTTCGAGAGCCGCTCTGCCTCGATATCATAGGCGTACACGTTCGAGACGCCTCCTGGGTCGGCGGCGAGTACGAGATGACGACCGTCCGTGCTGCTTGCCACATCGAACACGTTTGCGTCCTCCCACACAACCAACGGATCGATATCCGGCTGGGGGACTCCTCCTAAGGCCGTGCTGTAAATTCCCTGCGTGCCGCCGTGATTCATCAGGATGGCAACGCGGTCACTGCCCGGAATCGGTTCGATCGCGAGAATGGACGTGCGGTCGAATGCGGCGATAGTTTCCGACCGGCCGGCTTCACCCGCCTCTTGCGGATCTGGCGGGGACGAGAGCTGAACCCATTCATTGAACTGCGTAAGGTTACGGAGCGCCCACAGCGTTCCGGCATTGGGAGCAACGGCACCAAATACACGGCCGCCGTGGGTCAGCCGGGTCACACGCGCAGTCGCGAGATCGAGATGGAAGACCTCGGCGATCGACTCCGCGGGTGTGAACGTAGAGGGCTCATATCGGGAGAAGAGAATGGCCGCGCGATCGGCAGTGAGGGTCCAATGCACGTCCTCAGTGAGAGCCTCGTACGAGATAGTCTCACGTTCACCCGTCACGGCATCGATACGGTAGAATCCGGGACGAATCGCATATCCGGATACATAGGCGACGATCGTATCATCATCAATCCATCGCGGCCGCCGGTACGCGGCTCCTTTCTCGGAGGCGACGACCTCCGATTCAGTCACGGGGCCGATTTCATCCCGAAAGCGCATCGCTTCACTGCGGAAGTGGGCATGCAGCCGGCGTTCGAGCGATTCCGGACTCATCCCGGTTCCGTACCACAGGGCCGGTCCGTAGCCGAGCAGCGGAAAGCGATAGTAGAAATTGCGAGCGCGGCGGAAAAAGTCGAGAGTCCCTTTGCCGTTTTCGCCGGTGGACGGGTGGACGGCGTCCCCGTCATCGACTGCGCCACCGCTTTCCGCGAGAAACTCGAACAGATGAGCTCCTCCGTTATAGTACCGGTCGAACGGCCTGGTGTACGCCGGCGGCTCGAGCATCTGCGACAAACTCCACGGAGCCTCTGACAACATTGCCGCCCGAAATTCCATCTTGAAGAGGGAATAATTCAGTCGTCCGGCTCCCGGCCGGAAATTGCTCTCCAGCCAGATCGCGGCCCCTTCGTTGATTCCACGGGGTCCGGACAAGTTCAGGGAACGCGCAAGGTCGGGTCCGATCCTCCGAAGAATCCATCCGATGCCGAAGCCTCTGCCGGACTCCGCATGCACGGCGTGCGCCAGTTCATGGGGTGCGACGGCTTCGAACCATGATTGGAACTGCGGCGACAGCGTCTTGCCCCGCAGGTTCACGGCCTCGATCTCCTGTCGAAACGGAAGCGGCGATACGAATCCGTTGGCCCTGTCGGTGTAGTGGTTCAACACAACGGGCACTTCGAGATCCCGCTGCAGCCCGATGAGCGAACGGGCCTCGGGATAGGCATCTTCTAGGAGTCCGGCCGTTTCGATGGCCTCGGCATGGAGACCCGTCTCATAGATCATCCTGAAGTGCGGCGATCGAAACCGAAGATATTCCACTTCGGCCGGCCGATGTCGGACGGGATAGAACTGGGCCGACGCATCCGCAATCCACATCCCGGCCGCGGCCAGAGATAGACAGACTATCTTAAAGAGCCGTTGCGAGCGGGTCATCTTCGGCGCATGCGGAACGCGTTTGCGGAAAAATCCGGCGCAAAGCAAACGTACAACCCATCGCAAGACGAAGAGTCACAACTATCCGGCCGCGATCGATTATGCGTGATTCTCCGCGTCCGCTTCTCTGCTATCTAGCTGCAGCATGCAGGTTCGCGCGCGATGCTCCATGGGCGTTCGCGCGCGATCTTACGCATGCTGTTTTCCGCGGAGGGGGAGGGATTCGAACCCCCGGTGCCCCGAAGGGCACAACGGTTTTCGAGACCGCCCCATTCGACCGCTCTGGCACCCCTCCGTTGCTTAGAATCGCACATTTTCGAATCGTCCCGGGCGTCAAGATCATCCCAGGTGGCACAAAAGGTGGCAGCAAGACCGCCCTGAGCGCTGAGACGAACAAGGTAGACGAAACGGCAGTTCCAGTGCAAGGGAGGGTTTATGTGATATTCGTCAAGCCGCTCAGCTCTTCGAGATACCGGGGGAAACGTGCATACGCCACCGGCCCCTGCGGGATACTTCCGGCGGGCGCGCGGGATCCGTCCGTTTGTCAGCTAACCATAGGGCCGCCATGAGCCGCAGCCGCTCGACGTCTCGCATCGGCAACGCACCGAAAAGACTCCTGTACTCTCGGCTAAAGTGCAAGCGGTCGTCGCAGCCCACGCAGTACCCGGCCGTTGAGGCGTTCAGATCCTCGCCCAAGATTAACCGGCGGGCTTCCAGGAGGCGAAGCTGCTTCTGAAACTGAAGCGGCCTCAATCCCATGACGGCCTTGAAGTGGATCTAAAACTCGACACGCTCATCCCGAGCTCTTCAGCCAGATCCTCCATCCGGATGCCTTTATCGAAGTCGTCGTGAAGCCGCCGGATCGCCTTCGCGATGCGATACCGCTGGCCATTGAGGACGGCAACGTGCCGAGCCGCTCACCCT
>CAZKNF010000025.1:22573-44793 GCA_964554105.1 uncultured Rhodothermales bacterium | reverse complement strand
ATAAGACGACGCTCGTCTTCGTTAATACCCGGCGCGAGGCCGAGCGGACGGTCCATCGGCTGACCGAGCGGCTCGGCGAGGAGGCAATCACCGCGCATCACGGCAGCATGTCCAAGGAGCGGCGGCTCGATGCCGAACGAAGGTTGAAGAGCGGACGGCTCAAAGCACTCGTTGCGACCGCCTCACTCGAACTTGGGATCGACATAGGACATGTCGACTTGGTATGTCAAATGGGTTTTCCAAGGCGCATTTCGGCGTTTCTTCAACGCGTCGGACGCTCCGGACACACGGTGTACGGCACACCGAAAGGACGTCTCTTTCCCATGACGCGGAACGAGCTGCTCGAATGTGCGGCGCTCCTGTGGATGGTGCGGCGCGGCGAGCTCGATTGTATCGAGGTGCTCGAGGCGCCGCTCGATATTCTCGCCCAGCAAATCATCGCTGAATCGGCGTGCGAGGATTGGCAGGAGGACGAGCTTTTTGCCATGTTTCGGAAGGCACATCCGTACCGAGATCTCGAGCGGCAGACGTTCGATGAGATCGTGCAGATGGCGTCGACGGGATTCGCTACGAGCCGAGGTCGACGAGGCGCACGAATTCATTACGATGCCGTGAACCGGCGGCTTCGGGGGAGGCGGGGCTCGCGCATGCTGGCCATTACGTCCGGCGGAGCGATCCCCGACAATGCCGACTACCGGGTCGTCCTTGAGCCCGAGAACATTTTCATCGGCACCGTCGACGAAGACTTTGCGGTCGAGAGCATGCCCGGCGACATCTTCCAGCTTGGGAGCTCATCGTGGAGAATCCAGCGCGTAGAGACCGGTGCAGTACGCGTCGAGGACGCCCACGGGGAGCCGCCAACCATTCCGTTCTGGTTCGGTGAGGCGCCGTCAAGAAGTACTGAGCTGTCGAAGGCCGTGTCGGATCTACGTCGCGAGGTGGAAAGCCGCCTGAATAGAGCGGATGACCTTCCTGATGTCCAGTCTGAAGGCGCGACACGCGCCGCGGATGATGCTGAGAGTCTGCCGTCGAAAAGGCAGGATGCCGACGATCCGCCGCGAGATCGATCTCCGGCGATACAGTGGCTGATCGAAAATGCACAGATCTCGGAAGTCGCGGCCAACGACCTTGTTGGATACGTCGCGGAAACCAAGCGGCTCCTCGGTGCCGTGCCGACTCAGGATACGCTCGTCCTGGAGCGATTCTTCGATGATGCCGGAGGCATGCAGCTAATCCTCCATGCGCCGTTCGGCAGCCGCGTAAATCGTGCGTGGGGGCTCGCACTGCGCAAGCGATTCTGCCGGCAGTTCAATTTTGAGCTCCAGGCGGCGGCCACCGATGAGGGAGTCCTGCTCTCGCTCGGACCACAGCACTCGTTTCCTCTCGAAGAGGTGTTCCGGTACTTAAATCCCGACACCGTGCGGGACGTCCTCATCCAGGCCGTGCTGGATGCGCCCATGTTCCAGACGCACTGGCGGTGGAATGCATCACTGTCCCTGGCACTGCTGCGATTCAGCGGCGGTCGAAAGGTCGCTCCCCAGATCCAGAGGATGCAGTCCGAAGATCTCCTCGTTTCCGTATTCCCCGATGCCGCCGCGTGCCTGGAAAATATCGAAGGCGAACGAGAGGTACCGGATCATCCACTCGTTCGGCAGACGATCCACGACTGCCTCACAGAGGTAATGGATCTGCCGCGGTTACAGGGGATCCTCGGGCGTATACTCGACGGCGACATACGCCTCGTGGCACGCGATACGCTGGAACCTTCGCCGTTTGCACACGAGCTGCTTACCGCACGCCCCTACGCATTTCTGGATGACGCACCCCTCGAAGAGCGCCGCGCAAGCGCGGTATACACGCGGAGGGCTCTGGATCCATCCGCAGCCGGCGAAATGGGAATGCTGAGCGGAGATGCCATTCGTCTCGTTCGTGAAGAGGCGTGGCCCGTAGTCGAGAATCCGGACGAACTCCACGACGCGCTGTTGACATTCGGTTTCCTGCTCGACGCCGAGGTCATGGCGTCCGATTGGATGACGCATCTCGGCGGACTCATCGACGACGGCCGCGCGGTCCAGGTCGTCTCCGACGGCGCAGCGGCACGGTACGTAGCCGTCGAGAGGCTGTACGAAGCCCGGCTCGTATGGCCGGATGCGGAAGTGCGCCCCGAACTGACCGTCCCCGTCGAAATAAAACCCCCAGACAGCTCGGAAGATGCTCGAGCCGAAATGGTCCGAAGCCGTATGGCGCTGGCGGGCCCGATAACACCGGCTCGACTCGCCGAAGAGTTTGCCGCGGCCGATGCCGAGATCGACGGGATCCTCCTCAGGCTGGAGGCCGAAGGCGGCATTTTGCGAGGTCGCTTCACGCCGGACACCATATCAGGCGAATCGGCGAAGCTCGAATGGTGCGATCGACGATTGCTGGCGCGCATGCATCGGTACACACTCGACAAGCTGCGCGCCGAAATCCAGCCGGTGAGTGCGGCCGATTACATGCGCTTTCTTTTGAGGTGGCAGCACGTCGAGTCCGCTCATCGAATGCGAGGGGAGGAGGGACTCGCCGCCGTTCTAGAGCAGCTAGAAGGAATCGAATTGCCTGGTGCGGCGTGGGAAACGGATGTACTGTCGGTCCGATGCGAAGCCTACACGCCGGACCAGCTGGATAGCCTCTGTACGTCCGGCCGCGTGATGTGGGGGCGCCTCTCCGCTCCGACGGGCGAAGGAAACGGTCTCCGGTCGACAGGCCCGCTCCGATCCTCACCAATCGCTATCTGGCGTCGGGATCGGGAGGATTTCTGGATCGACCACGACGAGGTGGACGCGACGGCGCTTACGACCAATGCCCGGAAGGTCTACGACGTGCTCAGCCGGCGCGGTGCATCATTCTACCAGGAAATAATATCGACGTCCGGATTACTACCAACGCAGGTGGAGGAGGGTCTCGGCGAGCTGGTCGCCTACGGCGCTGTAACCTCCGACAGTTTCTCAGGCCTTCGTGCACTGTTGACGCCTGTCGACAAGCGGCCCACCGCGTCCTCGCGTCCTCGTAAACGCGGGAAAACGGCGCCCTATGGAGTGCACATGGCGGGCCGGTGGTCACTACTGCGTTCCGCCGAAGAGGAATCCGACCCGATCGACGGCGACGAGGCTGCGGAGGCATGGGCCCGTCTGCTGCTCCGACGCTACGGTGTAGTGGTTCGGCGTGTCCTTGCCAGAGAGACATTTGCGCCGTCGTGGCGCGAACTCGTACGGGCGTTCTGGAGACTCGAGGCGCGGGGCGAGATTCGCGGCGGGCGATTCGTGAGCGGAATCGCCGGCGAGCAGTTCGCACTCCCAGAAGCGGTCGGTGCGATCCGGAGCGTACGAAAGGCACCGAAAGACGATTCGATCATTTTCCTGAGTGCAGCCGACCCGCTAAACCTGACCGGTATCCTGACGCCGGGCGGACGCATCCCGGCCGTCACATCAAATCGCATTGGATATCGAAACGGGGTACCTGTCGTCGCGCTGGAAGCGGGCGATGTGCGGAGCCTGGAAAACGGCGATGAGGTCGGCCACGAGATCCGAACCGCCCTACAGCGCCGCAGCGTACCGCCGGAGTTAACTGTGTTCGTGAAGTAGTCGGACCGTCATGCCGTCAATAGGAACTGTGTTCTTTGAGGCCGCACGTCCGGACAGGTCCGACGGCTATCATTTCGAACGACCCATCTGCGTTCTCGAAGCGCATCGGCCTGAGGATGTACCCGAGGTGCTCGAATCCGTAGAACGTGAATCCGATAGCGGATATTACGCCGCGGGATACGTGGCCTATGAGGCAGCCTCGGCATTCGAACCTGCGGCGCCGCGTCGGGCCATCCACATACCTTATGCGTGGTTTGGCATCTATGAGCAGGCCGCGCACGTAGCACGTGCGGAGTTCACGGAGCCTCTTCCGGATGGCGCACCTACCGTTTCGCACCTACGGTTCTCGATCCCGAAATCGCGATATGGCAAGCAGGTCGAAGTCATACGTGACCGGATCCGTGAAGGCGACGTCTATCAGATCAATTACACCGGCCAGTTGCGATTTGATGTGGATGGTCCGGCCGAAGCGCTCTTCGCGAGGCTCGCCGCTCGGCAACCCGTCCCCTACGCTGCATATCTAGACATCGGGGACGCGCAGATTCTGAGCTGTTCGCCCGAGCTCTTCTTCCGACGCGAAGGCGGACGCATCGCCACGCGTCCGATGAAAGGGACCGCGATTCGGGGCGCCTCCAAGCAAGAAGACGAACGACTCGAACGGGAACTCGCCGAAGACGCGAAGAACCGGGCAGAAAATCTGATGATCGTCGATCTCCTGCGCAACGACCTGTCGCGATGCTGCATTCCCGGCAGCGTCCGCGTGCCGAAACTGTTCGAGACGGAACGGTTCGAAACGCTGATTCAGATGAGCTCGGAGATTGAAGGCGACCTGCGGCCGGGAACCCGGCTGACCGATATCTTCCGGGCGCTGTTTCCGTGTGGATCGGTCACCGGTGCGCCCAAGATCCGAGCGATGCAGCTCATCGACGAGCTGGAGGACGAGCCGCGCGGCGTCTACTGCGGGGCGATCGGATTCGTCGAACCGGGCGGACGAACGGTATTCAACGTGGCGATTCGTACGGTGCTTATGCAGAAGGGCGTGGCACGCCTCGGTATCGGAAGCGGAGTCGTGTGGGATTCTAGCGCGGCTTCGGAATACGATGAATGTTTGCTGAAGGCTCATTTTCTGACCGGTGATGAATCGCCGGTTCAGGAGTCACTCTATCTTATCGAAACCATGCTGGCGGATGGCGGGACCATTCCATTGTTGGAGTTGCATCTCGATCGACTCGTGGCATCCGCGGAGAACTTCGGCATTCCGCTACATCGGACCCGCGCAAGTGAGCGCATCGCCGACGCGCTCGACGGCGAAAGGCGGCAGAAAGTTCGACTTACGCTCCAAACGGACGGTTCAATCGACGTCGCATCGTCCGATCTCGAGCGGCTGTACGGTGCCGAGCAGACGTACGACACGGCTGCGCATCGCAAATCCGGAGCCCCTTCCGATGCTTCCGTCCCGGATGTGCAGGAAGGCGCGAAGTGGCGGGGCGTTATATCGAGGAAACGCACTGACTCGCAAGATCCGCTGCGTGGCCACAAGACCTCCAGCCGAGATCTCTATGCGGACGAATTTGATGCTGCCCATGAGAGGGGATTCGACGAGGTCGTCTTCCTCAACGAACGGGATGAGCTTTGCGAAGGCTCGCGCAGCAACATTTTCGTCCGAAGTGGCGAGAGCTGGCGAACGCCGCCCCTCGAGAGCGGCGCACTTCCGGGCGTGTACCGTCGGCATCTGCTCGAGACAGTGCCGAACGCGGCCGAAGCAACGCTTTATATTGCGGACCTCGAAAATGCGGACGCAGTCTATTTCAGCAATGCGGTAAGGGGACTGGTCGAGGCCGAGATCGTATTCGGTCGCGCAAAGCCTGGCGATGAAAACTCCTCCGCAGACCCAACAATCTATCCTTTTTTGGCGCCTGCCGGATGAGTACGTCAACCATCATCGATCGCATCTCGTCGCTCCTGGAGTCCAATCCTCCGTTTAACGCACTCTCGAAAGCGGACCGGGAGTCGATGCTCTCCGATGTATCGATCGAGTACTTCAGCCCCGGCGAGGTCATCATGCCGCAGGGCGCCACCTCCCATCCCGGGCTCTATATCGTCGAATCTGGACTGGTTCGGCTCATGGATCTGACCCAGCAGCGACTCTTGCACAAGGTCGGCGAGGGTGAGGTCTTCGGCTCGTTCGGACTCATAAAAGGCGGCGCTACGATCTACGAGGCGAAGGCCGTCGAACCGACGGTTTGCGCGCTGCTACGTGGGCGTCGATTTCAAAAACTCTACGAGAAGAACGAGGAATTTGCAGATTACTTCGACAGCGATCTTCGGATGTACGTGCGTCGGATGGGTTCCACGATGGACGTCACAGGCAGCCACTTGCTCTTCAGTCGAAATCTCAACCAGTTTTATCATCGCAGGCCGCTCACCTGCGACCCGAAGCTGACAGTGCAGAAGCTCGCCCAGCTCATGAAGAGGGAAAGCGTCGACTCCGTTCTTGTAATGCAGAACAAGAAGCTGGTCGGCATCGTGACCGACGCAGACCTGCGCAACAAGGCACTCAGCCGTGGTCTCGCATCTGACACGCCGGTCACGAAAGTGATGACGGAGCCCGTTGTGACGCTCCCCGTGGAGGCGAGCGTCTTCGATTCAATGATGTTGATGCTGAATCGCGGCGTGCACCGCCTTGTCCTTGTCGACAGACGGGATGCGCCGGTCGGGGTCATGACCGATCGCGATATTTCGCATTTCCGCGGTCAGGATCCAGTCGCCACAACCGATCGGATCGACAATGCATCGAGCATCGACGAGTTGGCCGGCATCCGTGCAGCAACAAACGAGGAACTGCTCAACCTGTACCGGCAAGGCGCACCGCCGGAGATGCTGAATCGAATTATGATGGTCTTCTACGACCGTCTCGCGATCCGAGTCTTGCAAATCGTTGAGGAAAATCTCCGGCCGTCTGGCGGCGATCAGCGTATCGAGCGGCCGTGGGCGTGGATGCGCCTTGGGAGCGGAGGCCGCCAGGAAATGGCGCTTAACTCAGAACAACACAACGCGCTCATTTATGCCGATCCGTCATCCGATGAGGATGCACTGAAGGCGGAAGAATGGTTCAACGAGCTCGCCGAGTCGGCGAACGAAGCGCTCGCCAGGTGCGGATTTCACCCCAGCGAATACGTCGCGCGCGACCGCCGATGGCGGAAGACGTTTCGCGGTTGGAAGCGTACGTTTAGAGAATGGATATTGCAGTCCGATGAGCCGTCCCTCGCACCTACGCCCATCTTCTTCGACCTGCGCGGAATCTACGGCAATGTAGACCTCATCCAGGATCTAAAGAACGATATCGTCGATGCATTGAACGTGCAAGCGATGGATGAGGAGCGTACCTTTCTGAAACTCATGGCGCACCACGCGATGGAGTTTCGGCCACCGACGGGAATCCTCCGCATGATGCTCGAGCGCGTCGGAGACAGCCGAAATGCCTTCGACGTACGTGAAGGCGGAATACGGCCTATCGTCGACGCCGCACGCGTTCTTGCACTTGAAGTGCGTTATCTCGAATCTACAAACACGTTCGATCGGCTTCGCAGGGCGGTCGAAGAGATCCCCGACCTCTCAAGAGAGATCGACGATGCACTGGAAGCGTATCAGTATCTGGTGGATTTTAGGCTCGAGAGCCAGCTTCGTGCTGTAGAAGCTGGAGACGAGCCGGTCAACCAGATCGACGCGATCGGACTGAACAAGATGCAGCAGAGGCTGCTTCGAAATGCCTTCTCAAAGGCCGCCGTCCTGCAGGACGGACTGGCGCGCCGATACGACGTGGGGCGCAAGTGGCTGTCGTAGACTCGGCTCCACATGGGGCACTGTGATTGCAAATCATGAAAAAAGTACATAGGTAAACGTATGGCAGACCAGGTAACCGCGGCCTATTCCGGACAAACTAATACCATCGAGACGCCCACGGAATTCAGCGAGCAGGCGCTCGTCGGATCCATGGACGAGTACCGCAAAATCTATAAGCGGTCCATTGATCATCCCGAAAAGTACTGGAAGGAGCAGGCCGGACGCCTCGATTGGTACAAAAAGCCATCGAAAATCAAGAATGTCTCGTTCGCTGCGGATGATCTTCACATCCGGTGGTACGAAGACGGGAAGCTGAACGCGTGTTACAACTGCATCGATCGTCATCTAAAAGCGAGGGGAGATCAAACGGCCTTTATCTTCGAGCCCGATGACCCGAATGCGACGGCCGAGCACATCACGTACCAGCAGCTTCACGAACGTGTCTCACGACTCGCAAATGTCCTAAAGCGGCGGGGCGTGAAGAAGGGAGACCGCGTCACTATATACCTGCCCATGATTCCGGAGGCCGCGTATGCCATGCTCGCCTGCGCACGCATCGGAGCAATTCATTCCGTCGTGTTCGCCGGCTTCTCGCCGGATTCGCTGGCTGACCGGATCATCGACTGCGATTCGACCATTCTCCTCACCGCCGACGAAGGCATGCGCGCCGGCAAAACGGTGCCTCTGAAGCGGAATGCCGACAAAGCGCTCGAGCGCTGCCCGGACGTCACGACCGTGCTCGTGGTCAAGAACACGGCGAATGCCGTCGACATTGTGGGAGGCCGCGATTTCTGGTATCACGAGGAAGTGAAGCTGGTCGACGCCGACTGCGAACCGGAAAAGATGGATGCAGAAGATCCTCTCTTCATCTTGTATACGTCCGGTTCGACCGGCAAACCGAAGGGCGTCCTCCACACGACCGGTGGCTATCTCGTCTACACCTCCCTCACGCATGAACTGGTCTTCGACTATCACGACGGCGACGTCTTCTGGTGCACGGCAGACGTCGGGTGGATTACCGGCCACTCCTACATCGTGTACGGCCCGCTCGTAAATGGAGCAACACAGGTGTTTTTCGAGGGTACGCCGACGTATCCGGATGCCTCGCGCCTGTGGCAGGTCGTCGACAAACATGACGTGAACATTTTTTATACCGCGCCGACCGCCCTCCGCGCCTTGATGCGGGAAGGGGACGACTACATCAAGAAGACGAGCCGTGATTCGCTGCGCGTCCTGGGTACCGTGGGCGAACCGATTAATCCGGAGGCGTGGAGGTGGTACCACGAGGTCGTCGGTGAGAAAAGATGTCCCGTTGTAGACACCTGGTGGCAAACGGAAACCGGCGGCATTATGATCACACCCCTGCCGGGAGCCATCCCCCAAAAACCTGGCTCGGCGACACTGCCCTTTTTCGGCATCGAACCGCAGGTCGTAGACACGGATGGAAACGTGCAGGAGGAGCCCCAGGCGCAAGGCATGCTCGTAATTAACGATTCGTGGCCGGGGCAGATGCGCACGGTCTACAAGGATCACGAACGGTTCGTGCGCACCTACTTCTCACAGTTCGCAGGCAAGTACTTCACGGGCGACGGCTGCCGGCGCGACGAGGACGGATACTACTGGATTACGGGCCGCGTCGACGACGTGCTAAACGTATCCGGTCACAGAATGGGTACGGCCGAAATCGAAAGCGCACTCGTCTCGCATGCCAAGGTGGCCGAAGCCGCTGTAGTCGGTTTCCCGCATGACATCAAGGGGCAGGGCATCTATTGCTACGTCACGCTGGTTGCCGGAGTGGAGCCGACGGACGAGCTGCGCGATGAGCTGGTCCAGCACGTCCGCGGGGAAATCGGACCGATCGCGAGACCGGATCTCATCCAGTTCGCACCCTCCCTTCCAAAGACCCGGTCTGGGAAAATCATGCGAAGGATCCTGCGGAAGATCGCAGCGAACGAGCACACCGATCTCGGCGACACGTCGACGCTTGCCGACTCCAGTGTGGTGGATGATCTTGTGGAGCATCGACAGAACCGCTAACAGCAGCCAACGCATGAAACGACGCACATTCATCAAATCAGGCATGGCGGCGGCAGGGTCGACACTCGTCGGTTCCACTGCTCTGGCAGGTGGTGCGGGGCCATCCGACGCTGCGCTAGCACCTAGAGGCAACATCAATCATTCCGTCTGTAAATGGTGTTATCCGGATTTCTCGGTATCGGAGCTCGCGGCCGCTGCGAAGGAGATGGGAATCACCTCGATCGAATTGCTCCAGGTCGACGACTATCCCGCCATTCAGGACGAGGGGTTGATCTGCGCGATGACGTCGGGGCCCAGCACAATTCCTGATGGCTTCAACCGCAAGGAAAACCATGAGTGGCTCGAAGCCGGCTTCAGAGAAGTCATCCCGAAAGTTGCGGATGCCGGCTTCCCGAACGTTATCTGCTTTTCAGGAAACCGTGCCGGCATGGATGACCAGGAGGGGCTCGAGAACTGCGTCGTGGGACTCCAGAGCATTATTCCGGAGGCCGAAATGCACGGCGTCACGGTATGTATGGAGCTTCTCAACAGCAAAGTGGACCACCCCGACTACATGTGCGACCACACGGAATGGGGAGTCGAGTTAGTGAAGCGCGTCGGGTCGGATAGATTTAAGCTCCTCTATGACATTTACCACATGCAGATCATGGAAGGAGACGTGATCAGGACGATCCGCGACAATTACGAATACATCGGTCATTATCATACGGGTGGGAATCCTGGCCGAAATGAAATCGACGAGACGCAGGAGCTATATTATCCAGCCATCATGCAGGCCATCGCAGACACCGGCTTCACAGGCTACGTAGCGCAGGAATTCATTCCAACCCGCTCGCCGCTGGAATCACTCCGAGAAGCAGTCGAAATATGCGACGTTTGATCAGCAGTCGAATTAGTAATCAAGAGGGTGACTCAATGGGAGCGCATTCGCGACGAGATTTCATGAAGCATACCATCGCCGGGGCCGGCCTGGCCGTTGGCGGATTCGCCGGGCTGGCGGCCTCCGCAAGTAGTGCACGCGGGAGCAGTTCTCCGGTGGCAGACCGTCCGAATCGGCGCGCGCCGGGCGCCTCAGTCACCGGCGCCCGATCTGAATTCGCGCTCGGTGTGGCGACGTACTCACTCCGAGAATTCAGCCGCGCGGAAGCTATCGAGATGATCAACGCTCTCAACGCGACGAATGTCAGCGTCAAGTCATTCCATCTCGATTATGATCTCTCCCAGAGTGAGCTCGAAAGCGCAGCAGATGAATTTCGCGAGGCGGGACTTCAGCTCGTCAGCAGCGGCAACAATACCATCACGGAAGACACCGATGAACACGTCGGCGCCTTTTTTGAATACGCGAAGGCGGCCGGGATTCCGATGCTCGTGATCGCTCCTACGCCGGACGTTCTACCACGCATCGAATCCTTCGTAAAGCGCTACGACATTCAGGTAGCGATTCATAACCACGGTCCGGAGGACAGCTATTTTCCCGCCCCAAGCGACGCCATCGCGCTTATCGGCGACATGGACCCGCGCGTAGGCGTATGTGTGGATGTGGGTCATACGGCAAGGACGGGAAAGGATGTCATCCGTGAAATCCGGGATGCCGGCTCTCGCGTGCTGGATGTTCACATGAAGGACTTGCGAGACATGAGTGACGCAGCCAGCCAGTGCGCCGTCGGGGAGGGCAAGATGCCGGTCGCCGACATCTTTCGGGAGCTCGAGGCGATCGGATTCGACGGAAGCGTCAACCTGGAGTACGAGATATATCCGGAAGACCCACTTCCCGGTATGAAGCAGTCTTTCGCTTACATGCGCGGCGTGCGCGACGGCTTATCCGAGTAAACGTATAAACGAAGCGGCCACCCCGCCGGTCAGATGTCATCCGCCGGCGGCATCGCATCATCATCACCCACCTGATCACCTGTCGAAGAATACGAATGCACATTGACCGCAAGGCGTTCTGGCGCAAACAGGTGCTGCGAACCGTCGTTCTGCTCTTGATATGGGCAGTTACCGGCTTCGGCCTGAGCATCCTTTTCGTCGAAAACCTGAATGAAGTGATGCTTGGGGATATGCCCCTGGGATTCTGGATGGCCCACCAGGGGTCGATTTACATTTTTATCGTGCTCATTCTAGTCTATGCCGTTCTGGGCGATCGAGCCGACAGAAAAGCGGGCCTCGACCTCTCACGTCCAGGTCGAGCCGTAGCGCCCGAATCGCCGTCCCCGCCCTCTTCTTCTCCATCCGCGTAACATGGGTATTCAGGAGTGGACCTGGGCGATCGTCGGCTTGACCTTCGCGGCCTACATCTACATCGGTTACCGAAGCCGTGTTATGTCCACCAGCGGCTTTTACGTCGCCGGACAGGGCGTGCCCGCCATCGCGAACGGTGCTGCCACCGCGGCAGACTGGATGAGCGCGGCATCGTTTATTTCGATGGCCGGGCTCATCTCCTTCATGGGATTCGACGGCACGATCTATTTGATGGGATGGACCGGCGGGTACGTGCTCCTGGCGGTCTTGCTTGCGCCCTTCCTCAGGAAATTCGGGAAGTACACCGTGCCCGATTTCGTCGGGGAGCGGTACTATTCGAAGACCGCACGCGTAGTCGCCGCCATCGCTGCCATCTTCGTGTCGTTCACCTACGTTGCGGGTCAGATGGCCGGTGTTGGTGTGGCGTTCAGCCGATTTCTTGAGATCCCTTTCGAGATGGGGGTCGCCATCGGCATGGCCATCGTCGCCTTCTTCGCTGTTCTAGGCGGGATGAAAGGCATCACCTACACCCAGGTGGCGCAGTACTGTGTGCTGATCTTCGCGTACACAATTCCTGCGATCGCGATCGCCTTTGTGCTCACGGGCAACCCCGTACCGCAGATCGCTATCGAAGAAATCCTGCCCAAGCTCAATCAAATACAACAGGACCTCGGCCTCACGTCGTACTCGAACCCCTTCACCAATCTGTCGAAGCTCAACGTATTCTGCATTACCCTCTGCCTCATGGCCGGGACGGCCGGGCTGCCGCATGTAATCGTTCGCTTCTACACCGTAAAGAGCGTCAAGGCGGCACGCTGGTCGGCGTTCTGGGCGCTGCTCTTTATCGGCATTCTCTACACGACCGCGCCGGCCGTCGCGATGTTCGCGAAATACTACATCCTGAATCAGTTCGCAGAGCTGGGCCCTGAGTTCGCCTCGCAGGATTGGGTCCAGAGCTGGGCCGCCACCGGCTTAATCGACCTGCCGGCCGGCGGCGTGGCGACGGCGGAAGAGTTGATGGGTTCGATCAATCGAGACATCATCGTTCTAGCGACACCGGAGATCGCGAACCTGCCGGCGATTGTCGTTGCGCTTGTGGCCGCAGGCGGCCTGGCCGCTGCACTCTCGACAGCGTCCGGTCTGCTGCTGGTGATCTCCAGCTCGCTCGCGCATGACATCTATGGATCGATCATCAACCCCGAAGCGACCGAGCGCAAGCGCCTCTTCGTCGGCCGTACCATGATTTTCCTGGCCGTCATTCTCGCGGGAATCCTTGGGATTTATCCGCTCGGTTTTGTCGCAGAGGTGGTAGCATTCGCATTCGGACTAGCCGCCGCATCGTTCTTCCCAGTGATCGTGCTGGGAATTTTCTGGAAGGGAACGAACAAACAGGGGGCCATCTGGGGCATGAGTCTCGGACTCATTTTCACGTTCGTTATGATCGCCCTGATGCGCGCACAGAACGTGATTCCGGGAATGGACGAGCCGATTCTCGAAAGCTTTCTCGGTATCAGTGCGCAGGGCATCGGCGTAATCGGAATGCTGCTCAACTTCATCGTCACGGTCGCTGTCTCTCTGGTAACCGAACCACCGCCGCAGCGAGTGCAGGACCTGGTGGATGAAGTACGGTATCCTCAGATCTCTGCCGATGTGCCGGCAGTAAGCGATACCGACGCCCCCGCAACCGCCTAACCGGACGTATGATCGACAGGCGACTAGCCGATGGAATCGGGCTCTTTGATGGCGCGGGCATGTTGTCTGGCTAGACGCCAGGCACCGACTACCGGCCGGTTCAGTGGATCGACGAACTGCCATTCGCCGAGTGCCTCCTGTAGTGCGTTCTGCAGCTCCTGCCGGAAATAAGGTTCATTTACGAGTCCGCCGAGCAGTGCGACCTGAGGTGTGATGTCAGGGCAGCGGTTAGCGAGCCAGCGAACCTGTTCGGCCAACTCTCTCGCCTGTCGCTCCACGATCGCGACGGCTACTTCGTCCCCCTCGCCGGCCACTCGGGCGACAAGGGGTGCGATCTTCTGCAGAGGCATCTTATCCTCGTAGACGCGTTGGAAAATGTCTGTCGCGTCGTGCATGCCGAACTCCTCCGCAATCCGCTGTCGAAGGGCTGTCTTGGGGCCGCCGTCGATGGCATGGGCGCATGCTCGAACCCCGAAAAGTCCGAGAGCATACCCGCTGCCTTCGTCGCCGATCAAGTATCCCCAGCCGCCGACACGTTTAGATTCTCCGTTCTCCGTTCTCGCCAGCGCCACCGATCCGGTACCGGATATCACCATAATTCCACCCTCTTCCTCGAATGCCGCCTCGAGGGCAATGTCGGCATCATGCACGATGAGCACGTGCTCCGGCTCGATTCCCTGAAGACTTGCGGACAATCCATCATGAATCCGCTCCTGCTCGGATCGTCTTCCCGCACCGGCGATCCCCGCACAAATTGAGGCCGCGGTTCGTCCCGGAAGCAGCGTCATGGCCTCGCGAATCAACCGCGACAGCACCTCGACTGAAGATTCAAAGCCGACCCGAGCTGGATTCGCAGACGTACCAAATAGATTCACGAGCTCGTCGTGCTGCGCGGAAGCCGCCAGAAGCTCTGTCTTTGAGCCCCCGGCGTCCAGTCCTATGTAAATGTCGGCGTCAGGCATATGACCGGGCGGGGTCATTGGGGAAGAAGGAGAACCGAGTCGGTCAACTGATCCGGAGAAGCAATCGAAGATGACATCGGTGGACGATCGGATACAACATAGCGCCCGAAAAAGCGATTTGCCCGGAAGGACCTGGATCGAATGCGGAACTCATCGAACTCGCCGGTGGATGCCCACGCCTCCCAGGTTGCCGGAGACGATACGTTGTCATCAATGGCCGAAGGGCCCCAGAAGAGCGTCGTAGGATGTCCGGCTCCGGGAATGCGAATTGTCGAATAACGGGTCCTGGGAAGCGGAGAGATATCGGACGATAGGAGCGAATCGGCTGAAAAAAGAGGGAAGAAATAATGTTTCGGACGAACATCCTCCCAGCGCCATTGACTCAGATTATCGCCGTGCTCATCGGAGAGCGTTTCGATCGCCTCGACCAGAAGTTCGTAATGCAACAGTGTTTCGACGTGTGCCGAATCAGGGCTTGACGGCTGCGGCTCGACGCCGAGGCTGTCGCGATACACCGTCATCCACGTGTCAAAAATAGATGCCGCGATGCTTGCGTTGTCGTATTCGAAGTCCCAGTTGCGGAGAAAGGCCAGGGCTTCGGTCACGATCGCCGGCTGATTCGGAACGGCAATGGCACTTTCCACGAAAGACGGCGCAAGCCGCACGGCCCAGGTGCTACGACGGTCGTCGATGATTTCGGGCGCACGAACGAGATTGTCACCGGCTGCTATGAGTGTGTCGAAGCGATCGGCGGCGTAGGTCGACCATGAAGAATTCGATATGAAGGCGCCGGCGTCGTGTTCTCTAGCTATCAGGGGCCGACCCAGTATATGTGTCGCGCCGTCAGCGCCGACTCCGAGGCCGTCTCCATCGAAGAGCCCAAAGACCGGCTCGTCCCCATCCACAAGAGCGCCCCACGCGTCAGTGTCGCTTCCCTGAACAAAGCCGCTCCATCGCAACGCCCATCCCTGCTGCGCCGCGCCCTCGGATGACGGCTGCACGCCTTCCCCTGCTGCCGCCGCCGTATCACTCGGAAGTGTGGCAGGTACATTTACTTCGAAGAATGGACGTGGCGACGCAAAAAAAATCTCGCTCTCAGAGCGGTCCACACGAATCAAATGTTCCTCTCCATCCGCACTGATCAGGCGCTCATACACAGGGGCGACCTGCGTCGTGTCGCGTACGACGCGCTCCAGAGAAAGGGAGCTCGATAGAAGTATCGCCCATGAACGCTCTCCACGTTTTCCAGCAGGGAGAAAGGGCGAGCCGATGAGCGAGGCCCCGATAAGTGGCTCTGCGCCGGGCCACTCGACCCTCACAGACTGAAACAAGGGGAGGGTCGTCGCGCCGTAGACATGCCGCTGAACGAGCAGAGTACCCGAGCTGTCACGAACGCTCCATGACAGACTGTTCTCGAAGCCGTGAAGATGAAGCCACCGCCGCATCAGGTCGTCGGCATCGAAGAAGCTTGCCAGATCACCGCCCGCAGACGCGAGTGCGTCGTCGTCCGGTCGAGCTGCGGACATCCATGCGAGAAGCCGTTCGACGGCGAGCGCATGCCACGGCTCCCAGCGGTCTGGATCCACGTTGAGAGCCACGAATTCGTGCCGCATCTGCACGCTCCTCGTTGCGAGCGCGGCGTTTACGCCTCGTGCGTACGCTTCCAGGGTGTTCTGATTCCGTTCCTCTAGAGAAATGTATGCGTCGCGTGCTCCGCGAGCGAGCCCCAGCCGAAGCGACAGTTGGTCCAGCTCGAGCATGTCGTCGCCGAACCACTCCGCAAGCCGCCCGAGCGCCGACCTGCGATAGAGCGCCATCGTCCAACCATGCTCCTGAGCATGCACGTAGCCCAGTGCTGCGTAGGCATCTTCTTCCGACTGGGCGCGAATCCGCACAGATCCGTCCTCGAAACGTTCGATACTCGTCGAATCACCCATTCCTTCTACATGCAGGAGCGAGGGCGCACGGTCGGACAATCCATAGGCCAGGTACATGAGCACGCCGCCGCCGATCAGGACCAGGAGCAGCACGAGCGAAGTGATTAAAAATATGCGGGACATCCTAAACCTGCCTGGTTCCGGCCCGACGAATTTTTCTTTCTTCGATCCATGCGCTGAACTCCTCGAGCGACTTCGCATTCAGACATCGCTCCGGCGTCAGCCAGCCCTTACGGGCGACCGCAACGCCCCACTGCATATAGTAGAGTTCGTCGATGGAGTGGGCATCCGGATTGATCGAGAGCATTACCCCTCGCTCGAGAGCACGGTGGACCCACCGCCAGTCGATGTCCAGACGGCGCGGATTCGCATTGATCTCGATCACGACGTCGTTCTCGGCGCACGCATCAATAACTCGTTCATGATCGATCGGATAGCCCTCTCGCCGGAGCAATAATCGCCCGGTAGGATGGCCGAGAATCGTAGTGAACGGATTCTCGATCGCTCGAACGAGGCGCTGCGTCGCTTGAGCCTCCGTCATGTTGAATCCCTGGTGGATGCTGGCGACGACGAGATCGAACGAGGCCAGCACGTCCGGCGGATAGTCCAGGGAACCGTCCTCGAGAATATCGCTTTCCGTACCCTTGAAGATGCGAAATGGTGATCCGTCCGAGCGAGCGAACTCCTCGTTAAGCTGATCGATCTCCGCGTGCTGGGCCTTCACCCGTTCGATGGGCAGCCCACTCGCGATTACCAGCGATCGGCTATGATCGCAGACGCCGTAGTACGAGTATCCGATCGAGCGCGCAGCATCTACCATCTGGCGAATCGAATGTGCACCGTCGCTGTAGGTCGAATGATTGTGCAGCGTTCCTCGCAGGTCCTCGTCGGTAATCAGGTTCGGAAGCACACCTGCCTTAGCGGCATCGATCTCGCCGCTATTCTCGCGCAGTTCCGGCGGGATAACCGAAATCCCGGCCCCGGCGAATACAGCGGCCTCGGTAGGCGCAGTGTCCGGGGATCCGAACTCAGATTCGAAAGCTTCGATGTGGTTATCTGAGCCCGTAAGTCGCCAGAGGGTGCTGCCGTACCTCTCCTTTGGGACGACGTAGATCGTCAGTGGAAGCCCGTCAGGAAGATGTCCGTCCAGTCTCTTGCCGTCCTCAACGTCCTCGCTCTCCATCGCTCGGATCTCAGTGAGGTCATCGGCCGCTGCGTTTGGGTCGTCGGACCCTGAAACGATGACAGCTGCCGACACCACTTCGAGCTTTCTTCTGAGTTCGCCGGCGTAATCAGCCACGTCGATTTCGGAAAGCGATCGCACGCGCTCGAGTACGGGATCCGCCTCGATGACGGCATGCGCGTAGCGACGCTTTGCGCCGTATTTCTTAAGGAGCTGAATGTTCGCGAGTATACTTTCCTGGGTCTTGACACCGAATCCATCGAGATCCGCAAGCCGTCCGATCGTCGCTGCCTCCTCCAATTCCTTCAGCGTCGTGATCCCTAGAACCTGCCAGATGCGCCGAACTTTCTTAGCCCCTAGTCCCTTAACGCGCAAAATATCCGACAGCCCCGGAGGGATTCCGCTGAGAAGATCATCGTATAGCGCGAACGTCCCACGTTGGAGAATTTCCTGAATCTGTGCAGCCAGCCGATCGCCGATTCCCCGGACGTCCTGAAGTGAACCGGATTCAATAAGTGTGGTGACAGGTTCGTCCAACCGCTCGATTGTTCGTGCGGCGCTGCTGAAGGAGCGTGCGCGAAATGTATTCCCGCCGGTTAGCTCGATGAGCGACGCGGTTTCCTTCAAAAGCTTTGCTACGTCTTTGTTGGTTAGCTGTGCGGTCGAGGGCATCTAAGCGTTAGTCGATTGCGCTGTGGAGAGTGTCAGGATCGGATCCCCGTAATTCACGACCGGTGTCCTACGTTCCATTCTGGGATCCTAACAAGCACGGCCATGTACCATTTATAGCAAATTTTCGACACGATTCTCCCACGGTCGTTCGTCAAACAGAGACCCTCCTATACGTATGAAGCGATACCGAAAGCTCGTAACCTCCAGCTTCCTCATCCTGGTGGTCGGTGTACTGCTAGGCATGGAGATTGGCACTGTCATATCCGGAAATGATACGTTTGAGTCGCTCAAGAAGCTGGAAAATGCGTTTCTTACGATTAACGAGCGCTATGTGCAGGATGTCGATTCGTCCGTTCTCACGGAAAGTGCCATCGAGGGCATGCTTCGCGAATTGGATCCACACTCCGTCTATATCGATGCCGAGCAGATGGAGAAAGTACGGGAGGACTTCAACGCCACGTTCGAAGGCATCGGTATCTCATACGAAATCATCGAAGGATTGGAGAATCAGGACACGGTAACGGTTCTGAATCCACTGCCTGGCGGGCCTAGCGAGCAGGCAGGGCTCTTGTCCGGCGATCGCATCGTCGCCATTGACGACTCCACGGCGATCGGCTACACCCATACGGACGTGCAGAAGAACCTGAGAGGGCCGCGGGGCACCACCGTAGATGTGACGATCAAGCGGCCGGGCTATTCGAAAACAATGGACTTCACGATCACTCGTGACAAAATTCCGCTCTACACGAAGGACGCCCACTATATGCTCGACGAACAGACGGGCTACATTCGTCTGAATCGTTTTGCTCGAACCACCTACGACGAGTTCATGTCCGCAATGGAGGATTTGAAGTCTCAGGGCATGGAGCGCCTCGTGCTCGACCTTCGTGAGAACGCGGGCGGATTTATGGATATGGCTGTCAAGATCAGCGACGAATTTCTAGGCGAGGACCAGCTCATCGTCGAGGCTCGAAGTCGTCATGACGACTACAACCAGGAGAGCCGCGCTAGGGCGGGTGACTCGTTCGAGACCGGTGCCGTGATGGTGCTCGTGAACGAGCACTCAGCGTCCGCAAGCGAGATCGTCGCCGGCGCGCTCCAGGATCATGATCGAGCACTGATCGTAGGCCGGCGGACCTTCGGAAAGGGGCTCGTGCAGAAGCAATTCGCACTTCGCGACGGCAGCGTCCTGCGCTTGACGATATCGAGATTCTATACGCCTTCAGGACGACTCATCCAGACACCCTATGCGAATGGTGTGAAGGACGCGTACTACGAGGAGAAATACGAGCGGTACAGGCGTGATCGCACGCTGAGCATCGATGAAATCAAGGAGCAAATTCCTGACTCGCTGAAGTACACGACCGACACCGGACGAATCGTGTTTGGTGGGGGAGGGATCCTCCCTGACGTCATCGTCTACCCTGATTCCGTATCCGAGTTCGTCAAAAGCATCGTCGGCCGCTCCCTCGACAATAATTTCTCGCGGTTCTGGATGGACCGTAATGGCGACGATTTTGCCGGCGAATGGGAGGAGAGACGAGACGAATTCATCGCCGAATTTCAGATCAGCGACGCCATGTACGAGGAATTCCTGGAGTTCATCGAAGAGCGGGACGTGCACATCGTGCCGCCCGGAAGCCCCGAACTGGAAGCGGACGCTGACGAGGCGACAACGTACGTAAGTACAGAGGACGAACTTGCTGATCGCACACTGGTAAAGTCGCGGATTAAATCGCGGATCGCACAGCGCCTGTTCGACCGGAGTGCTGCATACCCCGTTTCTCGAGAGTATGACACTGTCATTCAGGAAGCGATGAAATTGTGGCCCTCAGCCGAAGACCTTGCTGTTCACTGACTGCGATGCGCCAATGGCATACACGGCGCGTATCCCGATGTGAACCGTAACGCCGTCGGTGCTCCCGACATCCTGGAGTTTCGTTGACAATTCTGGAGAGATTGGGTATACTCAGCCGATGCCGGCACGTCTATTCACGCCGTCGAAGATGGCGATTCAAGATCATTCGTGGTTATATTGTAGTGGTACGATGACGGCTCGACGTGACACTTCATTCGTATTTATGACCGTAACATTGTGTTATTCCGGAGGAACTAGTCCATGAAGCTTCTGACCCTAATGGTGCTGCTCTTGCAGGAGGCTGCAGCGTCGGCAGATGAAGGTTTGATCAATGTCCTGGTAGAGCGGTTTAACGAGGGTGGGCCCTGGATGTGGCCGGTCCTCATCTGCTTGATCATCGGACTAGCCATCGCTTTCGAGCGCATCATCACCCTCAACCGTGCGGATATTAATACCCGCAAGTTTATCGTCGAAGTAAAGCGTGCGCTCGACGAGGACGGCATCGCAGCAGCTGAGGAGGTCTGCGCAAGAACCCGCGGCCCCGTCGCCTCGGTCTTCCAAGCCGGATTGCTTCGTGCCGATGAAGGGATCGAAGCCGTTGAGAAGGCGGTCGTCTCCTATGGGTCGATCGAGATGAGCTTCCTGGAACGAGGCCTCGTCTGGCTGTCGCTCTTCATCAGCCTCGCGCCGATGCTTGGATTCCTCGGAACCGTGGTCGGAATGATCGCGGCATTCGACGCCATTGAGACGGCAGGCGACATTTCTCCGAGCCTGGTTGCCGGTGGTATCAAGATCGCTCTACTGACGACGGCGTTCGGTCTTATCGTGGCGATCATTCTCCAGTTCTTCTATAACTACGCCGTCTCGAAGATCGATCGCATAGTGGTAGAGATGGAGGATGCATCGATAGAACTCATCGACTCACTCGTTCTCCTGCAGGCAGGCCGCCCGGTCGGTACGTCGACTGCGGTAGAGCACGCGCCAACCCGGGAAGAACCGCCGGGACCCGACACGACAACGATTTAACTTGAACCGAGAATACAATGGAATCTCTTGTAGTTTACGCTACGTGGGCTGGAGTAATTCTGTGCGTCCTCGCGTTGCTGGCCATCGCGCTGTTCGGAATTAAGAGCATGATCCACGGAAAGGTGAGCATCCTGACCGCTGCTATTATCCTCGTTCCGGTAGTACTGATTGTCGTCCTCGGGTTTGTGACCGGGGACTGGGCAATAGCCGGTATCTGGACGATGACGATCATGTTCGCATTGGCAGTACTTTCCCTCCTACTTTCCGGTCTCCGGGGGCTCTTTACGTAGCCGGAGGAATCATATGGATGTCGCCGTACGTCAAATCGACGTCGCTTCTATTTGATTTCTGCTGACGATCCATCTACCCTTTAGACTTAATCTACGACCATGGCCGGGCTGCTTAGAAAGAAGAAGAACCGCGATATGGGGGAGATCCCCACGGCCTCAATGGCGGACATCGCATTTCTCCTGCTCATATTTTTCCTCGTCACGACGACGATCGACGTCGATACCGGAATCGGAATGACGCTTCCTCCGAAACTTGAGGAAGATCAAGAACCGCCCCCTGTTAAGGAGCGGAACATGCTCAAGATTCTCCTGAACGAGCAGGGACGGGTACTCCTCGAAGATCAGCCGTCGGCGGTCGCCCAGATCCGCGGAGAGGTCAAGAAGCATACCCTCAACGAAGGCCAGGATCCTAATTATGCCGAGACGATGTCCAGAGCAATCGTATCGCTAAAAACGGACCGGCAGACGCCGTACGATAGATATATCGCAGTGTTGGACGAGATATGGATGGCGTATTTCGAGATGTGGGACGCGGAAGCCCGACAGATGGGATATCCGAGCTATACCGAATACCGTCAGATGATCGACGAAACCGGTGATGAGAATGCGATCCGCGAGAAGATCAAGCCACAGATATCGATCGCAGAGCCCGAGGGTGAGTAAATTTAGGCCGGAGTAGGCGTAACCCGAAGCTCCGTTCTGGAACGACCTGGCACCTAAAAGACGAAATTATGTCTCAACACTTTCAGAAGAAAAGCGCGAAGTCGCAGCCATCGATTCCGATGGCTTCGATGCCGGACATTATTTTCATGCTCATCATTTTCTTTATGGTGACCACGGTGCTGCGTGAGACGACTGT
>CAZKNF010000025.1:12897-22473 GCA_964554105.1 uncultured Rhodothermales bacterium | reverse complement strand
TGGGCGTGATGTGATCTCAGTGTATTTCTGAATCAACACGCTTTTAGAAGCGGCCAGTGACCTGACTTCATCGGAATGCCTCAAGAAAGAGCCCTGCCGCCTGGTGGGGCTTTTTTTGTCCGTCAAACCTTTCTCGCCGCTGCGCGCGTATATCGTACCCGCTATGGTGAATCAACACGACTGCAATCCAGAAAATGGAATACAGGATCACGCTGATCCCCGGCGACGGCATCGGCCCCGAAGTGACCGCCGCTACGCTCAAAGTACTCGACGCGACCGGAATCGACTTTTCGTGGGATCGGTTTGAGAACGTTGGTGCTTCCGCTTTGGAGAAGGAGGGGACGCCGCTTCCGGAGAGTGTTCTCACGTCGATAAAGACGAATAAGATTGCACTTAAAGGTCCCGTCACGACGCCCGTGGGTAAGGGGTTTAAGAGTGTGAACGTGCAGCTGCGTAGAGATCTCGACCTGTATGCCAACGTGCGGCCGTGCAACTCTCTTCCGGGTATTGAGACCAGATTTAGTGACGTCGATCTCGTCATCTTCCGAGAGAACACGGAGGGTCTGTATTCCGGAATCGAGACGTACGACGAACGCCTCGAGATTGCCGATGCTACCGCACGAGTGACCCGGCGAGGAACCGAGCGGATCATCAGATTCTGCTTCGACTACGCTCGCAGAACCGGACGCTCACTGGTCACGCTCACCCACAAAGCTAATATTCTCAAAGTGACCTCTGGCATGTTCCTGCGGATCGGATCGGAGATCGCCGGAAACTATCCGGAAGTGGAATTCAACGATCGAATCATCGACAATATGTGCATGCAGCTGGTGACGCGCCCCGAAGACTACCAGTGCATCGTCACGACGAATCTTTTCGGAGATATTCTGAGCGATCTGTGTGCGGGCCTGGTCGGAGGACTCGGAGTAGTGGCAGGTGCAAATATCGGTGAAGACTGCGCTGTGTTCGAATCCGTTCATGGCAGCGCACCTGACATCGCAGGCCGGAATGTCGCTAATCCGACAGCCCTCATACGGTCCGCAGAATTAATGCTCGCGCACCTCGGAGAGCGAACGGCCGCTGACGCCATCCGTCAGGCACTAATCATATCACTGCGAGATGACAAAATCGCCACGGCCGATCTCGGCGGTTCGGCATCCACGTCGGAATTTGCGGACGCCGTAGCCGGCAGAGTATCGTCGCTACTTTCCGCCGTTAAACAAAAGTGACGAATGATCCAGCGAATTCAGTCTGTATACCTGCTTCTCGGCGCCCTTTGCATCGCCTCACTCGCATTCATCGACAGTGTTTGGCGGAATCCCGCGGGGGAAACGATCGTGTGGTACGTTCCCGTACTCGCAGTGCTCGCGGCTGTGACGGTCATCGTGACTCTCATCACAATTTTTCTCTATAAGAATAGACTCAGGCAGATTAAGTTGATCGTGGCCGTTCAGTTGATGACGATCGGCGTCTTGCTCGTGCTCTTCATCGGTCTATTTTTATCGGGTGAGTTTGAAATGCTTCGTGGCGGCACCGCTGACTGGACGAGGCTATTCCCGTTCCTGTTGCCGGTGATCGCATACGTCTTATTCTACCTGGCGCGCAGGGGCGTGCAGCGCGACATTGATCTGGTCAAGTCGATGGATCGCCTTCGATAAGCGGCCGCGCCCGGCTGGACGGGCTGGATTGACCACGGATGCCCGAGCATGGTGGAAACGGAGCACGACAATTCCATTCGGCCCTTCAGTGTATACTGGGCGCTTCTATTCGGGCTCGCAACATTCTCATTGAGTCCGATCCTCGTCCGCCTCGCATCCGAAGGTCCGGCTCTCGCGATCGTTACGTGGCGCACTCTCATAGCCGTGACGGCAGTGGCGCCGTTTGCCCTTGGGCGCACCCGCGCAGAAATGCGTGACTTCGCTCAGCGTGACATTCTTCTCATAGGGTGTGCGGGCGTACTGTTAGGACTGCATTTCGTGACGTGGACGGAGTCGCTGTACCACACGTCCGTTGCGAGCGCATCCGTGCTCGTCACGTCAAGTCCCATTTTTCTGGCCGTTCTCGGACACGCATTTCTCAAGGAACGTCTTTCCAGACATATGAATGTGGCGATCGCTGTGGCCGTCGTTGGAGCCGCATTACTCGGGTTGGGGGATGTCTCGGGAGCCGAAACTCCTGCGGCACCAGTGCTGGGGAATTCCCTGGCTTTGCTGTCTGCGTTGCTCTTCAGCGTCTATTTGCTTTTTGGGCGCGTCGTACGCCGAAAGACATCCTGGCTCGCGTACGTCTTTCCGCTCTACGCGGTAACGGCGGCGACCGTACTGGTTGCCGCGCTGATTCTCAAGACGGAGTTATTCGGCTACAGCATCGAATTTTATACACTCTGTGCCGCGATCGCAATCGGCCCTCAAGTTGTGGGTCATGGATCCTTCAACTACGCAATTCGCTACTTCCCCGCAGCTGTTCTCGGGCTCCTCTCGCTTGTCGAGCCCGTGGGCGCCTCGGCGTTAGCATACGTTTTGTTTGCTGAAATGCCGAACCCATTGTCGCTCGTCGGCATCGTTGTGACGCTGCTCGCGATAGCTTCTGCCATCTTGTATCGACGTACACACCGGAATGAACTACCCATCGGAACAGATTGAATGAACCAAAGCAAGATCATTGCGGCCCGTCACGAAAAGCATCTTTAGGGAGTGCGCGGAAGACCTTGCGACCGTGGAGAAAGTAATCCGCGACGATGCTGCGCCGGTACATCGGTACGGGGGTAGACTCTTCGATTCGGGGGCGCACATCTCGGTACGCACGCTTCATGCGATGCGCGTCCTTATATGCGCGCAGGATCGCCCATGTCTCTCGAGTCCGACCCTTGAATAGGGCGCGTCCCCCTGCAGCCGCATCCAGCAAGACTCTCCTCGGAAACACGTGAGCCCATTCTGCAGGCGGCAGGTTCTTGTACAGCATCAACAAACTGTTGCGGAAGTTGTAGTACACCTTACGGCTGTTCCCCCGAGGCAGGGAACCGCCGCCAATGTGATAAACTACGCTCGACGGCTCAACTTGCACGCGATAACCAGCGCGATGCAGCCGCCAGCAGAGGTCGATCTCCTCCATGTGCATAACGAACTGTTCATCCAGCAAGCCGACCTCGTCCAGGGCACTGCGCCGCAATGCAATTGCTGCGCCCGTCGCCCAGAACACATCAATGGCCTCGTCATACTGCCCACGATCCTCCTCCACCGTAAAAAAGATGCGGCCGCGCGTGAACGGGTATCCGAGCAAATCCAGAAACCCCCCCGACGCACCAGAATACTCGAACTGCCTTCGATCTGCATGCTGCAGGAGCTTCGGCTGGATCGCGGCGACGTCGGGTTCGGCTTCCAGCACGTTGACAAGCGGCGAGAGCCAGCCTGGCGGCACCTCTACGTCATTGTTCAATAGGACGACATACTTGCCGGACGAATGCGGGATCGCCTCGTTGTTGCCGCGAGCATATTTCCAGTTTTCTGGATGGCGAATGATCTTGACATTAGAGAAATGCCCGCGGATCCATTCGGCGGATCCGTCGGTCGAAGCGTTATCCGCGATGATGATTTCTAGATTGGGATAGTCAGTTGCCATCACAGACGGCAGGCACTTCTTGAGGAGCGGCAGTGCGTTCCAAGAGACGATGATTATTGAAACAGGGGGTCGGTTCGGCATGAAAGAGGTACTAAGAAGCGAGCCGGACAGCCGCACGCTCCGGCGTTAATATCATAAAGAGAATCGGTACAGTGCGCTGTTCTCCGCTGTGCCTGGTTCGGAGGTCTACCCTCATCACTTGCTATAGACTGTGACCCAACGTTCGGACATATCATACGCCGAAGCGCGCAGTGTTCTCCGGCGCTACTGGGGTCACGATGAATTCCGCCCCGGTCAATGGGAGATCATCAGGAATGCGTTGGAAGGACGAGACCTGCTCGCCATCCTGCCGACCGGCGGAGGTAAATCCGTCTGCTATCAGGTGCCGGCCATTATGCATGAGGGATTGACCATAGTGATTTCACCGTTGATAGCGCTGATGCAGGATCAGGTCGGCGGTTTGCATTCACGCGGGGTGCAGGCATCGTTCATCAACAGTTCACTTTCGCGACGGGAAATCGATCAGCGATGGACGGACGCCGAACATGGCAGGTTCAAGCTGCTTTACGTGGCGCCCGAACGGCTGCAGTCCGAGATGTTCGTCGCGAGAGCCTCCCGCTTGAACGTCTCTCTTCTCGCTGTCGACGAGGCACACTGCATCTCTGAATGGGGACATAACTTTCGCCCCGCTTATCTCAAGATTGCCGAAGCTCGGAAACAGTTCGGGGATCCGCCTACAGCCGCCGTTACTGCCACCGCAACCCCTCGTGTCCGCGCAGACATCAGCAAGCACCTCGCGCTCCGCGATCCGGACGTAATCGTTCGGGGATTCGACCGCCCGAACGTCGTCTGGTCCCTTTTCCGGACGGAGAACAAGCGAACGAAGATGCTCGACGTGTTAAACAACGTTCCGGGGTCGGGGATTATTTATTCAGCCACGCGCCGAGGGGTGGAGGAATGGGCGAAATGGCTTCGCGGCCGGAATCAGTCTGTAGCGTCCTACCACGGTGGACTGCAATCATCAGTGCGCGAAGAGATGCAGGATGCCTGGCTCGTGGGCGAAAAACGCGTGATGGTCGCCACCAACGCGTTCGGCATGGGAATCGATAAGCCCGACGTCCGCTTCGTCGTACATGTCGAATTGCCGGGAACGCTGGAGGGGTATTATCAGGAGGCCGGCCGGGGCGGACGTGACGGCAAGACGTCCTACGCCGTTTTGCTGTATCACGACGGCGATGAACAGACACCTCGCGCGCTAATCGACGACGGCCATCCTACAGCGAAGCAGGTGCGCCAAGCATACGACGCAGTCTGCAATCTCGCTCAGATCGCCGTCGGCGCGCTTCCGGAAGATCCGGTCGTCTTGAGGGTCGAGGCTATCGCTAAGCTCACGAAACTGTCGGCAGCGAAAATCCGAACGGCTGTCGACCTCCTCGAAAGACAGGGTGCATGGAATCTGCTCCCAAGCCGCAAGAACTTCGGACTCATCCGATTCGCGCGGCCGGCAAACGACGTTCGTGCCTACGTTGCCCGGCTCACGAATAAGTCCCTGGTCAGGTTCGTAGAAGAACTTCTTCGAATCGTACATGCGGAGGCGTTCTCCAGATGGTGGGAGATAGACCTGCGAGCCCTTGAGCGGCGGACCGGGCTCGAGCGACCGCGACTATTGAAAGGACTGGATTACCTTCGCGAGAACGATCTCGTCGACTGGCAGCCGCCTGAGCGTTCGCTCCGGATCCAATTGCTGGAGGCGCGGAGTGCCAAGATCCCCATTGACGGCAAGAAAGTGAAGCAGTCGCGGGAGAGAGCGGAGAATCAGCTCGCCGATATGATCCGATATGCGCATTCCACCAGCTGCCGGCGGCATTTCCTGCTGCGCTATTTCGGCGAAAACGCAGCGGAAACATGCGGCACCTGCGACGCATGCCTCGGCCGCCATCAATCGTTCGTCGTGAAGAATTCCGATGAGCCTATTCTACATCAGATACTTCGAGAGATCGCCTCTGATCGTCCGCGCAAGGAGTGGAGAGATGCGAACGGTGTACCGCCATATCGGATCGATCAATTCGTCGCATGGCTGATGCAGGAAGGCTTCCTCGCACCAAAGGGTCCGATGCGGACGGAATTCACGCTTACGGAGAAAGGACGCCGTTTTATGAGAAAGCCCATCTGACGGGAAGCGTCATTATTCCGCCGTTGGAGATCTTGATGCGTGATGCTCTTCCGTCTCGACAGGCAGTTAGCGGATCGTCCCTGGCCGCGAGTCTTCGCGCATCGCCCCGGCAGGGAGATCGGGATCGTCGGCGGAATCGGCAGGTCCCAGCGGCATGCGCTCGCTATTCAAGCGATCGAGCACGCGGCCATAGAGCCGCCCATACTCGTCAGGCTCGGCGGCGTAGTAGGAGATCGTCTCGGCGAACGCGGAGCTGTCGATATCATATGCTGCAAAAATCGAATCGCGAATACCGGCGGGTACTCGGTGCGTGACCTCGGCACGGGCCAAAGCCAGGTGAAGCTCGATCATAACCTCGACCATCGTGCTGTCATCCAACGGTGGGTCAGGCCGCTGATCGGAGCAACCGGCAAAACTGATCATTACAAGCGAGCAAACAAGGGGCCAGATGTTGAATGTGCTCACTGGCCAGCTCCCGCTATGCGTTCCTAGTCCTCCACAGCATACGCTTGCATGCACCGTTAGGGAATAATCTTATTCAATTCGAACTCGATTATACCTTCCGCGCCGGCTCGTTTGAGCTCCGGAATAAGTTGACGAACTTGTCGCTCCTCGATGACCGTCTCGATGGCGACCCATTCACTGCCGTTCGCGAGGGAGGAAATAGTAGGCATGCGCAGGGCCGGAAGTACGCTGATGATCGTATCCGCATCCTCTCGACGAGCGTTCAGCTTTAGGCCCACCCGGCCTTCGGCGCGAATCGCACCCTGCATCAGCATCGCGATATTTTCAATCTTCCGGCGCTTCCAGGGATCATTCCATGCCGACTTATTGGCGATGAGCTGCGTATTCGATTCCATCAGCACTTCCACAATGCGCAGACCGTTCGCCCGCAGTGAGGAGCCGGTCTCAGTAACTTCTACTATCGCATCAACAAGATCCGGGCACTTCGCTTCCGTAGCTCCCCACGAAAATTCAACGTCCGCCTCGACGCCGTGCTTCTTCAGCCATTTCCTGGTAATGTTCACGACCTCTGTTGCGATACGCTTCCCTTCGAGGTCCTTCACTGAACGGATGTCGGAATCCTCAGGCGCTGCCAGTACCCATCGCACCGGCCGCATGCTCGCTTTCGAATAAATCAGATCGTCGACGGCGACAACGTCAGAATCCGTCTCGATGACCCAGTCCTTACCGGTGATCCCGGCATCGAACACACCGTCCTGGACGTATGGAGCCATCTCCTGCGCGCGAACTAGCATGGCGGTGAGCTCCTCGTCGTCCGTCGACGGGAAGTAGGATCGCACGCTCACAGAGAAGTTGTACCCAGCTCGGTGCATGAGCTCGAACGTCGATTCCTGAAGACTTCCCTTCGGAAGCCCCAGGCGGAGTACTTGCTGCTGCGTGCCGTCAAGATCGGTGTCGATAACCTGGATCTGCGTATCTGTTGCCATGCCGATGGTGTGAACTGCTGACTGGTGGATGGTGAATGGTAGATGGTGAAGCCCACTGGCCCCAGAGACCTGGTTGGCCGCTTACTGGGCCGCCGCTGCCGCCGGAGCCGTTGCCTCGCTTTCCGGCGCGGTTCGGAATGTATGCGCGATCGCCTCCATCTGGCGCAGAAATTCCCGCTTTTCGTATCCCGGCGCGAATACCATTCCGTCAATCATGTAAATACGGCCGGACGGACGATCGTAAAATGTGTAGTTGATGAACGGACCGCCGCCTCCGAACTCCACGAATTCACCCTCCTCCTCGCCGACCATCCGCCACAGACCGCGCGTCTCGAAACCGTAGTTTCCTAGGAACTCGATATTTTCCGAGAGTAGAGGACGCTGCATGTGCCGGTGGATCTCGACCCATCCTCCCAGATTTCCCTGGATGTATTCTTGAGTAAGAGAATCCCGCGTAGCATATATCCACTCAGGCGTCATCACGGCAGGATTCGCATCGTCCTGATACCAGACGAACAGGCTGCGCCACGTGTCCGATAGAATGCGCCGAAGCCAGACGAAGTCCGTCGTATCGATCGCAATGACGTAGTCATGCTGCACGTTCACGGCGAAGTCGTGCTCGCTCATCAGATACTCCTCAATATCCGTCTGTCGACCGGTGTCGAACATGTCGACGGTCAGCCGCTGCCTGGTTGCTTCATCGAACGTCCTCGACATTTCATCGCCGCGCCGGTCGATGACATCCACAACCGCCTCGACATCCTGGCCCGTGATGTAAAAGACATGCTGATTTTTTCGCCAGAGATCGTTCCGGCCGACCATCACGCCGTCGCCATCCATGATGGCTTCTTGCGCGGATTCATCGAACACATTACGCAAGTACGTTGCTTCGTTTGTCGTATCGCTCAGCGGTGCGACAAAGATGACGTTCTTCTGGTTACGTACGTTCGAGAGATCCTGGTCGACGCGTAAACCCGTCGCGCGAAGGTCGAAGCGGCGTTCCGGAGCCGGAAGCGTGCCGATGTAATCTCCGACGGTGGACTGGAGGGCGTTTCCGATCGGACCGTTCCAGCGCGCCGAGTCGATGACGACGACGACTTCGCCCTCTCGTCCGACAGCTTGAGGCTTATACTCGTCCAACTCACAGCCGCCCATCACAAAAGCTGCAGCGATGAGCACGAGCATAAAAAGCGGCCCCGTCCGTGTGGTCATTCGGCGGGAAGGTTGCAGCATGCTATTCAAATGTATGTTCTCAGGAATGGGTATAGAGTTGACCTTAGCTTGTGAAGTCTTCCGAATTGAGTATCCATCCAACGCAGGGCACCTCGCGTGAGTTGCTAAACCGGCTCGCTTAATCAGGACCGTTCAAATCGTATACGTAGCGTCTGTGGTACACGAAGCATCGAAGTAACGAGTAGTCCTGCAAAGCACTACGAGTGTTGAAGGGCTTCACCGTATTTTAGCGCCCGCACAAAAGTCGCGACGCGTTCGAGCTTCTCATCCATCGTCAAATCCGAATTATCCCACAACCGCTCAATATGCTTGATGAGCGCCGAACCCACGATAAATCCGTCGGTGTGGAGGGACAATCGAGTGGAATCCGAATGTGATTTGATTCCAAACCCGACCAGAAGCGGGTTGTGTTTTACGAGTGCTCTAGCACGTTTCAGGTACGCTGCCACATTGTCGACCGTACCGAGTCCCGACCCGGTTAGTCCCGTGACAGAGACGGCGTAGACGAAAGCGGTCGACATACAGTCGATGTGCTCGATCCGCTTGTCCGGTGTGTTTGGAGCAATGAGATGTACAATTGAAAGCCCGGCGGCATCCACCTCGTTGCGGATGATACCGGACTCCTCCGGCGGCAGATCCGGTAAAATGAGTCCGTCGACGCCTGCATCGGCCGCTTCCATGCAAAACTTGCGCACTCCGAAGCGATAGATCGGATTGATGTACCCCATCAGAAGGAGCGGCGTCTCGCTCGACCGTCGGAATGCGCGCGCCGTTCTGAGTGTATCCGTTAGTTTCACGCCGTTCTTCAGCGCCCGCTCACTCGATCTCTGAATCGGCAAGCCCTCCGCCAGAGGATCGCTGAACGGCATCCCGAGTTCGACAAAATCCGCACCGCTTCGATCAATTTCCTTCAGGATGGGGAGGGTGGAATCCAGATCGGGAAAGCCGCTCGTAACAAAGAGGCCCATCACTTTTTCGCCACGCCGGCCCGTTTGCGTGATGGCATCTCGAATTCTCGACATAATGGAAGAACCTGGAAATGGTCGAAAAAAGGCGAGGCTCTTGAGGTTTAAGGACCGGTCCAGCCGTCAATATCTGCGA
>CAZKNF010000025.1:0-12797 GCA_964554105.1 uncultured Rhodothermales bacterium | reverse complement strand
GCGGCCTAAAGATAAGGTGCGATCGTTGACATATCTTTGTCGCCGCGGCCTGAACAGTTTACGACGATGACCTGGTCGGAAGCCATCGAGCGCACGAGCGTCGGAAGAATGGCAATCGCATGGGCTGTCTCCAGCGCTGGAATGATCCCTTCGGTTCGCGAGAGCAGCTTCACGCCTGCCATCGCGTCGTTATCTGTTATGGATTCGTATTGTACGCGTCCCGTCTCCTTGAGGTATGCATGTTCGGGTCCAACGCCCGGGTAGTCTAATCCCGCCGAAATTGAATGTGCGAGCGTTACCTGACCCTGCTCGTCTTGCAGGAGATAGCTCATCGTGCCGTGCAGAATGCCGGGCCGGCCCTGCGTTAGTGTGGCCGCATGACGCTTATCGAGACCTTCACCGGCCGCTTCGACTCCCTGCAGCCTCACGGATGCGTCCCCGATGAACGTGTAGAAGATGCCGATGGCGTTTGAACCGCCGCCCACACACGCGACCACGACGTCCGGTGCGTCGCGTCCTTCGGCCTTTTGAAGCTGTAATCGTGTCTCGTCGCCGATTACACGCTGAAAGTCGCGCACCATCATGGGATACGGATGGGGCCCGACAACCGAGCCTATGATGTAAAACGTATCCTCGACGTTCGTAACCCAGTCGCGAATTGCCTCGTTCGTGGCATCTTTCAACGTTCTGCTGCCGCTGGATACGGGCCGCACCTCGGCGCCGAGAAGCTGCATGCGAAGCACGTTTAGATGCTGACGCTCCACGTCTTCCTCGCCCATGTAGACGATGCACTCCAGCCCAAACTTTGCACAGACGGTCGCCGTGGCTACACCGTGCTGCCCTGCTCCTGTCTCGGCGATGATCCGGCGTTTTCCCATGCGGCGGGCGAGGAGAACCTGACCGATCGTATTGTTGATTTTATGGGCACCGGTGTGACAGAGGTCTTCGCGCTTCAAGTAGATGCGAGGACCACCCAGTTCGTCTGTCAGGCGATCGCAAAAGGTGAGCGGTGTCGGCCGTCCGACGTAGTCGCGCAGCAGGTCCCGATACTCCTGCTGAAAGGACGCGTCTTCACGTACCTCGAGATAGGCGTCGCGCAGTGCCCCGACAGCCGGTATCAGAATCTCCGGCACAAAAGTCCCACCAAAGGGACCGAAATGGCCTCCTTCGTCAGGGATCGTTTCTGCTGTTGTCGATTCATTCATACTGCGGGGCTCAGTCGCCGGCTGATTGACGTCCATTCATTTTCATCCGATTAAAGACATCAAAGAAAGCGTCTATCTTCGCAAAATCCTTAGTTCCGGGAGAGGACTCTAAGCCGCTCGAGACATCTATGCCGTGCGGTCCGACCCTGTCGGTGGCGTCTTCCAGATTCGAACTCCGGATGCCACCCGCGAGGAATACCGGCAGATCATGGAGCTCTGCGTTTGCTATGTTCCAATCGAACGCGGCGCCCGACCCTCCCCATAATCCTTCGACACGTGTGTCCAGCAGGATGTAATCAGCTGCCCGGCTGTACCGCTCGAAGAAGGCGGCTACATCGGCCGTTGTAGTTTCACCACCGATGCGCATGGCCTTGATGACCGGTACGTCGACATCCGCACAAATGTCGGGAGCCTCGTCTCCGTGTAGTTGTGCCAGAGAAAAGCCCGCTTCGTGAACGGCAGCGTTGATCTCTTCGGCCGACAGATTTACAAATACGCCGACCGGTTCTGGCCCGTAGACCCAATCGATGATTTCTTTCGCTGCGGATGGATCAATGTAGCGAGGGCTTTCGGGGTGCTGAACGAATCCCAGATAATCGGCCCCGGCCGCCGCACAGTATCGGGCGTCCTCCAGCCGTGTGATTCCACAGATTTTGAGTTTCAGAGCCATCAATCTTGACTAAGCCTGCTCACGTTCTTGCTCCTTCAGGTCGGCAAAGTCCTCGCGAAGCTTCGCTAATGAATCGCCGGGGCGATCAGCACGCATGAATGTTTCTCCGATCAGCACTGCGTCAACACCGTGCTCCTCAAGTTGCAGGAGCTCCTTTGCGGATGCAATACCGCTTTCAGAGACGCGCACGATTCCCTCTGGCACGTGCCGGAATACACGAATAGAATGTTCAAGATCCACCTCAAACGAGCGCAGATCCCGATTGTTGACACCGAGAATCGAAACCTCGTCGAAATCTATCCGATCGATTTCGGCTGTCTCGTACACTTCCACCAGTGTGGAAAGTCCGAGTTCACCAGCGGCCTGAACCAGATCGTGCAAATGCGTTTTGTCGAGCACGGCGACAATCAGCAGCACCGCATCGGCCCCGCTCGCTCGAGCTTCGAAAAGCTGGTACACGTCGATTATGAAGTCCTTCCGAAGCAGCGGCAGATTTACAGCCCCTCGAACTGCGTCGAGATGGCCGAGCGACCCCTTGAAATGAAGCGGCTCGGTCAATACGGATATGGCCGTCGCACCGTTTTCTTCATATTGCGTTGCAATGCCGATAGGATCGAAATCCTCCCGGATGTCTCCTCGAGATGGCGACGCCTTCTTTACTTCAGCGATGATCGAAAGCTCGTCGCGTGTCAACACATCCGCAAGCGAGAGCGGGGAACGGCTGAAGTAACGTCCACCCTCGAGCCGGCTCAACGGGGTCTCGCGTTTACGCCGGATCAGCCCCTCTCGCGTGTCCGCAACTATCTGATCAAGGATGTTCATCTCGTTTACTCGGAGGGAGCCTCATTCGATGACCGGATGAGCATGTTCAGGCGATCTTGCGCGGCTCCCGCATCGATGCTTTCGCGTGCTGCCTCCATGCATTCTCCTATAGAACCGAACTTGCCGCTCACGTGAAGAGCAAAGGCGGCGTTTAACACCACGACATCCCTGCGAGGGCCGGTTTCTCCGCGAAGTATCGATCTCAGAATCTCCGCGTTGTCTTCGGCCGATCCGCCCTGCAGGCGGTCGAGAGGAGCACGGCCCATGCCGAAGCTCTCCGGAGATAACTGGCGGCCCTTAGTTGCCACGGAGTCCTCATCCCTTGTGGCATCACCCACATAGTCATACTGCCCGTTTCGACCGTCCACCTCATTATATTCGAAAACGGTTGTTTCCGACGAGAGTGAGACCTCGTCCAACCCATCCTCGGCGTGTACGGTTATCACATGAAGCGCGTCGAGCTGTTCGAGGATGCGGGCCATCGTTTGTGCTGTTTCGATGTCGAATGCACCGACGAGTTGGCGTCGTACGCCGGCCGGATTGCAGAGAGGTCCGAGAATATTGAAGAAGGTCCGGACTCCGAGCTTCCGGCGCACCGGCATGACGTGCTTCATGGCAGGGTGAAAGAAGGGCGCAAAAATGAACGCGATTCCCGCGTCCTTCAGGCATTGCTCGACGCCTTTCTTGCGAAGCTCCACATTCACACCCAGCGCTTCGAACACGTCCGCCGATCCACAAGACGAGGAGACGGACCGGTTGCCGTGTTTAGCGACGGTCACGCCGGCGCCGGCACACACGATGGCCGCTGCCGTGGAGATATTGAAGGTCCCTGACCCGTCGCCTCCGGTGCCGCAAAGGTCGACCGCATGTCGGTCGTCGAGGTCGACGCTTACGGCATACTCACGCATCACTTTCGTGAAGCCTACGAGTTCGTTCAGCGTCTCGCCGCGCGCCCGGAGTCCGAGTAAGAAACCGGCCGTTTCCTCCGGTTCGGCTTCGCCGCGCATGATCACGTGGAGGGCTCGCTCGGCCTGATCCTGCGCCAGCTCTCCGCCGTCCGCTACAATGGTGAGGTATTCCTTCATCCTAGCTCCGGCTGTCGCTCGAGAACGTGCTCGAGCCAGTTGATGATTAGCTTCGGGCCTTCAGACGTGAGAACGCTCTCCGGATGGAATTGAATGCCCTCGACGGGATGTGTCTTGTGCCGTAAGCCCATCACCACGCCGTCGGGCGTTTCCGCCGTAATCTCCAGCGTCGCGGGAACGGAGGCGCGGTCGACGATGAGGGAATGGTAGCGAGTTGCGGTAAACGGATTGGCTACCCCGCGAAAGATTCCGTCACCTCCGTGCCAGATTTCGCTTGTCTTGCCGTGCATTAGCGTCGGTGCGTAGGTAATCGTCCCGCCGTAAACCTCGCCGATTGCCTGGTGGCCCAGACACACTCCCAGCACAGGTATTTCGAGGCCGAGGCGCTCTATGAGTTTCTCTGTTATGCCGGCATCCGCGGGACGCCCTGGACCGGGGGAGATGAGAATGCCCGCCGGCGCCATTGCCCGCGCCTCTTCCACCGTCAGCGCGTCATTTCGAACGACTTCCAGATCACACCCGTGCGAACCAACGAGGTGCACGAGGTTGTACGTAAAGGAATCGTAGTTGTCGATGATCAAGATCATGTGATTGCCTGGTCTTGAATTGTGTAACTCCGGGACGTCCGACGGCGTCAACGTGGAACGCCTTCGAGCGCGTCGTATGTCGTCAACAGGCCGGTACGTTCGCGCGCAACGTGCATAATCTCCTCCGCACGTCGGCGTGCTTTCCGCCCCCCTTCCCGCAGCACATCCAGGACGTAGTCCGGCTGCTTCACCAGCTCGCGTCGTCGCTCGCGGGCGTCGCCGAAGTAGTTGTCAATCAATCCGACAAGCTCCTTCTTCGCATGCCCGTACCCATAGCCGCCGGACCGGTATGCATCGGCGATACGCTCCCGTGTCGCGCCGTCGGCGAAGAGCTTGATGAGAGCAAAAACGTTGTCGGATTCAGGATCTTTCGGATCCTCCAAAGGAGTCGAGTCCGTTACGATGCTCATCACCTTCTTCTTGAGCATCTTCTCTTCATCGAAGATGCCGATCGTATTTCCGTAGCTCTTCGACATCTTCCGCCCGTCAATCCCTGGTACGACGGCGACATCGTCGAGGATGTAGGCATCCGGAACAGGAAAGAGCGGTTCGTCCTCCGGACAGAATACGCGGTTGAAGCGCTGCGCGATGTCGCGCGTCATTTCGATGTGCTGCTTCTGATCGGCACCGACAGGTACGAGGGACCCGCCGTAAACCAGGATGTCGGCGGCCTGAAGTACGGGATAATTGAAGAGTCCGGCGCTCGCCGTGGCACCCTGTGCAACCTTGTCCTTGTACGCAACGCCCTTCTCGAGCTGCGAAACGCTCGTCAGATTGTAGAAGATCCACGCGAGCTCGGTGACCTGCGGAACGTCACTCTGAAGAAAGAGATTGGCTTCGTCCGGGTCGAACCCGAGTGCCAGATAATCGAGCGCCACGTCCATCGTGAAGCGTCGCAACTGCTCCCGGTTGTGAAGCGTCGTGAGCGCGTGGTAGTTGACGATGAAGTAGTATGCTTCGTGCTGTTTGTGCAGTCCGATATGCTGCCGCAGCGCACCAAAATAATTGCCGAGGTGCAGCGTCCCCGAGGGTTGAATTCCCGAGACCACGACGTGCGTAGCGCGGTCGTCGTGATCGTCTTCGGGTTTCGCCGGCTGCGTTTGGACGTCAGTCATGCTGTACTTAGTTGTAGAAAATGCGCGTTTTGACGGCGCAAGTGATCAATCGGATGTCTGAGAGTGCTGCCTTGCGATGCTGCGGAGATAGTCAAGCCGATCTCGACTATTCGATTGCACCACCGAGAGAATGGCCCGAGACCGAATTTGATGTTCCGCATCGAGCTCCGCTGAAAGGTGCTGAAGAAAGTCCTCCTCACCTTCGCGGAGTCGGCGGATCATCGGCCCATCCTCATCACCCAGATTGAAATCCTCGGCATTGATGTCTACGCCGTTGTACGCCACACCTCCCGCGCTGAGAACCGTCTCGTTTAGCTTCGCGACGTCGGTGCGGGCCGTCCTCTGAAAGGCGTCCAGCCGGCTGGCTGTTTCCCGATCAGAGATGTGGTTGATCATGTAGTTATAGGCGTGATTGAGCTCGTGCAGCATTCGAATCAGCGGATTAAAGCGGTCGATTGTCTCGTTCCGCGAGAGTGTCCTTCCCGCCCAGCCTTTGTTCAAAAAAGCTTCCTTAAGTCCCATAATGCGGTAGCGTTTGCTCCTAGTTGATACGGCTAACTGTCATAATAGCCCGTCCGCCGCCATCAAGATGGCTTCCTTTAGCGCGCGTGCCTTGCTTACGGTTTCGTCGTACTCACGTGCCGGATCGCTGTCGGCTACGATTCCGGCGCCTGCCTGTACGAAGATGCGATCGTCCCGAACCACCATCGTGCGGATCGCGATGCAGGTATCCATATTTCCTGAATAGTCTACGTGACCCACGGCGCCGGCATAGGCCCCTCGTTTCGTGGGTTCCAGCTCATCGATTATCTCCATCGCGCGCACTTTGGGCGCCCCGCTCACGGTACCCGCCGGAAAGCAGGCGGCCAGCACGTCCATCACTCCTCTTCCGTGGTCGAGAAGACCGGAGACCGATGAGACGATGTGCATCACGTGAGAATACCGCTCGATGTATGCGTAGCGATCCACGTGAACGGAACCGAACGTACAAACGCGTCCGAGATCATTTCGTCCCAGATCGACGAGCATAAGATGCTCCGCTCGCTCCTTGGGATCCGCCAGAAGATCCGATTCAAGCCGTTGATCTTCCTCTTCCCCGATTCCGCGCGGCCTCGTGCCGGCGATGGGGAGTACCTCCGCCGTACCCTCGTCGACCCTGACGAGGACCTCCGGCGAGGAGCCTATGAGGGCGAACGAATCAAGCTCCAAATAAAACAGGTACGGTGAAGGATTCACCTGCCGGAGAGCACGATAGAGATTCAGACGGTCGCCACTGAAAGTCATGGAAAAGCGCTGAGAAATCACCGCCTGAAAAATGTCACCTTCATAGATGTAGCGCCTCGTTTTTTCGATCGCGTTCTCAAAATCCTGCCGCTCGAAATTCGAGCTCATGCGGTCGTCGAGGATGCGAACCGCCTCGGGGCTCTGGATGAATGTTTTCGACAGCTCCGACGCCAATGCGTCGATTCGAGTCATGGCCTTTGTGTAGGCGTCCGACGGATCGGCGTCCGCATCGACAAATGCCCCCGACATAAGAACGAGCTGATGCTTTACGTGATCGAAGGCGGCGAACGTATCATAGAAGCACCAAACGGCATCCGGCAAGTTGAGGTCGTCCGCAGGCTGGTCGGGTAATCGTTCGATCAATCGGACCGTATCATAGCCTATGTATCCGACGGCTCCGCTTGTGAACCTGGGAAGGCCGCTTACCTTCACTTCGACATACCGATCGAGCTCTTGCTGTAATACCTCAAAAATGTCGCCACGGCCCTTTTCGACTTGACGTCCTGCGTACTCGATCGTGACATCCGATCCGAACGCGCGTACAATTTTGAACGGGTTCTTACCGAGGAAGGAGTAACGCCCCAGCTTCTCGCCGCCTTCCACGCTCTCGAGCAGGAAACTATATCGGCTTCCACTTCGAATCGAGAGGAACGCGGAAACTGGGGTCAGGAGGTCTGCACTGAGCCGCTTATGTATCGGAATGATGATACCGCGCTGTTCGCCCGAGCGGTGTTCATCCACGAGGCGGGTGAACTCTTCGAATGTCATATGTGGAACGCTCCTCGCGCCGCTCAAACGAATCTCTTGGACAATAAAAAACCCACTGCTCGAGGCGAACAGTGGGGCCGTTGTAGTGCCGACTGACGTGCTTCAGAATAGTCACGCGCGCATAGCATCCCGCATAGCATCCCACTGTCTAGAGAGATGCCGCCACCAGCCCTGTACACGAATGATATGCGGATGCGCGTGCTTCATTGTTCCAAAATTAACGTGGATGTTGTCAAAATGCAACAGCTCTCTATTGCAGCGCCCCTCGACGGTGACTCGGCAGTGAATTAGGAGTACCTCTCCTTGACGTTTCGATGTGCGCCGCCAATTTCCCCGTTTCACTGACCGCCGCCGTGACGACCGCCGTCGACACCCGGGCGACTTCCTTCGCCCTGCGCATCGCTGGTCCGCATCCCAGGTGCGTTGCCTCCCGCCGGATGGTCGCCGTGCGTACCGCCGAATGGTCCGAACTGTGGCGTGTCGTATGGTGCCGAGCCGATCATCGAGTATGCGAGCTCGATCTGGCCGTGCTCCCGAAAGCCCTCAAGGATTCCCATCGTGAGTGCATGCTCGGTCCCACGGCGCTTCTTCACCTCGACAAGGTATCGAAGTGAAAGCTGCACGCCGTTCTCAACCACCTTCACGTATACGAACGGCGTCAGGATGCTGTAGTGAATTAAATACTCACTCGATATCCGTCGGATTTCTTGCTTCGCCTGGTGCTCGACGATATCGGCCGTTTCCGATCCCAATTCGAGCATGATCTCGCGCGCAGCCTGCCAGTCTGAGCGAAACGTAATCGTAATCGGAATCTCATTCCATATAAAGCCGAATCCGCGCGTGTGATTGAATACCGAATGCTGATAGATCCATGCATTCGGAACCTGCACGAGACGCCCTGTACTCTGATCCGCATCCACCCAACCACCGATCTCCATCAGTATGCTGTGAAATACGCGGATATCTATCACGTCGCCCCGGACCCCGTTCACCTCGATACGGTCGCCCTGTTTGAATGGGGATCGGGCCGCGATGTTGACCCACCCCGCGAAGGACAGCAGCAGCTCGCGAAGCGCAATGGCCAGGCCGGCTCCTATTACCGTCAGCAGCGTGGCAATGTCGGCTTCGCCGATCGACCAGACTATGAAAATCGCGAGCACCGCAAGGGCCGCGACCGATCGGCCGATAAACCTGCTCGTTCGGTACCGCCGCTCGGGCTCGTCGATATACCTTGGAACGACGCGCTGCAGTATGCGGGATACAATGAACGCCGCTATTATTATCAGCAGTGACAGTACGACGTTCAGGAGGGCCGTATTGTCCACGATCGTCCGAAAAGTTTCGTCTTGCAAGAGCTGCGGCGGCGACATGGGTGCGAGATACGTCGAGACGAGTAAGGTACGGGCTCGCACACAAACCAGCGAATGTCCAGTAGACGCATCGCTCTCCTTCGAGACATGCTCTAACGGCTCCACAGCGGACCGCTGAGCCTCCGATCAAGGGGGATCATAAACCGGTCCAGTGCTGTTAACCTCGCCGATCACGACGGCACCGGCACGACGGCACCGTTGATCGCATGCGCCGCATTCGCAGCCGCCCACCACCATCGTTATGGCATCCCGTAAATCGCGCCCACACCGCAGACTCGCGTCCTATAGGCCCGTTCTCGATCGTGTCATCTTCGGTCTCGCTATACTGGGGATTCTGACTTCCATCCATCTCGACATCCAGCAAGCCCGGGGATTCGATCAAGGCTGTTTCGGGTTCTCTGCGTCGCAGCAGGTCGAGGACACATTCGATTGCGCAGTCGTAACGGAGAGTAGCGCGAGCAGTCTCTTCGGGCTGTCAAATTCTATCTGGGGTTTGCTTTTCTATATCGGCGTCGCGGCTCTGACAGCGGCCGCCGCATTCAATGTGAAGGAAAGGCTGTCGCAGTTCAAATCGGCACGTGCACTTCTGATCCTAGTCGGCTTCCTGTATACGCTTTACCTTGTATACTATCAGTTCTTTGGGATCGGTGAGTTGTGCGCCCTGTGTCTGACTTCAGCGGGGATCACGACCGCCCTGTTTGCAACTCAGGTCGTTGACTTCCATAAATCGACACCATCCAAGATGCACGCATCGAACCGGGTAGCCTCCAAACCGAGACGAGAGATGGCGTACATGGCGACGCTGGCCGGTCTACTCATCGTTCTTGCCGGTGCGGATTTCGCGTACTTCAATAGCCTTGATGCATCCGATGGCGCTGGTACATCCGACCCGATCGTCGCCGCTGACGAGGGCGCGCAGAACGTGATGAACAGCCGGGCCGCTGATTCGTCCCCGGCAGCCGGCGAGTGTGCATACGATAGTGAGAAGGCGCCGATAGAGGACATGTCCCGGTTGATTAACTTTTTCGATCCGGAAAAGGGAGATCCGAACGCACCGGTGACAGTGATCGAGTATTTCGATCCCAACTGCCCACACTGCAAGACGCTGCACCCGATAGTTGATGAAGTGGTTGAAAGCCATTCCGAGAAAGCGCGTTTTATCTTTAAGCCCTTCGTTCTGTGGCCCCACTCGATGGCCCAATCGGAAGCACTCTATGCTGCAGCGCAGGAAGGAAAATTCTTCGAAATGCTGGACTTACAGTACGCGATTCAACAGCCCCAGACCGGCCTTTCAGCGGATCAACTTCGCGCCATTGCTGAGGAAATCGGCATGGATTCCGACGTGCTGATGCAGCGGATCGAAAGGGGGATTTACCGACCCATGCTCGCCGAGCAGAGGGAATACGCCGTCGAGGCCGGCGTAACCGGTACGCCCGCAGTCCTGATTAACGGCCGCTTTGTTGAAACCCGAACAGCCGACTGCCTTCGACAGTTAATCGACCAGGCGGCACAGAGCTGAGGCCATACCTCGCGTGCCACGAGCCACATCCCAGAATCGGCCGGCGACTCCTATCTTATTCGTACTAATCCGTTTTTACTTATGTCCGCTTCCATCCACGATGACAACGCTGAAACCGCCGATGCTGAGGCGGATGTACCTCGGAGTAATTCCGGACCTGCGGATTTCGATGGCGTGACCTCAGTTCAACGAGCAAACGATCTGGTAGAACGGTCCATAAACACCATTCGACTCCTGGCTGTCGATGCCGTGGAGAAGGCGAATAGCGGGCACCCGGGCATGCCGATGGGTTCGGCGCCGATGGCCTACGTTCTTTGGACACAGTTCCTGAAGCACAATCCGTTGGATCCAGACTGGATCGACCGCGACCGCTTCATTCTATCGGCAGGCCATGGGTCGATGCTGCTTTATTCGTTGCTGCATCTGACCGGCTACGCCGACATGACGATGGAGGAGCTGAAGAATTTCCGGCAGTGGGAGAGTAGAACGGCCGGCCATCCAGAGAACTTCCTGGCCGATGGGATCGAGACCACCACTGGTCCGCTCGGGCAGGGATTTGCGAACGCCGTCGGATTCGCTATCGCGGAAAAGTACCTGGCCACCAGATTCAATCGTCCGAATTTTCCCATCGTCGATCACTACACCTACGGCATATGTTCTGACGGCGATTTGATGGAGGGCATTTCGCATGAGGCTGCCTCGCTCGCCGGCCATCTGGGTCTCGGGAAGCTTGTATTCCTCTATGACGATAACGAGATCTCCATCGATGGGAGTACGGATCTGTCTTTTACGGAAGATGTCGGGAGGCGATTTGAAGCATATGATTGGCACGTGCAGCACATCGATGATGGGAATGACATCGCTGCGCTCACCAAGGCGCTCAATCGAGCTAGAGACGAGTTAGGCCGGCCGTCCATCATCATCGTCCGAACCCACATCGGGTATGGTAGTCCCAACAAGCAGGGCACGGCATCCGCTCATGGAGAGCCGCTCGGAGAGGATGAAGTAAAACTTGCTAAGGAAAATCTCGGCTGGCCCCACGACAAGACATTCTATGTCCCTGAAGACGTAGGCCGTCATCTGCGTGATTCGGCGATTGAAAAGGGCCGCGCCGCGCAGGAAGATTGGCAGCAGCTCTGGTCGGCCTATGAGGAGGCTCATCCGACTCTGGCCCGGGAGTATGCGTCATGGTTGGCGCACGAGCCACAGGACGGCTGGGAGGATGCATTTCCTGTCTTCGAGCCGGGCACGAAGCTGGCTACACGAGCGGCAGGTGGAAAAGTGCTGAACGCGATTGCTGATCGCGTCGGTTTTTTAATTGGCGGCTCGGCAGATCTCACACCTTCGAACAAGACCGACATTTCGGGACGCGACGACTTCCAGAAAGCCACCCCCGGCGGCGGATATCTGCGCTTCGGTGTGCGCGAGCATGCGATGGCCTCTGCATGCAACGGCATCGCACTTCACGAGGGCCTTCGGCCGTATTGCGGCACGTTTTTGATCTTCAGCGACTATATGCGGCCGGCCGTTCGCCTCAGCGCGCTCATGAAGACTCCGGTCGTCTATGTGTTCACCCACGATTCGATCGGTCTCGGAGAGGACGGCCCCACGCACCAGCCGATAGAACACCTGATGTCGCTTCGTGCTATACCGAACTTGACTCTGATTCGCCCTGCCGATGCAAACGAAACGGCCGAAGCATGGAAATTTGCCATTGCGAATCCTCATGGTCCCATTGCACTGGCGCTGACACGTCAGGGGCTTCCCACTCTGGATCGCACGAAATACGCGCCGGCATCAGGTCTAAGCCGCGGCGGTTATACGCTGCTCGACTCCGATGGCGAGCCTGAAATTATTCTCATTGCAACCGGCAGCGAGGTTCAACATGCTGTGGGTGCAGCTGAAGTCCTGCAGGACGAAGGCACCCGCGCGCGCGTCGTTAGCATGCCGTCGTGGGAGGTGTTCGAGGCGCAGCCGGACGAGTACAGAGAGCACGTGCTGCCGGCGGCGGTGAGACGCCGCGTTTCCGTCGAGGCTGGAGCCGCCTTCGGCTGGGAGCGCTATGTCGGCCACGAAGGGGCGATCATCGGCCTCGACCGCTTTGGTGCCTCCGCTCCAGGCGATGTGAACATGGCGAAATTCGGATTTACAAAAGAAAACGTTCTACGCGTTGCGCGTGGACTTCTCTGAGACTCAGCAGGAATGGTTAGCTGCCATTGCGGAGTTAGTGTTTACCAGAATAAAGCACCGGTAATCGATCTGAATTTGTTCACGTCGGAGTTCGCTTAGGGAAGATCCGCCACGTCCACTTTGATGCAGGGTTCATCGTAGTCGAGTTGGTTCACGACCTTTGCCCGAAACCACTGCCAGCG
>CAZKNF010000024.1:36997-46040 GCA_964554105.1 uncultured Rhodothermales bacterium | reverse complement strand
AGTCTCGACCGCACGGCGGAAGTACTCCGCCGCTGTCGCGGCGTCCCCGACGGAGACGTACGCCTCACCGATGCGGTAATAACTCCACCCATCCTGGAAGACCGACGGATCAATCTCGCGAAGGAGACGAACGATTGCATCAGGATCGTTCTGAAGAAATCGGAGACGAACGAGAGAGGAGGCGATGGCGTCTACTGATTCCTCTGCTTCTGCGCGCTCAAGATGCACCGCGGCTGAATCCAGGAAGTAGGGGACATCTGAGACCTCCTCAAAATACGTCATGTATCCGGCTGCAACGTCCCCGTGACTTACGTTGTGCTGAATTAGACTTGCCAATCCAACGAATTCCTCATCCGTGATTCGTTCACCGTTGCTCACATTGCGGACTACTCGAATGTTGTGATCCGTGACACTCACATGTGGAATGTCGGTCGACCCCGATTGCGGCATGTGGCACGCCACGCAATCATCATCTTGTTCGATTCTAAGCACGGAAGGCGCAGTACATGAGCCGGCAAGAGTAGAGTCTGATTCAGACCCTGATTGGACCACACTTGACGTGGACCCTTGACTTGACGCTTCGTCGAGGAGACCAGATGTATGGCAAGAGTTGCAGGCCGAGCGGTAATGGTCTCTACCGAGGGTTTCGATCGGCAAATGAGGGTCGTGGCACGTGATGCACGTCATTGGATTCATGTGGGATGCGCGTCCGTTCGGGACTTGGACGTCGGCCGTAGATCCATCGCTTCCCATCGCCTCGGTTCGCGATTCGAGAGCCTCGCGCGATCCAATGAAGCACTCACTCATCTGCAGTCTGTCAGGATGAGAGGCCATGATGAATCGGCTGGTGCTGTCGCTGTGTCGCGGAGCATACACATTCATGACGCTTGCTAGATTCATGCCGGGCTTAAAATCGTAGGGCGTCTTGCCCTCTTCATAAACTGTAGCCCCCTGCATGTGGCATCGCTGGCATACGTCGAATTGTCTCTCGATTGGAAGCTTGGCCGGATTGACGATGGAATAGTCGATCTCTTGCCGGACATCCACAATGTCTCCCTCCTTCTTTTCGGCTACGTGTAACTCGCCCGGACCATGACACCGTTCGCAGTCAATTCCGTGAGGCAATTCGGTAAATTTATTCTCGGAGCCCTCCACGAAGCCTGAGACAGCGTTGTGACACCCCATGCACGCCTGCGTGATCGGACGGCTGAATCGGGAATTGTTGTTCTCGAAGCCGGGAGCAAGATCCCACCTTCCATCCTGAGCGTACCACGTCAGCGGAATCTGATAGAGATATCCATTTACGTCCATCATGTGTGAATTCGTGTGCTGGCCGGAGCCGACGATGTAGTCGATCTTCTCGATCCGTTTGTGGACCGTGTCGCCGCTCGCGATCCGGTACTCCATCACGAAAAGCTCCTCATCTCGATGGAATGCCTGATAGTAGAGGTCCCGTTGCTGATCGTATACCGGGTCCACATCCTCCCAAATTGCCGCACTTTGGTCGAGGTGCGCCGGCTTGAATGAGCGGCCCATCTGCGATTCCGTGTACGTGTCGAACTTATCGACGTGGCACTCGGCGCAGACATCCTGGCCGACATATCGAACCTCCGGATCGAGATTCCTGTACGGTGTAGCTGTGTCGGCGACATCGTTCGAGTCATCCGTGCTCGTGCACCCGCCCATGGCAAGAATCAACGCCACGAGGAAGATTGTTGGAGTCGAAGAGATGTTCATGAAGTCTCGCGGTACCTTGTATTTCGATGCTGCTCCGGATGCCCGTCAGGTTCGTTGAATGTAGTTGCACGAAGTACGCGACCTGTGCGTGTCATTTCATCGATTGCAGCTTCGCGAGATGTGTAAAGTGATTCGAAAAAACCGTGAACGGTAAACGATTGTTTCTAAAGTGTCTGTCGCGCGGGCGATCGCTTGCCCCGGCGTCCTTGGCGATTGCGTCTTTTCTTTTCGTGGTGCTGATCATCGGTTGTGGTTCGGGATCGGAGAGCGACGAGCGTGTTGATCGGAACGCGCCGGATGAGTCGGAACGGTTTGCCAACGTGGTTGGTGGCGGCTCGTTCGTGGGAGATGAGAGCTGCTTCGATTGTCACGAGGATCAGTACGTAGGATATCAGAGCCACGGAATGGCGTCGTCCTACTATCCGCTTACTCCCGACAATGCGGTCGAGGACTATACCGACGTTGAGATCTACCACGCTGAAAGCGACCTTTACTATCGCGTGTTTCGGGAGAACGGCAGTTTCTACCAGGAGGAGTTCAGGCGCGACGCCGATGGCCGGGTAGTTCACCGACTTAGGCGCGAGATGGAGTATGTAGTAGGCAGCGGTTCGGCCGCCAGGACGTACTTGACGGAGGAGAACGGGCGCTACTATGAAATGCCGATTACGTGGTATTCGCAGACGGGGCGGTGGGATTTCAGCCCAGGTTATGAGGAACGAAACTCGCGTTTCGAACGGCTCATCCCGGATCGATGTATGACGTGCCACAACAATTATCCGGAACCGATCGAGTACGTCGAGGGAAAGTACGGCGACGTGCCGAACGGCATCGGATGCGAGCGATGCCATGGACCAGGTTCCATCCACGTCGATGCACGCCTTGCGGCCCCGGAGGCTGTTGGTGAGATTGATACGACCATCGTAAATCCGCGTCACCTATCCCTCGATCGGCGGCTGGACGTCTGTCAGCAATGCCACTTACATACGACGGTTTCCGTGCTTCGGGAAGGCCGCACCGCATATGATTTCCGACCCTCACAGGCGCTTGCAGAGTATGTATCGTTTCATGCCGCAGACCGGGAGAACTCCGAAGAAGAGATTAGTGTGATCTCGCATGCCGATCGGATGCAGCGGAGTCCCTGCTTCATCGAGACGCAAGATCTCGAGTCCGCTATGGACTGCATGACGTGCCACGATCCGCATGAAGGATTCCGGGAAGCAGGTCCGGAATACTTCAACCGAACGTGCAGATCGTGCCATGAGATCTCCTCGTTGCGGGACCGATTTCAGATCGAACAGACGCGGGCGGTGCATACTTCGGAGTCGAACTGCTACTCCTGCCATATGCCGAAAGTCGAAGCGGAGGGGACTCCGCACGCCTCGTTTACGGATCATTGGATCCGCGTAGTGGACGAGCAGCCTTCCGCTCGGCCGTCCGCAGAGAACGCCTCCGTCCGACTCGAACCATACTTCACGAGGGATGAGGACGCCGACGTGTACCGCGGCGTAGCCTATGTAATCTACGGTAGGCAGAGCGGGGACTCATCGGCGCTGCATACTGGAATTAGAACGCTCGAAGAACATTTGGATGAGGAGGTAAGCTTCGGGGAGGCGTACTTCCTGTTGGGGTTCGCACATATGCAGCTCGGCAATTTCCAGGAGGCTATTCCGCCCCTGGAGCGCGCCGTTACGATCGATCCCGCAGTCCCCGAGCGACTCAATGCGCTCGCGCAGGCATACGAGGCTGAAGGTAGAAGCGCGGACACTATTGAGCGTCTATATCGCCGAGCACTCGGCATACAACCCGCCCTCGCGACTGTGCGAGTTAACCTGGGTCGATTTCTGGAGAGCCAAGGACGGACGGATGAAGCAGTCGAGCAGTATCAGGCTGCGCTAAGAGAGCAGCCCTCGCTTGAAGAGGCACATTATAATCTCGGAACGGCCTATCTCCGTACGGGGGATCTAGAGAACGCAGAAGACGCTCTCCGGATGGCGGTTCAGCTCGACCCTGATCACGTCGATGCTCTCGGCAATCTCGGTCTGCTGCTGGCGAGCAGCGGCCGCAGTGAAGACGCACGGCAGGCATTCGAGCGTGCGTTGCAGGTGGAGCCTGAAAACCCGGTCGCAATGGGCAATCTCGGAGCATTTTATCTAAACTCCGGCAATCTTGCAGACGCTGTTCGCTTGCTCGAACGAGCGGTAGAATCGAATCCCCGTTTTGTGGATGGGCTCGTCAATCTAGCCCTGGCTCATTATAATCTGGGCAATCCGGAGAATGCCCGCAGATATGCCGAGGAGGCGCTCCGTATTGCTCCCGACAATCCGACGGCTCGCGAGCTTCTAAACGCCCTTTCGGGCTGAGCGTATTGCGACGGTCACTTCGTACCACTTGGGAATATGTCGAACCCTCGCGGCCTCTAGTCCTACTCTTCTGTTTTCCAGTGAATGGATTCGAAGTCGATCGGACGGCGTTCGCCGTGGGCGATGTGCTTCATGATTTGTTCTGCGTGGAATCGGCCATTCTCGATAAACCAGCGATTCGTCTGGTAGCCGCCGCATACTGTGCCCGCCAGGTAAATGCCGGCTCGACTCGTTTCGAAAGTCGCCTCGTCGAAGAGAGGCGTTCTGAAGGCGTCATCTCCGAGAGTAATCTGAAGCGCCTCAAGGAACGAATAGTCCGGATGATACCCGGTCATCGCTATCACCCAATCGTTTTCGAGCTCGATTTCGCCCTGCGCCGCCGTCATGACAACGGCGTCTTCCCGAATTTCCGAGACCGTCGCCGAAAAATACGCGTCGATGCTGCCCTCCTTAATTCGATTCCTAAGATCCGGGAGAATCCAATACTTGATCTTATCTGACAAATCGGGAGTGCGCACGATGAGGGAAACGTCTGCACCGTGACGATAGCAATCCAGAGCAGCCTTCGCTGCCGAGTTTCGGGCCCCGATTACGGCTACCTTCTGTCCCGCATATGCGTAGGGCTCTTTGTAATAATGCGTCACTTTGGGGAGGTCCTCGCCGGGTACCTCAAGAAGGTTCGGATGATCGAAAAATCCGATGGATACAACCACATGAGCCGCTCTAATGCAATCCTTGCTGGTTACAACCGTAAAATTGCCCAGATCGCCCTCTACACGCTGCACTCGCTCGTACAGCCGAACGGGGAGGTTTTCAGTCTCGGCCACGCGGCGGTAATACTCGATCGCTTCCTCGCGAGTCGGCTTATAGCCGGTCGTCGCAAACGGATGATTGCCGATCTCGATCAGTTCAGGCGTCGAAAAGAATTCCATATTGGTCGGGTACCCAACGAGGGAATTCGCGAGCGCCCCTTTCTCGATGACGAGCGGTTCGAGTCCCTCCGATTTTGCCTCGATCGCGCACGCGAGTCCGACTGGTCCAGCTCCAATAATGGCGACATCTACCATTCTGTCGTATAGTCGTTCGTTTCTAGAGATGTGCTGCGGCTTTCGAGGAGGTCATCGCGGGCCCGACAGGCGACGTTCTCGAAAGAACGCCTGCATTAGTCCTGCTGCTTCATCTCCTTCTACCCCCGACACGATATCGACCGTGTGGTTGAGACGCTTATCCTGGGGAATATTGTATAAAGTCGACGCACTTCCGGCCTTTTCATCGAGAGCGCCGAAGATGAGGCGATCGATCTTTGCCCAGACCAATGCGCCGGCACACATGGGACATGGTTCGACGGTGACGTAAAGTGAGCATCCGCGGAGGACCTTCGTTTTAAGCGTCTCGCACGCTGCCGTGATGGCGATGATTTCTGCGTGTGCTGTGGGGTCCTGCAGGCGCTCTACCATGTTGTGTCCTCGGCCGACGACTTCGCCGGCGTGTGTGACTACCGCGCCAATCGGTACTTCCCCTTCGTCGAATGCACGCTCGGCCTCCTTGAGCGCGAGTTTCATGAAGCGTCGATCCGGTTCGATCAGAGACGAAAGGCTCATGAGGAAGGCCTCGGCCTGGAAATCGGCAGCGTCATGCAACGTGGGCCGCCGCGGCCTCGCGACAACTCGTTGCCTTCCAATTTGATCGCGATCATCTCACCGGGTTCAAATGTGCTCTCAGCATAGTATGACAGAAAACCCGCGGCCGTAACATTGCGGTAGCCGTGATTCCGCATCTCCGCGAACGTGCCTTCGTTTCGTTCGTATCCGATCACGACACCGGGAGCCACAGCAAAAAGGTTCGCCCCATCGGTCCATTGTTCACGTTTTTGGCGCGAGGCATCCGAGCCCCCACATGGAATGAAGGTAAGTTTGCGGCCCAGCACGTCTTGAAGAATACCTGCAAGACCGTTCCGAATTTCGCTGTAAAATTTATTGGGCTCGCTGCTGCGGGTGTAGTGCACGACGGTTGATATCCGGTCTTCGGTGATTATGGGCGGGAAGACGACGCATTCGTCGGGAGAAGCAAAAGTGAACACCGTGTCGAGGTGCATGCAGTAGCGGGATTTAGGAAGATCGACCATCAGCACGTGCTCGACAGGTGTGCGCTCGAACAGTTCTTGCGCGATGCTCATTACGCCGCCGAAGGACGTGCGCTCTGAGTGTCCGATGAGCACACACGACGCGTCCGCGACCAGCAAGTCGCCGCCTTCGAATGTCACGCCTGGCGGGAGTACGATGACGTTGTCGCGATACGCGGCAAACAGGGGATGATGCTCCATAACTGTTCGCAGAATCATGCTTTCGCGGGTGCGTGCGGCCGTTGCGGCATGGCTTAATATGATATGATCGTGGACGACCGAGGCCACATCCCGCATGAACAGGAGATTCGGTACCGGATGCATGACGATCGGAAGGGGAGATCTGCCGGTCATCGCAAAATCGAAGAGCACATCTGGAGGTAAGCGCTTCAGTTCGCTCTCGAATCCTCGAAGGTTCCGCTCCCGCGATACTCTGCAGAGCTGCTCCACAAAATCGAAGCGCGCATCCTCCATCGCAAATACGTCCCTGAGCAGATCGGATATCTGAAGAACCGTATCCTCACGTCCAACGATTTTCGAGAATACCGAGCACATCAGCTCGTGCTCTTCGCGAGCCTGATCCACGAAAAGAATGTCCTCGAAGAGCAGCTCACGCCGATTTTCGGGCAGCACGAGCTCCATCTCGACGCCTGGCGTATGAACGAGTACCTGGTCGAGCAAGTCGGTCTCAGATGCGATCTCGAGATGTACCCGCCTTTCGGTAGGCGCCGCATCGACTGTAGCTGGTCGCGTCATCGTTAGAGGCCGTGAAATAGGAGAATCGCGGTGGGGTCTCATCTCACAATACCGTCGCGCGCCGTGTTTCACGTCTCAGGCAGCCCTTCGGTTCGTTCGCGTTCACCCGAACGTGTTCCAAAGAGGAAGGCTGATGACGCGAGATGACGTGTCAAGATTTGGAAAAGCGAACAGGGATCAAGGGAGAGGTGGGAAGAAAACCGAAGCGTGTTTCGACGGCCGGCGCCCTGAAGAGATACTCGAAGAGAGATGGCGGCTCAGCGCCTGTCCCGGACGACATCAATGAACCGCAGGACGATCGCGATGAGGAGCAGCACCAACAGGACCTTCAGCGCGAGCGAAAGGAGCGCTGCGCCAACCTTGAGGATGACGCTCAACACGGCTACCGCCACAATGAGGACGATAGCGATCGCTATCCAGCGAAGAACCTGCTGTATGTTCATCTTGCAATATACTACGATTGCTTCTTCTGTAATGCTCCGATACGTTCTTTCCGGAGGGTCGGATGTTCCATCCCCGTGGCGTACCCGCCAGGGAGAGATTGCCGCCATCGGGCTGTGAACACCCGTGTGTAGTATTCGTAACTCGGGCAATTAAGTTGCAGTCGGTCGAGCAAATGTTGGGTGGCAGGGGCTAGCGAACCACCACATCTATCAGCACGTCTCGTCATTCCTCTGACGAGTCATAGCGAACCTGCTCGAGGACGAGCCCGAAGGCCGGAGCTGCGGGTCCTGCTGCGCGACGATCCCTTAATTTAAGGATGCGCGGAATGTCGTCGGCCGCACGTACTCTCCGTCCGACTTGAAGCAACGTTCCGACGATTGCGCGTACCATTCCGTGCAGAAATCGATCGGCAGAGATGACGAAATGCCAGTCGCCGTCATCCGAATCCTGGATCCACGCGGCTCTATGTACGCGACACACCCGATTCACTGTTTCGGACTGCGTTCGACAGAACGTGTCGAATTCGTGTTTGCCCTGCAAGAATACGGCGGCATCGTTCATCAGCTCGAAATCGGTTTCCGATCGTACGCGACATCGTACGTGTCGATCGAGAGCACGGAAACCCGTGGTGACGTAATAGTGATACCGGCGCAGCCGGGCGTCGAAGCGAGCATGAAAGCCGTCCGGTGCGCGCTCGAGTGATCGAACGGCAACACCCGCCGGCAGAATACCGTTTAGAGACGCTAGAAGGCTGCTGGCATCAATCGGGTGGTCGAGGGCAAAGTGTGCGACCTGGCCCCGAGCGTGAACGCCGGAATCGGTGCGACCCGATCCGACAATCCCGACCTGTGTGCGTAGAGCAGTGGAGGCGGCATCCTCGAGGGCTTGCTGCACGGTGGGTTGCCCCGGCTGAACTTGCCAGCCATGAAATCCGCCGCCGTCGTACTCGACGATCAGTCGATAAGTGGGCATGAAGATTGCGAATTTGCCTACTTTTCGCGCGTTAGCCGCCAGCGTCTTATCTTTACGAGGGTATTTAGGCAGTGGCAGGCGATGATGATATGGCTTTTCCTACGCGCATCTACTTGACTGGTTTTATGGGTTGCGGGAAGAGCACCGTGGGTCCAGGACTCGCGGAGCACCTCGGCTACGAATTCATTGATCTCGACGATGCGATTGAAGGTGCCGCCGGCGAATCTATCCGTCGGATCTTCTCAGATCGTGGTGAGGATGAATTTCGCCGTCTCGAGTCGCTTATGCTCAGGGCGGCATCTCGTGCCGCTCGCGTTGTGATCGCACTTGGAGGCGGAGCCGTCATCTCGGAAGACAACCTCTACTTCACCGTCACGAATGGGACGCTCGTTTATTTGAGCGTCGATCCCGCGGTGCTGGTCCGCAGGATCAAGGATATGGCGGAGGAACGGCCGCTCCTGCTGGGAGAAAACGGTCGTGCATTGGATGATGCAGCGTTGGCCCGCCGGGTGGAGAAGATGATCGAAGCACGGCAGCCGTTCTATGGCCGCGCGGATGTCGTCGTGGAAGTCGGCGACAGAAACGTGGAGGAGACGATCAACGCGACCATAGAAGCACTCAACGTTCAGTCACAGGGCACCGGTTGGGGGTA
>CAZKNF010000024.1:0-36897 GCA_964554105.1 uncultured Rhodothermales bacterium | reverse complement strand
TCAACGCGACCATAGAAGCACTCAACGTTCAGTCACAGGGCACCGGTTGGGGGTAGCCTGCCAGCACGCTTCCTGCGAGGCGAAATGATGTCTACTGGCAGTACACTTCACGCTAGGCGAAATGTCTTCCTATGGTGCGGCGTCGGCCCGTGCTCGGCAAGTGCCGCATAGTGCTCGCGTGTGGGATATCCAACGTTGGTGTGCCAGCGGTAGGCCGGAAACTTCGTGTGGAGCGTACGCATGAGGAGATCGCGAGATACCTTGGCGACGATCGAGGCCGCTGCAATCGACTGGCACAGCAGATCTCCCTTTACAACTGTCTCGAAGGGCCACGCCGCATTGGGGAAACACGTGTTTCCGTCAATCAGCAGGTAATCGGGACCCGGTTTGAGTTGTTCGACCGCACGCCGCATCGCCTCCATCGCCGCCCAGAGAATGTTCAATTTATCAACTTCTCGGGGAGAACAGGCACCCAAACCGATGCAGAGTGCTTTTTGGTCTATTTCGGCGGCAAGCTCTCCTCGGGCATCTTCGCTGAGCAACTTGCTGTCGTTGACTCCATCGATTACCGTATCCTCTGGGAAGATGACGGCGGCAGCGACGACGGGACCGGCAAGACACCCACGCCCGGCCTCATCAACTCCGGCGACGAGGCGATAGCCGGCCGACCACAACTCGGTCTCCCGTAAAAGTGTTGGACCCGTCGATAATTCCGCCATGCCATAAATGTATTGGTCACAGCGCTCGTAGTCGACATATGTGGAAAACTGTGCGGCCGGTTATGCCCAGAAATGAATGGGAGTGCACTTATTCGTCGTACTGATCCGGTAGATCGTTTTCGTAGAGGACGATGTCTCCCGGTCGTAGATATGTTTTCAGATAGCTCTGTGCTTCTGAGAGCGACTTGACCACCCGCCACTGATCGGAAGGGAAGCGACGTGATTCAAGCCCGTCCTGAATCGCACGAGTTTGGTCTCCCCCAACCAGGAGAGCCAAATCGACGTGATCTGCGATGTGCTCACCCAGTCGCTTGTTCTCAGCATACTGACGCTCGCCGAGCTCGATCATGCCTGGTGTTACAATAATCCGCCGGCCGGTGTTGAACTGACCCAGTATTTCGACTGCGTTCCGGGCACCGATGGGATTCGAATTGAAAGCGTCGTCGATTACGGTTATTCGGCCGTGCTGCCGAAGTTGAAGTCGATGTTCGATCGGCTCGAGGCGCTCGACAGCATAGACGATTTGCCGAAGCCGGAGGTTCAGCGCACGACCGACCGCGACACCGAGTAAGATGTTGACCACATTGTGTTCTCCGAGCAATTTGGTCGCAAACATTCGCTCCTCGCCCGTGTCGTCGCGGACCACGAAACCGGCACCGTCTGGACCGTATGATATGTTTTTCGCGGTTATGCAGGCCTCCGGGGAGCCTTTGGCCGACACCCTCCACACGCCGGGTTGGGTCGGTTCAGCCATCGCCGAGACACGGGCATCATCCTCATTCAGCACAGTTGTCCCACCGTCTCTAAGGCATCGTAGCAGCTCGCTCTTTTCCCTCGCGATCTCGTCGATCGACCCCATCGTTTCCAGATGCGCCATCCCGACGGACGTTACGACCGCGATGTCGGGTTGGACGATGTTGCATAATTCCTGCATGTCGCCGGGACGTCGTATGCCCATCTCTAGAACGAGCACTTGATGCTCCGGCTTCATCATTTCATTGATGACGATGCAGAGTCCCATCGGTGTATTGTATGAGGCAGGCGTCGCGAGTACGTTATAGCGTTGCTGGAGTATCTCATCGATGATAAATTTCGTACTGGTCTTGCCGTACGAGCCGGTGATGCCGATGATTTTCAAATCTGGTCGTTCGTTCAGGCGCCGGCGTGCCCGACGTTTGAAGCCCTCCTGAATCGAGCGTTCGATCGGTTTCATCAGGAAGGCTGCCAACAGCACCCAGGCGGGCGCAAGAAAATCGGCAAAGAAGAAGCCCGCGAGGAAAAAGAAGAGGTGTTCGAGACCGTTTGTCGTCCACGCGACGAAACCGACAACAACAGGCAGAGCGGCTAGAATGGCGGCAGCTGCCAGGAGACGTTTGAGTCGATTGGTGTACTTAAGAGGCTTCTTCTGCTGTTCGCTTCGATATAATCGTGACGATGCGAAGGTGATCGACCACAGGGGGAGGAGGATGACTGCCGTCCAATAGGGGGACCAGAGGAAGAAACCGAGCAATCCTGCAGCAAGCTCGGCTGCTGCGAGTTTGTGGGAGAGTCGCAACAGCACGCGCCCGGTTCTTAGGCGAATCCAGTCGCGAAACTCGCTAGGATTATAACCCTCCAGCTGGAAGATGTGCAGGAAATAGCGAAGGCGCCGCCACGCCCGCCATCCTGCGAACAGGGTTGTAATGAATGCGAGTATGGATATCAGAATCATTTCGCCGGATTGTTCCAGTCAGAAGACGGAGCAAGCATTAGAATAGATGCGGTGTGGGACCACGGTAGACCATGCGGACGGGTTTAAGTGACTTCGAGAAAGTGGCGGCTGGCGGCGATGAAGGTATCGAAGTCATCCAGATAACCGTAGTGGCCGGCGCCTTCAAGGACAACTAGGCCGGCATCGACGAGCGTTTCTTCGAGGATCTTCATCTGCCGCATTGAAACTGCCGTATCATTGTCGCCCCAGAATAATAGGGTCGGCACTTCGATACGATGGACGCGGTCGTCGAGATGATGGGTGACAATTCGAACAAAGGTGTCGCGCATGACCCCTTCGAGTGCACTGTAATCGGAAGAGCTTAACAGCCTCCAGACGAGGGAATGTCGAAGCCAGTCGAGTCCGAAATCGCGTAGTGCTTGCGGCAGCACCTCGAACGGAGCCTTTAACGTCTTCGCCGTGTACTTTTTTATATAGTACATTGCGTGCCGGTCGGGCGCGATACCGGATGGGCTGATCAGTACGAGGCGCTGAATCACTCGGCTCATTTTAGAATCGGACGCCAGGTACAGGGCGATCCGTCCACCGTTAGAGTGGCCGACAATGGTGGCCGGCCGTCCGATTCGATCGCGGATTAAATGATACACGAGAAGAGCGTGCTCCGAAAGTCCGAGAGGTACTGGAGGAACTGGGGAGAGGCCGTGGCCGGGAAGATCGAGGTTGTAGACATGATGTGTGGCGGCCAGGCCTTCGCCGATGATGCGCATATTCGCTGCGCTGCTTCCCCAACCGTGCAGGAGGAGGACAGGATCGCCTTCTTCGGCTCCGCTCACCTCGAGGTTCAGGTGTTCGTAGCGGTAGTCTAGCGCTGATAATGTCTCGTCGGCGACCTCAAGAGGATCTTTCGAAGATGGCTTGACGAGATCTGTCGTGTCGATCACTTTACTCCTTGATCCGGTCGGGGAAACCATGTATTATTGCTTTCGTTTCAAATACAGAACCGAGCCCCTCTCTCTACGGCCAAGCCGGCTGGCTTGGCGATTCTAGTGCCGCAACTGGCGCGCGGCCTAATGTACGAACGCGTCTCTCGGCACGTTCTCCGCCGGTGTCGCATTCTTCAAGGTATCACAAGGCGGTATCGCCGTAGGGGTACACGAAATAAGAAATATCACCTTTTTACACTGCGGCGGAATACGACGGTGGATGCCAAATTTCACCAATGGATACCATTTTTCACCATCAGGTGTCCTGCGTCGACGGACTAATTACCATCACCACCATTATTGATTCATGTCGGACAAGAGATTTCGTGGTGTTCTCGAGTTAATCGGGGATAAAAAGTTTGGATTTATTCGGGAGTTTCGTCCCGATTTGCCGAAAGGCGACGACGATGCGTTCGTTCCGCCGCCGCTCATCAGGAAGTTCAACCTACGTGACGGCGTAATGCTCGAAGGCTCATTGAAGCCTGGGCGCAAAGGCGCTATGCAGGTTGGTCACCTCGACTCGATCATGGGAATGGATCCCAAGGAGTGGACGGAGACGGAGGATTTCGACCATGGGCAGATCATATATCCGGATGAAAAGCTCGATCTCGTTACGGGTCCCGGGGACATCTCGATGCGGGTAGTCGACCTGGTTGCCCCCATTGGCAAGGGTCAGCGTGCGCTGATCGTCGCACCGCCCAGGACGGGAAAAACGATCATTCTAAAGCAGATCGCGGCGGCCGTCACGCAGAATCATTCAGACATCGAGCTGGTGGCCCTGCTGGTCGACGAGCGGCCGGAAGAAGTTACTGACTTCAAGCGGTCGACTGATGCCACGGTCTTCGCGTCGTCCAACGACCGAGAGGACGATAATCATGTCCGTGTATCGACGCTCGCTCTCGAGTACGCCCGCCGTCTCGTCGAAATGCGGAAGGACGTCATTCTTCTTCTCGACTCGCTCACGCGCCTCGGTCGCTCCTTCAATCTCTATCAGTCCGGCAGTGGCCGCACGCTTTCGGGTGGGTTGGATGCGAACGCACTGAAGGTTCCGCGCCGGATTTTCGGATCGGCGCGCAATATCGAAGGCGGCGGCTCGCTCACGATTATCGCCACGGCTCTGATCGAAACGGGAAGCCGGATGGATGATGTGATTTTCGAAGAGTTTAAGGGAACGGGCAACGCCGAGATCGTGCTGGATCGAGAGATGGCGGATAAGCGCATTTATCCGGCCATAAACTTACGCAAGAGCGGCACACGAAACGAAGAGCGGTTGCTCGGCGATACCATTGAACAACATCATCGGCTGTTCCGCGCTCTGAACTCCAGGCATCCTGTAGAGGCCATGCAGGCTTTGATTCGTCACCTGCAGCAGTCGCCGACAAATGCACATCTCTTGAACGAGCTGGTACCTTCGTAGGAGCGGTTACGTTTTGGCCGGGCAGGTGTCTTGTTTAAAAACCCTTCCTATGTTGCCAAAGATCGATCCTGCCGCCGAACCCGGCATCCAGTACCAGGTCCCTATTCGTGAGTGGGACAAGTCCGATCGCCCACGTGAGAAGCTCATGCGTAGTGGTGCTTCCGGACTCTCCGATGCGGAACTGCTGGGCGTCATTTTCCGATCGGGAACGCGCACTCGTAATGGGTCGGTATCGGCGGTCCAACTCGGGCGAGCACTCCTTCGCGAATATGGCTCGCTGCGCGGACTTTCGGGTCGTGACGTGCGAGAGATGATGCGCGTGACCGGTGTTGGTCCGGCTAAAGCAGCGCAGCTTACGGCAGCCGTTGAGATCGGGCGCAGGATCGAATCCGAGCATGGGTGCGCCGAACGCATTCAAGTTTGCTCGCCGGACGATGTGGCAGCGGTGTTCGTCCCTCAGATGCGGGATTTGAAGAAGGAGGTGTTTAAGATCGTACTATTGAACACTGCCAATGTAATTGTCAGTGACTACACGATAAGCGAGGGCGGACTCGCCTCCAGCATCGTCGAACCTCGCGCTATTTTTCAACGAGCCGTGCTCGAGAACGCCGCTGCGGTCATCTGCCTTCACAATCATCCATCGGGGAATCCGGAGCCGAGTCGGGAAGATATTCGCATAACGCGACAACTTACTGAGGCGGGTAAGTTGATGGGAATTCCGGTGCACGATCATCTGATCGTTGCAGGAAACGGTTATACGTCGATGGCGGAACGCCAACTTCTTTGAGTTCCCAAGGCCCGCACGTCGTTTGATTCAGCGGTTTCAGCAGAAGGAAGCCGGGCCGTCTAAATACCGGGTTTCTGAATTAACGGACCGGCTTTGGTGAGAGATAGACGTCCGTTTCGCGGAGATTCGAAGAAGGTTCGCGCTTGTCTGCGACGTTGCCATTGCCCGCGGAGGCCGGGCGTGAAGGTGACTGTGTCTTAGACGGCATCTGACCGATCTTCTTACCTGCCGGACGGTCGCTTACGTCGAGTCGACGCATCGACGCGGATGTCAGATCACGCAGATCCGATTCGTACCGCTTGTACGCTTCACGCTGAAAGGCATCGTACGATTGGGCAAAATGGCCGCCTAGCTGCTCGACCATGTCGTACTTCTCGTTATAAAGGTCTTTGTATGTCCGGAATTCGTTCAGTTGATCCCAGTATTCGATGCTTTTGATCTTGTAGAAATTGCTTTCGTATTCCTCATTCTGACGCAGAATCGAATCGATCTGCGCCAGGCGGCTGTCGATGTCGCGGTGAGCGCGCGTCGTTTTGTACGTGTCGATGTGTCGCATTGCGTCCCATCGGATCGAGCCGGCAATGATGGGCAGCATCATTGACAACGCGATAAATCCGAAATAGAGGATGCCGCTGTTTTGCGCGGCTCCGAGCTGCTCTGCTCTCACCTCCGTAATACCAAGAATCGCAAGCTCGATACCGACCAGGAGGACGGCCCAGAGAATTGCCACGGCCTGGCCGATTTCTTGTACTTTGCGTCGCGACGACGACTCGTCCGGAATCAGATTGTCGATGAGTCGTTCAGTTACTACGAGGCCGCCGCCTGTCAGCACGATGGCGAGCACGCCCGAAACCAACCACTGGAGCGAGCCTTGTACCTCGGCGTCACCTACCAGTAACGCCGAGACGGACACAAAAATAAGGAAGACTGACGCGGCGATTACGGCCGTAATGATGAAGCTGTTGGCCCAGAGCCGTCTCCGCACGCTAAAGAAGTCTCCTGCGTTCAGCATCGGCTGCTCATATAGCTCATCGGCGCGCAGGCGCAAATTCGCTTTCTCTACGAGCAGATTCTCATTCATCTCTCGATAGAACGCCGATTTTTTTGTGACCTTACGGATCAGCTGACCCATAGCCATCTCGGCAAACTTTTTAATACCATGCTCGCTCCGCAGATACGAACCATAGCTGAGCTTGAAATAGAGTCGGCGAAACATCGCTTTTTCTCCAGGCATATCGTGAACGTTTACGGATACTACAGCCAGCAATCGCTAATGCAGATCCCGCGCGTAAATGTCGCGCTCCAGCTGATCCGCCACCCTAGCAACCTTTTCTATCATTTCCCAGATTTCTTCGAAATCGAGAGTTGATACAAGGTGAGACGCACGAAGCGATATATACGTTACCAGCTCATTCTCGTCGTTACGAAAATCTTCTATGCAGATAGCTCCAACATCGAGTTCGGCATTTTTTCGAAGAAGTGACTCAAGATCGAACCGTTGCGGCCGAGGCCCGATCGGACTATCTACAACGATGCGCGATCTCTCCTCGAGATCCGGCGAGACATCTTTGTAAATGAGATGGACCAGTTGCGACCTATGGTCGGCGGTCATCACTTCGTATACCCAGTGATTCGGCTCCATCTCTTTTGCATTCGAACCATAGCGGTCCTCTAGCATCGACGTCAGGGTCTCAAAACGCATTCGACCAATCGATTCTATCTTCCGTGCGAGCATGGAGGCACCATGAGATCCAATCCACTTCGATGGTACGCTTCAGTGATTCGCCAACTTGAATCTCGAAGCGAATTTCGCGCCGTACGGTTCCATTTGGGCGCCGTTCCGGCTCGCCTTTAACACGAATATTACCGCCATCCGACCAGGTATTCAGTCGCGCCAAAGCGGCCGAATCCACCTTGTTTTCAAGGAGATAGGATGGATTCTATACATCCATCTATTTAGTATCTGTTTGTCGCTCAGTGGGCATCTCGACGAACGGGATGCCCTTTTTCATGTATCGGTACGACACACCCATGTCTCAGATCATCGACAAAATCGTATCGCTGTCGAAAAGGCGCGGATTCATCTTCCAGTCGTCCGATATATACGGTGGCTTGGCTGCAACGTATGACTACGGTCCGCTCGGCGTGGAACTCAAACGGAATATCCGTGAGCGCTGGTGGCAACACATGGTGTATCAACACGACAACATCGAGGGGCTGGATGCTGCGATACTAATGCATCCGACCGTGTGGAAGGCATCAGGCCACGTGGACGCGTTCAACGATCCGATGATCGATGACAAGCAGTCAAATCTGCGGTACCGAGCCGATGATCTGATCGAGAATTACATCACCAAGCTTGAGGAGAAGGGTAAGACGGATCAGGCGGCATCGCTGCGTGAGCGGTTCGTAGCGGCACTGAACACCGACAATATGACGGGAGCGCTGTACGAGATCATTGTTGAGGAAGAAATCCGAGGGCCGGACTCGGGTGCATTCGATTGGACGGAGGTACGCCAATTCAACCTAATGTTCTCCACACACATCGGCCCCGTCGCCGAAGAAGACAACCGCGTTTACTTGCGCCCGGAGACTGCGCAGGGCATCTTCGTTAATTTTCGTCTTGCCCAGGAGACGGCGCGCCAACATGTTCCGTTCGGTCTCGCGCAGGTCGGGAAGGCTTTCCGAAATGAAATTGTGGCCCGGCAGTTCATCTTTCGTATGCGCGAATTTGAGCAGATGGAGATGCAGTATTTTGTGAAGCCGGGTACGCAGATGGAGCATTTTGAAGCGTGGCGCGAGAAGCGTATGCAGTGGCACGTCGATAACGGTATCCGCCCGAATAAACTGCGGTGGCACGAGCACGAAAAGCTTGCGCATTACGCCGACGCTGCTTTCGATGTGCAGTACGAATTTCCTATTGGATGGCAGGAAGTCGAGGGCATTCACTCGCGCACCGACTATGACCTGAGGCGGCATCAGGAATTTTCAGGCAAGAAGATGGAGTATTTCGATCCGTTCAAGCAGGAGCGCTACATTCCATATGTAGTCGAGACCTCTGCCGGTCTGGACCGGACGATACTAATGGTGCTGTGCGATGGATATGAAGAAGAGAAAGTGGAAGGAGAGGAGCGGGTGGTTCTCAAGTTTCACCCTGAGATTGCGCCCATAAAGGCAGCTGTCTTCCCGCTGGTAAAACGTGACGGGATGCCCGAACTGGCGCACGAGATCGAGAAAGATCTGCGTCGCCGGTTCAATGCTTTTTATGACGAGAGCGGCTCGATCGGCAAGCGTTATCGGCGCATGGATGAGGCCGGCACCCCGTTTTGCATCACGGTCGACGGCGATTCCATGGAGGACGGTACAGTCACCGTGCGCGACCGGGATTCGATGGCGCAGGACCGCATCAAGAAGGAGAATGTCGTTCGATATGTAAACGATCAGATCGAGGGGTGGGAGCGAACAAAAAGCTAGTTGCTCGCTTCAGCGGCCACATCATCCCAGACCCTCAGGGCGTTTTCTCCGAGTATCTTTCGGATATCTTCCTCGGAATAGCCTTCCCTGAGTAGTTCACGCACGAGGTTCGGATAGGTCGATACGTCTTGCAGACCGGACGGAAGGGCGAATACGCCATCGTAGTCCGAGCCGAGGCCTACGTGATCGACACCAATAAGGTCGACGACGTGGTTTATGTGCATTACGACGTCGTCGATCGTTCCAATCGGGTTCGCTTTTCTTTGCTCTTCGAACCATTGAGCCGCCTCGCGCGAACCGGCTTCGAGTCCGGCACTTTCCATCTGCTCGCGCAGTGCTGCGTTGATGGAATCGCCGATCGCGTCGTACTCTCCGCGAAGAAACGAAGAGCCGTAATTAATCATGATGACGCCGTCGTTTTCTGCCAGACGCGCCAGCATCTCGTCGCTCATGTTTCGCTCCCACCCGGGTGTGAAGCGGCGGGCACTCGAATGTGTCGCAAGAACCGGTGCTCGTGAAATCCGCATCACGTCGTAGAATGCACTATCGGAGATGTGAGAGACGTCGACGATCATGCCGATGTCGTTCATCTTCCGGACGACGTCCTCACCGAATGGACTGAGGCCATTCCAGACGTACGTCGTATCGTAGGATGAATCGGAGATGAGGTTGTCTCGAGAATGCGTGAGCGTGACATATCGGATCCCTCGATCATAGAAGTAGTCGAGGAGGGTAAGGTCCTCACCTATCGGCGCTCCGTTTTCCATCCCCATCGGGAGAGAGATAATGCCGTTGCGATGATTCTGTCGGACCTCCTCGACGGTGGTTGCGAGGGCAAACTTGTCGGGCCACTGATCCGCGAACCCCTCAACCATGTCGATGAGCGAATCTGCCTTCTCTTTTGCCCCGCCGGTTTCCTGATAGGAAGCTGGAATATAGATCGACATAAACGGCGCATCGATACCACCTTCGATGGCTCGGGGGTAGTCAAAATCCCCGCCGATCGTTTCTTCCGAAATATCTTCCCAGAAGTCCTCGAGGCGGTACGGCACGTCGATATGGCCGTCAACGATAATCAAGTCGTGCGCTAGTTCCTCGGCACGAGCCTGGAGCGTAGCGTCTTCACTGGAGCTGCCGGTGGATGAGCAGCCGGTGGCGGTGGTCACGATGGCGATGAGGATGAGAAATTGGGAATACGATTGAATCCGCAGAATCATAGGTCAGGTGGGGATTGATCGCCGCGTCGGTCTGCGTCGTCTCTTATGGCGGAACATGAGCGTCAGGATACGCAATTCTAGACAGCCGGTCCGGCGCCTGTGGTATGGGCTGGATACGCAGAATCCAATCTATAGAAAGTTCTCTTCCCTTGGAATCGCTGCGTCGGAATTGTTGAGCGACGTGATCAGTTTATCGTGGAGGCCGTCAAAGCTTCCGTTGCTCATGATAAGTGCGATGTCGCCAGGCTGCAGATCGCTCAACAAGTGCGGAAGAAGTGCTTCGGCATTCGGGAAGGCCGAAGCCGGCGTGCCGCGTGCTTCAATCATTTCCACGAGCCGTGTAGCGTCGAGTAAGTTTAAGGAGTCGTCGTTGTGCCGGAGCGGAGGTGAGCTGATGAACACAACTCCGGCGTCGTCAAAGGATTCCGCATAGGCAGCCTCGAAGATTTTCCGCCGGCTCGAGTTGGACCTGGGTTCAAAGATCGCAATGATGCGGCGGTCCGGCCAGCGCTCGGCGACGGATCGAATTGTCGCATTGACAGCGGTAGGGTGATGCGCAAAGTCGTCGACCACGATCACGCCGGCCGACTCGCCACGGACCTCCTGGCGCCGGCGCATGCCCTCGAAGGATGCGAAACCGGCGGCGATCGCTTCGGGTGGAACGCCCTCCTCCAGGGCGACCGCGCAGACGGCGAGTGCATTCAGAAGATTGTGGCGTCCGCTCATCGGAAGGAATACCTCGGTGAGCGCCTCGTTATCGATCACCAGCGTGAAGCGTTGACCTCCGCTGACGGGCTGGATGTCCCGAGCCGTGACATCGTCATCTTCGTCCTCAAGGCCCAGATAGCGGACCTTCGCTCTGGTATGCTCAGCGAGGGCACGGACTTCGGGGTCGTCGCCGTTGATCACAAGAAGACTACCCGCTTCGACGAGGCCGCTGAACGATCTGAACGCTTCGCGATAGTCGTCCCACGTGTCGTAGATATCCGCATGGTCGAACTCCATTGAGGTAATGATGGCGCTCGTCGGCCGGTAGTGGATCATCTTCGGCCGCTTGTCGAAATAGGCGCTGTCGTATTCATCGCCTTCGATCACGAAATGCGGTCCCGACCCAACGGCATAGCTAGCGTTGTCGTTAACCATCACACCTCCAACGAGAAAGCCGGGGTCGAGGCCTGCGCTGCGCAGCACGTGCACGAGCATGCCTGTCGTAGTCGTCTTCCCGTGCGTGCCTGCGACGACCAGTGATCGACGCTCGGGCAGGAAGAAATGTGCGATAGCCTCCGGCAGTGACAATTGTGCAAGATGCCGTTCTCTCGCGTATGCAGCCTCAGGGTGGGTCGGAGTGCACGCATTCCCTACAATTACGAGATCGGGCGGTGGATCGAGGTGGTCGGCGCTATATCCTTCATAGAGATGGACGCCCATCTCTTCAATCCGTGTGCTCATCGGAGGATAGCATTTCTCGTCGGAACCGCTAACCTCGTAGCCCTTCTGTTGCAGGAGGCCGGCGAGTGAGCCCATACCCGTGCCGCAGACTCCAATCAGGTGGACGGAATGTACTGAATCGGGTGCGGGTGCATCCGATCGGTCAAAAATGCGCAGATGCGCGTCCGGTAGTTCGGATAGTTTTCTCACTCTTCTTCCTTTTCTACGTTCTCTTCTCTCGGCTCCGGCACGGCCCCGCCCGTAATCCCGAAGCGACGAAGGGATTCCAGATCATCCTCGTCCGCGTCTTCAAGCTCGTGAGGGATGATGCCTAGTCTCCTGGCGCGGGAGAGCCACTGTCGGCGGGCCAGGAGCTGCATGTCTTCGGCCGAGTCGGCTTCATCGACTATTTCAAGGCCGAGAAGGGTTTCGACGACATCTTCCATACTAACTACACCCGCCACACCGCCATATTCATCAACGACGAGGGCGATGTGCTCCAGCCGGTCGAGCATTCGCTCGAACAATTCGTGCAGCGGCAGCGCGTCAGGTACGACGAGGATGTCACGTTTCAGCGCACCCAACGTTACGTCACTCTGATCCTGTGCGGCCTTGAGCAGGATCTCGTCTTTCAAAACGTAGCCTGTTACATCGTCCCGCGTCTCCGTGTAAACAGGGATTCGGGAAAAGCGGAACTCCTCGTGTTCGTCGACAACCTCCCGAACACGTAGCGCCTCCGGAAGCGAGAACACGACGATGCGGGGCGTCATGATGTCCTTTACCCGCAAGGAGTAGAAACGGAAGAGGTTTCGAATGATCCTCGATTCGCTGGCTTCCAGAAATCCCTGCTCCTTACCGAGTTCCGCCATCGCGGTGATCTCTTCACGGCTGACGGAATCGTGGCGTCCGTTCGGCGAGAGTATTCGGGTGATGCCCTGAGAGAGTTTAACCAGCGGCCAGGTAATCCAGATTGTCGGCACGAGAATGCGGGTAATCGCGTTGGCGAGCTGTCTCCAATGAACGGCGCCGAGCGTTTTTGGGATGATTTCGGAGATCACCAGAATCAGGAGGGTAAGAACGGCGCTGAAAATGCCGATGGCCGCATCCCCCCAAATGATCGTCGCCTGCGCACCGGCGCCGGCCGCCCCAACCGTATGCGCGACCGTATTCAGGCTCAGGATCGCGGCAAGCGGCCGATCGATGTCTTTTCGAAGATCGTAGAGGGTGCGAGCTACCGTGCTTCCCTCCCTCACCCTCATTTCGATGTAAGAGGGCGTCACACTAAGCAGCACCGCCTCCATAAGCGAACACAGAAAGGAGACGGCGAGCGCCAGCAGTACGTAAACGATCAGCAGGGTCATCCGCTACGGGATTCACGCTGAGAAAAGGGAGAAGAATCGTTACGTATCAATGCATGCTGCATCTGCGCGGTTTCTCGAAAGGGCAATTCGTTACCGGCCGAGCAATCCGGGCTGCGGCTTCGACCGGCCTTCTCGTTCGAGGTTATGCCTCTTCTTCGGAGGCTATGCCTTCAACAGCCGGGCCGGTACTTGCCCCATTTCCGCCAGCCAGTGCCGTTGGAGAGCGCCCGAGCACGTCTTCGCGGTCGTCAGTCACGCCGTCGCCTTCGAGGTAGGAATCTTCGTCCGGCGTACCGAACACCTCGTTGAGCTTGAGCGCGATCGAGTCGAACGTCGAATACATGACAGGCACTATGACGAGTGTCAGGAACGTGGCAAACGTCAGACCGGCGATGATGGCCGTGCCCATCGGCCCCCAGAACTGTGTGTTTTCGGAGCCAAACTGAAAGTTAGGATCAATATCAGTTAGCAGGCCCACAAAATCTATATTAATGCCGAACGTCAATGGTATCAGACCCAGTATCGTGGTCATGGCTGTAAGAAGCACCGGCCGCAAACGGGTTGCGCCCGCCTCGATAACCGCCTCCTGCTTGGACATGCCACGATCGCGAAGCTGCATAATGTAATCGACCAGCACGATGTTGTTGTTTACAACAATGCCGGCGAGCGAAATAACGCCTATGAAGGTGAATAGGCCGAATGGTGTCCGGGTAATGATCAGCCCGAGAAGTACACCTATAAGTGAGAAGCCTACCGCCACCATAATTATGAACGGCGCACTCACCTTGTTGAACTGGGCGACCATGATCATGAAGATGAGCGAGATGGCGATCAGGAGCACCGTCGTTAGGAACCCGAAAGCTTCCTCCTGCTCCTCATTCTCGCCCGTATAGGAAAGCGTGTATCCGATCGGGAGTGACTCCTGGTACTCAGCAAGATGCTCCTGCACCTGGGTGAGGACCGATTGCGCGGGCACGCCGGGTGCCGCCTCCCCTGTCACTGTCGCAACGCGCTGCTGATCCAGCCGCGTGATCGATCCGAGCCCTCCGCCAACTTCAAAACTGGCGACGGTACTCACGGGTATCTGCTGCCCTTCATGAAGGATCGTAAGATTCTCGATACTCTCCAGGCTCGCCCGATCGACTTCTTTCAATCTCACGGTGATATCGTACTCGTCTTCGCCTGTTCGAAATTTGCTCGCTTCGAAGCCGTTGATCGCTGCACGTATGGTGGACGCGATCTGACCCGTATTGAGGCCGAATCGCGCGGCGCGTTCGCGATCGATGTTCACACTGAGTTCAGGCCTGCCTTCATTGAGGTCATCCTGGACGTCCACGAGGCCTGGTATTTGGCCAGATTCAGCGGCATCCGTGAGCATCTGCCTTACTTCACTCGTGATTTCCCGGATGACCGTGAAGTCTTCGCCGGCAATCTCGATGTTCACGGGAGCACCCGTCGGCGGACCCATCTGGTCCTTGTCAACAGTGATCTCCGTCCCAGGAATACCCTGCAGTTGACTACGTATTCGAGATAGGGTGGTCGTGCTCGGCTCTTCGCGATCGGCGTAATCAGCCAGGTTCAGAGTGACTCGCGACCGCTCAGCGCTCTGGGCACCACCGCCGAAGCTTGCATCACTGCTGACGCCGACGTTCACCAGGACATTCTTTAAGTTCGCTTCCGACTCGGGATTTTCATCCAACAGCTCCAGAATGCGGTTATGTGCCGATTCGGCAACATTATCGCTCGTCTCGATATTCGTCCCCAAAGCGCCTTCGAGCGTCACCCATACCTGACGCGGATCGCTATCAGGAAAGAACTCCACACCGGTAGGTGCAAGCTGAAACATCATGATGATCGCGACGAACCCGCCTAAAGCACTGTTCAACAGCCGCGAGCGATTATCCGTAAGGATCAGATGTGTTCGCCGCTTTCGATTGAGGAGCACGCCCGCAAATCCGAATACGACAATGATGAGGGGGAGAACCATCAAGTTGACAATCGTCGAGATCGCTACGTCGCGGGGACCGATATACATCAGCATCAGCAGGGTGAACATGACCCCGCCGAAAATCAATCCGGCACGGATACTTTTCGATCCACCCAGAAAGATGCTTTCGATCGAATGCACGACGATGCCGATGATGCCTCCGATCAACAGCACCATACCAGGTATGAGGAGGAGCAGTGAACTACCTGAGAATCCGCCTGCCACCGCCGGCCCAATACCACTCAGTGAAAGACCGATGATCACAAGGAGCAACCCTAGAGTGAAGCCCGCGAGGGCCCCCGTATTGCGGAAGTAGGCATGCTTGACGCTATAGTCTCGCTGCAGCATCCAGGCGAGGAACGTTCGATATCGACTCACGACCCGGGGAAGACCCGTCTCGACGAAATAGTCGCCCACCGGCTTGAATGCTCGCCTGTGCAGAAGTATCAGGAGTGGGATGCCAATCGCCAGGACGATGAGCGTCTTGTAATTAGCCATCCCGACGACCGCAGCGATCAGAATCATCGTTACTGCACTGACGAGCTTGACTCGTCGGCTCATCTTCTTCCGCTCCTCCGTTTCAAGCTTTATGAAGATGCCCGTAATGACGGGATTGATGATGAGGGCGACGAAGAGCGAGGCTGCCAACGTAACGATAAGCGTCAGCGGCATATTGCTCATGAACTCGCCGATTATTCCGGGCCAGAAGAGCATCGGCGCAAAGGCGGCGATGGTCGTTGCAGTGGAGGCAACCACGGGCCCAGCGACTTCAGCCGTGCCCAATCGGGCGGCGTCGAAACGGGAATACCCTTTCTCGCGGAATCGATAGATGTTTTCGACGATCACGACCGCGTTATCGACGAGCATGCCAAGCGCGATGATCAGGCTGAACAGCATAATGAAGTTCAGCGTGTATCCCAGGGCGTCGAAAATGATAAAGGAGAGAAACATAGACAGCGGAATCGCGATGCCGACGAGGGTGGCCGTCCGGACGCCAAGGAAGAAGAGCAACACCGCGACGACAAAAATCAGCCCACTGATGATGTTGTTCTCCAGGTCCTTTACGAGCGCGACGACATCCTCGCTCTGGTCGCCCGTCACAACCACGCGCGTTCCGCTTGGGAATGCGAACGACTCGATCTCGGCACGCACGGCCTCAGCCGTCTCGATGATATTATCTCCCGACCGCTTCTTTACGTTCAGACTGATGACCTGAAGCACTTCGCGGTCAGCAACCGGGACGAGCTCACCGTCTTCCGTCTCAGTTTGGAACAGTTGAAGCCGTGCAAACGACTCGCGCTCCTTGAATCCGAAATCCACCTCTGCGACATCGCGTACGTAAATTGGCCGTCCGTCCGGTGCGTCGATGACCAGATTTTCGATTTCAGCAGGATCGTCGAATGAGCCGTCCACGCGAACCAGGTAGTTCAAGCGGTCGACATCAACAGAACCGCCTGGTATATTCGTGTTCTCCTGCTGAATCGTCTCGACCAGATCCATAAACGTCAGGTTGTAACCCTGAATCGCGCTCAGATCCACGTTGACCTGGACCTCCCGAGTCAACCCACCGACCAGATCCACTGCGAGAACGCTCTGGATCTTCTCAATTTCATCCTGAAGATCCTCACCCACCTCTTTTAGACGCGAGAGCGAATAGTTGGCCGCGAGGTTGACCGTCATGATGGGAAACTGAGTCATGTCGATCTCACTGACGATCGGTTCTTCGATGTCATCCGGCATTTCGGGCTTCGCGATATCGACTTTGTCGCGCACTTTCTGGTACGCTTCGTCCATCGATACGTCCGGCTCGAACTCGATGACGACCGTCGAGACGCCTTCTGTAGAGGTCGACTGGATTTCCTTGATGCCGTTGACGGACTGGACCTCGCGCTCAATAGGCTGAGTGATGAGCGATTCTATATCGTCCGGGCTGGCACCTGGATAGAGCACAGTCACGACGATATTGGGGATCTCGATGGAAGGTGATGACTCCTTCGGGATCGTCAGATAGCTGAAAAGCCCGCCGATCGCGAGCAGGATCGTCAATACGACGACGCTCGTGCGGTACTTTATGGCTGTGTTGGTCAGTTTCATTGCGAAATATGGTCGGGGGCTGGTGTCAGGAGACGGATCTCGACGTTGGACCCGGTCGTGCTTGGCCTTTCCGCTATTAGGACGATGGCTGGTCGAAATTCGTGCTGTCGGCGAGTTCCACAGCGTCTGGCGACTCATACTGTTCCATCACCTGGACGACATCGCCTTCGGTGATATTCGCCTGGCCGAGGACCACAACTTCATCGCCGGCATCAAGATTTGTCACGACGACGTTGCCGCCAAAACTAGGTCCGAGTAGCACGTCGCGACGTGCTGCGACCGTTGCACCCTCCTCTCGAGACACGACGTAAGCTACATTGCCGTCTTCCGTGCGCATTACCGCATCGCGGGGCACTACGAGAGCGTCCTCAATGATCTGGCGCGTCACGCTGACATCGGCAATCATTTCAGGTTTGAAGACGTTGTCGGGATTCGGGAGTACGATTTCGATCGGAAACGTGCGATTGTTCGGATTGATGGCGCTGCCGACGAAGTCGACGCTCCCGCGCACCGGAGTGCCTCCATATGCCTGGAAATCCAGTAGAACCGGTGTTCCAACTTGGATATCGGCAGCGTATCGCTCGGGGACTCCTGCGACGACCTTCACGCGGCTCGTATTGATAATTCGGGCAATCTGAACGCCGGGCGATACCTGTTCTCCGAGCTCGACGAAGTGTTCTTCGACCCGTCCGCCAAACGGCGCATCGACTCTTGTTTGCCGGAGCTGCTCCTGCGCTTGCGCCAGGGAGGCTTCCGCCTGCGACAGATTTGCTCTGGCTTGGTTGTATTCCGCCCGGACGTTTTCCCACTCGATTGCACTGATCACCGAGTCGCGGTAGAGTGGCTCCTGGCGGCGGCGATTATCTTCTGCTAGATCGAAAGCGGCTTGAGCGGCCTCAACCTGACCCTCTGCCTGCGCGACCGCGGAGCGGGCCAGACTTGGATTTAGCTGTGCGACGGTGCCGCCCGGTGCGACGTACGCGCCCAACGACGCGAGGTGCGTTACAGTGCCGGATGCCTGCGCGGACAACGTTGCGTCGTCGAGAGCATCTACCGTGCCCGTAATCTGGAATACGTCTTCGAAGGTGGCCGGCTCGAGCACGAGCGTTTCGACGCGGACCACGCGCTCGTTCGTTGCGGCGGATGCCGCTCCCTGGACGTCGTTGTCCTCGCCGCCGCAGCCGGCAAGAGCAGCTGCAACGAAGATGAGCAGTGCGGCGCCCAGCCACGCCGCAGCGTTTCGGTATACGGACGGCGGCTGTACGGTTGGCTTCGCTTCGGCCACGATAGCAGGAGCAGAGTACGTTGTAACCAGAGTCCCGAAGTCGCGACTCTGATTTCCGAACGCAGAGCGTTCTTTATGCGGGTGACTCATGGTGTATGCGATAAGGCTTAGTTACTTGTAAGATTCAGGGCGCTGCTTTGAGCCAGCGGCATGCCGATCGCTGTTTGAAACGCCGACTGTGCTACAAGAAAATCGTGCACCGCTTGCAGGTAGTTGAGCCGGCTGATATCGAGTTGTTCGGATGCGTTTCGTTCTTCAAGCTGCGTAGCGACGCCTTCGGTGAGCCGTGATTGTGCGTATTCATAGTTGAGCTCGGCATTGGCGACATTCCGTTCCTGCGACTGAATTCGTCGCCGGGCGGCCTCCAGGTCGCGCAGCGCAGTGTTGACTTCGAGACGAACCGATTCGAGCGTCTGATCGAATTCTACCTCCGCCTGGTTGACTGCCACCTGCCTCTGCTGGACGCGTGCGGAAGTCTGAAAGCCGTCAAATATGCTCCAGGTCAGGCGGACGCCCGCTGCGACGGACGGATTCCAGTAATTTCGGCTGAAGAAATCGTTCGTTCCCTGCGAGAATGAGAACGGATCGTCGGGATCGGACTCGATGTACGAGCGATCGTCCGGGACGCGCCCGATATAGTTGAAATTCGCGAATGCACTTACGATCGGCAGATACGCAGATTTTGTGATCGTTTTGTCGATTTTGCGCAGTTCGATGGCCAGCCGCGCCTGTTCGAGGTCGGGCCGATTCTGTAAGGCCGCATCCACTGCATTATCAACAGAAACATTCATGAACGTAGCAGCATCCCCCGGCTCGAGTTCGCCGCGAAGGCGCAGTGGCTGCTCTATAGGCATGCCGAGTTGCATCTTCAGCGCGTCGATGGACTGATCTGCCTGATTCTGCACCTGGACGAATTCCGTCTCGAGGTTTACGAGTTCAACTTCTGCCGATAGCCGCTCAAATTTCGGCGCAACGCCCTGCGTCACACGCTTCGCTACGTCGTCGAGGGTTTGGGATGTCCGCAACACGCTCTGCCGCTGTACATCCACCTGCTCCTGCGCGAGCAGAGCCTGGTAGAAGGTCTGACGGATGTCGTCAATCAGGATTTGCTCCTGACGTTCAAGTGCACGGTTATTTATATCTCTCAGCTGGGCTGCCGCCTTGATGGCCGCGAATGCGGAGCCGGAGAAGAGCGTTTGTTCAACCGTGATGCCGTTGATGAATTCGTTCGGTACGGAAAATGGATTGTCGCCGCCTCCGAAGGATGCGCCGATTTCCTCGAGACCTTGCTGCTGACGTTCGCCGAATTCCGGCAATGAGATCGGCTCTGTCGCCGGATCGTCATCCGTACGGGCCTCCTCGTTGAATGTGAGCCAGTCGATTAGACCAAATGACGAGAAGAGTCCGCCGGCTTCGGAGCCTGCAAATGGATTCGCGCTCCTGAGATTTCGTGTGTAGTCCGACTGCAGGTTGACATGCGGCAGGACCTCTCCCCACGCCTCACGGATTTGCGCATTCGTGTTCTCGATATCGAGGCGCGTGGTGCGCACGGCGTAATTGTTTACGAGCGCAATCTGCAGTGCCTCGTCGAGGGTTAGCACGACGCCTCCCTCCTGGCCGGCACTCTCCATGCCGGCACCCTCATCGACGGCCACTCCATTGATCGCGTCGGACGCGGTCGAGGGTAGACCGACGGAGGCTGAGTCGTTCGGCGCTGCGCCATCCGCCGTCACCCGTTCGCTTCGAGGCTTCAGTACGACGCTTTCCTCCGACTGCGCCTGGGCGGGCAGAGCGACCAGGAGGGCGACGAGGGTGAATATTGCACACGCGATCCTCGAGCTCCTCAGATTGAGCATCGATGGTCTATCTGTCATAAGTCTATTCAGTCTGTCGTAAAATTCCATCCAGGAGGAAGGTGGCCAGGAACTGCGCCGACTTCTCGGGCGACGGCATGGTCCAGCCATCATCGTTCTTGCCCGGCAACTGGGACCGGCACATACGCGAGCAGGAATGGGTGTGATAGCCTTTGATGTTGCCCATGATCATGTTTGCGATGGCGGAGGGCGGAAAATCCCGAAGTTCGCCTTTTTCCTGAGCGGCCTCGATGCCGGCGATCAGCACGTCGATCGTTCGTTCGCCTTGCTTCTGGAAATAGAATGATTTCTCAGGCTCGTCGTTGAAGGTCATGCGGTGGCCTTCCTTCAGAAGAATCATGAATTGATCCTGCCGATCGAGAAAGAATGCGAAGATCGCCGTCAGAAATCCTTCGAACACCCTTCGGAAGGGACTCGCCCGTACGAGCTCCGGGCTGAATGTCGCATCGATAAGCCGGCACATCGCATCGAAGAGGTCGTCGAAAATGGCGAGTAGAATCTCTTCCTTCCCGCCCTCGAAATAGTTGTATAGGGTGCCCTTCCCGAATTCGGCGCGGGCGGCGACTTCGTCGAGTGTAGCATCTCCGTATCCTTTCTCCGCAAAGACAGCTCTTGCGGCATCCAACATGAGTTGGCGACGCATGAGTCTTTCGCGCTCTCTACGGGAAAGCTCGTGGTCTGTTACACCATCGCGCGGAGCACCATCACCTGCAGACTCCGAAATAGTCGGTGCGAGCGGGCCCTCGGATCCATCCGATTTCTCCGGCGTTGTCCCGCCTTCATCGGTCGCGGTCCGCTCAACCGGTTTCATATCCTCGGCTATTCTCGAGGCATTCGGGACATTGGGGCGTAGATTCCGCTCGTCCATTGGATTCTCGTTTCAAGAACTGACTAATGGGTCATCTGTCGACCAATACGTCAAGTCCTGACGCGAGATTCATTACCTCTGTCAAGAACAGGTGAAGTGTGTGTGATTGGAAGGTGCCCTCCAGCAGATATGCGCGAGTGAAGTGATCGCGGTGGAGGGGCGTTTAGAAAGGAAGGCCTCGGTAGCGTTCGGTACCGTACGCCGGTCAGACGTAATCCTCGAGACGGTGTGCGTGAAGGTAATCCACTACATTCTTCACGCGCTGGGCCGATTCGCGGTTGCAGATGAGTACGGCATCTTTTGTATCGACGACCACTGCGTCGTGAATCCCGACGAGAACGACCAGGCGGCTATCCGCGTGTACAAGGCAGCGGCTTGAATCGTGTACGATAACATTGCCCTGCAGTGCATTCCCGTGCTCATCCTTGTTAGACAGGTCGTAGACGGTTCGCCAGTCGCCCACATCTGACCAGCCGAAAGATCCGGGAACGACAAAGACATTTTCGGCACGTTCCATGACACCGTAGTCGATCGAGATGTGAGGGCTTTTCGAATACGCCTCCTCGACGGCGGCCGGTTCATCAACCGTATTCACGACCTCGCGCACGGGTAGAAAAGCCTCATGTGCCTGCGGCAGTCGGGATTCAATTTCGCGGAGGATGGTGTCAGCTCTCCAGACAAACATGCCGCTGTTCCACAGAAAATCGCCAGAATCCAGAAACCGCTCTGCGGTCGCGATATCCGGCTTTTCCGCGAATGTTCGTACGGGATAGACTTTCGGTTCGTGGGGGCCATCCTCGTTTTGCGGTTCGAACTGGACGTAACCGTAGGCGGTCTCGGGATGCGTGGGATTGATGCCTATGGTCACGAGCGTACCGGGTGCCTGCGCCTTCTCGACCGCCGTTCTCAGCACGTCGTGAAAACGCCGGACGTTCGTGATTACGTGATCAGCAGGAAGGATGATCATCGTCGCAGTCGGATCGATAGCTGCGATTTTCACGGCAGCGTATTCGATGCATGGAGCGGTGTTGCGTGAGACGGGTTCGGCCAGAATATTTTCTCGCGGAATGGCGGGCAGCTGATCGCTTGTCTCTTCAACGTACCTTTCGTGCGTCACTACGAAGCATCGATTCGGCTCAACCACGCCCTGGAGGCGAGCGACTGTGTTCTGGATGAGCGTTTGCTCGCCGAATACATTGAGGAACTGTTTTGGGTGAGCCTGACGGCTCCGGGGCCAGAAGCGGCTCCCAATCCCGCCGGCCATAATGACCGCATATATCATATCCTTCCGAACATATCATGAAGAAAAAACGATGCCAGTCCTCGTGTGCTCAATGTACTGTTCACGGGGCATAGAATCGAAAGCCCCGATCGAGTGGTGACGATCGCGCGATGCCTTCATCAGCGCTTCTCCTGAGACGGACTGCCAGGCACTCGATGCTCGGGTACGGTTTGACGCCTTTCGAATCCATCTCGGCCGATCGAAGTAGCAAGAGGCGCGATGGGCTAAATGGAGAGTATCGTTTACGAGGCACGGTGTGCATTTACGAGACAAGCATTCAGGCATTTATGTAGCCGGGCATACCGGTCTGGTTGGCTCGGCGGTCGTGCGACGACTGCGAACGGCGGGCTACGACCATCTTATCACGCGCGATTCGCGTGCACTGGATTTGCGAGATCAGCGGAAAACGTTCGAATTCATCGAGCTTGAAAAGCCATCGTTTATCGTGCTTGCCGCGGCAAAAGTAGGCGGAATACTCGCCAACGACACTTATCCTGCTGAATTTATTGCCGATAATTTAGCTATCCAGGATAACGTGATCCGCGCTGCGCACGAGCATGACGTCGAGCGACTGATTTTCCTCGGAAGCTCGTGCATTTATCCGAAGCATGCTCCGCAGCCGCTTCGAGAGGACGACCTGCTTACCGGTCCGCTTGAGCCGACCAATCAGTGGTATGCTATAGCCAAGATCGCGGGTACGAAGCTGTGTGAGGCTTACCGGCGTCAGTATGGCGACGATTTTATTACCCTCATGCCGACGAACTTATACGGTCCAGGTGATACGTACGACCTTGACAAGTCGCACGTGCTTGCGGCACTCATCCGAAAGTTTCACGAAGCGAGGCAGGACGACGGCACCGATATGCCCGTGACGCTCTGGGGGAGTGGCAGGCCGCGCCGCGAGTTCCTTTACAGCGATGATCTTGCGGATGCGGTGGTGTTTGCACTCGAAACTCCCGAAAGCGACCTGCATGCTGCAGCGGTGAACGGCATGCTGAACGTTGGAGTTGGCGAGGATCTTACGATTACGGAGCTGGCAGAGATCATCCGCGACGTGGCAGGATCAAGGAGCGAGATCGTTTATGACTCGTCGAAGCCTGACGGCACCCCTCAGAAACTGCTCGATGTTTCTCGGATGACGCAGTTAGGATGGTCGGCGAAGACACCGTTGAGGGACGGAATTCGAAAGGCCTACGACTGGTATGTAGAACATGCGGCTCCACTGCACGCGGGATGATCATCCCGTGAGTATGATTAAATAGGTGGCTGTTTATATCTTGCGTCACGAATCGATCACGTGGCGACCTTCAACATCCTAGAATATCGATACTTATTACACGATCCGTACCCCCGGTTTCAAGCATTCTTCCGGGCTGTCTCATCACTTCTAACCACTGCACACTGACCATTGAATATCTCCGTAATTGGAACCGGCTACGTCGGTCTCGTGACCGGCACGTGCTTCGCCGAAATGGGGAACAACGTCGTTTGCGTCGATATCGACGAGCAAAAGATTGAAAAACTGCGCGGCGGCGAGATCACGATCTTTGAGCCCGGTCTAGAAGTTTTTTTCGAGCGGAATCGTCGGGAGAAACGGCTCCATTTCACTACTGAACTCGCAGATGCCGTCAAGGAGTCCGACATCATCTTTCTTGCCCTTCCGACGCCGCCGGACGAGGACGGCTCAGCGGATCTATCGTACGTCATCGGAGTGGCGGGTGAGATAGGAAAGCTCTTGAGAGACAGTCCCGGGCAGGGATACAAGGTCATCGTCAACAAGAGCACGGTGCCTGTCGGTACGGCTGACAGAGTGTGTGCGGAGATCGAAGCATCGGGGCTGAAGGCAGGCCGCGACTTCGATGTCGTTTCGAACCCCGAATTTTTACGAGAGGGTGTTGCTGTCGAGGACTTTATGAAGCCGGAGCGCGTGGTGGTTGGCACCTCCAGTGAGCGTGCGGCCGAGGTTATGACATTGCTCTACGAGCCGTTCGTCCGGCAGGGGAATCCGATTATGATTATGGACGAACGCTCATCGGAAATGACGAAATATGCAGCGAATGCATTCCTCGCCACCAAGATCACGTTCATGAATGAGATTGCAAATCTGTGCGAAAAGGTGGGGGCCAATGTCGATCAGATTCGAAAGGGCATCGGATCCGACAGTCGGATTGGCAGGCATTTCCTCTACGCAGGCATTGGATTCGGCGGGAGCTGCTTCCCGAAGGACGTCCAGGCGCTGGTTCGGACAGCTGATCAGTACGGATATGACTTCAGGATTTTAAGATCCGTCCTAAGCGTAAATGATTTCCAACGCGGAATGCTTGTCGACAAGATTAAAGAGCATTTCGGAGGATCGCTCGATGGTCGCCGGATTGCGCTCTGGGGACTCGCATTTAAGCCGAACACCGACGATGTCCGAGAAGCTCCGTCACACTTTATCATCAAGAACCTCCTGAAGGAGGGCGCGGAGATCGTGGCGTTCGATCCCGAAGCCGCCGATACGACGCGTGCATTGTTGGGTGATGATCTCACCTATGCGAATGATCTCTACGACGCCGCCAAGAATGCTGACGCACTGATTATCGCAACGGAGTGGTACGAGTTCAGGCGGCCGGACTTCGCAAAAATTAAGACGCTTCTCAAGCAGCCGTTGATATTCGACGGTCGCAATGTTTACGATCCGGAGCGGATGGCTGAGCTTGGATTCCAGTACTTCAGTGTCGGACGCCCGAGTCTTGTTCCTGCGACAAAGGACGTCACGACGGCCGGAGACGGCGTGGCCGGCCGCGGGCAAATCGTGTAGGCTTTAGCCGACTCCAGGCAGGTGGTGCAGTATTAAGGAAGAGAGCGTCGTTTCATGCGCAAGAAGAAAGCGCTCATTACAGGGATAACGGGTCAGGATGGCGCTTATCTCGCCGAATTCCTGTTGGGTAAGGAGTACGAAGTCCACGGTATCAAGCGCCGCGCGAGCCAGTTCAACACCCAGCGAATCGACCACCTTTACCAGGATCCTCACGAGACGGGTGTCGAGCTCTTTTTGTACTACGGCGATCTCACGGATTCAACAAATCTGATCCGCATTGTTCAGGAAGTTCAGCCAGACGAGATTTATAATCTTGCGGCTCAGAGCCACGTCCAGGTGAGTTTCGAAACCCCGGAATACACCGCCAATGCGGACGGGCTCGGTACGCTGCGCCTGCTGGAAGCGATCCGCATCCTGAAGATGGGTGATCGCGTCCGATTTTATCAGGCCTCCACTTCGGAGCTTTTCGGCAATTCGCCGAAAGCACCTCAGACAGAGGCGACCCCGTTTTATCCCAGGAGTCCATACGGAGTAGCGAAACTCTACGCGTACTGGATTACGGTAAATTATCGAGAGGCGTACGGCATGTTCGCCTGCAACGGCATTCTCTTCAATCACGAGAGTCCACTGCGCGGCGAAACATTTGTCACGCGCAAGATCACGCGGTCGGCTGCGCGCATCAGCCTGGGTCTGGACCATCGCCTCTATCTTGGCAATCTAAATGCCAGGCGCGACTGGGGTCACGCGAAAGACTTTATCGAGGCGATGTGGCTCATCCTGCAACAGGACACCCCTGACGACTTTGTCATCGCGACCGGCCGAACGCACACGGTGCGCGAGTTCTGTGAGCATGCATTCCGGTGCGTCGACATCGACCTGGTATGGAAGGGTGAGGGTGAAGACGAGAAAGGATTTGACGGACGGACCGGCGAGGTCCTCATCGAGATTGATCCCCGCTATTTCCGCCCGACTGAAGTGGACATGCTGCTAGGCGATGCGACGAGAGCACGCGAGAGATTGAACTGGCAGCCGCGATATAGCCTCGAGGGGATGATTCGGGAGATGGTCGAATCCGATCTGGCAACGGCTCGAGATGAGCAGACCGTAAATGCCGGTAGAAATGGACCTGACGAGTGAGAGAGCCAGGCTAATCACGGAGATGCGTGAGGCTTGGCGTCGCCTGTTGATTGCGAAAAATCATATTGATTCACATTCCCCGAGAACGTGGCAGAAGATTTGCTGTATGCCTTCGCTCCACTATAATCAGCATGCTAATGACTGAGATACCCGTGAATAGGACTGTATCGGAGACAAAGGCGTTGCAGCTCACAGGCCCTGCTCGGCAACTTGAGGAAAGAATTACGTCTAAAACGGCGACGATCGGGGTAGTCGGACTCGGCTATGTCGGACTGCCACTTGCCGTCGAGTTTGCCAGGCGAGGCTTTCGCACGATCGGCATTGATCTGAACGGCGAGCGCGTTCTACGCTTGAACGCGGGGCAGAACGTCATCGAAGATGTCGATGACGATGAACTTCGCAAAGTCGTCGAGAGCGGGCGCTTCACAGCGATTGACGACTTCTCAGCCTGTTCGGAAATAGACGTGTTCTATATCTGCGTGCCGACGCCGGTCACCTCGGCCAAAGACCCGGATACGACGTACATCGAATCGGCATCCGAATCGATTGCTGAACAGATTCGCGCCGGGCAGCTCGTTATCCTCAAGTCCACTACCTATCCGGACACGACCGAGGGGCTCGTACAGCCGCGGCTCGCCAAGCATGCCACAGATCGAAATCTCAAGTTGGGTCGTGATTACTTCCTTGCATTCTCGCCTGAGCGAATCGATCCTGGTAATCGTCAGTTTACGACATCGAACACTCCGGTCGTTGTCGGCGGCGTGTCGAGCGCCTGTACCGAATTGGCTGCGCTGGCCATGCGGCAAGTTTCTGAGCACGTTCACCGCGTGTCGTCTCCCAAAGTGGCGGAGATGGAGAAGCTTCTCGAGAATATATTCCGTTCCGTCAACATTGCTTTGCTGAACGAGCTTGCACAGCTCTGTGATAGGATGGGCGGAATTTCGATCTGGGAGGTGGTGGAGGCGGCGGCGACGAAACCGTTCGGATTTATGCCCTTCTATCCGGGGCCGGGACTCGGCGGCCACTGTATTCCAATCGATCCATACTATCTTTCATGGCTCGCGCGCCGGTACGATTTCGAGACGAATTTCATTACCCTTTCGGCGCGGGTCAATGAGACCATGCCGTTCTACGTCGTGGATGCGGTGGTCCGAGCGATCGCGAACCAACCCGTGCGGCTGCGCGATGCGAAGGTGCTGATTCTCGGCGTCGCCTTCAAACGTGACGTGTCGGACACTCGCCATTCCCCTGCCTGCCGCGTGATCGAGCTTCTGCATCAAAGAGGGGTCAGCCGGATCGACTACGCCGACCCGCACGTGCCGAAGCTTGATGTGAACGGCGACTCATGCCAGCTTAGTATGGAGGCGGTAGACATCGATGAAGAGACGCTCAGGAAATATGACGTTGTGGCGATCGTGACGGATCACAGCGGATTTCCGTATCCGCTGATCGCCCAGCACGCGAACGTAGTCGTCGATACGCGAAATGCCTTGAAGCATGTCCCACACGATCGCAGTAAAGTAATGCTGCTCGGTGGGGGAGATTTTTAGGAATCGCGGCTGCGGGAGGTTATATCCGCGCGGTTGACGGGTCTAGGGAGAGAATGCCACATCTCCCTAACCGTACACCGCGCCATGAAAGTTTATCTTCGTTTCGCCGTCCTCACCGCCTGCATTTTTGTTGGCTGGATTCTTCTCGACTCGCCCACCTATGCTCAGGTGGTCGTTTTCACCGAAACTTTCGACTCCAGCGATGCTCCGAGTGGATGGGTGCTGGACGACGGATGGCTTCTGAGCACGGCCACTCCCTCACCCGGATCCGGCCTGCAAAGCCTGCAGAACAACGGTAACGCGGCCACGAGTGCCACGACGCCGCCGATTGATCTTCGTGCTGCTACATCCGCCACACTCAGCTATCTGGCACGTCGAACCGGCGCTTACGATGTTGACAACCTACGGGTGACGGCTTCGGCGGATAATGGCGCTACCTTTCCGGTGACATTGCTGGATGCAGGAGCCGCCATACCCTCGGCCGAAAGCGACTGGCAGCCGATGACGGTTGGTTTGCCAGGTGCTCTGCTGGGATCGAGTGAAGTGATCATCCGATTTGAAGGAGAGGGATTGTATTCATCCTCTTCGACGGTGAGAGTAGACGACGTGACAATCGAGGCCGACGTTCCGCTCGAGATATCTCCGCCTTCTCTGTCGTTCTCGACTGCGCGACAAACCTCTCAGACGAAATCTGTAACCGCGACGAATTACACTTCCGGACCGCTGACCATAGGTTCGCCCTCTATTTCTGGTGGGCCTTTTTCAATCGACCCGGCCGGCGTCGTCGTAGTGCCTGCAGGCGGATCAGAAATTTACTCCGTCACATTTAGCCCCTTATCACTGGGCCTCGCCACCGCTTCAGTTGAATTCGATTACGAGATCGGCGCGGCCAGTCTGGCCCTCACCGGCGTAGGCGGCGGAGGTACGCTGTCCTTCACAACTCCGGAGACTGTTCTGTTTGCGGGTGAAACATCCATCGGTGTGCCGCTGCATCTCGACTACACTGCGGAAACCGGCCTTCAAGGGCTCCAATTCCGAATCGAGTGGGTCGGCGATGTCGTGAATGTTGTAGACGTTGAATTGGGATCGGCGATCACGAACCCGAGTGACTGGACGCTGTCGTTCGAATCCGGATCAGGGTTCGTCGACATTCTGCTGCTGGGTGAGGGTTCTCTGGAAGCCGGCACGTACGAAGAACTGCTAACGGTGATGCTAACTGTCGAGTCTATCGCTTCAGAGAACGTTGTACCACTTACGATCAGTGACGTGATCGGCGCACTGGCAGAGCCGGGCGGCTCCGATGCAGATCTCGCGGCATCAGCCGATTCACACGTCATTACATTTCAAGAATTGAAGGCGATCTTCGAAGCATCTGCTCCGATGCTCGATCTCGGTGACGTCATGGTGGGTGAGGAAAGTTCGTCCATGCTCACTGTGTCTAATCCGGACGGCACGACGTCGCTTCTGATTTCGGATATCATTGCGTCTAACCCGCTGTTTGCCATATCGCCCGCGACTGCTGAAATCGAACCAAATGAGAGCCAGGAATTCACAATCACATTTGCGCCGGTAGACACCTCGTTCGGCCGGCAGAACGGTGACCTTTTGTTCTTGCATTCAGGAGAAGGCGAATCGAACACCATCGTGCTTACGGGTATGGGTCGAGGCGGGCGCGGTGACGTCGAAGGTGACGGAATCGTTGATGCTCTGGACATCGTGCATGCCATTGACTTTGTCCTCGGCCGCCTTACGCCGGATGACGTCCAAACCGCAGCTGCAGATCTATACCCGTTCCCGGCGGGCGATACGAAGCTCGACGTTCGCGACTTGACAGTCCTTCTTCAGGCGATTGTAAGAGGGCAGTGGCCGGACGGCATCGGTCTTCCTCTGGGCGAATCGGAGGCCGGCAAGACCGCCAGTGGGGAAGTTCAACTCACGGTGGATCCGTCTTACGTCGAACTGCACTATCAGCAGCCGATCCGTGCGTTCCAGATCGTACTTCCGGCTTCAGCTGGAGCAACCGTAGATGTGGCGGCCTCCACGGCCGGCGGAACGATCGCGTCTGACTATAACACAGTTACGGGAGAATTGCGCGTGCTGGTTTACCGAATGGACGGTTCGCTGATTGCGCCGAGCGAGATATACATCGCGACACAAGGCGTCATCGGCCGACCTCGCTACGTCGCCGTCATTGGAGAGAACCGCGAGCGGCTAAATCTTGATGAGAGCATCTGGACGGGAATAGAATCCCCGGAAAAGATTAGTTCTAGCGGGAAGCCTTATCCGAATCCCTATCAGGCTGGATCGGAGGTGTTGCGAATACCCGTCGAGGATGAATCTGCGAGTGTCACGATTTATGATATGCTCGGCCGAGTTGCCGTTCGCTCTTCCGCCGGGTTCGAGTGGGACGGCCGCGACGCTTCCGGTCGCGTCGTGGCGCCGGGGCTCTATTTCGTCGAAGTTCAGAGTGCGGAAGAACGTACGGCATCACTCATCATCGTGCGCTAAGCGCTCGGTTCATCGGGTCGAAGAAAGTGAGATTTTCGTATTCGCCGTCCACCGAATTGCCCGACTTCGGTTCGGACCTGCACGGCAGGCGGCGAGCTAGAGCTCCACCGTCGCGCCACGGTCTGCCAGTGATTTCTGAGCAGCCTCCAAAATCTTAACGACCGCGAGACCGTTTCGACCGTCCGACCGCGGTGTATTGCCCGTGCGGATGCATTCTACGAAGTGTTCACATTCCAGTAAGAGGGGCTCGCGCATATCAATTTTAGGAATGTAGATGTCTCCACTCCGAATCGACATGGCGTCGGCATAATCCACGTAACGTTTTTCTCCGGGTTTGAGATCGACGCCTTTGTCATAGACTCTCACTTTCTCGGTGCTTTCGACGTCGTCAATAGCCGCCATCTTTTTGCTGCCGACGACCGTCACCTTGCGCACTTTGTGAGGGTCCAGCCAGCTTGTATGAATATGGGCCAGCTTTCCGTCCTCAAAGTGAACAGTTGCGAACGCGACATCCTCGATCGCCGATTGCAGATATGCCTGCCCATTGGCGGAGACCGCCACTGGTTCCGACTTGAGGAAGCGTAAGGCGATCGAGAGGTCGTGCGGAGCGAGGCTCTCGAGCGCGTTTTCACGCTGCCGTATGATCCCCAGGTTCACGCGGACGCTGTACAGATAAAATACGTCCCCGAGTTCGCCGTCTTCGATCATATTCTCGACAAATCGAAAGGCGGGATGGTAGAGCAGCAAATGGCCCACCATCAGGTGGCGGTCCCGGGCGGCAGAGAGAGCCACGAGCTGTGAAGCTTCATGGGCGCTCTGAGCCATTGGTTTCTCGACGAAGACGTGCTTGTCAGCTTCGAGCGCGGCTGCGGCCAACGCGAAGTGCTGTGGCGTCTCCGTCGCGATGACGATTCCCTGGATCGCATCGTCGTTCAGGAGGTCCCGATGGTTCGCAGTCGTGCGCAGACCGGGATACAGCCCTTCGATTTCCCGGCAGACGTCCGCGCGCTGATCACAAGCTGCGACGACCTCGACATCAGGAATCGACGCGAAGTTTCTAAGCAGATTCTTTCCCCAGTACCCGACTCCGATCTGGGCAAGTCTTATCGTTTCGGGCATACGCAGGTGTGAGAATGCAAGTGTATAAAATCTTGCCGATCTACCTCCTGCGCATGACGCAGGAGCGCGAGAAGATGAGCGATGGGTGGGCGTATCCTAGCTACATGACGGGCGACGCCTGTTCGACGTAGTCCACCACGGCGCGAGCGATGAATTCCTGCTGCTCGTCGGTGAGTTCGGTATGCATGGGCAGCGAAATCACTTCTCTCGCGGCGGCCTCCGTCTCCGTCATATCCCCACAGCGACATGCGCCGGATTCCGCAAAGACGGGAAGTTGATGAAGCGGGGTCGGATAATACACTGCGTGCGGGATGCTCTTCTCCTTCAAGTGAGCGGCGAGACCATCGCGGCCGCCGGGCACGTCCTCAGAGATTCGAATTGTGTACTGGTGATACACGTGTGTACGATCCGGAGCATGGTGGGGCACCGTTATGAATTCGCAGTCCTCGAAGAATGCATTGTACCAGGAAGCCGCCTGTCGCCGCGCAGCATTGTATTCATCGAGGTGCGGCAGTTTTACCTTCAGAATGGCAGCTTGGAGGGTATCGAGCCGGCTGTTGATGCCTACGATTTCGTTGTGGTATTTCTTGACGGTGCCGTGATTGGCAATCATGCGCATCGCTTTATACAGCCGTTCGCTCTTCGTAAGGACTGCACCGCCGTCACCGAAGCATCCTAAGTTTTTCGATGGAAAAAACGAGAGGCAGCCTATGTCACCAATATAGCCCGTTTTCATACCTTTATATTCGGATCCGATTCCCTGTGCATTGTCCTCGATCACTGCTAGGCCGTGTCTTTCGGCGATCGCCATAATTGGACCCATTTCGGCAGGCTGTCCGAAGAGGTGCACGGGTACGATCGCCTTTGTACGATCGGTGATCAGCTCGTCGATCTTCGACGGATCGATATTGAAGGTCTGCGGATCGATGTCCGCGAAAACTGGTTTGGCGCCCAGCAAAGCCGCTGCTTCGGCGGTAGCTATGAACGTAAAAGAAGTGGTGACGACCTCATCACCTGGACGAATGCCGATGGCCATCATGGCGATCTGAAGGGCATCTGTTCCATTGCCGACACCGAGGGCAAACGAGCCTTCCAGGTAACCTGCGAGCTTACATTCGAACTCGCCGACCTCCTGGCCGCGGATAAATCTCGTTGATTCGAGCACGGCGTCTATAGCAGCGTCTATCTCCTTGCGGACAGCGTGATTCTGGTTCCGCAAGTCGACCATTTCGATGTTCATTTTGAGTGGAATCCGAATATTCAGATTACAGTTTCGCCTTTCACTCGTCCCATCCCTGCTCATCCAACAACTGCTCCTGCGGTACGTCGCCTATCGGCCTGGCGGGTACCCCAGCGTAAATTATGCAATCATCGGCGTTGTGGGTCATCACTGCGCCGGCTGCCACGACGGCATCCGGACCGATCTTAACTCCGGGAAGTATGACTGCGCCTACTCCCAGGCGGCCTCCTCGCCGAACTGTAGGCCCTTCAAAGTGCCTGAACCGTTCTTCGGTTCGACCGATGAAGTTATCGTTGCTCGTCAACACTCCCGGCGCGATGAAAACGCGATCTTCCAGTGTTGAGTAGGCGGTAATGTATGCGTTTGTTTCGATCTTGCAGTACCGCCCGATCGTGCACTCATTCTCGACGGCGACCCCTCGTCCGACGATGGTGAAAGCTCCGATCGTCACATCTTCTCGGAGCGTGGCAAGATCTGCGACCATCACCTTCTCGCCAAGCTTGCACCCGGCGTAAACCACGACCCCCGCCCCGAGAAGGCATCCGCTTCCGATGTCGGAGGGGTCCTTAGGCTGCACGCGCGTCACTGCACTATTTGGAGAACGCATCGGCTGCTTTCCGATGACGGCCCCGTCATCGATCCGGACGTTCTCCCCGATCTTCGTTCGTGCATAAAGAACGACGTGGCTACCGATCTGACAACCGGGACCAATCTCGACGTCCGCTCCGATCGATGCGGAATTCCCGATAATTGTTCGCCGGCCTACTGAGCATCCAGATCCAATTACGCTGTGGTGCCCGATGCTGACATAATCGTCCAGAGACGTTCCTGGTTCAACAACAGCGAATTGTCCAATGTTAGCAGACTCAGGAATCGCGGGGGCTGGCTGCATGTTCTGACCATTCGTGAGGCATGAAAAACACTAAAAATCGGCGAGCTGCAAACGCTCTATTTCTACCGTTCAGGTGACGGCGTGACTGTCTGAGGAGGGGGCGCGACGGGTGCAGAATCATCGGGCAGCGGCTGTCCCCGGAGTGCGGACTGACCGAGGCGGGCATAGTTGATTCCGAGAGCGAGAATGCGGGCGGCCTCTTGATCCGCGTGAAAGCCCATCGAGTTCTCCGCTTCAATGAAATCAGTCAAGAACTGCGCTTTCCGCTGATAATTGCGGGCACTCGATAAGTTGACCGATGTGCTATCGTCCCGGGCTGTAGAGCTAATCTCTCGTGTGAGGTCGAGTACAGCGTCGATTGCGATATTCCGGAGCTGGTAGGTCCGGTCCTGAATGGTATGTACACGTTGTCTGAGCTCGTCTTCGGGCCATTTATGGCACGTCTGACACGCATTATTGATGTTTAAAAGTGGGCTCCGTACCCAGTGATCACTGATCTTCATGGCCCCTTCCCGCTGATACGGCATATGACAGTCCGAACACGTGACACCGGACCTGGCGTGAATCCCCTGATTAAACAGTTCGAATTCGGGATGCTGCGCTTTCAGTGCTGGGGCGCCGCTATTCGCGTGCGACCAGTCGCTGTGGCCGTTCGCCTCATAGTACGCTAGGATGCTGTCTGCCTGCAGCCCCTTATCCCAGGGGTAGACCAGTCGCTTCTCCGGCCCCTGAAAATAGTACTCGACGTGGCACTGTCCGCACACGAAAGTACGCATTTCTTGTCGGGTGGCGTCCCGGTTCACATCATAATCATCGACACCTTCGGATTGCTTTAGCGCCTGAATGCCCTCAAGAAAGGCTGGTCGCGTGATGCGCAGCTGCATCGTCTCAGCGTCGTGGCAGTCGACGCAGGAAACAGGATGCTCGACGAGATCTCGCGCATTAGCGTACTCCATCTGATTCACCACATCGAAACCACGCATCAGGTCGCCGTCGCCGGCTTCTTTGTACGGGGCGTATACGGATGCGTGGCAGTGGAGGCAGGTACCTGGCTGCTGGGCGACGGTTTGCCGGCGCGTGAAGACTTGATCGCTGAGCATATAGGCGTGTCCGCGCTCCTCGCGGAAGTCTTCAGCGAAAGCATATCCGGCCCAAAACTCCCGCAATCTAGGATCTTCCTCGAGTCGTGAAAGAGAAACCGTATCGCGAGGATCGTCGACCGTCGGATACCGCGGCATGGCTTCGCTGCCGCCGTATCGCGTCCTGGTCATGTCAACTGTCCTCAGGTATGCGTCGTATTGGAGTGGAAAGTTTTGGCCCCAGACGGCGGGATCCGTTGTCGTGTCGGTGAGCTCGATTACTCGGTAGAACGGATTCTGCGCTTCAGACTGGCGCTCCATGATATTTGTGAGAAGTGCGAGCAACCCCACGGTAGCGAGTGCCACGAGACCGATCAACATCGGCCAGCGAAAACGTTCCCACCAGCTTCGCGACGGTTCTCGACTATTTGCTCGTTCAGCCATATGTCTGGATATCAATTTCGTCAGAAGCAGTGTTACCGGACCCAGTGTCCAACCGCATCGTGACATCGGATGCACGACATCGGCTCATCAGATATCGTGCGACGGCTTGCTGTATCGGATACTGTCACGTGCCACTCGGGGTCGATAGCGGCTACAATTTCTTGATGGCAGTATCTGCATGTCTCCTCGGTGACCGCGCGGTTTTGCGGCTTGATTTGAATCGGGTATGGATAGTCGCCGGTAGTGAATGCGAATGAATGCCAGAAGCCGTTGGAGGCTTTTGTGACATATTTTCCGACGACATCATGTGGCGTATGGCAGTCGTTGCAGACGGCCACGGCGCGGTGGCTTCCCTTCTGCCAGGCGCTATAGTAGTCATCCATAACGTGGCAGTTCGCACACGCGGCGGGATCGTTTGTGAGGTAGGAATAGCCTTTGGCATAAAAGAACGTAAATGCGCCTACTCCTGCAGCGAGGCCGAGGAGACTGTAGAACACAAGAAGATTCCGGCGACTCGATTTCATTCTGGAGGTTTCTCGCGCTTGAAGCACGTCCAGAAACATACGCATCGCAGGAATTTGTGATGGGCTCCGTACAGGGTTTTCCCCTATGCGTCATGTAAGGAGTCCAGTGATGCACCATCCACCGCTTACATGGAAGAGGCTCGTTTGCCTCCACACGTGCCTGGTCTGCTTCGAACCGACCTGAGCCTGAACCCGGAGTTCAGCGGATTCGCTATCGGGCAGATGTGCGGTTTTGAAATGTGGAGACGCAGAACGCCGCGCAAGGCGCTAAATACTAGATCGTCTCGGAGCGAGAGGTAAACCTGTAGCCTCTCCGGGGCATATCTAGTACAGACGAGATCAGGATGAACGTGCAACGAATAGACTCCGCAGCATCGACGTTTTTTTGTGCTGGTGCGGCTGCATTCTCTTCATGATGTCGTCCAATGTTCGGATCGCCTTCAGTAGATGGGGTCCTTTGTTCAGCATAACACATTCGGCCCGCTCAGCCATTGCAGCATCGGTGATCTCTGCGCGTGAAGGCCGCCCCTTTTTTGCCAACGTTTCGAGCACCTGTGTTGCCCAAACAACCGGAACGTGAGCCGCTTCGCACAACCAGAGCATTTCCTCCTGCACTTCGGCCAGCCGCTCCCATCCAACTTCAACGGCGAGATCGCCGCGGGCGATCATAACCCCAACAGGGTATCTGCGCATGGCGGCCAGGAGAATTCCCGGCATCTGATCGAAGCCCCGTTTGGTCTCTATTTTCAGAACGATACCCAGGTCGTCGGCTCCACGCTCGGACAGCGCATCATTCAAGTCCATCACGTCTTGATTCTCGTTCACGAATGATAGACCGACGATGTCGGCATGCCGGACGGCGACGTCCAGGTCCACCAAGTCCTTCGATGTCAGGCCGCTGACACGCAGGACAGTGTGTGGAAAATTGACACTTTTGTCGCCGCGCAGCTTTGTACCCTGCTCTTTTGCATACGTGATCTCAACGTGTATCTCGTCCTCAGATATTGCTCGGACAACGCCTTCAATTTTGCCATCGTCCAATTTAACGATGTCGCCTGCCTGGACGTCGGCAAACACCTGAGGAAGTGTGCACGATATGCGTGCAGGCTTCACC
>CAZKNF010000023.1:18401-46289 GCA_964554105.1 uncultured Rhodothermales bacterium | reverse complement strand
CGATCAAGAGACTCCCGTACAGCTTGTCGATACCACATCCGAGGGCGCGCTGGCGCTGGCCTTCACGACGCCGGCGAGCCACGTCGTAGACACCCGCTCGTTCTATTTCAGTTCTGAGTTCCAATCCGACACGCTTTTAGTTGATGAGGAGTCATCCACCCTGACGTTCGAATCCGCCGTCGGCCAGGGGACGATCCGGCAGACCTTCACGTTTCAGCCGGGCGAATACGAGATCGGGCTCCAGGTGGAGCAGGAAGGTGCCGACACCTACAGCACGCGTGAGGGCTACGAATTAGTGTGGGATGGCGGCCTTCCGTTTACGGAGGCGGATCGTGAAACTGAAGCGCAGTCGTCCGGAGCATTCGCCCGAAGCGGCGGCTCAGTCGAGAGTGTGACGCTCGATGGCGATGATGGCTATGGCGAGCAGCGTCTCGCCGGAGACGTGTCGTGGACGGCCGTCAAGACGAAGTACTTCACGTCCGTCGTAATTCCGTCTGCACCGACGCGGGGCGCGGAGCTGATCGGTGAGCGTATCGGTAATGCGAGCACGAACGACCTCTGGGAAAGCTACACGACGCGGCTGCTCATGCCGAGCGCGGGCGCCGGTGTAGACGAGTTTCGGCTGTACATCGGCCCAATGGAGTTCTACCGGATCACCGACTACCGTCTCGGCCTGTACGACATGGTCGATTACGGGTGGGACTTCTTCGAGTGGATGACACGCCCCATCGCCAAGTTTGTATTCATTCCTGCATTCACGTTTCTGGCGACGTTCATCCCTAACTACGGGATGGTAATTATCGTCTTTTCGATCCTGATTAAGTTTGTCCTGTACCCGCTCACGAAGACGTCTTACAAGAGCATGGCTCGGATGCGCGAGCTGCAGCCTCAGATGGAGACGATCAAGGAGAAGTATGGGGATAATCCGCAGAAGCAGCAGGAGGAAATGATGAAGATGTACAAGGAGACCGGCGTCAACCCCGTCGGGGGCTGTCTGCCGATGCTCCTTCAGTACCCGATCATCATTTCATTGTGGCTTTTCCTCCCGCAGTCGATCGAGATTCGGCAGCAGGGCTTCCTCTGGGCGCACGACCTGTCCGCTCCGGACGTCATTCTAAATCTGCCGTTCACCATTCCGCTCTACGGAGACTTTGTCGCGGGTTTCACGCTGCTGATGGGCATTTCCATGGTCTTTCAGATGCGGCTGCAGATGAATCCGTCGACGAATCCGCAGGCTAAAATCTTCACATACGTCTTCCCCGTGATGATTTTCGTGATTTTCAACCGTTTCGCGGCGGGCCTGAGCCTTTATTATCTGGTGTACAACATCGTCACCGCGGCCCAGCAGCAGTACATCAACATGCATATCGAGAAGGAGAAGGACTCCGATGCCGGTAAAAACGGCAAGGGCAAGAAGAAGGACGCGAAGGCTGTCAAGCGGAAAAAGCTTCGATCGAAATCAAAATCCTGAGCGGACTCCTTCTGCGGACGGATTGTAGACTCCGGAGAGCCACGTCTCCGTGGACGAGGACATCCAGCCGACAACCCCTCTTGCTCCGGCCGGATGCGACGAACGATGACGCCAGCTTCAAACGATACCATAGCCGCGATTGCAACCGCCAGAGGGCGGTCCGCATTGGCGGTCGTGCGAGTCAGCGGACCGACGGCCGTCGAAGTCGCCGGGGCATGCTTTCGCGGCAAGGATCTGATGGAGGCGGAGTCGCACACAGCCCACGTCGGGTACGTGGCGTCCTCCGCCGGCGCAGATATCGACCAGGTTGTCGCGACGGTTTTTCTGGCCCCGCGTTCAGCGACCGGAGAGGACATCGTCGAGATCTCGTGCCATGGAGGAGATTTCGCCGCGCAGTTGATACTCGAGCGGCTGCTCGAGGCAGGTGCGCGGATGGCGGATCCCGGGGAATTCACGCAGAGAGCGTTCATCAATGGGAAGATGGATCTCGCTCAAGCTGAAGCCGTGGCCGATCTCATCCATGCATCTTCATCTCTCGCCCATCGGGTGTCGTTGTCGCACCTCCAGGGAAGATATTCGGAGGTTTTGGCAGACCTCCGCGAGGAGCTGCTCGAGCTGGCCGCGCTCATCGAGCTGGAGCTGGACTTTTCAGATGAGGACGTGGAGTTTGCGGATCGCGAAAGGCTCGAACACCTGCTTGATCGCAGCGATCGGCTGCTGAGCGAGCTGCTCGACTCCTACAGATTGGGCGTTCGCCTGCGAGACGGCGTACGGGTGGTTATCGGAGGGCGACCGAATGCCGGGAAATCGACACTCCTCAACGCGTTGTTGGGTCGAGATAGAGCCATTGTCAACGAGGCACCCGGTACCACGCGTGATGAAATCGAGGCGGAAGCGGAGATCGAAGGCCTCCTTTACAGATTCGTCGACACGGCAGGGCTGCGCACGTCAGCGGACGTCGTCGAGCAGGAAGGCGTGCGACGTGCGGAGCGGTCTATAGAAATGTGCGACGTATTGCTCTACGTGTACGATATCACTATCGGGCTCGACGAGGAGGAGAGTACATTCCTGCGCGACGTGCGGGAACGCCGGCAGCAGCTTCCCGTCATCCTCGTCGCGAATAAGCGGGACCTCGTGAATGGGACGATCGGAGTGCCGGCGGGTGCCGTGGCGTTGTCGGCGGAGCGCGCCATGGCGGCCGAGGAAGAAATCGTTCCGCTGGTTGATTCGCTGCAGTTGACCGTGGGCGAGGAGCTCAGCGGATCCGACGCGTCGCACGTGGTGACGAATGAGCGGCATCGACATCATCTGAGGGAGGCGCGGGACGCTGTGCGGTCCGCACGAAGTACGCTCGACGCCGGCGCATCGGGAGACACGCTGTCCGTCGATCTGCGGATGGCACTCCACCAGATCGGCGCCATAACCGGCACCATCACAAACGATGACGTGCTGGATCAAATTTTCTCGCGGTTCTGCATAGGGAAATGATTTGCGCCCCGGACGTTAGCATGAGGCGTCTAATCTGAGGTTCGAGCCTGAAAATCAAAATATGAAGCCAAAACGATGAACTATTTCGAGTACGACGTCATCGTAGTCGGTGGTGGACACGCAGGATCGGAAGCCGCTGCTGCTGCGGCTCGTATGGGCGCGCGGACGTTGCTCGTCACGATGAACCTGCAGACGATCGGTCAGATGTCGTGCAATCCGGCGATCGGCGGTATCGGCAAGGGCCACATGGCCCGCGAAATCGATGCATTGGGCGGGATCATGGGCAAGGTCACCGACCGGACGGGAATTCAGTTTCGGATGCTCAATCAGCGGAAAGGCCCCGCTGTCTGGGGTCCGCGCGCGCAGTGTGATCGCGCCGCGTATGCCGCCGCCGTCCGCGAAGAGCTCGAGAACATTCCGAATTTGTTCATGCGATCGGATACGGTCATGGACGTTCTCGTCGAAAAGGGTCGAGCGACGGGCGTGAGGACGCAGACCGATCAGATTTTTAGGGCACCGTGCGTCATCCTCACGAGCGGGACGTTCATGAACGGCACCATTCACATCGGTGAGCGCAAGTTCGGTGGTGGTCGCATGGGCGAGCGGGCCTCGGTCGGTCTCACCGCCTGTCTCGAGAATCTAGGTTTCGAAAGCGGACGCCTCAAGACAGGTACACCGCCGCGAGTAGACGGACGGACGATAGACTACGAGCAGGTCCGGGAGCAGCCCGGCGATCCCCAAGCAAGTCCCTTCTCGTACATGACGGATGCACTGCCGTCCGATCAGGTGAGCTGCTGGCTCGCGTACACGAATCCCGCAGTGCACGACTTACTCCGCACGGGGTTTGACCGCAGCCCGATGTTCGCCGGACGCATCAAAGGCACAGGGCCCAGATATTGCCCGTCAATAGAGGATAAAATAGATCGTTTTGCGCAGAAGGATCGCCACCAGCTCTTTTTGGAGCCTGAAGGCAGGAGCACGTATGAGGTTTATGTGAACGGATTCTCTACGAGTCTTCCACAGGAGATCCAGTTCGCCGCATTGAGGAAGACTGCAGGGATGGAGAACGTGCATATGCTGCGTCCCGGCTATGCAATCGAGTACGACTATTTTCCGCCTTACCAGATCCGCTATAGCCTCGAGACAAAGCATGTCGAAGGCTTGTTTTTTGCTGGTCAGATTAACGGAACGACGGGGTATGAAGAGGCGGCATCCCAGGGAATCATAGCCGGCATCAATGCCGTCCAGCGTCTGCGCGGAGAGGAACCTGTCGTGTTGAAGAGATCGGAGGCCTACATCGGCGTACTGATCGACGATCTGGTGGCCAAAGGCACCGACGAGCCGTACCGGATGTTCACCTCACGGGCGGAGCACCGATTGCTGCTTCGACAGGATAATGCAGACCAGCGGCTGACGGAGCTTGGATATAAACTCGGACTGGCCACGCGCGATCGGTATGAGCGCATGCTCGCCAAGCGCAACGCCGTAAAACGAAGCAGGGCAACCCTGGAGCAGACATCCATTCAGCCGAATAAAGTCAACGGCTACCTGGACCAGGTCGGAACATCCCCGATCGACCAGCCTGAGCGGCTGATTCATCTTGCGAAACGCCCGGAAGTGGATCTTACCGCCATGCTGGAGTACGCTGGCATCCAGGGCGACGTGCTGACGCCCGCACCTGGGATCGAGTCCAGCGGCCGCCTCGTCGAGATCGAATTAAAGTACGAGGGCTATCTGGACCGGGAATTCGAGCTCGTCGAGAAGATGGAGCGCCTGGAATCCCATCTTATTCCGGATGGATTCGACTACCGTGGGGTCGACAACATCTCGATGGAAGCGCGGGAGAAACTGTCGAAAATTCGCCCGGACAATCTCGGCCAGATCTCGCGTATCAGCGGGGTGAGTCCGGCGGATGTCTCGGTGTTGATGGTCCTGCTGAAGAAGGAGGGATCTCGGAGGCATGCCGGCGCGGCCTCACGTACCGATCCCGTCGAGGCATAGGTGGTGGCGTGGGATCCACTTGCACGGATGACGGACGCCCAGGTGCAGAAGCTCCAGAGTTTCGAGCTGTTGCTCCGCGATTTTAACCGGCGCGTCAACCTGATTTCTCGAGAGGATGACGAGGCTGTGTTCAACCACCATATTCTCCACTCGCTGAGTCTGGCTTACAAATCGTTTCCGGACGGTGCCGTCGTCGTGGACTGGGGGACAGGTGGTGGTCTGCCGGCGATTCCGCTCGCGATCGCATTTCCGGGCGTGCAGTTCGTAGGCGTCGATTCCGTGGGAAAGAAGGCACAGGCTGTACGGGCGATGGCGCGTCGACTCGATCTCGCAAATGTGGACGTGTGGAAGGGTCGAGCGGAGAAGTACGACGGGATGCTGGATTTTTCGGTTTCACGTGCGGCAGCTCCGCTGGCCGAACTGTGGTCGTGGCACGCACGGAGCTCGCGGCCGGTGTCGCGTGATTCGGATGAAACGTCCTGGCGTAAAGGCCTGGTGTGTCTCAAAGGAGGCGATCTCATGGATGAGCGGATCGCGCTGCCACAAACGGTCCACGTAGCCGAAGTGCGCCTCGATTCCCTGTTTCGAGATGCGTACTTCAAGCGGAAGGTGATTCTCGAGTGTTCTCTTCTTCACGCTGGGACGTAGAACCATCGAACATCACTGCTCCTTCTTTCGTTGATTGATTCGACGCGAATGGCCGGCTCCGCAGGGCAGCGGCTGTCCGGCGACGCCGAACGTTTACCGCGCATATTCCGCCATTCATGAGCAAATCCGACCGCTCGCTAAATCGGACCGAACGGCTCTTCGCGCTCATCCTGCTCCTTCAGAATCGTCCGAACCTGACATCCAAGGAGCTCGCCGAGCATTTCGGCGTGAGCCGCCGGACAGTATTTCGGGATCTGCGCGCGCTGAGTGAATCCGGCGTACCGCTCACCTACGCGGAGGGAGGGGGATATGAGATCCTGGAGGACTATCAGCTTCCGCCCCTAATGCTCTCGGCGCGCGAGGCGGCGACGCTTCTCATCGGAACGGAGTTCATGAAGCTTCAACCCGATGCGTCACTTCGGAAAGACGCGGGTGAGGTCGAGTTGAAGGTGCGATCCGTCCTTCCCGTCGAAGTGCGCGACTACATCGACCGCCTGAAGGATCGGACCGTTCTCGATCCGTATTGGCTCTATTCGCCCGAGGATGAGGACGAGGAGAAAGGACGGTGGTACGAATTAAGCGAGGCGGTCGCCCGCCAGCGGTCGCTGATTATGGAGTATCTCGTGGAAAGCCGGGGGGAGATGACGAAGCGGAAAGTCGATCCCCTCGGACTCGTCTACTATACGGATCACTGGAATCTCATCGCGCACGATCATCTCCGAAAAGACGTCCGCAATTTTCGGCTCGACAACATCCATACGATGCACGTGCTGATGGAGCGATTTGAGCGCCCGGAGGGTTTCGATCTCGCCGAGTTCGTAAAGGTGAGCGGAGGAGTCGAGAAGAGGCGGATTGCAGTGCGATTCCGCAAGGCCGTCTATCGGAATGCGCGTCGGAGTGTACCGGCAGAAATTGACGAGGAAGAGGTACGTGGGGACGAGATCTCGGTCACGTTCGATTTCGAAAACCTCGAATATGTGGCGAAGTGGCTAATTCGATTCGGCTCGGAGGCTGTCGTGGATGAGCCGGACGAGCTTCGCGCCCTCATCCGCGAAGAAGCGATCGCCACGGCTCGCCAGTACGAGTAGTCTCGCGTCAGTTCACGCGGCCACCTTGCCCGTTAGCTGCAGCGCGGTGAGCACCTCTTTCGCGGCGGAAAGATCCGGAACATCTTGAACGATCGCGCGCAGCTTTTTCCCGCGGTTGTCTTTCAGAACATATCGCCGGCCGAGCGTGCTCAGCTGCTCCAAAAGAACGTAAAAGACGTTTTCGTAAAAGTACGCGTCGTTCTCCTGATCGGGTGTGTACAGGAATAGCCGTTCATTCTTGAACAGTACTTTTGGCAGGCGCAGGGCATTTGCGAGGAGCTTGATCTCGGCGGCAGTCATCAGGTTTTCGACCTCCGGCGGCAAATTGCCGAATCGATCCGAAAGCTCGCCCCGAATGGTTTCGAGCACTTCGCTGTTCTCAGCCTCGCTGATCCGCCGGTAGATGTTCAGCCGTTCAAGGTTGTTGGATACATACTCGCCCGGAATGTAGGCATCTTCCTCGACGTCCACGGCCGTTTCGCCGGCGTTCGGCACGTGGTCCTGCTCGAATACATCCTTGAACTCCTCTTCGCGAAGTTCCTGAACGGCCTCATCGAGAATCTTGTGGTAAGTCTCAAATCCAACATCTTCGATGAAGCCGCTCTGTTCGCCCCCGAGGAGATTTCCGGCCCCGCGGATGTCCATGTCGCGCATTGCGAGGCTGAATCCACTGCCCAGGTCGCTGAACTCCTCCACAGCTTGCAGGCGTTGTCGTGCTTCCCGCGTAAGTCCGTGTATCGAAGGGACCAGCAGATAGCAAAAGGCTTTGCGATCCGAGCGGCCGACGCGGCCGCGGAGTTGATGCAGCTCCGCAAGACCGAAACGATCGGCACGGTTGATGATGATGGTGTTTGCGTTAGAGATGTCGAGGCCGTTTTCGATGATATTCGTGCTTACGAGCACGTCGAATTTCCCAGCAATGAAATCCACCATTACGTTTTCAAGGGCCGTGGATTTCATTTGCCCGTGAGCGGTACGAATGCGGATGTCAGGGATCACGGCACGGAGCATGGACGACATTTCGTCGATCGACTGCACGCGGTTGTGGATGAAGAATACCTGTCCGCCGCGACTGATCTCGTAGAGGATTGCGTCGCGGATCAGATCCTTATCGAACGTATGAATCTCCGTCTCAATCGGCTGCCGGTTTGGCGGCGGCGTGCTGATGATCGAGAGGTCGCGCGCGCCGAGAAGCGAAAACTGTAGCGTGCGGGGGATGGGTGTGGCCGTCAATGTAAGCGTATCGACCTCGGCGCGCAGTTTTCGGAGTCGCTCCTTCACTGATACGCCGAATCGCTGTTCCTCGTCGACGATCAGAAGGCCCAAATTCTTGAATTTCACGTCCTTAGACGTGAGCCTGTGGGTGCCGATAAGGATGTCTATTTCGCCCGACGCGAGGTCTTTGAGTATCTGCTTCTGTTCGGCGGCTGTGCGGAACCGGGAGATCACGTCGACTCGCACCGGGTATTTCGAAAGCCGTGCTTTGAACGTTTCGAAATGCTGTGTAGCAAGGATCGTCGTAGGTACGAGAATCGCCACCTGCGTTCCATCCTGTGCAGCCTTGAACGCCGCGCGAATGGCAACCTCCGTTTTTCCGAATCCCACATCGCCGCATACGAGCCGGTCCATCGGTACGGGTTCCTCCATATCCTCCTTGATCGCCTCGGCAGCCGTCGCCTGGTCTGGCGTGTCCTCGAACCTGAACGACGCTTCCATTTCACGCTGCCAGATCGTATCTGCGGAGAACGCGAGCCCATCGGAAGCCTTCCTCTGGGCGTACAGTTTTATCAGGTCGCGGGCAATATCCTTGACCTTCTTCTTCGTGCGCGATTTAGCACGCTCCCACTGCCCCGATCCGAGTTTGGTTAGCTTCGGCTGGTGCCCTTCCTTTCCCGAGTACTTATGCAGTTTGTACAACGCATTGACATTGACGTACAGGACGTCGTCGTCCTTAAAGAGGATCTTAACGGCTTCTTGCTGCGCTTCACGAACGGTTATTTTGTGCAATCCGGCGAATTTTCCCACGCCGTAGTCGACGTGCACGACGAAATCACCCGGAGAGAGATTCTGAATCTCGCGGAGACTTAATCCCCCATAACGTCGTTTTCGGCCGCGTGTAGATGGGCGATGGTACCGATTAAAGATCTGGTGGTCGGTGTATACGGCCAGTCCCAGCGAGTCGATCTGAAATCCCTGATGAAGGGACTCGACCGAGAATCGTACTTTGTGTTGCGTCGCTTCTTCTTCGAGCAGTTCGAATAGGCGCTGTTCTTGTCCGCGGCTGTCACAGAGCACGAAGGTTTCTATACCGTCCTGGGCGTTTGCAAGGATCCGTTTGCGGAGCAGCGCGATATTTCCATTGAAATCCGGCTGCGGACTTGAATCGATGGTGCGTGTCTCTTCGGCCACGGCGGGAACGAATGTCCCGACCAGGATCCGCGAGTGCGTAAGGAGTGCTCTCTCTAGGCCCTCACGGGTGAGATACCTTGTCGAGGGCTCTTGAAGTGCGCTCTCGCCGTTGCGTGCAACCGCTTGCACGTACGCCTCGGAAGCACGTTGGTAGAGGTCCACCGTTCGCTCCACGATTCGTTGCTCGTCGAACGTCACGATGAGCGTCTTGTCGGGAAGATGCTCGAAAATAGAGGTATACTGCGCGATCTGTCCGCCTTGTCTCCGTTCGAGATTCGGCACGAGGCGGGCCGACGTGAGTCGGCTGACGGACCGCTGCGTGGCTGGATCGAATTCCCGGATCGAGTCGATTTCATCCCCGAAAAACTCGGCCCGTATCGGATAATCTCCCGCGAACGGATATACATCGAGGATGCCGCCGCGGAGTGCAAGCTCGCCGGGCTGCTCGACGAACTCGACGCGTTCGAATCCCAGTTGAAGGAGTCGACCCGCAAGCTCGCCGGGCGGGTGGGCGGTGCCGACGGAGACGATGATCGTTTCCTTTCTGATCGTCTCGACCGGCGGCGCCATTTCGAACATCGCGTCAATGCTCGTCACGATGAGGCCCTCGAAACCTTCGGCAAGCTGCTGAAGCACGTCGGCGCGACGGACTAGTGGACCCGGATCGTCCATTTGCTCATCATCATAGGGCTTATGCCCCGTCGCGGGTAGGCGAAGCAGGTCCGACTCTTCGGAAAAGAGAGGTGCAAGATCACCGTGCAGATACGCCGCCGCCTCTTCATCCGGGGTAATGCATACGACAGGCATTCCGGCACTATTCGCAACGCCTCGAATTAGGAATGAGGACGTCGAACCGGCCATCCCCTTCACATGGAGTGAGGCGGGGACGGAACCGTTCAGGTTGGCTGTCCATCGCAGCACCGCTCTGACTGGCTCATGGGCGGCGATGCGCTGATATATATTTTTGAGGGCCACTCGCCGAAGGGTTGTTTTTGGTATACGCACCGAAAGCCGTAACGCCTCGGCGGCGCTACGGCATCTAATGCGAGAAAAACGATTGTCAGGAAGGAAGGTTTGTCAAAACGGTATGAACGCAGCCGGGATTCCCCCTGAACTCCGAGCACACAAATGCGGGGATGAATCGGCGACAGTCCGGCAGGGGCTATCGACAAACCACGTAAACATAAGTAGTTAGAGAAATACAGTGGCGGTCCGACAGAGGCAATGTTTCACGTGAAACAGTTGCTTTTATGCAGGGACTTCTTTCACGATGGAGACCAAAAACCAGCAGTTGGGGTTGCAGCGGCAGTGCGGGTCAACGCGTAGTTGTGCCTTGTGGATGACTCGGGTTTTCGTCAAAAACAACTCGACTTTGCGTCATGATTGGTCAGCCTCGATAGCCTTTCGAACGAACCCATCTGCCGAACGGAGCCGGCGGAGCGCCTCCGCCTTGTCTACGCCTGCGAGTTCCATCACGAGTGCCGTCTTAACGTGGCCGTCCGCGGATTCGAGCAGTGCAACGGCATCATGATAGGAGAGGCCCGTCACGGTCATGACGGTCCGCTTGGATCGTTCGACGAGCTTTTTATTCGTTGTCTGCAGATCAACCATCATATTTTCGTACACTTTTCCGAGACGAATCAATGAAGCGGTCGTAATCATGTTCAGCACAAGCTTCTGAGCAGTGCCGCTTTTCATCCGCGTAGAACCCATCACTACCTCGGGTCCGACGACGGGACACATGGCGACATCCACGTCCAGATTAAATTCAGAACGTGGATTGCAGGTAACGTAGAGCGTTTTGCAGCCGATCGACCTGGCGTATTTGACGCCTCCGACTACGTAAGGTGTGCGACGGCTCGCGGCAATTCCGCAGACAACGTCCCTCGGTTCGAGCCCAGCTTCCATCAGGGCATGTGCCCCGTGCTCCTCCACGTCCTCGGCGCCTTCCTGCGACTGAAACACGGCCTCCCGCCCTCCGGCTATCAGCCCCTGAACCATCTCCGGCGGCGTTCCGAACGTCGGTGGACATTCCGACGCGTCGAGAATACCGAGGCGTCCGCTCGTGCCGGCACCGATGTAGAACAGGCGTCCGCCGGCTCGAAACGCCTCTACTACAATCTCGACGGCTTCCGCGATATATGGGATCTCTTGCCGCACGACGATCGGGACCTTGTGATCCTCGGTGTTGATGATCTCAAGGATCTCGCGCACAGGGGCGACATCTATGCCCATTGAATTCGGGTTCCGCTGTTCGGTCGCGAGCGCCTGAATTTCAGTAAAAAGGTCGGACGGTTGAGTCTGCATCGTATAGGGCAGGTGGGCACGGTCTAAACGGTGCATGTACACGACTGAAAGGGAATTCTGTTCGTGGGTGCGGTCTAGATGATCCAGCAGGGACGTGCAGTCGGCGTTCGTGTGGACTCACGCTGACATGAATGCTGTGTTTGGATGACCGAACGAATGGACGTTGCGAACGTACACGAATTCCGAGCGCGCACCTCCTGATTCGGCCTCATCCATGGTCCTACACTTCGTCCGGCTGCATTCTTTCCGTGCACATGCGCGGACTGAGTGCGAATTTGCCCCGAAGGTCAATCTCTTCTCCGGTCCGAACGGCGCGGGAAAAACGAACGTGCTCGAGGCCGTCCACTATCTATGTCTGTCTAAAGGCTTCGTGACAGCCTCCGATCGATACATCGTCCGAAAAGGCGATCCGCACGTTGAACTCGAGGGCCAGTTCTCTAGAGATGAAGGGCGGGAGCTGCGGGTTCGTCTTGCGTATGTGCCGGGAGAGGGGAAGCAGATGTTCGTGAATGCCGCGCCGTTGGAGCGTCTTTCGGACATCGTCGGGCGGCTGCCGGTCGTCGTTTATTCTCCTCAGGACCACGCGCTGACGTCGGGCGGTCCCGACGAGCGGCGACGGTTTATTGACAATTTACTCAGCCAGTCCCGGCCTTCGTATTTGGACACGCTCCTGAAATTCAGGCGTATTCTGAAGCAGAGGAATCGGCTGCTCAGCAGATATCGTGAGGAGCGAACCGGTCCGCCCCCGGAACTCATAGCCCCGTGGGACGAGGAGTTGATCCAATTCGGCAGTCGGCTCATTGCCCAACGCGCCGCATTTGCTGCCGATTTCGCCAATTTTCTCGAGCAGGCCTATCAGGAAATCGAGGCGGTCGCCGAGCGGCCAACACTCCGATATGACTCTATTTCGCGAATGGATGGAATGGATGGAGAGGGGATTGCCGCTCTTTACCGTCGTGCACTCGAGGAAGCCGCACCGAGCGAGCGCAGGCGCGGTCTCACGCTCGTAGGTCCACACCGGGACGAACTTGTTTTTCGGCTGAATGGGCTGCTCGTGCGGCGGTATGCGTCGCAGGGGCAGCACCGAACCTTCGGCATGGCCATGAAGCTTGCGAAGTATTTCTATCTCCGCGATCAGACGGGTGAGTATCCGCTATTATTGCTCGACGACGTTTTTGATCACCTCGATCGAGCGAGGTCGACCGCCTTTCTCGAACTTCTGCAATCCGACAGAATCGGCCAGACGCTGATCACCGCAACGGATCGTACGGCGTTCGAGGAGGTCGTCCCATTCGAGGGTGCTCAAAATACCTTGTTTTGCGTACAAGGCGGTTCGGTTCGCCACGAATCATACCAGAAGCACCTCACGACATCCGAGGAATGAGGTGATGCGTTGTCTTAGTTGTGACGAGCATGTGGTATTGAGCGGTCGACGGGATCACTGGAGGCTCAATGGCTTCTACATGGACACCCATGTTTCCAGCATGTCTGATCCTAACTCGCTAATTACCGACGCAGCGCCATGCGCCAAACGCGGAGATCACCTGTGTTTCACGTGAAACATCTACGGCGGCTCGTCCTTCTCGTCGTTCTATCCCTTCTCGTCTCATCCTGTACGCTCTCTCGCAATCCGGTCAGCGGGAATAAACGTGCATATGCCTATACGTGGGACCAGGAGCGACAGCTTGGAGCGCAGGCCGATCAGCAAATCCGCAGTCAATTCGGCTTCTATGACGACGAAGAACTCAGTCGATACGTCACCGAAGTCGGTCAGGAGGTGCTTAGCGAGAGCCACATGCGCCGCCCGGATACACGAGAGATCTTTGCAGAAACGCCTTTTGAATTTCGTGTTCTCGATTCGCCCGTGGTTAATGCGTTCGCACTGCCCGGCGGGTACGTATATGTCACCCGAGGCTTACTGACGCACATGAATAATGAAGCACAGCTGGCGGTCGTGCTCGGACATGAAATTGCTCATGTAGCCGCTCGTCATGCATCTCAGCGAGCACTTGAGCAGCAGCTCGGGCAACTTGCTCTGATTGGAGGTGCTATCGTCGGGCAGGAAGTGCTAAATCTCCCGGCACAGGACGTGCTTAACCTCGGAGGTGCTGCCGCGCAGCTCATGTTTTTGCAGTACGGCCGCGACGATGAACGTGAATCGGATAATCTAGGCGTCGAATATGCCGCTCGTGCCGGCTACGAAGCGTCTGAAGGTTCTGAGTTCTTCCGAACCCTGCGCCGTATCGGTGAAGAGCAGGGTGAGGCTTTGCCTGGATTTCTATCGACCCATCCTGACCCCGGTGAGCGAGAGCAAACGATTCGCGAAGACGCCGCGAACTGGAGCCAACAGTATCAGATGAATCGTCTCGAGAAAGACGACCTGTACGATGCGATACGCGGTATAGTTGTCGGCGATAACCCCCGGCAGGGCTACGTAAGCGACGGCACCTTCTATCACCCGGAGCTTGAATTCAGATTTCCTACACCTCCCGGATTCCAGGTCGTCAACCAGGCTGCGCAGGTCGTGATGGTGGACGAACAGCAGCAGGCCATTCAGATATTCAATATTTCGCAGCAGGGTTCGGCCGAAGCCGCTGCTCGCGAACTGGCTGGGGAGGAGGGCATTACTGTCGTCAGCTCAGGTGCAGCGGAGTCAAACGGTCTTCCGGCATATTTCATCGTGGCCGATGCGCAAACAGATCAAGGTCAGCTTCGACTCCTGAGCTACTACATCGAACATATGGGCAACGTATACAACTTTCTGGCCTACACGGCACGAGAGAATTTCAGCCAGTACGAAGATGTCTTTCTTCGCAGCATGCGCGGGTTCGCGACCGTCACCGATCCGCAAGTATTGAACATTCAGCCTGCGAGAATGGAAATTGTGAGTGCGCCGCGCTCAGCACCCTTCGAGTCGTTCGTTCCCTCTCAACTTCCGAGAGATATGACACCACAGGATGTGGCGATTATGAATCAGGTAGAGCTGCAGGAGCAAATTTCGTCCGGGACGCTGCTTAAGCTGCCCAACGCCAATTAATGGGCGCTCGTAGAAGTCATACGGCGTGCGTATAAACTCTGTAAAAACAAGACTGTAGGGAGGATGAGTCGGGTGTGGCGGTGCCTATGTGGCGCGGCCGCAACGACGCCCGTAAAGCCGGGACCTGTACCATGGGGGATTTAAGCTACTGCTCCTCTGAATCATCCTCTGACGGAGGAATGATCGTCGCCTCACCGCCAAGTGATAAGCGACCTTCGTGATAGACGTACACACGGCCCTTGACGTGCCTGTGCTTGTCTATCTTCTCGCAAATTCGGATCTCTACAGTGATTTCCGAACCGACGGGGACCGGCCGTAAGAAACGGCACGATATCGCAACGGCGATGCTCCCGTGTCCGGGAAAGTCACGACCAAGCACTTTCGATATGATCCCGAGCAGCAGCACGCCGTGAACGATAGGCTTACCGAAACGTGTCGTCTTCGCGTACTCCTCATCTATGTGGATAGGGTTGTCGTCGCCGGTGAGATCAGCAAACGTTCGGACGTCCTCCGGAGTAAGGAGTCGCTTCGTAGAGTAGGAATCACCAATCTTTAGCGTCTCGTAAGTATTCATCAAGCTGATCTTGGGAACGGCGTCTAACGGGTATGTTGAAGCATCCTAATTAACGAACGCCGCCTGAGAATCGAAACCACGATCGGGTTCGTATCGCAAACCTGCGTGGAACATCGGCTAACACCCTATGTTTTCCGACCTCCTTTACAGAATCGGTACAGTTGCGGCATACATCGACCTACCTGGATGATTCCCACAAGGCGTGTACTCCTCTTTGCACCGTATTTTCTGCCGAGGCGAAGAGTCGGTTCGATGCGACCTTTTCGCTTCGCCATTCATCTACGCGAATTCGGCTGGGATCCCGTCGTCCTCACTATTGCCGCACCCGGTCAACGTCTTACCCCGAAGGAATCGCGATTGTTGAAGGAGGTCGAGGTGATCGAAATCAAATCGCCGTTCGACCGCACGATTCGCTCGGAAAGCCAACTCGGCGTTGAGCCGAAGACGATCTCAACAGCAAACGCGCAACGAAAGAAGCGGGACGCACTGTCGGCTCAACTGGTGTCATCCATCGATCGGCAGTTTCCGACGGATACCTGGCTCCTCCTCTTCCTGGCAAAATACAGCGAGCTAATCGACGTTGTTCGGCGGGTCCGTCCAGATGTCCTCTGGAGTACCGGGGATCCATGGTCGGCACTCGAAATGACGCGCAGATTGGCAAAGCGATTCGACCTCCCCTGGGTTGCGGATTTCCGAGATCCGTGGACACTCTCAGAGATGCGAAACCGCGGGAAGTGGAAAATCTCACAACGTATCGACGAGCGGGTCGAACGACGCATCGTGTCGTCCGCCGATGCGATCGTGTTCCAGGCAACGCGAGTAGAATCCGCGTACCGCCGCCATTACGCTGACCCAGAGTTGAACACGCATACCATATTCAATAGTTACGACCCCTGCGTTTTCGAGGACCCTCTCAATTTCAAAACACCAGGTCCTGGGAATTTATCGAAGGATACCGGAGCGCCTTCAGCAGGTACCGAGAAAATCCAGGACGGTGCACGGCACGTTTCGACCGACGGTAAGCTGCGAATCGGATTCTTTGGCCGCTTTCGCGAGATGTCTCCGGCCACGTTGGTAATCGATGCGCTCGAAGTCGTCACCCGACGAAATTCGGCGTTGGCGTCGAGAATCGAAATTCATTCTTATGGACCGCTGAATAAGGAGGACGCAGCGTACGCGCAGAGCAAGGGGGTGTTGGAGAATTTCCACCAGGCCGAACCCGTCCCCCTCGAGCACTCGCTCGCACTACTTCGCGAGTTCGATCTACTGCTGGTAAGCACCGATCCGAGTCGTGATCAAATCATCCCTGCCAAAATATTCGAGTACCTCGCGGCAGGTCGGCCGATACTCTCATTGTCACTAAATCCGGAGGTAGCGGACATACTCAAGCGAACAGGGACCGGCATCCAACTAGATCCTCGTCACCCCGAAAGTGTCGCGGCATTCATTACCGAATCGCTGCGGAACTACGATGAGAAGAGGCCTCTTCCGCTCCAATTCCGACCGCATGCACGGGAGATCGCACAGTACGAGGCCCGGAATACGACACGGGATCTCGCAAGAATATTCGATTCATTAGCCACCTAGCGATCCGTATCCGAAATCGTCGTCGATGCATTCGTCTCGTCAACAGGGTAGATTTTGCTCAGGACGAGACGGCCGAAAGTTGGACTATCCGGATCCGCCAAATAGTGCCATTCCCACCGCTGAACTTCAAAGTGATCGATCTGGCTCGACTGGTCGGTGACGTTCCGATTCCACGTGTTCTGGATTGTATCGAGAAATGCAGCTGCTACGTGCTCCCTCTCAGGATCGAACGCCATCTCCAAAACTCGCCGATAGCGCCCGTCCGACATGGCTTTGATGCTCTTTTCCACCGGTGCGCGAATAACCTCGCCGGATCGCATGCGGGCAAGCAGGAGCTCGTACGTTACCGGCTCTGAACGTTTCTTCGAGAACATCTGCATACCTGTCAGCGGATAGAATTCCACGCGAAACAACCAGATCAACGTGAGGACGCCCGTGAGTACGAGCGTAAGCCTGGGCCCTCCGCTTCGTGGCAGCAAAGGAGGCTGCGAGCCCGATGGAGTTTGCTCTGGTCCGATCGAGGCCACTCGTGGAAGAAGCAGACGGCGGAGACGGAGGAGTCGTAAATTGTCGCGCTGAAGAAGCAGCAGCAAGCGTTCTTTCCCTCGAGCAACGGCGCTCTTCAAAGCATTGTCGAGTGGTCGAAAGTTGAAGAAAATCGCTTGCAGGATGATCAGGTCGAAGAAGAGGATGTTCTGCATCAAAAGAATGCCGATGTGCATGAGCAGCATGATGCTTGGCATGATCCAGCGAGCTCGTCGAGAGAAGAGAACGAGTCCATACAGAATCTCGCCGCCGAGGGCCGCGAGCGCCAGCCCTTCAAACACCACGTTCGGCGCGGAAGTGAACAGCAACGACAGATCGAAGTCAAACTCCATCGGCCGCAGCGAGCTCTGGTAGAGAATGTACTTGAAGTTCGATGCATCCCACCAGGCCAAGCCGCCATTTCTCAGCTTGCTCAAGCCGGCCATTACATACGGCACCGCGAAGGTGGTCCACAACGCAAATCGCATCCATCCGTATTTGATCGACGGTATTTCAGGCGGCACCGGCTCACCTTTCCTGAGCTTCAAGAGCCGATCGACTGAGCGTCCGTGATGGGAAGGAAGGAGGGCGAGGATCGCGAGCAGGTAAAGGCCGAGAAGGCCGGTGTGATAAAACCAGGCATACTGACGCAGCATGCCGCCAAATATCAAGTAGCAAACGGCGCCCGCCGGAACCGTCCACCTGCTCTTCCAGCCGATCAATGCGAGGAACAGTACTGCGGCCGTCAACCACTCGAACGCCAGCAGCGCCGTTGGAGAGGCCGCGAAACGGTCGAAGCCGATCGGGAGCATATACAGTACCTGAAGAATCCCCATCGGCCGTATCTGCTCGCGTGGAAGAGCCGCCGTACTGGCCAGATCCTCCCACAACGTACTGACTAGCAAGACGCCGCAAACCAATATGCGAATGGCGCCGATGTCTCCGGGAGTCGCCTTGCCGACTACACGCCTGGCTGTCCCGGGAAGGCCGAGAACGTACGCGAGCGCGCTGAGGAGCAGAATCGAGAGTGCCCCGAGTGCGACGATGTCCGCCCACTGTGCCAGAATGAAGTCGACGGGGATCGACCCGTAGGGCACGAGCGCCTGGTTCAGAAATGAAAAGCTCTCCCCGCTGTAGGCGCTCTCGATCAGATGAGGAACGACACCAATCCCCAGTGCAAGCCAGATTCCGATCAGGGCAACTACGAGGCCTAGAGATGAACGACGGATCTTCATGATCATCAGACGTGTCGCGTGGCCTCAGGCTTCCGAAATACGGCGACGATGTGAGCACCGCGGTCTTCGGAGACATCGCGCGTGAGGCGGTCGTGCAATCTGAAGAGGACGCGCTTAAAAAGGCCGAAATTCAAATTGAAATGCTTGTGGGACAACAGGCGTGCGACGATCTGATACAGCAGATTTCGGCGAGCCGTGACGTGATGAACCTCCAGCAGCTCGTAACCGGGAAAGTACCCACGCAGCATCTCCAAATTGTAGTGGCGATAGTGCTTCTCGATGACCGGACGTACGGTCGATGGCACGGAAATGATTAGCACACCCGAAGAGCGCAGGAGTGCATCCATGTGAAAAGTGAAGGATTCTATCTCCTCGTGCGGAATGTGTTCGAGCGTTTCTACGGCAGTGATGAGTCCTGACTTCGCGTTATGCTCCTGAAAATCCTTGACGAGAAACTCCACCGGCAGTCCATGCGAGAATGCCTGAGCGAATTTGATGGCCTTCTCATCGACATCGATCCCTACGGCCTTCACGCCGTTATCGAGCGCCCCGCTGCGAGCTAGATGGTAGAGCAGATACCCGTCTCCACATCCAACATCCAGCACCTCGCGATCCAGGTACTTTCTCACCAGATCCAAGACTCGTCCCATATAGGATAGATAATCGAGTCCCCAGTCGAGATTTCGCACAAACTCGCGCGACTCTAAACTGACGAGATAGTGATACGGAAATTCGTATTGACTGGACTGGAGCTTGAACTTATCGCTCATCGGGAAAAGCTGAGCCGGTGGAGGCGAAAGTGATCGGGCGAGCTCACGCGTAGCGGATGCTGATGCGCTCGAGTATGCGCATCCAAGAAACGCGGCTCGTTAGCCAATTCAGCCACGCTGGCCACGGAAAGGCGAGCAGGACAAGCTCGTAAACCGCCAGCTTAAAAAAGATGTTCATAACGAAATAGATGCCGATGTGCAGGCCTATCACAGCGACCAGGATCGGCATTCGAAATTTCTTCCACCATGCAAGAAAGGCGAACAGTTCCGTTAGCAATCCGAGCGTCAGAAACGCTGTGGCCACTCCCTGACTGCTCAATGCAAGCTCCTGCAGCATATTAAACTCCAGGATTCCCGTCTTGGCGAAGGCGTCGATGCTCTTCTCGTTGATCCACATCGAGAGATGCCGTCCGGCCGGCCACGTGATGCCGGTAGCGATCAGCTTGCAGAATGCTGAGAGCGTGTAGCCCAATCCGACGAAGAAATAGGTGAAACCAAGCGTGAAACGGCGCCGATGCAGATCGTCTTGAAAGAGCAGCATGGCGAGGCTCAGGCCGAGAAGCGTCATGCCGAGCAAGTTCGAGCTGTGGGGGATCTCCCCGAGCGTGAACCTGGCGGCGTACTGCAAATGAAGGAGAAGAAAGGCCGCTAGATACGCATACTTCGTCAGGCGGAGAAATCCCGCGACCAGCAAGCCGGTGATCGCAACCGCGTTGATCAGCGAAAGATGGTGGTCGAACATGAACGTGACGTCCACATACCGGGCAATCCCCAGGGGCAGCACGACATCAGAGATGCGCAGAATGTAATAGCCCCACGACCACGCCAGGTTGGCGACGGCGAGCAGAATGAACAGTTCGAAGCACTTGAAGAAAATGAGTTCTCCCGTCGACTGCGGCTTTTCGAACTCGAACAGATTAGTGCGCAGATTCATCGTGACAATGTCTCATTGAGCCGGCTTTCTTCGGCGCTCAAACGAACGTACGGGACGAACTCCACGATGACTGAGTCTTCCTGATTTATACGTCCGTTCACGCGCATGACGAGCAACGCCCGATCGCGGAGCTCCTGTTCGCCGAACATCTTGCGAAGCCCCGCGATGCGGGCGTCGTCCCAACGTTCGGTTTTCGAGACGAAGTTCGATAGATCGATCGGATCGACCCCGTGGACGAACAGCGGATAGGGTTCGCCGGGAAGATCAGCCGACGTGACCGGCGACCACCGCGCCGAATCGTTGGTCGCTACGTCCCGCACGATCGCGCGCGACCACGGATTGCCTCCCTGAGAGAACATCGGGTAAATACTAAACGGCCAGAATTCACCCTCGTTTGCACCTACCAGTACACCGTACGCCACGAGCGTGGCGATGAGTACGCGTATGGCACGTCTGTACGGATTCACGAATTGGGGCCGTATCATGTTGGAAGAAGCTCGAGACGCATCGGCGGAGGCCGCCTCACGAATTCTATCATGCTGTAGGGAGTGAGATCCACTCACCCAAAAATTCATGCCTGCGTGAATGGGTACATTCTGTGCAGGAAAGGACGCTACGGCTCTGATAAGACGCGTCGCGGACGTGAGTTCACGCTGGCCCAGTATGCAGTGCACCTCATTCCGTGCACCTCCGGCGCGCGAAACACGTAGACTCAACAGGTATTCCTACTGTGCCTGGCAAAGGTGCGACAACACACCGGCTGTTGGACGGATGAGCCTTAGACGTTAGATCGGTAATCGGAACGACGATGCGACTGAAGGCGACATACGAGTGGTGGCTCACATTTGCGGAGAGCCGGAGCGGGAGGCGTCTCGTCCGGGTAATCCGAATGGTCTTCATTTCTGCCGTCGTAGGCCTGCTCGCGTACCAGCTTTCGCGAATCGGCTGGCTGGACATCTGGAATTCACTCCCGACCCAGCCGTTGTTCTACGTTCTACTGCTGGCAATGTATTTCCTTCTGCCGGTCACGGAATCGCTGATCTATGGTCGGCTCTGGGGCATTCGCGCGCGAGATTGTTTGCCGGTCATGATCCGAAAGCGAGTATTGAATGTGGATGTCGTCGGCTACTCTGGGGAAGTATACCTGTTCACCTGGGCGAAAGATCGGGTGGCTGCCGGTCGCCGCAACATTATGGCGACCATAAAGGACAATTTGATTCTCACTTCAGCGACGTCGATCATCGCCGCATCGATTCTGCTGGCCGCGTTGCTTGCCGGTGGACTGATTCACATCTCGGATTTTGTCGATAATCCGAATCCGATTTATATCGGAATAGGTGCCTTTTTGGCAGGGCTTCTCGTTGCACTGGCATACCGCTTTCGGCGTGTGATCTTCTCCCTTCCAAAGCGCACCGTGATCTGGATCGGTGGAGCGCATCTGACGCGATTTTTCCTCGGATACGTTCTACTGATCACCCACTGGTGGGTGGTCATCCCTTCGGCTTCGTTCGAGACATGGGCGATTTTGTTGACCGTTTCCGTTCTGATAAATCGCGTTCCGTTCCTCCCGTCGAGTGATCTAGTCTTCGTGAGTGCCGGTGCCGGGTTGACTCCGCTGTTAGACATCCCGGTTGCGCCGGTGGTGAGCATGCTTCTCGTCCGCAGTGCTGTAGATAGACTGCTGAATCTAGTGCTGTTCACGACGACTGTGTGGCGGGAACGTCAACCGGTGTTCACTGGAGAGGACTCCGGCGATCGTTTAGACGAGTCTGACACGGCAGATCGAGACGAATCGCCATCAGAAATCGCCGCCTCATTGAATACTTAGCCAATGGTCAGTGCTTGGCATTGATCTTGATCAAAGGAGGGGTGCAAGCCGTTGAACACGTTAGATCGCTCCGGCAACAAACTGAAGGAAACCACTAGCGAATAGCCGACTCGACTTTGTACCTATGCACGCATTCTCCACGATCCTTGCCCTGCTCATTCTGGTGGCCCGTCCGGACTTCATGGATGAGGTGGATTCGACGAAGGCTCGGCTCGTACTGGAAGATTTTGAGAGTGACACGCCGGGAGAAGCGCCTGCCAGATGGCGCTTTCTGGCGCGAAAAGACAGGGAGTTCAAAAGGACGGACGCCTTCATGAACGAGAACGAGAGGTTTTACGTCGTCTCCGAAGGGGGCAACAAATTTGTGAGAGCTTATACGAAAGGCGAGGCCCAACGGGTATCGCTTCCGGCCGGTAAGCTCCAGTGGGAGCTCTCCGAATATCCTATACTAAGCTGGAACTGGCGAGCGCTACAGCTGCCCGCGGGTGCGGGAGAAGATAAAGTTAACGACACGGGCGGTGCGGTCTACGTTTCGTTCTCCAAAACCGATTGGCTCGGCCGGCCGCTCAGCATCAAATATACCTACAGTTCAAGTCTCACTCCGGGCACCGAGGTCTCAACCGGAAACGTCAAGGTTATCGTCGTGTCGAGTGGCACGAACGGAATCGGCGAGTGGGAGGAAGTGGAACGAAACGTCGTGGCCGACTACCGGCGGCTATTCGGTGGAGATCCGCCGAATGAGCCCTATACCGTTACGCTTTGGAGTGATTCGGATGACACAAAGTCTGTTGGTGAAGTGGATTTCGACGATCTCACGCTGAAACGAGCCCGCTAGGCGCCCTCTCCGCGGCGTAGAGCATGTGCGAATACTTCCGCGCGCCTGAGTAAAGCCGGCGCGTCCCTAGTTGCGGACGAACTGCAGTAGCATCACGAAATGAACAGGATATTTTCTTCATTGCTTCCAGTGATCCGGTTTGTGACCCGGAGAGCGGCCATCGTGCTCACGCTCGCGGTTGCACTCACCGCGACCGGCATTTTTTTCGCACAGAAGCTGCGAATCGATACCGACTTTTCAAATCTGATTCCCTCCGACTATTCGAGTGTTCAGGCGCTCGAAAAGCTAAGGGATACCGTCGGGAGCGAGTCTTCCGCGGACGTGGTTCTGCGCAGCACCTCCTTCGAGGCCAATAAGGCATTCGCCGAAGCATTCATTCCGCGAGCACTAGGCCTGGAAGACGACGTTACGGGAGAGCCGTACCTGACGCGGGTAGACTATAGAAAAGATACGGCCTTCCTAGAGAACAACGCCCTCTACTTTGCGACCGGAGCAGAGCTGGACAGTGTCGAGAATTATCTTTCCGAACGAATTCGGGAGTCTAAGCTCGAGGCAAACCCCTTTTACTTTGATCTCGATGACGAGGAAGATGCAGACGCCGAGGCGCAAGAGGAGAGTGGCATTGAAGAAGATCTCGAGGAGGTGTACCAGGGCGTCGTCGGAAAACCGTACCCGATCAGCGACGACAGTACGATCATGGTGTTGCGCTTCTATCCGGCGGGATCGCAGACAGACATTGGCTTCATAGCGCGCATGTACGACGACGTCGAGCGGCTCGTCGATGAGATGAATCCGGGCGCGTTTGATCCGGAAGTGGAGGTTGTCCTGGCCGGCAGGCTCATGCGGCAGCTTGTCGAGATTCAGGCCATTACGAGAGATGTGCTTGGATCTTTCGCAGCAGGAATTTCAGCCGTCCTCCTCCTCGTCGTTCTTTACTTTATGTATAAGGGATACACGGCGCGGGCGGGCCATCGCTTTTCGTCGCGCGTCTTGTTCAGCCAGATGCTGCGGACACCGGTACTGGCCGTGTTGATCGGTGCACCACTGCTGATGAGTCTCTCATGGACGTTTGGGGTGGCATACCTGACGTTCAACACATTGAATCTCATGACGTCGACGCTGGGCCTCGTTCTATTCGGTCTAGGAGTCGATTATGGCATCCATTTCTATGCTCGCTACACAGAGGAGCGCCGTCACGGGCGTGATGCCGCCGACGCGGCACACGCCACGTTTGCGAGCACCGGGCAGGCAATCACCATCGGCGGGATGACGACGGCTGCTTCGCTGTATGTATTGATGGCGGCGGATTTCAGGGGCTTCAGCGAGTTCGGATTCATTGCGGGAACTGGTATCATTTTCGCACTCGTATCGATGACGCTTGTTTTGCCTGCGCTGCTTGTCGTGTCTGAGCGTCTCAATCTGCTTAAGCTCGATTCCGTCGGCCCTGGAGATGTGGCAGCCAACGGGCACCGGCGACGGTTCCCAGGCGCGCGTGGCGTCGTGCTCGCCAGCCTGGCCGTCGTCCTCGCCGCACTCGTGTTTCTACCGCGACTTGGATTCGAGTACGATTTTGGTGCGCTTGACCCTGAGTACCCCGAATACGAGCAAAAGCGGGATCTTGTACGGGAAGTCTACCCTGGGGGAGGGAGAAACCCTGCGTACGTCGTTCTAGACGATGCCGATGAAGTTGACAAGGTCGTAGAGGCGGTGCGCCGCCATGCCGAAACGGACACGCTGACGCCGACCATCGATCGAGTCGAGTCTCTGCAGGACCGCTTCCCTCTGACAGAACAGCGGCAACAGCAGAAACTCGAGCGGATCGCTGAAATTCGTGAGCTGCTAAACGATCCGTTCGTCCAGCAAGAGACGGGTGAGGAAATCGAGCGTCTTCGCCGCGCCGCCCAATCGACGGAGCCGCTCGCCATCGAAGACGTACCGGAGAGCATCCGCAATCAATTCACTTCCAAAAGCGGTGAGATCGGCGGGTTCGTGATGATCTATCCGTCAGTCGGGCTCTCGGATGGCCGCCAGTCTATCGCCTTCGCTGATGACGTTGGAGAGATCGTGACGGAAGACGGAAGCGTGTATCACGCCGGCTCGACCTCGCTCGTGGCTGCCGATATGCTTCGTCTGATGTTGAAGGAGGCGCCGTACATGGTCGCCATCACGTTTCTGATGGTCGTCGCTCTCATGTGGATAAACTTCGGCTCGATCCGGTGGGCTGCCCTTGCCACCGTGCCGCTCGTGGTAGGCGTTCTCTGGATGATCTTGATGATGGAGCTCTTTGGCCTGAAGCTGAACTTTTACAATCTGGTCGTGCTTCCGGCGGTCCTCGGAATCGGAAACGATGCCGGAGTGCACCTCGTGCATCGCTACAGAGAAGAAGGTCCTGGATCGATCCTGACGGTGCTGCGCTATACAGGTGAGCACATATCGATGGGATCTTTGACTACGATGGTCGGCTTCGGCGGATTGCTTCTCAGCTTTCATCCCGGTCTTCAGACCATCGGGGAGCTGGCCGTCGTCGGTATCGGCATGACGCTCCTGACAGCAATCGTATTCCTGCCGGCTCTTCTGCAGGTGATTGAGGATCGTTCGGCGCCGAAGCCGGCATCAAACGCGAATAGCCAAGATCGGAAGAAACCGGCGAGTGTCCCCCAGGAATCGGGCACCGTCTGATTCAGGCCTACACGAGCGCTTCCTCGGACACCTGCGGCGGGGTAGAGAGTGCGTCGAGTACCCCGACGTAGCGATCGGCCACCGCCCTCCAGCTGAACCGATCTCTTACATATTGTGCGGCTCGCGTTCTGGCTTCGGCATGAAACTCGGGATTCCGGTAATACTGCATGACAGCCTCGGAAAAGCTCCATGCATCGCCGCTGGATATGAGATGGCCATTCTGTCCGTCGTCGATGACGTCGGTGATCCCCTCGAGGCGCGACCCGATTGTCGGCAGACCGGATAGACCGGCTTCCAGCATCACTACGCCAAACCCTTCCATATCACCCGCAACCGGGATGTTGGGCATGATGAAGAGATCCGAGCCCGCGTAGAGCAGTTCCAGGTCCCTTTCCGGAACGCGTCCGAGGAGCCGGAGCCGGTGTTCCACGCCCTTTTGCCGCGCAGCGGCGAGTATGTCGTCAGCTTCCGGGCCATCTCCGGCGAGCCAGTAGTGCACGTCGTCCGGCAAAAGCGGCATCACCTCGCTCACAAACCAGGCGAAACCCTTTCGTTTCACCTGCCGACCGACACTGCACAGGAGAAGACCGCGTTCCGGAATATTCTCTTCGGCGAACTGCCTTAGGAGCATACGACGCGCAGCGCCGTTGTTTTCGGCCGACGCAAAACGTTGTACTGCAACGCCGTTCGGCACCACATATACTCTGCTTTCATCTAATCCGCGCTCCAGGCAAGCCTGTCCTGTCGCCCGGCTAACCGGCAGGACGGCATCAAGCGCCGAAAAAATTCGGGGAACGATGTTCTGGTAAAATGGAATGTCCAACGTGACGTCCCGTCCATGGACGATCGCAGCGGTAAGCACGCCGCATTGCCGCAGGTGGGAACGTAATGGAATCGCAAGCGAGGCGGTCACCATGGATGAAAAGAGCACGGCATCAATCTCCCGGCGCTCCGCCATCAAATAGATCTTCCAGAGTGTACTTACCATGAACGGCCCCGTGCGGAGGTGCGTATATCGCCATGAGCTGCGAAGAACAGCGGAGGTGAGTGCGACTGATTCATGTTCACGCAAGGAGCGGTGGAGCTCGGTCGCGACGCGCTGCATGCCGCCCACGTTCGAAAGTGGGCGATTCGTCGGGGGGAAGGAATGAGAAACAAAAAGAACGCGCACGGGAGGCGGATGCTCGATGTGTCAGTGGACGAGGACGGGCTCGGTCGCACTCTCGGCGCGAAGCTTCGCACGCGAAGGTGATCCATCCGCTGCAGGGGCGAGATGCGGGCTCAGTATTTCGTCGTAGAACGCCACCATGCGCGAGAGGACGGTATTCCATTCATACTGCCTGGCACGGCCGAGTGCGTTGATTCCCATCCTTCGACGTTCGGGCGCATCTTCGACGAGATGTTGAACGGCTCCAAGAAAAGCCGCCGAATCCCGCGGCGGGACGAGCACGCCGGTCTCGCCGTTCTCGACAAGCGTCCGACTTCCGGTCGCGTCTGCGCACACGGCCGGCAATCCTGAGGCCATGGCCTCGAGGGTAACGTTGCCGAACGTTTCTGTATCGCTCGGGAAAAGGAACAAGTCACTACTAGCGTAGGCACGAGACAGCGCGGTACCTTCGAGGTATCCCGTGAAAATGGTGTCTGGAAGATGCTGGGAGAGTTCATCGAGGGCAGGACCGCCCCCGACAATCATGCTTCGATGGCGTACGCCACGACGGTTTAGGCCATCTATAACCTCAGCATACACCCGGAGGCCTTTCTCCCATACGAGACGACCAATAAAGCTTACGAGCACATCGTCGTCACCGACCCCCTGCGCACGACGCCATTCCAACGAGCGTAAAGCCGGGTTAAATCGGGCCGTATCGACGCCGCGTTCCCAGAGACGCAATCCGCCGGTGATGTCATGCGATCGAAGGACGTCTGCCATCGACGGCGAGGGCACATACACGTGCTCGCACTGCGCGTAGAAACGTTTGAGATATCTCCACATCACCGACTCGAGTGCCCCGAGTCCGTAATACCTCAGATACGAGCTGAAATGCGTGTGATACGACGCGACGACCGGCACATCCCACTGCTGCGCCAATCTCACAGCGCGGTAGCCCAGCAAATCCGGCGTGGCGACGTGAAAAAGGTCGGGTTTGAAATCGGACAGGATCTTGCGCGCCGACGAAGGCAGCCCCATCGTAATTCGGTACTCACTCCGTCCCGGAAAAGGTATCGAGGGAATGGGAATCAGTGTGCCGGCATGATCTACAGCTGGCTTGTCGACGCTCGGGGCGAAGACGAGTACCTCTGTGTTTGATTTCTCGAGAAAGGCAACAAGCCGGTTGAGCGTTAACGAAACGCCGTCTGCGATATGGTTATATGCACCGGTGAACAGGGCGACACGACGGGGTTCGCCCCCGCCGCTAGCGGCCCTTACACGGTGAACCATATGGTTGTTTAGAGCCATCAATTATTGACAGG
>CAZKNF010000023.1:0-18301 GCA_964554105.1 uncultured Rhodothermales bacterium | reverse complement strand
ATTGCCGCCTCGAATTACGACTCTCGTCAACGGAATCCTAAATCGGAAGATTCAGCGAGCACCCCGCGCAAGCCCATTCCTACCGAGGAGCACGCGGAATTCACCCGATTATCAATCTCAGACAGACCAAGAGTCCCGCTCGAATTGATGAAGCCGCGCTCTGCCCGACCGAAGTAACGGGCATCACGAAAGAAATTCGGCTTATAGCATGGTTTTCAAGAAGCGCCCGGTATGGCTCTCAGGATTCGCCGCAACGTCTTCGGGCGTACCCTCCCCGACGATGAAACCGCCTTTTCGCCCGCCTTCGGGCCCGAGATCGATAACCCAGTCCGAACATTTGATCACGTCGAGATTGTGTTCAACGAGAATGATCGAGTGTCCGTCGTCGGCAAGCGCATTCAAGGCGGCAAGTAATTTCTTGATGTCGTCGAAGTGGAGTCCAGTCGTGGGTTCGTCGAGTACATACAGCATACGATCGCGCGAAGACTTGCCGAGATACGAGGCCAACTTCAGGCGCTGGCTTTCTCCGCCGGAGAGCGTGTTTGAAGGCTGGCCGAGGGTGATATAGCCCAGGCCGATATCCTGGAGGACACTCAGCTTGTTTACGAGCGACGTTTGATCATGGAAGAACTCGACCGCCTCATCGACGGTCATGTTCAAGACGTCGTCGACGTTCTTTCCTTGATATGTAATCTCCAGTACATCCTGTTTATATCGCCGGCCTTTGCAGGCCTCACACTCCAGATACAGATCGGCAAGGAACTGCATCTCGATTTTCACTACCCCTTCGCCCTGGCACACCTCGCAGCGCCCCCCGGGTACATTGAATGAGAAATACCCCGGCTTCAATCCCCGAAGGCGGGACTGGTACGTGCCGGAAAAGAGTTCGCGGACATGATCGAACGCTTTTGTATATGTTGCTGGATTAGAGCGCGGTGTTCTGCCGATCGGACTTTGATCGACCATTTCGACTTGATCGACCAGCATATGGCCGCGGATGGCATCGTGCGCGCCGGTCGTATCTTCGATACTATTTCCCTTGAGTCGCATCAACCCGTTGTACAGCGTATCGTGAATCAACGTCGACTTGCCCGAGCCGCTTACGCCGGTCACACACGTGATCATCCCGAGAGGAAACTCGACGTCGAGCCGTTTTAGATTGTGCTGGCGTGCGTTCTCGATTCTGAGAATGTGATCCGAGTCCACCCGTCGCCGCACTGTCGGAATGGGAATCGTCTCACGGCCACTCAGATACGCGCCGGTAAGGGACGTGGGATCATGCACGATCTCATCGTAGGTGCCCTGAAAGATGACCTCCCCACCTGCGCGGCCCGCCCCAGGACCGAGATCGACAATTTGGTCTGCACGTTCCATCATTGCGGCTTCATGCTCGACGACGAGCACCGTGTTGCCTATGTCCCTGAGGTGCTCGAGAATACTGATGAGGCGGTCGTTGTCACGAGGATGGAGACCGATGGAAGGTTCGTCGAGTACATAGAGCGAGCCGACGAGAGATGAGCCCAGGCTCGTCGACAGATTTATGCGCTGACTTTCGCCTCCTGAAAGAGTTTGAGAGAGCCGGTCGAGCGATATGTAATCGAGGCCGACATCCACAAGATATTTCAGCCGCTTTCGAATTTCGTCCAGGACCCGTCCGGCGACCTTCTGCTCATAGTCCGTGATCTCCAGCGCGTCGAAGAAAGCTCTGGCGTCCAGCGTCGTCATCTCGCAGATTTCCCCGATCTGAAGCCCCTTGACCTTTACGTAACGTGCCTCATCTCTGAGGCGATGGCCCCGGCACTCAGGACACGTCGAGTACCCGCGGAAACGCGCATGGTAGATACGGTAGTGCATCTTGTAATTTCGCTTCTCGAGGAACTCGAAAAAGCCGCGGATGCCTATGTACTCATCCTCACCCTCCCAAATGATTTTCTTGACCTCATCCGATAACTCATGGTACGGCCGATCTATATCGATCCTTTTTTCCGCCGCGACGCGAATCAGATTGCGGAAGTGCTTGCTCCAACGCTCCGTCCGGAACGGCACGATCACGCCCTGGCGAATAGATAGATCCGGATTCGAAATGATGAGGTTCTCATCGAGTCCGGCGACGCGCCCGAAGCCCTGGCAGGTCGGACATGCGCCGTACGGGCTGTTGAATGAGAAGAGCGGTGGCGTGGGCTCTTCAAATCGAATTCCATCTCGCTCGAAGAATTCGCTGAAGCGCATGGTCTCCCCGCCGCGAACCCGCACGACGCAGCGTCCTCCGCCTTCCCTAAATGTCTGTTCGACCGAGTCGGCGATTCGGGAAAGATTTGCTTCGTCGCCATGCTTGACGGCCAATCTGTCGATCAGGACCAACAAGCGATCGCGTGCGAAATTGTTGACCTGAGTCGCTGGCACTTCATTCAGGTCGAAGACTTCTTCCGCTCCTCCTTCCGCATCCTGTCTTTTGGTCGGCAAAAGGAGGATTCGAAAGAAGCCGCGCCGGCGCAGGGTTTCCAGTTCCTTCTTCAGCGTGGTGCCCGTGTGCTCAGGGACGGGAAAGCATACAAAAAAACGCGTGCCGTCTTTGAGAAGTGCATGGAGGTTATCTGCGACCGATCGGGGAGAATCACGCGTCACCTCTTCACCGCTAACCGGCGAGACGGTCCGCCCGATGCGTGCATACAGCAATCGTAGATGATCGTAGATTTCCGTCTGCGTCGCGACGGTCGACCGCGGATTCTTGGTCGTTGTCTTTTGCTCGATCGCGATGGCCGGTGCGAGACCGGTGATGAGATCGGCATCGGGCTTATCCATCCGCTCTAAAAATTGCCGAGCGTACGCGCTCAGGCTTTCTACATAACGCCGCTGGCCCTCGGCATATATAGTATCGAAGGCAAGCGAGGACTTCCCGGAACCCGACGGGCCGGTGAATACGATCAGCGTATTCCGCGGTAAGTCAAGGTCGATATTCTTCAGATTGTGCTGTCGTGCGCCCCGGATTACGATGTGCTTTCTCGCCGCTTGCTTCGCGCCGTCGTCGGCATGAGTTGAAACAGGAGTTTGTGGTGAAGGGCGCCGGCTGGTTATCGACATGACTGCGTATAGATTCCAAGTACTTCGCAAACCATTTCGTACGCCTCGCGGCGAGAGATGATGCGGTCGACGGCAACGAGCGAAACAGGTGATGGGCAGTGGTGCAGACGGTAGATCACGGCGAACGGAACAGCCCTTCTCTGCGTTCAGTTGCACTCAGCAGATCCCATTCTTTGACGCTGCCGGCTCGAAACCGACGCATCCCTCATCGAGGCCTGTCGGCCGCAACGTGCATTTTAGTCCATGTCGTTTCTAAATCCGCTCGTACTTTTTGCTTTGGCGGCGGCCTCCATTCCGCTGATCATCCATCTCTTCAACTTCCGGCGCCCACGGAAGGTGGATTTCAGCTCGTTGTCATTCGTCAAGGAGCTGCAGAAGTCTACAATGCAGCGGGTTCGCATAAAGCAATGGCTGCTGCTGCTACTGCGGACGCTCACGATCGCTTTTCTCGTTTTAGCATTCGCTCGCCCGACGGTCACCGGTGAACTTGCCGGTACCGTAGGTGGACAGGCGAGTTCGTCCATCGTGCTGGTAATCGACAATTCGCTTTCTATGACGCTCCGCGATGGAGGCGGTGAATATCTGCGCCAGGCCAAGGATGTTGCGACAGGGCTCGTCGATGCGCTGCAGGCAGACGACGAAATCTTCGTGGTAGCGACGGCAGGAGAGAGGACGGCTGATCCTACGGCGTATTCTAATCGGGCTGCGGCCATGGAATCGATTGAATCGATCGAGGCTCATCTTGGAGCGGATAAGCTTCCTGCCGCTCTAGAGCGGGCGTCGAATGCCCTGGAACGGTCGAGACACCTCAATAAGGAGATCTACGTAGTTTCCGACCTTCAGCGCAGCGCACTGCCGGATACATCTGAAATAGCTGTCAACGGCGACGCAAGGATTTATCTTTTGCCTGTTGGCGATCGGACTCATTCCAATGTCGCCGTCACGAACGTTCGCGTCGAAAGCCGAATCATCGAAGTCGGGGAGCCGATGCAGATAGCGGCGACGCTCGTGAACTACGGCACCGAACCGCTGGATGATTACCTGGCGAGCGTATATCTCGACGGAGAGCGTGTAGCGCAGTCGACGGCCGATCTCGCGCCGGGCGTGCCTACCGAGGTCCGTTTCACGGCTAGTCCGCAGCGGAGAGGTTGGTTGTCCGGCGTCGTCGAGATTGAGGACGATGGCTTCGTGCAAGACAATGTACGCTACTTGACGGCGCACGTACCTGAACGTCGGCAGATCCTACTCGTCCGCGGGGAGGGTCAACAGCTCGAATATATAAAGCTGGCCCTCTCGCCGGATCTGGGAAGAGGAAGCGTATCCTTCGAAGTAACGGAGATTCCCGAGACAGGAATTTCTGCGGCCGGGCTGGGCCAGTATGACGCCGTCGTTCTCGTCGGACCGTCCTCACTTTCCAGTGGAGAAATTTCAGCGCTCGGCAGATATGTCGAAGCCGGAGGCGGTCTGCTGTTCACACCGGCCGCTGGCGCGGATGCCCAGGAATATAATGCATTTATCGAGCAGATCGGTGGGGGGGAATTCAGCGGCTTCAGCGGCTCGCTCGGCTCCGAAACAAGTATCGGGTCGTTTGATCGCGTCGACCTCGAGCATCCGTTGTTCGAAGGCGTCTTTGTGCAAGAAGACCTGCGGAATGAGGGGGAAATCGAGAGTCCGGATGTTTACCATGCCATGAACTATTCACCGGGCGCGGGCACCGAGCAGACGCTCGTAGAACTTTCCAACGGCTATCCTTTCCTTCAGGAGATCATCCATGGCCGCGGCATGGCGTTCGTGCTCGCCGTTGCTCCCAATCCGAATTGGAGTGATCTGCCGGTTCGCGGCCTGTTCGTGCCGCTAATCTACCGATCGATGTATTATCTCTCATCCACGGAAGCGACCACAGGTGAGCAGTTGACGGCTACAGAGGATGGGGAACTGCGTATTGCGGGCTGGTCGGACTCCGAGCAGCTTCGGTTGATCGGACCCGATGGAGTAGACTATGTGCCGGAACAGCGAAACCTCTTTGGTGCGCTACTCCTCAGCATCGAAGGGAATGCTATAGCCGATCCCGGAATTTATGATGTCTTGTCCGGTGACGAGCTCGTGCGTCGGGTTGCTTCCAATATGGACGCCTCGGAATCGGACCTGTCGACCTATGATCATGGAGAGGCACGGGAACGTCTTGCGGACGCCATTGGCCACGACGTGCGCCTGATTGAGGCGAATGCCGAGGACCCGCGCGCCGTCGTCGCGGCGGTCGCTGCGCAGCGAAGCGGTCTCGAGCTCTGGAACGTGTTTCTATTGCTCGCGTTGCTGACTCTAGTGGCGGAAATGGTCGTTGCCAAGCATTGGCGCCCCGAAACGGTTGCAGCCTGATCGGTAAACGGTTGCAGCCTGATCGGTGTCCCGATTAAGTAGGCATAGTGCTGATAATGGAGATACTTCCCTCTCTGCATCTCGCCCTTCTCGCGGCATTCCTTCTCGTGACGACGTTGCTATTGGTGACGTCTTCCAGTGGACTCAAGAGAGCGGCCGACGTCGAAGTGTTCTGGCGGGACATACGGGTCCAGCCTCTTCCAGTCGGCCCCGTCGTATTCATTGGCTTGATGGTTGCTCTTCTGGTATCCGTGCGAATCGCGGATCTGGAAATCGATCCTCTACTTCCGATCGGCTATCTGGCAGGCGGGCTGATCTGGTTTTCCGCATCCATATTAACAGCCGCCGTCATCGTGACCGATCACGGATTAATTGCGTACACGAAAAATGGGCGCCACCGTTTCGCCTGGCGACAGGTGGCAGACTATTTTGAGTTTGAGCGTGAGCGAACGCGCGGATTCGTATTCTTCTATGTGGATCGTCGAGGCCGGCGTAGACGTGTAAAGGTGACCGTACCCGCAAGGCATCGCGTCAAGTTCGACCACATTGTGTCTCGTTATTTGGACGATCGAATGAACGAATTACCTGAGGCGACGTACGGCGACTCGACCATGGAAGGGTAGGCATACACTTTGCAGGATATCCAGTCAACTGCTTGTTTCATCAACCGTCTGTAGCCTTTGTACGACCACGAGCGTTCTTCCACCGAAAAAGCAATTCTTGTAGGCGTTGTTACGCCTGAATCTTCACGCTGGGATGTAGAGGACTCTCTAAATGAATTGGAACAGCTCGCCGACACGGCAGGAGCGGCTGTATCCGATCGTGTGACGCAATCGCTCGCCAAGATAAATTCCGCTACCTATGTGGGTCGCGGAAAGGTGGACGAGCTGAAGCGGCTCGTGGCTTCGAGGCAGAGTGACCTCGTCATCTTCGACGACGATCTCTCGCCTGTCCAGATCCGAAATCTCGAGAAGGCGCTTGAATGTAAGCTGTTGGATCGCTCTGCGCTCATTCTTGATATTTTCGCCACAAGGGCGAAGACGGCGGTAGCGAAGACGCAGGTCGAGCTTGCGCAACTTGATTACCTTCGTACGCGGCTTACGCGTCAGTGGACTCACCTCTCTCGCCAGAAGGGCGGAATTGGTACGAAAGGTCCGGGCGAAACACAGATCGAAACAGACCGCCGGCTGATCGGCAACCGAATGGCGACGCTGAAAGTCCGCCTGGATCGCATCGACCGTCAGCGAACGACGCAGCGAAAACGGCGGAATCAGTATGCTCGCGTCTCCCTGGTGGGGTATACGAATGCCGGTAAATCTACGCTGATGAACGCGCTCGCCGGTGCCAACGTACTTGCAGAGAACAGGCTCTTTGCAACTCTGGATGCGACGACGCGGCTAATCCCGCTCGACACGAACAAGGAAGCACTGCTGTCCGACACGGTCGGCTTTATTCGGAAGTTACCGCACAAGCTTTTTGAGAGCTTCAAGAGTACTCTAGACGAGGTGCGCGAAAGCGACGTTCTGCTGCATGTCGTGGATGTCTCTCATGCGAATTTTGAGGATCATATCCAGGTCGTTCGTGAAACGCTCAAGGAGCTCGAAGCGCTGGATAAACCCACGCTTCTCGTTTTCAACAAGATCGACAACGTCGAGGAACCGGGTATTTTCGCCGCTCTTCGAGCCGAGCACGAAGATGTGGCATTCGTTTCGGCCATTCGAGGCATCGGCCTCCAGGATCTGAAGGAGCAGCTGCTTGCGCTGATCGAAAGAGACTTCGTAGAGCGAATCGTGTACCTGCCAGTAGCGGAAGCAAAGACGATTGCGCACATTCACACGGTCGCCGACGTCCTCTCAGAAGACTACATGTACGCCCGCAACGGAGATCCGAACATAGAACCCATCGCTGTGGCACGACTTCATTTTCGCTGCGCGCGGAATTTCGAACGCGATCTTCAGCCGGTCATGGCCAGGTTTTCCGGGCTTGAGGAGGTCGTCGAATCGTAGTCGACGCAGCGTAGGTCCACTTCAGATCCAGGAGAAAGCCATGGGTCCTGAATGGCTGCGGGGCTCGGCGGCGTGCCCGTACGGCTCAGTTATCTATTACGTCCGTTCGCGGGCGTTACTGGGTGTAATACCTTGCGGAAGTGTATACTTCTTTGTAAATCCACGATTGGCTGATGACCTGAGCTACTTTTCCCGGATGATACAACATCTTTCATCATTCAGGTCAAAATGTAACATTGCCTGCGAGAACGGCACGTCTATTGCGTCATTTAATAAAGTAGTTCGACGCCGGAAAGTGTAACCGACGAAATGTCTAATTGAATCGCAGCGCTTGATACTAAAGCAGATGACCACCAGGGATCTTATAAGCACCGAAGCCATCCCGCTGGCGCCGAGTGACACCGCCGAATACGCGCTCGGTATGCTCATGGAGATGCGTGTTCGTCACCTTCCGGTCGTCGACCGCGAAGGAATGCTTGTGGGCGTCGTCTCCGAGGATCAGCTTCTAGAGTTCGCCTCCGGGCCCGACGCTCGTGTCGACTCGATGATTTTTGGAGAGCCGGTGACCGCCGAGCCTGAAACGCATCTCTTCGACCTGACGAAAACTATGGTCGAACATGATCTGACTACGCTTCCTATCGCGGAACGCGACGGAGCGTACGTCGGGCTTGTGAAGCGGCACGACATTTTTAATCGGTTCGCAAAGATGCTCTCGACGCAGGAATCCGGTGCCATCGTGGCGCTGGAGGTGGATCCACGCGACTACTCACTGTCTCAATTAGTGTACACCATCGAGCAGAATGGCGTAAAAATTCTGTCGATCGCCTCCGAGACACCTGACGAAGCGGCTGGTAAGATCCATGTTACCCTTAAGCTGAATGTGAATGACGTAAGTCGCGTTCGACACATGCTGGATCATTACGGTTACAACGTCGTGGCAACCTTCAGCGATGACGCGAGCAACGAAGACCTGCAACTTCGCGTCCAGGAGTTCATGCGTTATCTGGAAGTATAAATTCAGGCTCTCGTTTTTTTTGAAGGAGGCGTCTCTACAGTTGTCGAGGCGCCTTTGCTTTTTCTCGTCCGCGTCGGCACGCTGCCCTATTGAGGCCGCACGGCGAAAAGGCGTTGTACGAGGCTCGTAGCAGTATTCCATTTACAATCCAGCGGTTACTACAATTATGCTTGATCGCCATGCGGAAGAACGCGCGCTTGCACGTTCGATGTCATTGCTTTCGACCCTCTCGAGCGCAGTAGAAGTGGCTGTCGCCATGCGTGAGCGGCGGGAGGGGCGTGATCCCTCCGAGCAGCAGGCCCAGGCTGAGGTCCTGCCATGCCTCGATGAAAATGCCCGTGAGCTCGAGAGGAGGCTGATTGCACTCCGGACGAGTCTCGTTGCGGCAGAGCGTGAGTCAGCCTCCGACGTCGTACTCGTGCGGAGGATGAATGACCTGCTGTTGCTGTCACGTGTAGCGCGCGGATTCTATGGCGTACACCAGCGCCTGATGAGCCTCTATCCCGCCGTTACCGAAGAACTTGTTGAGCAATCCCGACTCATTTATGTCGATTGCACTGCCCTCGTGGATCGGGACGACGAGGTGCGTGAGGATACACTTAACTTCGCCGATAACGCGGCAGCCTTTCTCGAGGTATTGCGGGAGGAAATCAAACTTCTTTCTGCGTAGAGCGTTATTTACACGATGTGCTTAGGTTGATTTTCGGCTGCATCGAACAACCTCTCGTTCCGACACACGCAATTCCATTTTGACAGTATATGAATAATCTGAAGGAGACCATTCTGGGTCAGTACGGTGCCGGTAACATCCAGGTGCTCGAAGGCCTCGAGGCGGTGCGAAAGCGTCCGGCGATGTATATCGGCGACGTCGGCATCCGCGGTCTGCATCATCTGGTCTACGAAGTCGTCGACAATTCCGTCGACGAAGCGATGGGAGGATATTGCGACCAGATCGACGTGTCGATCAACGAAGACGGATCGGTGACGGTGATTGACAACGGCCGTGGAATTCCGGTGGACGAACACCCGACGATGAAGCGATCGGCGCTGGAGGTCGTTATGACCACGTTGCATGCGGGCGGGAAGTTCGACAAGGATACCTACAAGGTTTCAGGAGGCCTCCACGGCGTCGGCGTCTCGTGCGTGAATGCTCTCGCCTCGCAGCTCGTCGCGACCGTATGGCGTGACGGCTTTGTCTGGCAGCAGAAATTTGCTCTCGGAAAACCCCTCGGACCCGTCGAGAGGATGAGGGAATTGCGCGAGGGCGAAGATACCGGAACGCAGATTCAATTCTGGCCCGATTCGAATATATTTCAGACCACTGAATTCCGATTCGACACCCTGTCTACGCGCCTTCGGGAGCTGGCATATTTGAACAAAGACGTCTATATCTCGATCGAGGACCGGCGCGAGGAAGAGGAGGCCCTTCGACGTGAGGACTACCACTTCGAGGGTGGGATAATCGAGTTCGTCGACTATCTGGATGAAACCCGTACGGCGATTCACAGCGAGACGATGTACATCGCCGACGAAGATGCGGAGATACCGGTTGAGCTGGCAATGCGCTATAACAACGGGTATACGGAGAACGTCCTTTCATTCGTAAACAACATCAACACGATTGAAGGAGGTACGCACGTATCCGGCTTCCGACGTGCCCTGACGCGGGCCCTGAAGGGGTATGCCGACAAATCGAACCTATTGAAGAACGCGAAGGTAGAGCTCTCCGGGGACGACTTTCGTGAGGGCATCACGGCGGTACTTTCGATCAAGGTGGCCGAACCGCAGTTCGAAGGTCAGACAAAGACGAAGCTGGGTAATTCGGAAGTGCAGGGTGCCGTCGAGACGCTCGTATACGACAGGCTTTCGCAGTGGCTTGAGGATCACCCGCGCGAGAGCAAATCAATTGTCGATAAGGTTGTGCTCGCGGCCCAGGCGCGCTTGGCAGCACGCAAGGCGCGCGAACTCGTGCAGCGGAAGAGTGCGTTCGCGGGCGGTGGGCTCCCCGGCAAGCTCGCCGATTGTGCGTCGCGAGATCCGCATGAGTCGGAACTCTACCTGGTAGAGGGTGACTCTGCGGGTGGGTCGGCGAAGCAGGCTCGAGACCGCCATTTTCAGGCAATTCTCCCGCTTCGAGGAAAAATTCTCAACGTCGAGAAGGCACGCCTGGACCGAATTCTCGAGAACGAGGAAATAAAAAACATGGTGACCGCACTCGGCACCGGACTGGCGACGACAGAGGACGAGTTCGACATCCTGAAACTCCGGTATCATAAGCTCATTCTTATGACGGACGCGGATGTCGACGGTGCGCACATCCGGACGCTGTTGCTGACGTTCCTGTATCGACATCTTCGCCCGCTCTTCGAAAAGGGGTATATATACGTGGCGCTTCCGCCTCTGTACCGGCTCCACGTAGGCCGCAATGACCACTACTTGTGGTCGGATGACGCTCTGCAGAGCATGATCTCCCAGTACCGGGAAGAAGGCCGTTCGAAGTTCGGAATCCAACGCTACAAAGGGCTCGGTGAGATGAATCCAGAGCAACTCTGGGAGACGACGATGAATCCGGAGACTCGGATGCTGCAGAAGGTCACCGTCGATGATGCCGCCGCTGCCGACCGTATCTTCTCCACGCTCATGGGCGACGCGGTAGAGCCGCGGCGGAAGTTCATCGAGCGCAACGCGAAATACGCTACGATCGACGTCTAAGCACCTGCGCCCGACCGATCGATCGACATTTCAACACAAATCGACGGCCCTGACTAGAGGTGTCGACCACGATCACATCTCACACCATCGAAAATCCGGATGTCTCGCTCGTTGTCCCGGTATACGACGAAGAGGAGTCCCTACCGGAACTTGCGCGGCAGATCACCGAAGCGTGTGAGCGTTCGGGATACTCGTTCGAGGTATGGCTCGTTGACGACGGATCTCGAGACGACTCCTGGTACATAATCGAAGACCTGCACGAAAACGATCCCCGTTTTGCGGGTATCCGGCTTCGGCGCAACTACGGTAAGTCGGCAGCGCTATCGGTCGGCTTCGAACGGGCACGAGGGCGCTACGTGATTACAATGGACGGAGACCTTCAGGATGATCCGTCGGAGATCCCAAACCTGGTGGCCGAGCTCGAGAACGGCTTCGATCTCGTCTCAGGTTGGAAGAAGCAGCGACATGATCCGATTGACAAGCGTCTTCCGAGCAAGTTCTTCAACTTCGTGACGCGCAAGATCTCCGGCATCCCGCTCCACGATTTCAATTGCGGACTGAAGGCTTATCGAAGGGAGGTCGTTAAAAGCGTTCGCGTATACGGTGAGCTCCACCGGTATATCCCTCTCCTCGCGAAGTGGGAAGGCTATGATCGAATCACGGAGCGTGTCATCCAGCATCGACCCCGAAGATTCGGTCGCACGAAATTCGGATTCGATCGGTACATAAAGGGTTTTCTGGATCTCATCTCGGTCCTCTTTCTCACGCGGTTCGCGGCGCGGCCGATGCATTTCTTCGGGTCGTTCGGCACGCTGGCGTTCATCGCGGGCCTGCTGATCTCGCTGTGGATCTCCATCGACAAGATCGTCTTCGGAAATCCTATCGGCGATCGGCCTCTGCTCCTCCTGGGCGTTTTGATGATTGTCGTCGGCGTGCAGATGTTTACGACCGGCCTCATCGGTGAGATGCTCATCAAAGGGGAGATGGAGCGAACGAGCTCGTATCAGATTACCCGTACGCTGCCGCCTCGCATCGGAAGCGGAAGTCGACGAAGTGAAGAGCCGCGAGCAAGAATTAAAGAGCGAGGATAGAAAGCTGCGTCGCTCTGACGCACCGGACGTGCCGTCACTTATATCAATGGATGCAGCACATCATGTCGCGACGCCGACGTGTGGTTCTTGTTGGGCCGGCGCACCCGTACCGCGGAGGCATCGCGCAGTTCACAGACTCGTTGGCCAGAGGCCTGAGACTCGACGAGCATGATGTCTCGATCGTGACGTTCAGTCGCCAGTATCCAAAAGTATTCTTCCCCGGAAAATCGCAGTACACCACCGAGCACGCCTCTGTTCACAGGCGAAGTTCGGATACCGAGCTCGAGTCAACCGCACTCATCGATTCGGTGGATCCCCGGACGTGGTTTGATGCCGGCAGGCATATCGCAGATGTGGAGCCGCACGCTGTGATCTTTCAGTACTGGCTGCCTTTCTTTGCCCCGGCATACGGTGTGCTCGCGGGGCGAATCCGTAAGCGGTTAGATCGAGTTCGCATCCTGGCCGTCGTCCACAATGTGCTGCCGCATGAACGCCGCCCCGGCGACGTTACGCTCGCTCGGTACTTTCTGAGGAGATGCGATGGCATCGTGGCCCTGTCGACCGCTGTCGCATCTGACGCGCGGTCCCTCGGCACGGATGCCACCATCCGCACCCTTTCGCATCCAATCTATGAGCATTTTGGCGAAACGATGGAGCGGGATAGAGCCCGCGAAGAGCTCGGCCTCTCGAAGGACGCAAACGTCATGCTCTTTTTTGGATTCGTACGCGAATACAAAGGGCTCCACGTCCTTATCGACGCGATGCCCAGGATCGCCGCAGCGCGGAAGGGTGCGGAGCTCGTCGTCGCCGGTGAATTCTACGAAAATGAAGCTAAGTACCGCCGACAGATCAGAAATCATGGTCTCGAAGGCAGAGTGCACCTGCACAATCACTACATTCCCGAAGACGATGTGGCGATGTACTTTTCGGCGGCAGATGTAGTGGTGCAGCCGTACGTGACCGCAACGCAGAGCGGCGTAATCCAGACAGCATATCATTTCGAACGCCCCGTGATCGTCACCGATGTCGGTGGATTGGCGGAGGTGGTACCGCACGAAAAGGCAGGCCTCGTCGTTGAGTCCGGCAATCCGGCGGCACTGGCAGACGCGTGTATTCGGTTTTTCGATGACAACATGAACGATCGACTGACTGCGGGTGTCCGGCTCGAAAAGCAGAAACACAGCTGGGAGTTCTTTGTCAGGGCGATCGAGGAGATGGTGGGATGATGTGGTGCATTTAAAAATCTAGATGTTTTACGATCCAGTCAAAGACCGACTAGGCCGGATATTCAGTACGCATCCCGTTCTGCAGAAGCTCTTTTACGGCATGCTGAACATCGTATTCCTCCGGGCCTGGTACGTGCGTCGTGAAGTCCGGCGTCTCGTGGCGTCGCTGCCGTCAAACCGCCGACTTCACGTCCTCGATGCCGGGACCGGATTCGGCCAGTACGCCTATTTTATCGCGGCCGAGTTTCCCAACGTGCGCGTCCTGGCGGTTGATATAAAGGAGGATTATCTCGCGAACGCGCGCCATTTCATCGAGAGGACCCCGGAAGGCGACCGCGTGACCTTCGCAAAAGCGGACCTCACCGTGCTTGATCTGCCCGACAGGTTCGATCTCATTCTGTCGGTCGACGTAATGGAGCACATCGAAGAAGATCGCCAGGTATTTCGTAATTTCGAGCGGCTGCTGAATCCCGGCGGCTACGTTGTCATAAATACGCCTTCCGATCTTGGCGGATCGGACGTGTCCGACGAAGGTGAGGAGAGTTTTATCGAAGAGCACGTGCGACCGGGATATAATCGTGAGGAGTTGTCATCGAAGCTTGAGGAGGCAGGGCTGAACGTGACGAAGGCGATCTATACGTACGGACGGTACGGTTCGCGGGCATGGCGTCTTTTGATCAAGTGGCCGATTCAGATGCTGGCACGCACGCGCGTCTCATTTGTACTCCTTCCGTTTTACTATGCCGCCGCGCTTCCGGCTGGCACCATACTCAATGCGCTAGACGTGCGAGACGCGAATGAACGGGGTACCGGCCTCTTCGTAGTCGCGCGTAAGCCGCTGGGTGAGGCAGATCATGCTTAGATCCATCCTCCGAATAGAAACAAGCATCTGCCGCAATCTGTATTTCCGCCGACGCTCGACCAGAAGTTCACGCACTTAAAGGCTAGAACCGTGCAGACTAAATACATCTTCGTCACGGGAGGCGTTACGTCTTCATTGGGTAAAGGGATTGTCTGCGCGTCGTTGGGGCGCCTGCTCGAGGCGCGTGGGCTTCGTGTTACAATTCAGAAGTTCGATCCCTACATCAATGTCGATCCTGGAACGATGAATCCGTACGAGCACGGCGAGGTCTACGTGACCGAAGACGGTGCGGAGACTGACCTGGATCTCGGCCATTACGAACGGTTTCTGGGCCGTCCCACGAGCCAGGCTAATAATGTGACGACCGGACGCGTCTATTTAGAGGTCATTACGAAGGAGCGGGCCGGTGCCTATCTCGGGAAGACAGTCCAGGTTGTGCCGCATATTATTGACGAGATTAAGTATTGGATGCTCAAACTCGGGGAAACCGGACGCTACGACGTCGTCATCACCGAGATTGGCGGAACGGTGGGAGACATCGAGAGCCAGCCCTACCTGGAGGCGATTCGCCAGCTTCGATATGAAGTCGGTGTGCGCAATACGCTGGATGTACACCTCACGCTCGTTCCCTATCTCGAAGCCGCCGGCGAGCTGAAGACTAAGCCGACGCAGCACTCGGTAAAGACGCTCCTGTCGTATGGACTGCAACCCGACATTCTGGTGTGCCGCTCGGAACGTCCGCTGGAGGACGATCTTCGCCGAAAGATCGCCCTTTTTTGCAATGTCGAGCCCAGAGCCGTCGTGGCATCGCTCGATGCCGAGTCGATCTATGAGGTGCCTCTGCTCCTGAAGGAGGAAGGAATGGACGACATCGTTCTCGAGCGCCTGGGCGTGGCCTCTGCACCTGAAGGCAATGGCGTGATGGTCGAACCCAACCTGGATGAGTGGATCGACTTTCTGAAGAAGATCAAGAATCCCGATGCCAACGTTCGGATCGGCTTAATCGGCAAGTACGTGGAGCACCAGGACGCCTATAAGTCCATTACCGAAAGCTTTATACTCGCCGGTGCATCGAATGGCGTTCAGGTAGACATGCAATACATTCTCTCCGACGAAATCTCGGAAGAGAACATCGCTGAGTTACTCGGGGACGTGGCAGGCGTACTCGTAGCCCCGGGCTTCGGCGATCGCGGCATAGAGGGCAAACTGCTCGCCGTCAAGCATGCGAGGGAGAATGACATACCGTTCTTCGGCATCTGTCTCGGTATGCAGTGCGCGGTAGTTGAATATGCCCGCAACGTATGTGGATGGGAGGATGCGCACTCTACGGAATTCGAACCCGATACACCGCATCCGGTCATCGACATCATGGAGGAGCAGAAGCGTATCACCGACAAGGGCGGCACCATGCGGCTCGGCGCATACGATTGCGAGCTGGCCGAGGGTTCACGTGTGCATTCAATCTACGGCGTGCCGGAGGTAACGGAAAGACACCGCCACCGATATGAAGTCAATAATGTGCTCCGCTACAAGCTATTAGAGAACGGGATGCACTTCACGGGTATCAACCCCGGACGGGATCTCGTCGAGATTATTGAGCTGCCCGAGCATCGATATTTCGTCGGCGTGCAGTTTCATCCCGAGTACAAGAGCACCGTGGGGCATCCACATCCACTATTCAAGTCCTTCGTAGCTGCGTGTGTATCATTCGCACGTGAAAAAGATATGGTGGAGTCGCCCCGGCCGCCTAAGCGCCAAAAGGTCGTACAGCTTGCCTCCGCGAAGATGTAGAGACGCGGCTGTTCGATCTGTACATGCCCCTGCCGTCAACGATTTGTCAGCATCGAGATCGCCAGTCCCATAACTGCAGCGGAGGCTAGCGAAAGCCAGCCTCTGTTCTTCGACATCCACAGTCCGGGACTGAAGTCACGCGATTCAGCATCGAAGGCTCCATGCGCACCGTGATCCCCCGCTAAGGGCTCCCATAGATTGTCTTTTCTATCTGGATCCTCGGATTCGTCGCGCATCTGGCTGCTAAATCCCGTCTCAGCGAGATACCTGTCGGCAAGTGCCGGCGCAATCTTATTACCGACGATCGTCAGGACGGACGGCGCCCCGACGAAGATTTCTCGCCTGCGGCTTCGGGCGGCGAAGACAATCGCCTCGGCCGCTACCTCCGGCTGATAAATAGGTGGTACGGGCTGCGCCTTCTTTGGCAGCTTTGACCGGACCCATTCGAACTGCGGCGTATTCAGCGCCGGTAGCTGGACCATCGTGATATGCACGCCGCTCTTGCTGTGGAGCAGTTCCGCTCGAACGGAATCAAACATGCCCTGGATGGCGTGCTTGGCGCCGCAATAGGCGGATTGGAGCGGGATGCCCCGATATGCTAGTGCCGAGCCAACCAGAACGATCGTGCCCCGGTCTCTCGCGATCATGCGCTTCAGAGCCGCACGCGTACCGTTCACCGTACCGTGATACACGACATCGGTTACGCGCTTAAACTCATCCGGCTCGATGTCCTGAAATTCGGCAAAAACCGACGTCATGGCATTGTTGACCCACACGTCGATCGGACCCAGCGCATCTTCGACCTGCGCGGCGGCCATTTCCACCTGATCGGCGTCCGCCACGTCCGTCTGCACGACAAACGCTCTTCCGCCGAGGGCCTCCACATCACGCTGTGCGGCTCGCAATCCGTCAAGTCCACGAGCGAGCAAACCGAGGCGAGCACCCTGCCGGGCGAATGCACGTGCCGTTGAGCGGCCCACGCCGGCGGTTGCTCCCGTAATTACGACCACGGAACGTTCTAGATCAGGCATCTGAATCATCTCATTTCTTAGTGGTTCCAACAGTCGCAGCTGCTCGCTTGAGCCAGTGCGATTACTATAAATGTACGGCCTTGTGCCCATCGAGAACGGATGATTGCCGACGGCGGAAGGAACAACGTTGTTAAATGGTGGGCCATCGCACCCTCGTTCACCCTACTTCCCCACATCACGGCGCTTTCTTGCGAAAAAGCAGTAATTCACCCTCTATACACATGTAAGACACATACTTACCACGGTGCAATTGTTGAATATTTTTGCACCGATACGCTTGACATTCGCTGGAAATACACTACCTTGAGATGTGAGTGGGGAAATGTGGGGGACTATCCCAGTAACCTGCATTGATTCATCGCCCGTTTGGAGTGCCGCGTTTTTTGGATTTTCGAATAGGTCCGGTTGGGCGGGGCCTTCTCGTTCGGGCGACGAAGCAGTTGTGTCTTTGGCTTAATGGCAAGCTTTAAGGGACAGGCCGAGTATTCTGTGGATAGCAAGGGTCGCGTCGCGATCCCGGCCAAGATGAGAAGTGCGCTGTCCCCAGAGGCGAAAAACAGCTTTACGATTACTCGCGGATTTGAGCAGTGCATTAATCTTTTCCCGCTGAATGAATGGGAGAGAAAGGAAGAGAGGATTGCAGAGCTCAATACGTACCAAGCCGAAGCTCGTGATTTCGTGCGAATGATCATGATGTGGGCCGACGAAGTTTCGCTCGACAGCCAGGGTCGGATATCGATACCAAAGCAATTGATGGATTTCGCTGAAGTGAAGGAGACTGCGCTGATAATCGGCTCGATGGACCACATCGAGATTTGGAATCCGAACATCTTCGCAAACTGGCAGGAGGGACGTGGGTCAGATTACGCAACGCTCGCCGAGAGAGTGCTTGGCATGTAACGACGGGTGACGGGTGAGGGAAGAAAGAGGCGCCCCGCTGACGGACGCCGCGATCCCGAGCCGCAGATCCCCGCAAAGAAAAAGCGGGGTCAGAGAGATGGAAAAATCGGGTCGAAGCCGGCCACTAAAGTACGGGTCCAGCTTCCACACCCCTGTTCTTTATAAAGCTGTAATCGAAGGAATTGTAACCGAATCCGGCGGCGTGTACGT
>CAZKNF010000022.1:0-48053 GCA_964554105.1 uncultured Rhodothermales bacterium | reverse complement strand
GCCGTCATCCGCATCGTCGGAAGCCACCTCGTCGTCGAACTGATGCGCCAGGGCCATACGCCCGAGGAGGCGTGCCGCCTCGCAGTCGACCGCGTGATTGCGAAAAACCGTGATCAAGAGGATTTGCAGGTGGGCTTTCTGGCGCTCGATCGCAGCGGCCGCTTCGGCGCCTATGCCGTAGAGGCGGGCTTCGAATACGCCATCTACGACGCCGACGGCGGCAACCGCCTGATTCCATCTCCGAATCGGCTCTAGGACGCTCGAACCTTTCAAATCAGCGCTCGTTCTTCCACATTCATCCGAGAACAACCCCTTTTCCTATGGAGCATACGATCTGGTTTAACGGCAAGCTCGTTCCGTTCGAGGACGCGAAGGTTCACGTCCTCGCACACGCGCTGCATTACGGCTCGTCCGTATTCGAGGGCATTCGCTGCTACAAGACACAGCGCGGTTCAGCCGTGTTTCGCCTGCGTGAACACCTGCGCAGACTCGTAGACTCGGCGACAATCCATCGGATGGACATCCCGTACTCGCTGGATGAACTCGAGGATGCCGCGGTCCACACGATCGAAGAAAGTGGCCTCGCTGCCTGTTATATTCGCCCGCTCGTCTTTCGCGGCGTCGGCCCGATGGGAGTCAACCCGTTGCAGAACCCCGTCGAGACGGTGATTGCGGTATGGGAATGGGGAGCCTACCTCGGGGCCGAGGCCCTGAACGAAGGCGTCGACGTGCACGTCGCTTCGTGGAATCGGATGGCCCCGAATACGCTGCCCTCCCTGGCAAAGGCCGGTGGGAATTATCTGAACGCGTCTCTTGTGAAGATGGATGCCGTTCTGAACGGCTACATGGAGGGCATCATGCTCTCGCACGACGGGTTTCTTGCGGAAGGCAGCGGCGAGAATCTATTCGTCGTTCGCGACGGCACGATCTATACCGCCCCTGTCGGATTGTCCATTCTCCCCGGCATCACGCGAGATGCGGTGATTACGCTCGCCCGTGAGCGTGGCTATGAGGTGGTCGAAAATAGGATTCCGCGCGAGGCGCTTTACATTGCTGACGAGGTCTTTTTCACCGGGACGGCCGCGGAAATCACGCCGATCAAAACCGTAGACAAGTACACAATTGGTGCGGGAAGCCGCGGGCCGATCACTGAAGAGCTTCAAATCGCGTTCTTCGATGTCGTCAAGAACGGCAACGATCCCCACGGCTGGCTGTCGTTCGTAGGCCAGAACATTCGTGAAGAGGCGGAGGTGTCGTAAAGTCCTGCGATCAGACGGTGACCTCCTGACCCTGTTCGGCCTGGCGTATCATCTGATCCGCCGTCTCGCTTCCGAGATACCAATCCATTATCCAGTGGAATAGGTATATGATCGGCGTGATGATGACGGCAATGATGAATTTGTAGCCGTAGTTAAACAGGGTAATCGCCAGAATTTCCTGAATTCGGAGCTGCCCGGCGAATGCTACGATCAGCACGATGAACGTGTCGAGAAACTGGGACCCTAACGTCGATCCTGTCGCACGCAGCCACAACATCCTTCCTTGTGTTAGCTGACGCAGCCAGTGGAATAGCGTGATATCGACGATCTGCCCGATCAGATAGGCCGTGATGCTGCCGAAGATGATCCGTCCCGTAGCGCCGAAGACAAGGTCGAACGCCTCTTCGGGAACAGGGGAGATCGAGGCTGTCGGTACGCTCATCGCTACCTGCAGGATGGCGAATTCGAAGACGATCATCACCATCCCGAGGAACGTCACAAAACGGATTCCGCTCTTGCCGTAGTACTCGTTGAGGAGATCGGTAACGATGAACGTGACCGGGAACGCGATGACCCCGGCCGTCATGATTACCGAGTCGAACTCGACGCCAAAGATCGACAGCGTAAACGGCAGATCGAATGCCGTGAAGAATTTGCTCGCTGTCGCTTCGGCAATGACGAGCCCTGTAATGAATACCGCCGTACAGACGACGAATAGCTTCTGCGGTCGGCTGAGAATGTATGCTTTACGCAGCATGCAGTGATGCGAATGGTACCTGGTCTCTTCTGATCAAATGCCCGTCCTATTCGGTCGTGTTCGGCGACGGAAGCGTGAATGAGACGGTCGTTCCTTGCCCCACCTCGCTCTCGACCTCGATGATGCTGCGGTGCGCGGCCAATATATGTTTGACGATGGAGAGACCCAACCCGGTGCCGCCCTGACTGCGCGACCGGCTCTTGTCCGCGCGATAGAAACGCTCCGTTACGCGATCGATATGTTCAGCGGCTATACCGATGCCGTTATCCTGAACGCCAAGTCGCACGATACCGGGTGCATCCCGTTCGGAGCAAAGACGCACCCAACCGCCCGGCTCGTTGTACTTCAAGGCGTTGTCCACGAGGTTGGTGATCACCTGGCGAATGAGGTCCCGATCACCCACAACACGCGCTGCGTCCGAATCCGCTTCTATCCATACCTCAATCTCTCGCAGTTCCGCTGCAAGCGCCAAACTCTCCCGGACCTCTTCGTACATCTGCTTTACATCGAAAACGGACGGCGAGAGCTCGAGTGCTCCCGATTCGAGGCGGGAGATCTCGGCCAGATCCTTCGTCATCGCATCGAGTCGAGCGGCATTCTGTAGAATCTTTTCTACAAAATTTCTGCTGACTCTGCGGTCGTCTATCGCACCGGCCAACAACGTTTCTGCGAAGCCCTGAATCGCGAATATTGGTGTTTTCAACTCGTGGGAGACATCGCCCACGTACTCGCGCCTGAAGTTCTCGGCTCTATTCAGATCGGCGATGCGCCGTCGTACGGCTTGAGATGCCTGATCGGTCCGGCGGAGAAGCGACTCCAGCTCGTCGCCGCTGCCGGTCACGGACTGCATATCGTTTGTGCGGCCACCTTCCCGCCGGAGGGCGTCGATAGATGACCCGAGACGCCGCATGCGGCTTCGAAGCTGCTGCCGGGCCGCACCATAGGCGATCGCCCCTACAGCTAGAGCGGTCACGATGACGTACCCAGGCGAAACCTTGCCCATCGCTAGCACCGCAAACCCCAGCAGTCCGGCTGCAATCGCGGTGGTGAGGCCGATCTTGAACGCGATGCGATGCATCAATGGGGTCGCAGCTTGTACCCGACGCCCGTCACGGTTTCGATCAGTTCGGTGCCGAGCTTCTCTCTGATCTTCCGAACGTGTACATCAACCGTTCGATCCACAACGTACACATCATGGCCCCAGACTGCATCGAGCAATTCCTGGCGACTATATACTCTGCCTGGATGCGACGCGAGGAAATGGAGCAGCTCGAATTCCTTTCGAGGCAGCCGGATTTCCTGCCCCTCAGAGATGACGAGGTAGCGGTCGCGATTGATCTCAATGCCGTGAATGCGAAGAATGTCCTGGGGCCCTTCCGCTCGATCCGCACGGCGAAAAAGGGCTCTTACCTGGCTCATCAGAACCGGAAGCGAGACCGGCTTCCCCAGGTAAATATCCGCTCCTACATCCAGCCCTCTCACGAAATCCTCGTCCTCTGTCCGCGCGGTGAGCATAATTATCGGAGTCGCCCGCAACCGTTCGGAATCCTGCCGCAATCTGCGGCAGACCTCCACGCCGTCCATTTTCGGCATCATTATGTCCAGCACGATCAAATCCGGCTCTTCCTTCCTGGCAGCCTCGAGTCCTTCTATACCGTTAGGCGCCGTAACGACACGAAAGCCCTCGCCTTCGAGATTGTAGGTCAAAAGCTCCAGTAGATCGACTTCGTCATCTACGATAAGGATGGTCCGCCGACCAGACCGGCTACCGCGATTCTTGGACATTCGGGTTCTAGTTCCGAGGGGATGACGTTCAGCTGCAGTCATCCGGTAATGTAGCTGTGCGTCCGGTGCATCGGTTTACCGAATTGTTAAGGACGATCTACGCCGACGGCACAGTCTGGCTCCGGGAAGCTGCGATGGAAGGCATGACAGCTCCATCGAAAGAGCTAGGGATCTAATTCCGTTGGCTCGTCTGATTCGGAGACGATCTCGAAAAAGATCGTCCGCCCGGTTCTGAGCATCCGCCGGACATACGGATGGCAGAGGCGGCATTGCGCTCCAAATGGGACGTGATCTTGCAACTGTGGAATCGTGTTCGCTCCGGTCCGGATGGCGATCGCCTTAAGTTCGGTGAAACGGACCTGGAAACACGTGCAGCGATCGATCTTCAAGGTGTCCAGGTCATATATGTCGGCGATATCCCTGCCGTGAACCGATCTATTTCCGCACCGTCCATGTTGTGAATCGTAACGACGCCCGCCTCCACGAACCCGGCTACACGGCCGAGATAGAGCTGTTCACGTAACGCATCATAGGTGAGTGCGCCGATCGGATCACCTTCGAACGGTCCGATTTCCCCGACCTCTCGGTTTTCGTCCGTGTCGAAGAGAAGGACGCTGTCTTGATCCTTCACGGCGAAGATGACCCCCTCTTCCCGTGAAAAGAATGCATCCTGCCCCGGCCCCTCGGCACCGATCCGGCCGTCTATTTCGAAACGCTCGATGATGGCGCCTGTGGTGCCGTCGAGCACGCGAACGGCGCCGTCCGTCTCTCCGATGAGATTGCCCTCTTCGTCATAGGTGGTGCTGCCGGTGCAGAACACAAACACATCCTTATCATCGTCGACCACGAGGAACCGCGGTCCATCGCATTCCACGTCGATCGTCGACGCAACCTCTTCGGACTCGATATCGATCACGCTCACCGTATTACCGGCTCCGAACCCGAAGTTCGCTACATACAGGCGATCATCCACGAGCACCAGTCCTTCGGGGTTGCTGCCGACGTCGATCTCCTTCAGCTTCCGTTCCTCATCCAGATCCAGGATCGTAACTTTGCCGCCAGAGAAGCTTCCGGATGCGCCGTAAAGATTGCTCACGTACCCCGTCTGCCCCCTGCGCACCATGTAGCGCGGACTGATGATTTCGGTGATCTGCCCCGTTTGCTCCAGGGTCTCTACGTCAAATATATCGATGCGCTCGCCGGTGTTCGCCATCAGATAGAGCCTATCGGCGCTCACTGCGACGCTCTGCAGTATCGAACCTACGTCTGAGATCACCGCCGGCCGTACTTCGCCTTCGACAGGGTCATACAACGTGACGGATCCGTTCGCGTCACTGAAGTTGCCTTGATTTACCACCAGTATTCCCGTAGCACGCGTGTCGGCGGCGTCATCATCGCCGACCGAATCGCATCCGATGGCGGCCAGCGCAACGATAAAAAGCAGAAAAAAGTTGATATATCTCATTGTCTCTTTCAGTTCTCGAAGGTCTCGAGGATCAGCCGAACGCGTGCATGACGCGGCGGCATTGGATAGTGCTGGATAATTTCGTAGTCCGTGTTTACGACATTCTCGACGAAGAGGAATAAGGATATGCGGAGTCCCCCGAAGGCTTTTCGCACGCCCGCCTGGACATCGACAGCCAACGCAGACGGAAGCGACTCCGACTCATCGGCGGTCACATACCGGCGACCCGTGAACCGCGCATTGACATCGAGTTGTAGCGGTCCTTTGGTCAGGCCCGCGAAACTCTTGAACTGATTTCGAGGCACGTAGCGAAGCTGTCTTCCATACGTTCCGGCAGCCGGTTCAGAGCGGTCGACCGAGCTCGTGAACACGTACGTCGCACCCCCTTCGAGCACCGAATTGCCTACACCTGTCGCGGCGCTCGCCGACGCTTCGATGCCCGTCGTGGCGGTGTTCGACACGTTTTCGGGCGCCCACACGCGCCTCTCCGGTGTCCAGACAATCTGATCCTTCGTCCGGGCGCCGAATCCTGTCGCTTCAAAGGTCACACCGCCGCGTGATGCATAAAGACCGGCTTCGTACGACCATGCCCGCTCCGGCTCAAGATCCGGATTCCCCCCGGGCTGCCAGTACCGCTCATTGAACGTCGGATTCCGGAATGCTCGGCCGAGCGCAGCCTTCACGTGAATCGGTGACCTGTCGCTCACCTGGATGTTGAAACCCAACCGAGGGCTGACAGCGAGCCTCCGGCCGTTTTGTCTGCCGCCAACCACGCCGCCGAACGCATCGAGGCGAACGGCCGGTAATACCGACAGGCGTCCGATACGCCCGATGAGTTCGCCAAATGCCGACCCGTGGAATTCGCCCGCATCGGTGGAGAGCATCGGGTGCCTCGCCTGCGCAAACCCTGCGGCGAGACCGCCATCCGCGATCCAATGCCTACTCACGGGCATCGCCATATCGGCCTCGATATAGCCCATGGCGGTGCGCCCGACGTCATCCACATCCACACTCGGGTTGACATACCGGAGCGCAGTGCGATGAATGAAGCCGCGTATGGAAACCCTTCCAGGCCGCATCCGCACGTCGTCGCTGATCCAAACACGTATGTGCTCATCCCACTGACGCTCGCCGGCTGGATCTATCGTGGCGGGACCCGGCAGGCCGCGCGTTGCATCCGCATACAAGATGCCGCCCTTGAGCCGGTGGCGGCCGGATTCCACGACTCCGGAGGTGTAGACCGACCGTGATTCGCGATCCGCGTTGCTTCGACGCACCTTACGAGCGGGAAAAAGCGAGCCGTTGATATAGGGGAAGTCACCTTCCGCTCGTGCGTACTCTGCGGCCGCGATTACTCCCGCGGCGCCATCGGTCCATGCTGCACCGCCGCCAAGCCGCCGCTCACCGAAGGCACCGATTTCGGAGGTGAGACGCATCCCATCTTCCGTCGCGACATGGGGACGCAGGTTTATGATTCCGCCGATGCCGTCCGATCCGTAGAGTGCGGATCCGGCGCCATGCACCACTTCCACTGTGCTCAGCAGGTACGTGGGGAAGATCGAGAGGTCCAGTTGGCCGAGCTGGGGATCGACAAGGCGCATGCCGTCGAGCAGGAGCAGAGCCTGAGAAGGGCTCGTACCTCGCAGAGAAATGGTGGCGAGCCCGTCACCGTAGCGGCGAATGAATAGGCCCGACCTGGCAGCGAGGAGGTCGGCTAGTGTCCGCGCTCCGGACCCTTCGATGTCGTCGCTATCGAGAACCGTTATTCGCTGCGCGGCCTCGGCGACCTGGAGGTCGACTCTCGAGGCGGTGACGGTGATCTCCCCGAGGTGTACAAGGGAGTCGAGCCGCGCACTCCTCGCGAATGCGCTGTCAGGAGTCGTGACGTCCTGCGCTGCACTCGGAAGTGCGACCTGAAGTGCCAGCGAAACTGCGAGCACGCAGGTGAGAACGAATGAAAGGATGTAGCGAGAAAACGGCATAAAAAATCCCGAACCTCAAATGAAAGGTTCGGGCAACCGCTGCTCGGCTCGGTGGTGACACGTCGTGAAAGCGGGATGCTCGCGAACCTCATATCCCGGAGGTTTTCGGCAATCGCGCCTGCTGGCAGGTCTCCTGGCTTGCTCCGCTTCGCGATCGAGACGTATCTCGGTCGCGTCGGCGCGCGGCTCGGCGGCGCGGCCTTCCCGTTCGATCGAACAGTGGCCGGCGCGTCATTGGCGCACGTCGTTAGTGAAGCCTACAGTTGCGGGTACAGCTCCGGAATGGCGCCGTGCCGGCTGGCAGCAGCGACGCACCGGATTCCCTTTTAATCCATCCCGTGAGGGACGTGGAACCAACAGGCGTATGCGAAAGAACCGGCTATAAACGTACGACGGAGGCTCATCAATACCAAACTGTCGTTCAGTTAAGAGCGTGGCAGCTATTCGATCCACACGGTTTTAATGTTTACGAACTCACGGATCCCGAAGTATGAAAGCTCTCGTCCATATCCACTGGCCTTCACGCCGCCGAACGGCACGCGCGGATCGCTGCGAACCATCTCGTTGACGAACGCGCATCCTACCTCCAAGCGAAGTGCGACCTCCTCGCCCTTTTCTCTGTCGCCAGTAAATACCGCTCCGCCGAGACCGAACGCCGTCGCATTCGCGAGCTCCACCGCATCGTCGACGTCCCGCGCACGCGTGACGGAGGCAACCGGCCCAAAAATCTCCTCTTCGAAGGCGACGTTCCCCGGTTCCACGTCGACCAGGACGGCCGGCGTATAGAAATAGCCCGGCCGGTCGAGAATCCCGCCGCCCATCAATAACTTCGCTCCCTGCTCAATCGAGCGTCTGACCTGGTCGTCCACGTCCGTGCGAACGTCGTCGCGGGCGAGCGGGCCCACGTCGGTATCCTCTTTGGTAGGATCGCCGACTTTGAGATCGCCCATTCCTTTGGCAAACCGATCCGTAAAGTCTTTAAAGATTGGCTCTTCGACAATGAAGCGCTTCGCCGCGATGCAGCTCTGGCTGCTGTTCTGCATCCGCGACTGCACTGCGAGCTCAGCGGCCAGTTCTAGATCCGCATCGGCAAGAACTATGAAGGGATCCGAGCCGCCAAGCTCCAGCACCGAAGGCTTGATCTGCTTGCCGGATTGGGATCCGACGGACCGGCCGGCGCCGACGCTTCCCGTAATCGTGGCGGCTCGGATACGGTCATCGTCGATCACGTCGGCGACGCGCTCGGACGAAATCAACAACGTCTGAAATTCACCGCCGTCAAATCCCGCCTCGCCGAGCAGTTCCTCTATCGCGAGCGCACATCCACTCACATTCGACGCATGCTTCAGGAGCCCGACGTTCCCCGCCATGAGCGCCGGTGCAGCAAAGCGAAAGACCTGCCAGAATGGAAAATTCCACGGCATCACAGCGAGTACCGGACCGAGGGGCTGGAACGCCACGTAGATGTTCGCTTCGTCGTCCTCGACCGCTTCAGACTGCAGGAATTTTTCGGCGTTCTCGGCATAATACCTGCATCCGAGCGCACATTTTTCGGCCTCGGAAACAGCCTGTTGAATGGGCTTTCCCATTTCGAGCGTCATAATCGAGGCGTACTCGCGAGCACGTTCCTCCAGCAGATCGGCGGTCCGCCTCATCTTCTCCGCACGTTCGGCAAAGCTGGTCGCCTTGTGCCGACGGAACGCCGCAGCAGACCTATCGAGCCGACGGTCGACTTCATCGCTTGAGTGCTCGTCGTAGCGCTGTATTTCTTCCTCTGTGGCTGGATTAACGGAAACGATTGCCATGGACTTCGAGCTCGGATCACTGAGATTGTCGGCGCGAATGTGAGAGCGGAACTCAAACTCGACAAAATGAGCTAAATGTTTAAAGTGGCGCGCACGCTTGCGTTGTATTTTTAGCGTAACGTCGCCTATCGGAGGCTGCTGCAAGTACGGCCAGAAAGTGCTAAGGAGAATCACCGACACATTTGGAGCCTACGTTCGCCGAATTCTACGGCGGAAGAAGGATATCTCTCCGAAACCGACGGAACGGCCTTCGACGGTCACCCGTGCCGATATCGAAAAGCTTTTGGGCACTCCGGTTGGAAACATGGATCTGTACCGGCAGGCCCTGCTGCATCGCTCGAGCCTGCGAGGCGAGCCGAACAGCCATTTACGGTCGAACGAGCGTCTGGAATTTCTCGGTGATGCCGTACTCGGGTTTGTCACCGCCGAGCATCTCTACAACGAATTCCCCGACAGGAATGAAGGCTTCCTGACGCGGATGCGCGCCAAAATCGTCAACGGGCTGGCGCTGGCTCGTTTTGCCGAGGCGCTAAACCTTGGATCCCTCGTGAGCATGAGCGCGAACATGGATCAGTCCGGCGGCCGACGGTCGCCCACGATTCTGGCCGACGCGCTTGAGGCAGTCATAGGCGCGCTGTACCTGGATCTCGGTGAGGAGGCCGCCCGTGTATTCATCGAGGAAAGAATTCTGAAGGCGCTGAATCTCGAGGATCTCGCTGACCAGAAAGACAATTACAAGAGCCTACTCCTCGAATACGCACAGTCCCGTGGCTGGGCGCAGCCGCAGTATCGGATCGCCGACGAGCACGGACCGAGCCATAACAAGACGTTTACGATGGAAGTACTGCTCAACGGCGAATCCTACGGAACAGGTGTCGCCCAGAACAAGAAAAAAGCCGAGCAAGATGCCGCAGGTGAGGCGCTCGATCGGCTTCGAAGTGAGAATCACGACGGATAAGACGAACCGGATGTCCATAGATCTCAGAAGTACCGAAGCATTTGCTACCCGACACATCGGGCCCTCAGACCTCGAAGTTGAGGAGATGCTCAACCGACTCGACGTATCGTCGCTCGACGAGCTCATCGACGAGGCGATTCCCGGAGGCATCCGCCTGGATCGGCCGCTCGACCTTCCTCCTGCCGCATCCGAACACGATCTTCTTCAGCGGGCGCATGCCCTTGCATCGAAGAATGTCGTGTTTCGATCGTTCATCGGGATGGGATATCATGATACCGTCACGCCCCCGGTGATTCAGCGCAATGTGCTGGAGAATCCGAACTGGTATACGCAGTACACCCCGTATCAGGCCGAAATATCGCAAGGTCGCCTCGAGGCTCTTCTCACGTTTCAGACGATGGTCATCGATCTCACGGGACTCGAGATCGCTAACGCGTCGCTTCTCGACGAGGCCACAGCTGCGGCTGAAGCGATGATGATGTTTAATCGTGCCTCCCCCCGCCGGAACGCCAACGTATTCTTCGTCTCGGAGGACTGCCATCCACAGACGATCGATGTAGTAAAAGCGCGTGCTCTGCCGATCGGCGTCGATGTGGTCATAGGCGATCATCGCACGTTTGAATTCTCGGGTGAGGTCTTCGGTGCTCTCGTGCAATATCCCGCTACAGACGGCGCCGTCTACGACTACGATGATTTTTGCCGGCGTGCGCACGAGGAGAACGCATTCGTCGTCGTCGCGGCAGATATTTTGAGTCTGGCGCTGCTCAGGCCGCCCGGCGCATTCGGTGCCGATGCCGCCATCGGGAATACGCAGCGCTTCGGCGTGCCGCTCGGCTTTGGAGGACCTCACGCGGCGTACTTCGCCACACGTGAGCAGTTTAAACGACAGATACCTGGCCGCATCATCGGCGTCTCGATTGATGCCGACGGCGACCCCGCCCTCCGGATGGCCCTGCAAACGCGAGAACAACACATTCGCAGGGACAAGGCGACGTCGAACATCTGCACGGCGCAGGTTCTGCTGGCCATTATGGCGGCTATGTATGCGGTCTATCATGGGCCGGAAGGCCTGCGTTCCATCGCGGAACGGGTACACAATCTCGCCAGGCTGCTGGAGGTGGGTTTCCGGCGCCTCGGCTGCTCCGTACGACACGATCACTTCTTCGATACACTCCGGGTTGAGCCGGGGAAGACGGGCACGGACGACGTACTGGCCGCTGCCAGCCGTGCCCGCATTAATTTGCGTACCTTCACGGATGGTTCTTTCGGGATCGCACTTGATGAAACCATTTCCGCCGAGGACATCAATGCGCTCTTCCGCATTTTCGGCGGCGAAGGAAACGGCGTCTCGGCCGAAACGCTCGCGAAGGACATGAATCCCGGGTACGCCGGTCCACTCCCACGCACATCCTCCTACCTCGACCATTCCGTTTTCCACCGTTATCACTCCGAAACGGAGATGATGCGTTATCTTCATCGACTCGCATCGCGCGACCTGTCGCTGACGACGAGTATGATACCGCTCGGCTCCTGTACGATGAAGCTAAATGCCGCCGCGGAGCTCCTGCCGATCACGCTTCCCGGATTCAATAAGCTCCACCCATGCGTTCCTGGTGACCAGGCCGCAGGCTACCGTGAGCTCATCGACGAACTAGATTCGTGGTTGTGCGAAATCACCGGCTTTGCGAAAACGTCATTTCAACCGAATTCCGGGGCGGCGGGCGAGTATACCGGACTTCTTGTCATCGAGGCGTACCATCGAGATCGGGGCGAATCCCAGCGAGATGTCTGCCTTATCCCGCAGTCGGCTCACGGTACGAATCCCGCCAGCGCAACGATGGCAGGCATGAAGGTCGTCGTCGTGAAGACCGACAAGCACGGCAATGTGGACGTGGACGATCTCCGAGAGAAAGCGGAGAAATATAGCGACGAGCTCGCGGCTCTGATGATTACGTATCCATCGACCCACGGAGTATTCGAGAAGGACGTCCGGACGATCAATCGAATTGTCCACGAGCACGGGGGGCAGGTCTATCTCGACGGTGCGAACATGAACGCCCAGGTCGGACTATGCCGTCCGGGCGATTACGGTGCCGACGTGTGTCACCTTAACCTGCACAAAACGTTTTGCATTCCCCACGGCGGCGGCGGTCCGGGTATGGGCCCGATTTGCGTCGCTCAACACCTGGTCCCCTTCCTCCCCGCGCATCCGTTTTCTGATGCAGATGATGAAAGAGCTATTGGACCCGTCGCAGCCGCGCCGTATGGCTCTCCGAACATTCTTGTCATTTCATGGGCATACATTGCGATGATGGGTGCGTCAGGCCTGAAGCGCGCGAGCGAGATCGCCATCCTCAATGCAAACTACATGATGGAGCGCATTGAGGAACGCTATCCGGTTCTGTACAAGGGAATCAGCGGCAGATGCGCCCACGAATTCCTGGTCGATCTCCGGCCAATCAAGAAGGCCTCCGATATCACAGAGCTTGACATTGCGAAGCGTCTGATGGACTACGGATACCATGCGCCGACCATGTCATTTCCGGTGCCCGGTACCATTATGATCGAGCCCACCGAGAGCGAGACGAAGGAGGAGCTCGATCGCTTTTGTGATGCACTCGAGCTTATTCGCAACGAAATCGACGAGATCGCAACAGGAAGCGCCGATGCGGTGCACAATGCGTTGAAGAATTCACCACACACGGCATTGATGGTCACGTCGGACGATTGGGATGAGCCGTATGGCCGCGAGCAAGCCGCCTTTCCGGCATCCTGGACCCGTGGTCACAAATTCTGGCCGGCGGTGCGGCGCGTGGACGATGCGTACGGCGACCGAAATCTTGTGTGCGTGTGCCCCCCGACCGAGGCCTATGCGGCTGACTAATCCGACATATCCCGCCCACTAGACTCTCTCGATAAGCCACTTCGTCATGTGGCGCCCTGCACTTCTGCCAAGATGATCGTCACGTATTTGCCATCCAGGCAGATTATTCATTTGGTACATCGTTTGTAATGCACGAGATTCACCTCGGATTAGCACCCGCAAAGGTAGAGTGCTAATTGGCGTTCCACCTCGATTCAACCCGTGGAACGATTGAATCCCGAATGCGGCCGCGACACGCGTGCCGTCCACTCACATACCTGTCCATCCAATCAACGAACCAACATCCGGCCGCTGTGCCGGGAGGATCAAGAGATGACGTCCATTAAACCCATCGGCGACCGCGTAGTCGTGCAGCCGGAAGTAGCTGAAGAAAAAACATCAAGCGGACTATTCATTCCCGATACCGCGAAGGAAAAGCCACAGCGCGGCAAAGTACTCTTCGTCGGGCCCGGCGCTGTCCAGGACGGCAAGAAGGTCGATATGACGGTGAAGTCCGGCGACTTCGTTCTGTATGGCAAATATTCCGGTACGGAGATCACGCTGGACGGCGAGGAAGTACTCATCATGCGTGAGAATGACATTCTCGGCGTGATCGACGAGAAATAGCATGTTTTGCGGCCGACCATTGTGGCCGGTCGTTATTTTTAGGTCGAGTTTGAAAGCTCGTTAAACCAGGCGAAATAGTATGTCTAAGCAAATTGTCTTCGATTCAGAAGCGCGCAATGCGCTCAAGCGTGGTGTCGATGCCCTTGCGAATGCCGTAAAGGTCACACTCGGTCCGAAGGGCCGGAACGTTATAATCGAAAAAAGCTACGGCGCGCCTACCATTACTAAGGACGGTGTTACCGTTGCCAAAGAGATCGAGCTTGAGAACAAGCTCGAAAATGTAGGCGCCCAGATGGTCAAGGAGGTCGCTTCCAAAACGAGCGATGTCGCAGGTGACGGCACCACCACGGCGACCGTGCTCGCCCAGGCCATCATGACGGCAGGACTCAAGAATGTCACTGCCGGCGCCAATCCGATGGATCTCAAGCGAGGCATCGATAGTGCGGTTACTGCCGTTGTGGCGGAGCTGCGCTCGCTCAGCCGGGATATCCAGGGGAAAAGTGAGATCTCGCAGGTTGCGTCCATTTCCGCGAACAGTGACAAGGCCATCGGCGATTTGATTGCGGATGCGTTCGATCGCGTCGGCAAGGACGGCGTCATAACGGTAGAAGAGGCCAAGGGTACGGATACTACGCTCGACGTCGTCGAGGGTATGCAGTTCGACCGCGGCTACCTTTCACCGTATTTCATCACCGATCCGGATTCGATGGAAACGGTCCTCGAAGACGCCTATATCCTGATTCACGACAAGAAGATCTCGTCGATGAAGGATCTGCTTCCGATTCTCGAGAAGACCGTGCAGCTGAGTAAGCCGCTGCTCGTTCTCGCGGAGGATGTGGAAGGCGAGGCACTCGCAACGCTCGTGGTCAATAAGCTGCGTGGTACGCTCAAGGTAGCGGCCATTAAAGCTCCTGGCTTCGGAGACCGGCGCAAAGCTATGCTCGAGGACATCGCGGTTCTTACCGGCGGCACCGTCATCTCTGAAGAGAAAGGTTATCGTCTCGAGAACGCCACACTAGAGTATCTCGGACGCGCAAAACGAGTCGTCATCAACAAGGACAACACGACGATCGTTGACGGTGCCGGGAAGGCCGAGGATATCAAGTCTCGGGCCAATCAGATCAGGCAGCAGATCGAAAATACAACCAGTGACTACGACGCAGAGAAGCTTCAGGAGCGGGTAGCGAAGCTCTCGGGCGGCGTCGCCGTGCTGAAGATCGGTGCCTCTACCGAACCGGAGATGAAGGAGAAAAAGGCCCGCGTCGAGGATGCGCTGCACGCAACACGAGCGGCCATCGAAGAAGGCATCGTCGCTGGTGGTGGCGTGGCTTTCATTCGCGCATTGAGCGCTCTGGAAAGCCTGAACGTGCAAAACGCCGATCAGCGTATCGGTGTCGACATCATCAAGCGGGCCCTCGAGGAGCCGCTCCGACAGATCGCAGCCAACGCCGGCGTCGAAGGATCACTCGTGATTCAAAGAGTCAAAGAAGGCAGCGACGACTTCGGCTTCAATGCGCAAACCGAGGAGTATGGCGAACTCGTCAAGCAGGGCGTCATCGATCCCACCAAGGTCGCACGCACCGCTCTCGAGAACGCTGCTTCAGTCGCCGGGCTGCTCTTGACGACGGAATCCGTTATAAGTGACCGACAGGAGAAGAAGAAGGCACCTTCCATGCCGGGAGGTATGGACGACATGGACTTCTAAAGCAACGTCCGAACTGGCCGGAGCACTTCTAAACGGATTGCTTCTAAAGGCGGAGCCTGCAACAGCAGGTTCCGCCTTTTTGGTGACCGACAGCTTCTTAAGAACGATAGAGTACGTCCGATACTTTAGAAAGCCGTAGTTCGAATAATTTCAGCGTCCGGTTACTCGACCAATACTATGCTTAAGCTCTGCCCCCGTATTTGTTGATAGGTTAGCATGGGTGTGTACATGGCAGTGACCGGAACATACCCTGACCGCCAGGAATGCGTTCTCCGACGAGCGTACGCGCGATGCTTTTTGGCCACCGTCCTGGCGCTTATACCGTTGCATGCGCATGGCTCGTCGACGTACTCGTATTCCGCACGCGCACACCTCGACCTGTCGCGGCAGTCAAACGAACCAGCAAGTGACAAACTGCCACCTTCGGATGGTCAGCGTCGCGCTGTGCCTCTGCATGAGGCACTGCGAGATTCGAGTGGAAATCACGTTCCCCTGCGGCTCGGGCAGACGATCGTCACGGGCGGGCGTGTAAATTCACCGATCATGGGCAGCGCCGATGGCTGGCACGATTTCTTCATCCAGTCCGGCAGCGCCGGACTCGACGTCGTCACGCCGGAGACGACACCGCCTCCCAACATCGGCGACAGTGTCCTCGTGGAGGGCACACTCGTGCAGGAGAATGGGATGGTGATGCTCACCCATTCGGAGGTCAGTGTTGTCAACGTGCCGCAAGTACACATCGAACCCGAGGATCTCTCCGCCGCTTCGGGGTCACTCCGGGCAAATACTGGTCGCCTCGTTACAGTGGAAGGGGTGATGGCCGGCTCACGGCAGACGGAAACAGAGACGTACCTGCTGCTGCTGCCTGCCGGCGGCTCGGTGATTACCGTGTGGATCGCGCAGCATCGGGCAGGCGAATTTCAGATTGAATCCTACCAGCCTGGCGAGCGGCTCAGCGTCACCGGCATACTCGGGATCTACAGTGAGACCGAGGGCGATGATGGTTACCAGATCTATCCGAGGTCGGCCGCCGAAATCGATCGTGTCGGTCTGACATCGAGCTTCTATCGCCGCGCACTTGGGCTAGGGCTCCTGGTAATTCTCGCTTCAGTTCTCTGGGCAGTGACACTTCGTCGGCAGGTGCAGCGACGAACGGACGCCCTCCACCAAAGTGAAAGAGCCCTTCGAAGGAGTCAAAGTTCACTCGAGAAGTATACACGGGAGATTGAAACCGCAAAAGAAGCGGCGGAAGCGGCAAATCGTGCAAAATCGAATTTTCTGGCGAACATGAGCCATGAAATTCGAACGCCGATGAACGGGATCATAGGAATGACGGATGTAATCGGTAGCACCGATCTTTCGCAGGCGCAGAAGGAGTATGTTGAGATCATTGCCTCATCAGCAAATGGCCTGCTGAGCGTCGTCAATGACGTACTTGACCTCTCGAAGGTCGAAGCGGGAAAACTGAATCTCGAAGTACTGCCTGTCGACGTGCAGCGTCATCTCTCTTCTACACTCCGGAGCATTGCAGCTCGTACCCAAGAAAAGGGCCTGGAGTTGGCCTGTCGGATCGATGCCAGAGTGCCCCGAATCGTGCACGGAGACCCAAACCGCCTTCGTCAGATATTGCTAAACCTCTTGACAAACGCCGTCAAATTCACCGATGAAGGCGAGATCGTCGTCGAGGTAGACGTCACTGACAACACATCATCGGACCAGACGGAGCTCCAATTCCGGGTTCGAGACACCGGCATCGGAATAAGGCCCGAGAGACAACGGCTCGTCTTCGAAGCATTCGAGCAGGCGGAGTCGTCGACGACGCGTCAGTACGGCGGAACCGGTCTGGGCCTCGAGATCTCAAAACGGCTGGTAGAGCTCATGGGCGGACGAATCTGGGTTGACAGCACGCCGGACGAAGGATCCACCTTCGCCTTCACCGCAAAGTTCGGTGTGGCAAAAGACGAACAGTCGCTCAACCACGGGACCGAATTTAGCGCAACCCCCGTGTTGATAGTCGATGACAATGCCACCTCTAGGCAGATTCTTACAGAAATCGTCGAGCATTGGGGGATGGAGCCGCGCACGGCGGACGACGGGCAATCCGCTCTTGGCCAATTCGAAAACGGCAATCCGCCACCGCTTGTGCTTCTCGATTCTGATATGCCGGGACTTACAGGAATTCAAGTGGCAGAACGTGTACGGGAGCATTGGTCCGCGGAGAAAGTCAAGATCATCCTCCTGGCTTCCACTATGCTGCCCAATGTCGAAGATCTGTGCAGAGAATCCGACATCTCAGGCTACGTCTTCAAGCCGCTTACGGAGATAGATCTGTATGAAGCCGTCGCAGCCGCGGTACCGGTCGCGTCCGGCGGAGACGCGTTGCCGTTCCTGGCGGCAGAACCTGCCACGACCGTGGGATTGCCTTCACTTTCCATCCTTCTCGCTGAAGACAACAAGATTAACCAACGCGTCGCCATCCACCTGCTCGAGAAGAAAGGCCACAGCGTTGTGCTCGCGGAGAATGGTCGAGAAGCGATCGACGCATATTACGCTGGGCGATTCGACATCGTCCTGATGGACGTGCAGATGCCCGTCTTGAACGGCTATGATGCGGCTGCGGAAATTCGCCGACTCGAAGTCGAAACCGGACGATGGACTCCGATCATTGCAATGACCGCCCGTGCTCTCGTCGATGACCAGGAATCATACGTAGATGCAGGGATGGACGGATTTGTATCGAAACCCTTCAGTCCACCGGACCTATTTGCAGAGATCGACCGTCTCGTCGATTCGGTTTCCAAGGCAAGCGTATCGATTGTCCTCTGAACGTACACCCAAGTTGGGAGCGCTAATCAGCGGAATCAACGCAGTAATTGCTTGTAAAAATCGACCGTCTGTCCCGCGATCGCGCGCCAACTGTACTGCTGCAACACCCGGCGCCGACCACGGCGCCCCATCTCGCTTCTCGTCTCAGAGTCACTCATCAGCGTATTGACTGCATTCGCCAGGCCTCTGGAAAATTCCTGTGGATTGCGTGGCTCGAAATCCGCGGGACCTTTCGCTTCCAGCGGTACGAGTAGCCCGGTCTCCCCGTCCACCACGATGCTCGGAATGCCTCCTACGGCGGATGCGACCACCGCCGTTTCGCATGCCATCGCCTCAAGATTAATGATACCGAACGGCTCATAAACTGACGGGCAGACGAAAACATCCGCACCACCATATATCGCGATCACTTCGTCGCGTGGCAGCATCTCGGCAATCCACACAATCTCGTGCTTGCCGGCAGCCCGGGCTTGCTCCACCGCCGCGTTCATTTCCTGCGCAATCTCCTGTGTATCTGGAGCGCCGGCGCATAAAACAACCTGCATACCGTCATCCAGCAGCGGTATCGCATTCACGAGATGAACGATTCCCTTTTGGCGAGTTATCCGTCCGACGAAGAGTACGTACGGCCGCTCCGGATCGACGCCGTGTCGACGGAGAACGTCCGGCTTGTCTACGGGCGCGTATTCGTCAGGATCGATGCCGTTTGGAATCACCGAGATGCGTTCTTGCGGCACATCGTACAGATCGATGACATCGCGTTTCATGGAGTCGGAGACCGCGATTATTCCGTCGGCATTTCTGTATGCCGTCTTCTCAATCCATGAACTCGCATAGTATGCGGAGCCGAGCTGCTCAACCTTCCAAGGACGATGCGGCTCGAGGGAATGCGTCGTGAGCACCAGACGCGCATCGTGAAGATTGCGTACAAGACAACCAGCGAAGTGTGAGTACCACGTGTGACAATGTACGACATCGGCGTCCTCGACCAGCCCCGCCATCTGTATGTCGCTAAGCATCGTGTCGAAGAATTTTCGATGACGCGGGTCTGTCGCTGCCGGCGTCACGCTCGTCGCAACGCCTCTGACGTGCAAATTCCCCTCGTCGATGCGCTGATCGCCGAAGCAGAATACGTCGACTCGATGCGCACCCGCTTCCGCTCTGGCGATTTCTCGGACCAGGTACTCGACGTGCACGCCGGCGCCGCCGTACACGTTGGGTGGATATTCGTTGGTTAGAATGGCGATTCGCATCAGCACCTCATATTTGATTACGTGAAGAGCTTAAACGTATCGCCGGACACAATCAACGGGAAATCTGGTGCAGTTTGCCCGGGAAAGACTTGCCGAGAAATTCGGAGATTTGCCGCGAACAGGCAGCTACACGATCGATGTCGACTCCTGTCGATATGCCCATTGATTCGAGAAAGTATACCGTATCTTCCGTCGCGATATTTCCTGCGGCACCCGGTATGAAAGGGCAGCCGCCCATTCCAGCGAGCGATGTGTCGAAGCGGTCGATTCCATGCTTTATCGCCTCGTAGACATTCACCATCCCGAGCCCGCGCGTGTCGTGCAGATGAAGCACTATGGGGATGTCGCCTGCAATCTCGCGGACCGCGCCGATCCTGTCGGCGATCATCGCCGGATTTGCCATCCCGGTAGTATCGGCGAGCGAAATGGATTCGAGACCAGCTTCCAGAAATCGCCCTACCATACCCACGATGCGAGATAAAGAGGTATCGCCAGGCGCGTGATATCCAAATACAGTTTGGAGGCCTATCTGAACTTCCATCCCGTATGATGCCGCGAGATCCAGCATGGCGAGCGCTTGCTCCGCTGCCTCATTTACGGACATATTGACATTCTCGAATGAATGCTCATCCCAGGTGGCAATCGACAGGTCGACCGCCTTCAATCCAGCAGCATGTGCCCGCTCTACGCCTCGAACGTTGAGCGCAAGGCCCGAAAGTCGAACACCTTCCGTCACCGACAGGCGGGCTATCACTTCTTCGGCATCGGCCATCTGCGGAACCCATCTCGGATGCACGAACGACGCAACCTGGATTCGCTGCAGGCCGGCCGCCGCAAGACCCTGGATGATCTCGACCTTAAGATCAGTCGGAATAGGTTTGTCTTCGTACTGAAACCCGTCGCGAGGGCCGACTTCGCACAGGAGGATGCTGCTGGGAACGCGCATTCGAGAGGCTATCTACCGGAGCAGCCATTCATACGATAAAGAACCGAACGGGCTCCAATAAAAAAGGCCGGGCGTTACGGCGCCCGGCCCAGAATACCTGCCCACTTATGATGAAGCACCGCAGACACGAACACAAAGATATGCGTCCGTGTCGACGGGATCTTTACGCAGCCCGCATCAGGCTCACAAAATCGCGGACCTCCTCCGTCCGCGGGACTTTCACCTCTTCGGGACCCAGATCCTGGCATGCATCGCTGATGAAGCTGACAAGGGCGACTCGCTCCTCGGCAGACGTTTCTTCGGCATCTAGAATAGCCATTATCTGAGTCCAGGCAGGATCATCAATCTGACCGGCGACATAGCGGGCGAACAATAGTGACATCGCAGTGACGTCGTTCTGACGAAGCGTGTGCATTTTGGCTGGCATGACTCTTCTCCAAAATTCAGGTGGGCAAAGGAATAGGTCTCTGTTCCTCTTTCCTGATTCGTTCTCACAAACCGTGCCAGAGTTGTTTCGCGTCCGATTATCTACGGGGATCCGGAGCGCACAGCGCAGAATACAGGATCGTCGCATTCAGGGGGCCGATCCGCGTGTTCTCGACGTGTCTTCTCCGCAAGACGGGAACGAGCGGATCAGGAGAAGAAATGCCCCAATGGATGGGAAGTAATTCCTTCGCAGCCGTGTGGGCGAAGACGCACTCTACTAAGTAGGGGACCGCCTCTACTTACTATTCACTGAGTACGATTTCCTTTCGCAGGCGGGCGACGGGGATACCCAATTGCTCGCGATACTTTGTAACGGTTCGCCGTGCGATCTGAAAGCCGCGCTCTTCGAGCATGTCGGCGATCTTCTGGTCCGAAAGCGGCTTCGTCTTGTCCTCATCGTCGATAATGCTCTCGATGATTGCCTTCACCTCCTTATTAGAGATGTCCTCACCGCTTTCGGTCGTCAGACCTTCCGAGAAGAAGTACTTGAGTTCGTAAACACCAAATTCCGTCTGAACGTATTTACCGTTCACGACCCTGCTGACGGTCGATATGTCCATATCGATGATTTCGGCCACATCCTTCAAAATCATCGGCTTGAGGTTGCCCTCACCGTACTTGAAGAAGTCCTCCTGTAATTCGACGATGGCGTGCATGACCTTCGTCATTGTGTGGCGTCGCTGCTGGATAGAGTTGATGAACCAGCGGGCCGACTCGAACTTGTTCTTCAAAAACTTCTTCGTCTCGTCGTCCACGCCGTTCGACGAGCCGCTCTGATTCTTTTTCTCTGCTGCAATCTTTTGCAGCATGTTACGATACTGCCGCGAAATGCGAAGTTCGGGTGCGTTCCTTCCGTTCAGGGTGATGAAAAAGTCGCCGTCCACGTACCGAACCCCGAAGTCAGGCGTGATGTAATTCTGCTGGGCCGTAAAGTCTCCCTCGCCCGGCTTTGGATTCAGGCGGTGCTGGATAAGGTCGTAGGCCTCCTTCAGCTCCTCCTCATCGCAGCCCAGCTTCTTCATGATGGCGCTGAAGTGCTTCATCGTGAATGCTTTGTAGGCCTTTTCGAGCATCCCGATTCCGACATCACGCCCGGGGAGATCGTCCGGCATACTGTTGAGCTGAACCAGAAGGCACTCTCTCAGGTCACGGGATCCGATTCCGACAGGTTCTAGCTGCTGTATCCTCTTCAGCACTCGCTCGACGTCCTCATCGGTCAGCATCACGCCGTGATTGAACATGAGATCGTCGATGATCGACTCCAGGGGTCGGCGCAGATAGCCGTCCTCATCGATAGAGCCGATGATCTGCTCGGCTATCAGCTCGTCGTCTTCGTCCAGATCTAAAAATGCGAGCTGATCTCGAAGATGTTCTACCATGCTCTCCCTCGAGGGCATGGGCATCTCCCGGTCATCTTCTTCGCTGCTCTGGTCTACGCGTGCTTTATAGCCGTAAAGATCGTCGGTATTGTTCAGCAACTCTTCCCAATCAAACTCTTCTTCTTTATCTCCTTCTTCATCACGCACGTCCGCATCGTCGCGAACCTCCTCTCCTTCGGTTAGATCGTCGTGAACATCCTCATCTTCGGAGAGCTCTAGTTCGTCCTCTTCCGTACCCTCCTCGAGCAGAGGATTGATCTCCATCTCCGCCTTGATTCGCTGCTCGAGAGCCAGCGTGGGCAGCTGCAGCAGCTTGATGTACTGTATCTGCTGCGGCGAAAGCTTTTGGGTGAGCTGCTGTTTCTGTTGAAGATTTAGCATGATGACCTCGATCTTCCCCGATCACTCCCTGGAGGGTTGCAGCGCATCTCGCCGCTTTTCACTCGCCTCACGAAAACTTGAAAACCATGATTCGCCGTACTTGCGAACCAGCGCTGCTCGAAGAAAATCCGCAAGCTGAACGCCTTGCCGCTTGCCCATCTTAAGGGCTGGATTACAAAGCCCAACTCGCTCATAATTTAATGCGTCTATTTCACCATGATTTTCGATGCGCACGGGAAAAAGATGGCAAGATACAGGCTTCGGAAAATCCACCTTCCCGTCTTCATGCGCTCGCTGAATGGCACACTTCGCGATCTCTCCTTCGTACACGACGAAAACACACTCGTCACCGCCAACACACGTCGTCGCGTACCGGCCGTTCGAAACTTCTTCCCATACGCCGTCCCGGTCGATTACCTCCAGAGCTTCCGGACGAAGGTCTTTCCGGATGGCAGGAAGAATTTCTTCAAGTTCGGCCCTCTCTTCAGGCTCCAACGGTGCTCCCGCTTCTCCCTGAACGCAACATCCGCCGAGACAGGCAGCCAGGTTGCAGCAGAAAGGTGCATCGAGGAGCTCGTCAGAGACGAGTACATGGTCAACTGCAAACATAATGCCTCAAACGTATCGAGGGGACGCCTACTTGTCAAACGAAACCGATTTGACTACTGTTATTTGTCAGATTAACAATTGTTTAGAACAGAATGATTTAGGTAACCAAAGTCCGCTTGGAGAGACGTTCCACGACACGTTCTTTGCCCCAGAGGGGTAGATGATTCCCTGGAGCATGAATCCGAGGGCAACGGAATAGAGCCGGGCTGCTTGATTCACGTCTTTTCACCTCCCGGATTCCCCTATCACCGATGGCTACTATCCATTTTCCAACCTTTCAGCCGTATCTTCCGCGTTGCGAAATACTGTATAGAATGATTCCCCATGAACATTCCTGACCGAAATGATGAGATGCTGTCTCCCCGCCCCCAGCAGGCGGAGGAGGATCTGGAGAAGGCGCTCCGGCCCCGTTCGCTGGATGAGTTTATAGGACAGGACAAAATCAAGGAGAACCTGAGCGTATTCATGACGGCTGCATTGCAGCGGGGTGATACGCTGGATCACGTGCTCCTCTCAGGCCCGCCCGGTCTCGGGAAGACAACCCTCGCCTACATCATCGCCGACGAAATGGGGTCGAACATCACGACGACCAGTGGCCCCGTTCTGGACAAACCCGCCGGCATCGCCGGAATCTTGACGAACCTCGGAGATGGTGACGTCCTATTCATCGACGAGATTCACCGGCTCAGCTCCATTGTCGAAGAATACCTCTACTCGGCGATGGAGGATTACCGAATCGACATCCTCATCGACTCGGGTCCTAACGCGCGGAGCGTGAAGATTACGCTGCCGCCCTTCACGCTCATCGGCGCCACGACACGAAAAGGCCTGCTCACCGCACCCCTGCGCGCACGCTTCGGCATCGATTTCCGCTATGATTATTACCGCGCCGACGTGCTGCAACAAATCGTCGAACGCTCCGCTGGAATTCTTGGAGTCGAGATATCACAGGGCGGGGCGCGTGAAATCGCAACCCGGAGCAGGGGCACCCCACGAGTGGCTAATAGATTGCTCCGCCGAACGCGGGATTTCGCGGAGGTGAAAGGCGATGGCGCCATTTCGCGCGAAATCGCCGATCATGCACTGAACGCGCTCGACGTCGACGAACACGGCCTCGACGATATGGATACACGAATTTTGCTCACACTCATCGAGAAGTTTGGAGGAGGTCCTACCGGACTCCAGAATCTCTCCGTCTCGGTGGGAGAAGATGCGGGCACGATCGAGGAGGTATACGAGCCGTACTTAATCCAGGAGGCCTTCCTCGAACGGACCGCTCGCGGGCGTTGCGCCACGAAGCGTGCGTACCAGCACTTCAACCTCGAGTTGCCCGGAGGCGGACCGAACCTGTTCAACCTCTAATCTTGAGCCGTGTCCCAGAGCGAACGCTGATCATTGTGAAAGATCATCCTCCATGAAAAAGAGCGCCCCGGCACGCTGGCTGGGACGCTCTCCTACTGCTCCATCTCCGGTGCAGCATTTTCAAGAAGAAGCTCAGAACTTGTACTTCGTCTCAGTCGAGACCCGGTCGAGCTCCTTCTTAATGTTCTGGCGGGACTCACCGGTTTTCTGCTCGATTAAGCCCTCAAGCTGGTCGCGTCGTCCTTCAAAGCGATCCAAATCGTCGTCGGAGAGCGATCCCCAGGCCTCCTTAATCCGGCCTTTGAACTGCTTCCACGAACCTCCCATCTTTTGTTCACGCGGGTTATCCATATCACACCTCGCAACTGTTAAACTTAGTATTCGCACTCCCTTTCAAGAGTCTTACGTATAGAGTGTAACGGCGTGCACATTGGCGATATCCACGCTAAATAAGACTTTTGAGCATCGTCACATCGGTGGCGAGCCTGTTACTGAATCGCCGATTCCGCATCAGGTCGAAGAAATACTAGCTCGCTCCGCCTCTATATTCTGGCTGCTGAGAATGAACTGTGCCGTCGCTGCATTCGTTGCCAGCGGCACATTGTGTACGTTGCAGAGACGCAGCAACGTCTGGATATCCGGATCGTGAGGGTGCTTGTCGAGCGGATCCACGAAGAAGAAGACGGCATGTACGTCCCCCGTCACGACGCGCGCCGCAATTTGCACGTCCCCGCCGAGGGGACCTGAGAGATGCCGATCCACGACAAGGCCAACCTTGTCGCTCAGCAGCATCCCCGTCGTGCCGGTCGCTATGAGCTCGAAGTTTTTCAGAACCTCTTTGTTCTGGATGGCAAATGCCATCATGTCGGCCTTCTTGCCGTCGTGCGCGATGAGTGCGATGGTTCTGATCTTCTTTTGCATGGGCATCTCACATGGGGCGGTAGGATATGTACACGGACGGTCGGCAAATGTACTTACATGAAGCTCTTCGATCGGTTCTGCCATGGAACCGATCGCCGATCGCCCTGTGACGTATCACATTCACGCGACGACGATGTGAACGCGGTGGGCCGCCGAACGGCTTGTCAAGCCCTTACTCCTACCGTATCTTGACGGCCGCCCGAAGCGGTGCGAGTCAGTACTCGAATGAGCAAATTGTCCAGATAACCTATGCCATATATCGTTGCAGAACCGTGCATCAATTGCAAGTACACGGACTGCGTAGAAGTATGCCCCGTAGACTGCTTCTACGAAGGGCCGAATTTTTTGGCAATCCATCCGGACGAATGTATCGACTGTAATGCATGCGTCCCGGTTTGCCCCGTCGAGGCGATTTACGCAGATGATGAGCTTCCGGAGAAGTGGTCTCATTATCGCGAGTGGAACGACTACCTGTCCAAGCAGTGGCGTGACCTCGGCTACAACATCACCGAGAAAGTCGACGGCCTTCCGGATGCCGAAGAGTGGGAGACGAAGGAGAAGAATGAGGAGGACATTCTTACGTGGGACACGGACGAGTGAGAAATGCTCACCGATCCCCGTCCCCACTACGTCCCTGCCGAGTAGTCCGTCGCATAGGCTACTTGCTCATCGCTAAGTTGGTCTATAGATAGGCCCATCGTCTCAAGCTTAATGCCTGCGATTTCCTGATCCAGCTCCACGGGGAGGTCAATCACATCGCGCGGCAGCGTTTCTCCCGCTTCCTTGGACTGGACCAGCTTCAGGAGCGCGTTGAACTGATTGGCGAAGCTCATATCCATGACCTCGGACGGATGGCCTTCCGCAGCAGCGAGATTGACGAGTCGGCCGTCCGCGAGCACGAAGACCTTCTTGCCATTTTCGAGCGTGTATTCACGGTTGCTGTCACGAACGAGCCGGGCGTCCGTCGATAGCTCGGCCAGTTCCTTCAGGTTCAGTTCCACGTCGTAGTGGCCCGTGTTGCACACCACCGCGCCGTCTTTCATTTTTACAAAGTGTCGGCCGCGAATGACGTCCTTCATTCCTGTTGCCGTGACGAAAACGTCCCCGACCTCAGCCGCTTCGTCCATCGTCATGACGCGACAGCCTTCGAGAGTGGCTTTTAGCGCAGCGGTCGGCTTTACCTCTGTGACGATTACATTTGCGCCCATACCTCTGGCGCGCATTGCAACACCTCGGCCGCAGTGGCCGTAGCCGGCGACGACGAAGTTCTTGCCTGCAAGCAGTACTGACGAGGCCCTTAGAATGCCGTCAAGAGTGCTCTGGCCCGTTCCGTAGACGTTATCGAAATCCCACTTCGTCTCGGCGTCATTGACGGCATATACCGGATAGAGAAGCTTTCCGTCCGCCGCCATCGCGCGTAGCCGGTGGACTCCGGTGGTCGTCTCTTCGGAACCACCGATAATGTGATCTGCGAGCTCGGGGTATTTATTGTGGACGCGAAAGATGAGATCGGCGCCGTCGTCGAGTGTCAGGTGCGGCGGCTTGTCGATCGAACGATCGATGCTCCAGTAGAATTCTTCGACGTTCTGGCCATGCCAGGCATATATCTCGATACCTGCCTTGGCCAGCGCGGCCGAGACTTCATCGTTGGTGCTCAGCGGGTTGCAGCCCGACCAGGCAACCTCGGCACCGCAAGCGGCGAATGTCTCGACGAGTACTGCCGTCTCCTTCGTCACATGCAGGCATCCCGCTATTTTATACCCCTCGAATGGCTTCGACTCCTCATATCGATCGCGAAGACTGATCAATACCGGCATACGGCTCTCGGCCCATTCGATGCGCAACCTCCCGGCGTCGGCCATTTGCAGATCTCGTACCTTGTATGCGCCCTCTCTGTAATCCATTTTCCTCCTATGGTCGTCTAGAATATTTGCCTGCAGACTCGACCTGGATTGCATCTCGGCCAAACCTGGTTTTCCGAGGTTCCCCCAAAATAACCCATCCGAGAAACATCCATCCAATCGTACAGACGCTTAGGTACGGATCTCGCTATGGGGTTGCTCCCGCTGAGTCAAAAATTCAAGCCGCACCGGGAATCGGCGGCGGCAGGTTGCGTATCCCGGGAAAAAGGCTCACCGCGCTACAATCATGCGCTCCGTCCGATTCCCTTCCGAAGTTTCGAGATGCAGCAGGTAGACTCCGCTCGAAAGATGTGAGCCATCGTACTGTACCGTATAGATGCCGGCATCCTGGATGACGTGCCGAATGAGCGCGACGCGCCGGCCGAGCATATCAAAGACGGAGAGCCGCACCGGACCTCGATCCGAAATGGAGTAGGAAATCGTCGTCCGATCGGCGAAAGGATCAGGAAAATTCGCGTGGAGCTCCAGCTCGAACGGCGTCTCGAACTCATCGTCAGGTGAAAGGGACTCATATACCGCTGCATCAATGAACCAGCCTGATCCGGCCGCTACAAGTCCTGTGTGGGCAAAATCGAAACGTATGCGGATCCGCTCTCCGGCATAGGGTGAGAGATCGAATGCCGCAATTTCAGCTCCCGCAGACGACCCGGCGAAAACACCTTCTCCTGCCATGGAGTGATCTGTCGCACCGAACGATTCTGGATAGCCTCCCTTAGGCGTGGCGAGTGCCCACGTTCCGCCGTCATCCGTGGAAATTTTCAGATTGCCACCGGTAGACTCCGGGAGCTCATACCGATGCTCGACGATCAAGGTGGCAGATTCGCTGTTCGATGGAAGGGTGACCGGCGCAAGGACGAGGCTCGACGGGGACGCCCGCGCCTCTGCGTCGGACGTCAGCCAGGTGCCGCCCTGCACATGCCAGGCGCCGGTGGAGACGACACCGGAGAGAGCGCTCGAACGCTGTACCGCACGGTAGTCGACTACGAACAGATCGTCGGAACCCGGATAAACTGCCTCGTTACCCGCGAAATCCCGCACGCGCAGCCGGTATTCAATGCGATCTCCCGCCGAGAAGGATTGCGGTGGCACGACGCCTCCATGGTAAATGTCCGCATCCGTTTCGGCCATGGCGAGCCGTACGACGCCGCTCTCCGCAAAACCTCCCTCATAGATGGTGTACTCTGAGAACACCCCTTCGATGCCGGTGTCGTCCTCTGCCGTCACAGAAATCTGCGGTGTGTCCTCCTGACCGGGGACGCGCACCGATCTTTCGTCCGGAACGGATAGAAGCCTCGGCGCATCGGCATCGGCCGGGTACACGGAGGTTACAGACACATCGTCGATGAACCATCCCGCAAAATGAAGTGCCTGCCCGTCGTTGTCGTCGTCCGTTGCGAAATCGAATCGAATCGAAATCTCGGCCGCTTCAGGCAGCGGGACAATCTCCTGCCTCCATCCGTAGCTGAAGCCACCGAAGGCAGGCTCTCCCGCCATGGGGTTCCCGGATCGTTCGCTGATCACCCCATTGTATCCGCCTTCAGGGTCCGGCACGCTCCACGTCTCACCGCCGTCAACCGACACCTTAACATTGCCGCCATCCCAGAGATTGGCTTCAGAATGGAACACTCCGGGTTCGGCCGCACCGTCGTGCTCGAAGTCGTACCAGTGCCAGAACACGAGATATGTCGACTCTATCCCGCTTACATCGATCGGCGGCAGGCGCAGCGTCGATCGCTGTGTGAAATCCGGATATGCTCCCGCGTCGCGCGTCTCCCAAACAAATTCGCCTGAGTGTGCGACGCGCAGCCCGAAATTGGGCTCGCTGCGCCGCCATACGCCATCTCCCTGCAGCCCGTGGCCGTGGCCCTCAAAATTATAGGCACGCAGTACGCCCTCTTCAACAATACGCACCTCGAACGCGCCGTCTTCAGGAGCGACGGACACGTTGCCGCCGGCCGATGCATCCCCGGCGAAAATGCGATAGCTCACGGCTTCCCCATCCGTAACTTCGTGCGGCATAACAGGAAACCTCGCAAAGAACTCGCTTCCGATCCCCTCGAGCCCGAACGCGCCTTCGACCGCCGGCTGGCCAGTAACGTCAAGAATCTGATATTCGACCCATACGGTATCTACTCCGATATTGTCGCTCACATCCGCGTAGACGTCCATCGGCCAACCCACGACGGATATATGGACGGGAGGCTCGTGCACGATGACGGGCGGCACCTGGTCGGGGCCGACGTCGAACCCAAAGGTTTCGACCGGCGCATCCGAAGGCAGTCGGCGCCTCCGGCCGGCTTCGTCCACTGATTCTATGAAGTAATGCAGCCGGCCCGGTTCATTCGGCAGCGGCAGCGACCCTCGGTAAGTGTTCGCTCCCTGTGGCGTCAGCACGATGCGGTCGGATATCGCGGTTTCGTCGCCGAAATAGACCATGACGCTGTCGACTTCTGCCGTCGTTCCAACGGCGCTCACCTCGATCTCGACGGCACCTCCGATCTGCTCGGTGGCGGCGAGTTCTTCGTGCGAAAGGATCGGCCCGAAATCCGAGGGGTCGACGTATCCGCGTGATGCGAATTGGTCGATCAATACGTTCGCATGCGCTCCACTATAGAGATCCTCATCGGCCTGGATGATCGCATGTGCGGCATCGGGAAATGTAACTCCACTCCCGATATAGGCGTGCGACGCCAGGTTGAGTCGGTCCAGAACCGACCGGCCGATGTGCGGATAGATATCCATCAGCGTCGTCGCCCAGAGCATGCCCGCTTCATAAATGGATCCTCCGAACGATGCACATCCCGACGTGGGATACGCCACCTGATCGGGGTAATGTCCGGGATGATCGAGTGGGCGACCTTTCCAGCAGTTCGTGTTGCCGTCCCAGTTAAAAACGTGCGACCAGTCGTGAGGAGAAACAGTCGGATCCTCTTCCGAAAGAAAGCGCGAGTAGGAGGCCGCCCAGTAATCTCCCCAACCTTCATGCAGCGCTGAGCCGTCTCCAGTATTGATGATGCCGGGAGCGCTGAAATCCAGCAGTGCGTGGGCGTACTCGTGCCAGATGACGTCGGCGTCCTCGGCATCATCGATTCCACCGGTGCCGAGAAGGATGATGTTTCCGCCCGCCTGATATTGAGAGTCATCCGTATCGAAACCGTGCGGATTGACGAGCACAGGTTCGTTCTTGATCGCGAAGCCGACATCCAGCGATTGTACATACCGCTGGCTCTTGTCGACGTGATAGTAGGCATTGACGGCTTCAAAGAAGGCATCACCGCGCGTGTACTGAAAGGCGTCGGGCGAAGACTCCGCGGGCGGCGCATACGGATTCCCGCGCGTACCGTCATCGATCACGACGAACGGCCCTTCCAAGCGATACAGCCCATCCGAGCCCTGTGAAATGTCCCGGAGGATTACGGACCTTCGCTCGGCATTTAGCTCCGGAATGTCGGCGTCGTCGGCGTCGACGTACGGAGGCGCATACGTGACCCCGGCTGACGAGAGGGGATCCGGATCGAACACGAGGCCCGTGCCGTCCACGATGCGAGTGCCCGCGAAGGGGCGCTCGACCACATCTTCAATGACAGCTGGCGACAGAGGCGAATCATTCAACGTCGATAAATCGACATTCAGCTCGCCTCCCGCGGAATGGGCCATTTTACCACCGTATTTCCCGTCGAAGGCGGGGTAGTGCGCATGAAACGAGAGATCCATGATTTGCATAATCTCACCGGTATGGGCATCCACGAGCACCTCCCACTCGACAGCTCCGGATTGCGGCCACGCAATCAGCTTCCAGGCGAGGCGGGGAGGATCGGATGGATAGACGACGAGCTCGGGCACACCCGTTTCGAGGTCCGATCGCCCGACTTCCGCCGCACGGCGCGCCGCCTCGTCAACGCTGATGCTCGGGTCGGTGGCGAGCAGCCCCGCCGACGACAGGTGAGGGGCGAAGCCATTCAGAACCATCGTGGGGCGGCCGTCCCGGTCGAGGTTGACCTTAACTTCGCGATTGTACACCGGCACGCCTCGGTACGTCTGTTGAAACGTCACGTGGGACGATCGATAGCCGTGCTTTTCAGCGGAAAGAATCAGCTGATTCTCAGGATCCGAGATGCCGAACTTTGCTTCTGATGTACGCAGATATCGGCGAGCCGCCGCTTCGGTCTGGAGCTGGGGCGACGGGTCCGCACGGATGTGGTATTCGGCCCGCAGTACGCGGTGATCGAGGTCGAACCGTCCGTCCGGACGCAGCTCTGTCCGAAACTGAGTCAGGGAATCGACAGTCGCGACACGCTGCTGGACTTCAGGTTCGAGATAGGTGGATGCTGCGACCTGCGAAGATATCTCCTGAGCTTCGACGGCAGGCGCCGCACCATAGCCCAGCACGATGAGCAGAGTGATCCGAGAAAGCGCACGAATCACGCCATCTCTCCTGCCGCCTCCTTCAACTGCTCGACGAAATCCAATTGCTCCCATGTATAGCCGTCTCGTCCAAAATGGCCGTATGCGGCCGTGGAACGGTACTTCGGCGTAAGCAGATCCAGACGCTGAATCACGGCTGCAGGCCGAAGATCGAACGTCTCGCGCACAGCACGCTCGAGCTGTTGATCGGGAATTACGCCGGTGCCGTGTGTCTCGAGATTGATGGAGACGGGATCTGCAAGCCCTATTGCGTAGGCGATCTGAACCTCGACTTCGTCCGCGAGATCTGCCGCAATAATGTTCTTCGCAACGTGACGGGCCGCATACGCCGCCGATCTGTCGACCTTGGAAGGATCCTTACCGCTGAAAGCGCCACCGCCATGCGCACCTTTGCCGCCGTACGTGTCTACAATGATCTTTCGGCCCGTAAGACCCGTGTCGCCGTGGGGACCGCCGATGACGAATCGGCCGGTGGGGTTTACATGCAGAATCAGGTCGTCGTCGATCAACGCCGCGTCGATAACGCGGGGAATCAGATAACGGCGAACGTCGTCGGCGATTTTCTGAAGCGTCACGTCCTCGTCGTGCTGCGTGGACACTACCACCGTATGCACGCGCCTCGGCGTCCGGCGGTCATCCTCGTACTCGATGGTCACCTGGCTTTTTGAGTCCGGGCGCAGATACGGCATCAGATCCGTCGTCTTGCGGATCGCGGCCAGCTCGCGGACGAGCCCATGAGCAAACGTGATCGGCATGGGCATAAGCTCCTCCGTCTCACGGCATGCGAATCCGAACATCATACCCTGATCGCCCGCCCCTTGGTCGGAATGAAGCCCCGCTCCCTCATCAACGCCCTGCTTGATATCCGGACTTTGTTCGTGAATCGTGCTCAATACGCCGCACGACTGCCAGTCGAAGCGCAACTCCGGATCCGTATATCCTATGTCGCGGATAACCTCTCGCGCGATGGTCTGAACATCGACGTACGCCTCGCTGGTGACTTCGCCGGATAATACAACCAGCCCGGTGGTGACGAGTGTCTCGACAGCGACGCGACTGCGGGAATCTTGCGCCAGCATCGAATCGAGAATGGCGTCCGATACCTGATCGGCAATTTTGTCCGGATGTCCCTCAGACACCGACTCAGACGTAAACAAATAGGACATGAAGGCTTCCTGCAGTTGGTAGCTAGCTAAAGGATACGTGTCGCCAGTCCGCGTCTGTTGTATCAGGCCTAATGGGCCGGAGTCCACCTGTGCGGCCGGATGATTGTAGTCGAAGGTGAAATCAACGTGGCCTGCTTAAGATAGATTCGACTCGTCTGATACTCAAAGTAAATTCACTGCGCCCGCGTCTCGTCCGCAAAAAGGTCCCGCACTCACAGGATGCCACAAACTCTGCAGATCCAACCTCGCGTCGTCAGGGAAGCTGCACGGCTATTCAGCCGCTACGGTTACGTGACGACCTCGTTCGATCACGTGGTCCGGGAGCTGCGACTCTACGGTGCACCGGAGGGTGTTGACGACATTGAAGCGCTGGCGAAAGCCGCGTTCGACTATGGCGTCGAGCGTGCCGACCGTGCTCTCGACGAGGCGGTGTGGGCACACCAGGGAGCACTTAATCAGCTTGCCGGGCTGATCGGCGGATTTCGCAGCCTCGTAGAATACCCGGCCTCCGACGGTGGATGCCCGATTTTCCGCGCCTCGCCTCACGTCCCAGGGGCGCTGCCATTCCTCCGGTCCAGCGCGCAGGAGGCCGTAAGCAGTTGGCGGCACAGAATTCGCCGGCTGGTTCGGACCGGCATTAAGCATGGCGAGATTCACCCGGGTGTCGATCCCGAAGACGTGTCGTCCATTTTTCTAAGCACGGTGGAAGGTGCGGTGGTGATGTACCTTCTGTACGACGATCCATCACATCTCGACCGTGCACAGCGCCACCTGACGACCTATCTGACCGAAATTGCCGCTTAGCTCACAGGTTGCGGTGTTGAGGGTGATGACCGCGCCTACGCTCGCACGCTGCTCTGGTCGGTTACCTGTCGATATTCTTCTCCCTTCCTTAACGTAAGGACGGATCAAACCGCCTCTACGCTCGCGTTCCACGCCACTACGCAGCCGTTTTTGACATTCAGCGCACGATTCTTCCAATTGCTTCTCCATCGGTACTGCCGTAATTTCAGCGATTGAACGATTCGAGACGCATCTGCAATACTGCGTTGTATACGAGAGCCCTCTGCCCGTGGGCTCCGCAACTGAAATCCGTAACGTAAAGGAGGCTACCTCATGGCGAACGACCTCGAGAGCAAAGTCACGTCCATCATCGTTGAGAAGCTCGGCGTAGAAGAATCCGACATCACGCCCGAAGCTTCGTTTACGAACGATCTGGGCGCGGACTCCCTCGATACCGTCGAGCTCATCATGGAGTTTGAAAAAGAATTCGACATCACAATTCCGGACGAGGACGCAGAGAAGATCGCGACGGTCGGTGATGCTGTCGAATATCTTCAGCAAAAGACCGCGTGACGGCGCAGTAAGCCTGGCATCGATGGCCGGGTTTTTTTTGCCTGTTCGGTGAGATAGTTTCGATCTATGCACAACGGACGTAGAGTTGTCGTTACCGGCCTGGGAGCGCTCACGCCGATCGGGCTGTCCACGGACGGATTCTGGGATGGCATGATGCGCGGCGAAAGCGGCGCCGCACCGATTACGTATTTCGATCCCGAGACGTTCGACACGAAGTTTGCCTGTGAGCTGAAAGGATTCGATCCGCACGTTCATCTCGATAAGAAGATGGCTCGCCGGCTCGACCGCTTCGCACAGTATGCCATGGTCGTCGCCGAAGAGGCTGTGAGGGACGCCGGAATGGATGGCTCCCTATCGCAGGACCAGAAGGACCGTATCGGCGTCATATTCGGCAGCGGCATCGGCGGGCTGCAGACGTTTCAGGATCAGACAGCCAACTATCTACAGAGCGGCGCCCGGCGTATCTCACCGTTCTTTATACCGATGATGATCCCTGACATCGCGAGCGGTCACATCTCGATGCAATATGGATTCAGGGGACCGAATTACTGCATCGTCTCCGCGTGCGCGACGGGCAACAACAACATAGGCGATGCCTATATGCTCATTCAGCGCGGCCAGGCTGACGCAATTCTCAGCGGCGGAAGTGAAGCAAGCGTTACGGAGCTCGGCGTCGGCGGGTTTAACGCGCTCAAGGCGCTATCGACACGAAACGACGAGCCGGAAACCGCCAGCCGGCCCTTCGATGCAATGCGGGACGGATTCGTGCTCGGCGAAGGCGGGGGCGCAGTTTTCCTCGAGGAGCTTGAGCATGCCAGAAAACGCGGTGCACACATCTATGCCGAGATGATCGGTGTGGGCATGTCGGCGGACGCATATCACATCACGGCCCCCGACCCGAACGGCAGTGGTGCCGCACTGGCGATGCGCTCGCTGCTGGCCGATGCCGGCCTGGATGCTTCCGACGTCGATTATCTCAACATGCACGGCACGTCGACACCGCTCGGGGACGTTGCTGAGACGAAGGCGATCAAAGCGGTATTCGGCGATCATGCCTACAAGATGAACGTCTCATCCACGAAGAGCATGACGGGTCACCTGCTCGGCGCAGCGGGTGCGATCGAGGCGATCGCGGCCATCCTCGCGACGGTGAACGACCGCGTGCCGCCGACCATCAATTTTGAGCATCCCGACGACGACTGCGACCTGAATTACACGTTTAACAAGCCTCAAGACAGGAGCGTTGACATTGTAGTCAGCAACGCATTCGGGTTCGGCGGCCACAATACCTCAATTGCATTCAAGAAGTGGACCGAATAGGCTGACGGCGCACGTGCCGTAGAGTGCGGGCGCTCGGAAGTCCGATCCCTCAGTCTTCCCGGATCGCGGGAATCCGGGATCTCGAGACGTGCAAAAGCCCGGATTTCCTCGACTCCAAGAATGTGGATGCGGCCTAACGGAACACCACCTCATCAACGGCCTTTTTGCCCAGCTCGAGATTCAGGCGGCTCCGCCACGACGAGCGGTCCATATGGAGACGATGCCGCCAGGTCGACGAGCTGATTTTAACGAATAAGGTGCCGCCCTTCATCCACGCCGAATCGGTCACCGCATTGATCTCGGCACCCGCCAGCACGGCCCATGTCTCGATGATCTCCGCCTCGCCGAGCTCATCCCGGATCCCCAAACGCTCGACGAGCGATTCGATCACCTCTCCGAGACGTCGCGGCTTTTCTGATCTTGCCATTGCCGTTCCCGAGTTAATTGTTGCGTGCGTCAAAGTCCGTCATTGGCGCTAACCCGCGCGGGCACCTCGAACGATTCGATCTCCGATTCTTTCTGATCGCTCTCCATCATCGTATCCGTCGGCTCCGGCAGCGCCTTCCATACGAGAAGCGCCATGGCAACGATCGAAACGGCACCTAGCACCGCATTGCTACCGTAGCCGAATTCCGTGTACGTCACTCCGGCGAGGGCGCCGCTAATGCCGATGCCGACCTGCCCGACCGCGACGGCCATACTCATCAGGATACCGCGCCGTGCGTCCGGTACAAGCGCGGAAAGGAGCGATTGAAGTGGGCTGATCCGCATTGCAATCATAACCATCGCAAGGCCGAACATCACGTACGCCAGCCACATATTTACGACGACGTAGATAGTCGCGAACATCACGATGCCTAGACCAAGGCATGAACTGATGATCAGCGGCTTTCGGCCGATCCGATCCGAGAGCTTTCCGGCGATCGGCCCCGTGACGACGTTGGCCAATCCACCCACAAAGAAGAGCGAGGCGATGGCTCCTGCTGACACACCTAGGGCCGCCTCCAGCCATGCGGGCAGATAGATGACGTAGAAGCCGATGCTCATAAACATCAGGAAGTAGGCGCCGGCAGCTGCCCCGGTGACAGGGTCTTTGATCAAATCGAAATAATCGTGCATGGCCCGTCTCACCGAAAGCCTCCGCTGATCGCGCTTCACGTTCGGCTGCGGAACGACCCTCCAGATCAAAATGAAGGCTCCGCCCATCGTAATCGCGAACATTAAAAAGGGCCATCGATAGTTGAGCACATCGGCGATTACCGTTCCGAGGGGAATGCCGATAATCTGTCCCACCGCTATCCCGCTCATCACCCAGCCATTCGCCCATCCCCTGCGTGAATAGGGAAAATAATCGCCGACGTAGGCGACCGCGGCGCCGCTCAGCGTTCCACCCGCCGCACCGGCGAGCGCCCGAACCGTCAAGAGCGACAGATAGGTATCAGCAACCCCGTGCAGGAGTAGCGAAACGGTCATAAATCCCGTTCCGATCAGGAGTACCCTGCGCCGGCCGAACTTGTCGGAAATCGGACCGGTGATCAGTGCGAATATGCTCAGCATCACGGCGTACGACGTCACCAGCGTGCCGAGCAGCGCTTCGGAGACGTCCAGCGCCTCACCTAGACGCGGCAGAATAGGTGAGATGATGATCACCTGACTGCTGGCGGAGAACACCATCAGCCAGAGGGCAAAGAGCACCAGATACTGATTGGATCGGTCGGGCAAATCGCCGGAGAAAATGCGAGTCTGGGAGGAAATCTAAGCTATGACACCGAGGGGATCCTGGGTCCGTGGAATGCCGACATTATGAGCCAACGTACGATAATGTCGCAGTGCACGTCAGCTGTCGTTGGCGCTCCTCATACAATCGTAAAGCTGGATTCACATCCTGTTAACAATGCACGGGTACGTTGCGGGCACAAGTATCGCCGACAATGCTCGTCCCAGGCGAGTCAAGATCGATCATAGCTGTCGCCAACAACCCGAATATGAACCAGTTCAAAGCCAAGATCGGCACGATCGCATCCCTGGCGCTCATTTTCCTCACGGCCGTAGCGCCTGCTCGCGCACAGACCGGCTCTATTTCCGGAATCGTGGTGGATCTAGAAACGGGTGAAACGCTCATCGGAGCAAACGTCATTATCGAAGGAACCACGATTGGTTCCACCACCGATATCGACGGCCACTTTGTGATACCGCGTCTGCATCCGGGAATGTACGATCTGGTGTTCTCCTATATAGGCTATACGCCGACGACCATCCTGGACGTGGTCGTCGGGGAGGGCACTGTAACGACGATCGATCTCAGCCTAGCGCCTGAGGCGGTCGGTATGGATGAAGTCGTCGTTGAGGCCGGTGCCGCTCGCTACACGGAGGCCGCACTGCTCCGTACGCGGCAGAAAGCCGCTGGCGTCAGCGATGCTATCAGTGCGGAGGCGATCGGCCGTTCCGGTAGCTCCACGGCAGCCGACGCCATGAAAAAAGTGACGGGCGCTTCGGTAGTGGACGGTAAGTATGTCCAGATACGCGGTCTAGGTGACCGGTACGTAAGCACCCTCGTGAACGGAGCCCCCCTGCCCAGCGCAGATCCGGACCGCAACGCCGTGCCACTGGATCTCATTCCCTCCAATCTGCTCGATAATATCGTAGTCGCGAAGACATTCACGCCCGATCAGCCCGGCAGCTTCTCGGGCGGTTCCGTCGATATCGGGACGAAATCCTTTCCTGAACGATTCTTACTTCAGTTTTCCACGTCCCTCTCCACGACGTCCTCCATTGGACCCGGTGGGAGATTCCTCTCTTACCACGGTGGTGATGCGGGATGGCTGGGAATGAGCGGCGGGACGCACAAGCTGCCCGCGCCACTCAAAGACGCAGGCTTCTTCGTACCGAGCATTGGTGTCGCCTATACAGATGCCGAGGCCGCACAAGAACTGGATCGGGCTTCGAAGTCGTTCAGCGGCGTCATGGCGCCGAGAAGTCTCCCCGCGCCACTGAGCCGGAGTTTCAATTTCGCGAGCGGAAACCGGATCAATGTACTGGGACGGCCGCTCGGGTTCATCGCAAGCCTGAGCTATAATCGCAGCGCCACAGGTTATGATGGCGGTACCACAGCTCGGCACGTTCTCACCGGAAACGTGGCGGAGACCGGCGCCCTGAGCAATGACTTTCTTCTCTCGGATTCCCGTGGAGTCGATGAAGTGTTGTGGGGTGCACTCGTCAATCTCGCATATAAGCCGCATCCGAAGCATGAGATCGGTGCGAACTATATGCGGAATCACGGCGGGGAATCTTCGGCACGTTACCAGACGGGCTCATTTCCGCGTGATTTGAGTTCGGAAGCGACTTACGAAACACGGACGCTCCGATACACTGAGCGTCGGCTCCAGAGCCTCCAATTTCGGGGCGAGCACGCATTGAGCAATCGCGGCGCAAAATTCGATTGGATTGCCACGTCGTCCGCGACAATACAGGACGAACCGGACCTTCGGTACTTCACCAACAACTACACGGTGCTCGAGCGGAGCGGCGTCGTCGACACGGTGTATGCGATTCGCCCCGACATCTACTCGCTCCCGACACGGTATTTCAGATGGATGGAGGAGGACACCCGCGTGGTCGATGCCTCGGTCATCCTGCCCTTCCGCCAGTGGGCCGGGCGTTCATCACAAGTGAAAGCAGGCGGCAGCTTCGCGAACATCGACCGTTCTTTTCGCGAACATCGCTTTGACATTAAACAGGACCAGCTCAAGTACGCCGGCGATCCGTTCTCCTTCTTCGACGACAACAGCATGGGCATCGTTGATGATGCAAGCTCCGAGCGCTTCTTCCGGTTCGGCAATTACGTCGTCGACGCCACGCAGGCCTCAAGTAATTACGACGGCTCACAACGCGTCGCCGCTGCCTTTGCAATGCTCGACTTTCCGGTCACCGGCTGGCTGCGAACGATCGCCGGTCTTCGATATGAAACTACGGACATGTCGGCCGTCAGCCATGATTCGGCGCTGGCACGAGGTATTCTCGAATATCGCGACCTTCTCCCCTCTCTCAACATCGTCCTCCAGGTTGGGGACGACATGAACGTTCGCCTCGCGCACGGCCGCACCCTCGCGCGACCGACGTTCCGCGAGATTGCACCGTATGCATCCTTCAATTTCGTCGGTGACTATGTCTTCGTCGGAAATCCTGACCTGCAGCGGGCGCTTATCGACAACTATGATATCCGCTGGGAGTGGTTTCTCCGTCCGGGCGAGATCGTCGCTGCCAGTGTATTCCACAAGCGATTCCGCCATCCCATCGAGAAGGTACTGAACCCCATCGCTTCGAATCCCGAAGTGCAATTTCGCAACGTCGCACGTGCGGAAGTGCTCGGTCTGGAGATGGAGGCGCGGAAGCACCTCGATCAGATCGGGTTACCTCATCTTCAACTCGGCACAAATCTGACTCTTGCTCGCTCCCGGGTGGATGTTGCGGCGGATGAGCTGTCGGCCATTCGGGCAGTAGATCCCGAGGCCCCTTCGAGCAGAGAGCTTCAGGGGCAGTCCCCCTTTACGGTAAACGTGGACGCAACCTACGACAACCCGAACATCGGAATGACCGTCAGCGCCTACTACCACGTTTTCGGTGCGCGCCTTGACAGGGTAGCGACAGGAGGAACACCGAACATATATGAACGACCGACGCACAGTCTTGACCTGACGCTGAAGAAGCGCCTGTTCTTTCGGCTCGCGTTCCGCGCGTCGGTCAAGAACGTCCTGAATGAGGCGGTCGAGTTCGGCCACAGCTACAGGGGGTCGTGGTATGTCAGCGAAGCCTATGCATACGGACGGTCCTACTCACTCGGCGTCGGTTTCGATCTGTAGCTCACTACCAATCACGGAAAATCAACCTGCGAAAGCGAACGACATGAATAGACCCATACTGACCCTACTGCTACTTCTCTGCCCCATTACCGCCTACGCCCAGAGCGTTATAACCATCACGGATGCGGATGTGAGCGGCGATGTCACCTGGACGAGCGACAACACGTATGTACTCGACGGATTCGTCTTCGTGGAAGATGGATCGTCCCTCACCATTGAGGCCGGTACCATCGTCAAAGGCCTGCCCGGCCAGGGTGAGAACGCCTCGGCCCTGATCGTCGCCCGTGGAGGCAAGATCTTTGCTGAAGGTGATTCCGAGCGCCCCATCATCTTCACCGCCGAGAGCGACGACATCACGGATCCCGAGGACCTGCCGATTGATGCGCGAGGGCTCTGGGGCGGGGTGATCATCCTCGGCCACGCCGGCCTCAACTCAGCCCCGGGTGAAACCGCCATCGAAGGCATTCCGACGAGCGAAACACGGGGCATCTATGGGGGCGATGATGACGAGGACGACTCCGGCGTTTTCCGCTTCGTGTCTATTCGCTACGGAGGAAGTGATATCGGTGCCGGCAATGAGATCAACGGCCTGACGATGGGCGGCGTCGGCAGTGGCACCACCGTCGAATACGTCGAGGTGTTCAACAATCAGGACGACGGATTTGAGTGGTTCGGTGGTACGGTGAACACGCGTTTTCTTGTCTCTGCGTTCAATGGCGACGACGCATTCGACTACGACGAGGGCTTCCGCGGCAGGGGCCAGTTCTGGTTCGCCGTCCAGGCGGAGGACACGGGCAATCGAGCGGGTGAACACGACGGGGGCACCAGCCCCGAAGACGGTACGCCCTTCGCGATACCCGTGATTTCGAACGTCACGTATCTCGGTTCGGGTGCAACGTCTGCGAATGCGGAGAACGACGCCGCATTACAGATCCGCGATAACTCGGGCGGCAAGTATTTCAATTCGATCTTCCACGATTTCGTAGGTCGTGCCGTACATATCGAAGATCTTGAAACCGGGCAAGACAGTCGCGCCCGACTTGAGGCCGGTGACCTCGTATTCGAGGACAATATCTTCGGCACCTTCGGCGCGGACGAGCTCTCGACACAGTCGTTCGCGGTCGACTATCTGACCGCTGCGGCGCAGAACAACCGTCTGGTCGATCCACAGCTTCGCGGCATTAGCCGTACTACCGACGGCGCTCTCGATCCGCGCCCTTCGGGCGGCAGTCCAGCCATCGAAGGTGCTCAGGAACTCGACGATCCATGGTTTATCCCAACCGACTATGTAGGTGCCTTCGGGGAGGTCAACTGGGCGGCCGAATGGACGTTCGCCGCCGAGGCCAATATCCTCACGTCCGACGGTGCAGGCATCATCGACACCGCGACGGAACCGGAAGGCGACTCCGTCCCCGCTTCGTTCGCCCTTTCGCAGAATTACCCGAATCCCTTCAACCCGTCCACCACCATCAATTTTGAGTTCGACCGGACGCAACACGTGCGTCTCGCCGTCTATGACGTTCTGGGGAGAGAGATAGAAGTGCTCGTCGACGGCACGCGAACGGCCGGCTCACACCGCGTCGAGTTCGGAGGATCCGACCTGTCCAGCGGAACCTACCTCTATGTCCTCGAGACGACGAACGGCAGCGCATCTCGAACAATGTCTCTCACGAAATAGATTCGAACGTCTTTTCGCTGTCGGATGGGCGGGACGAGGTCGGATAATCAGGGTAGGTGGCTCTACTGGGTAAATCCGAACCCCTCGTCCGTCCGGCTGCGAATCAATACTGCGGTCTGACAGGTTCCACTCACCGCTGGACGCTCGACGCGTGCCGGCGTCTCCGCATTTGATGACGCGTTCGGACCGAGGCTGCAGTAAGGCATCTCCACATGAACTGCTTATTCATTGTTCAGGGAGAGGGTCGTGGGCACATGTCACAGGCGCTCGCCCTCGCCGCGATCCTCCGAAGCGGCGGCCATGACGTCGCCGCGGTGCTCGTCGGACGAGGTGGAATGCGCGACGTCCCTCGCTTTTTCAGGGAGAAGATCGGCGCACCTGTGCACACGTTTCACAGTCCGGCGTTCCAAACGGATGACAGCAACCGCTCCGTACGTCTATTTCGCACCGTACTCAGAACGCTGACGAGCACACGCGCCTTCGGCAATAGCCTGGATGTAATAGGAAAGCACGTGTCCGGGTATCGCCCTGATCTCGTCGTAAATTTCTTCGAACCACTGGCCGGCCTATACTATCGCATTCATCATCCAGCGGTCCCGATGATCTGCATCGGCCACCAGTATCTCGCTCATCACGAAGCCTTTCCCTTTCCGCCGCGCCGTCCCTTCAGCCGCCGCGGCCTCCGTTTGTTCACAGATCTGACCGCCGCGGGTGCGACGAAGCGCCTGGCGCTGGCATTTCAGCCACTGCCCGTGGCGGAAGCATCGGCTGCGAAGAACATCGCTGTCGTGCCGCCGCTGCTTCGTGCTGAGGTTTTCGACCTCCCGGAAAACCGTTCCGAGCCGTTCCTTCTCGCGTACGTCCTCAATAGCGGATACGCGCAGCGCATTTTCGAGTGGCACCGCACTCGTCCCGACAAAATCGTGCATTGCTTCTGGGACAACCGCGGCGCACCGCCCCGGTACTCCCCCGTTCCACATTTCACGTTTCATCGCCTGGATGATCGTACATTTCTATCGATGATGGCGCGATGCCAGGCACTCATATGCACGGCTGGATTCGAGTCCATTTGCGAAGCCATGTACCTGCGAAAGCCGGTGCTGACGGTTCCCGTCGAGGGTCACTACGAACAGGCCTGCAATGCACGGGACGCGGTCAACGCCGGAGCCGGCATCACAAGCGAGATCTTCGACATCGACCAGCTTCTCGATCACATCCCATCGCGACCAACCGCACCCGGCGACTTTCGATCATGGGTTCATTCGGCACAGGATGTCTACCTTGCGGAGATCGAGGCCGCAGCTTGCATGGGCCCCGCCTCACCAGTCCGTCTCCCACACGAAATCTTCGCCAGCCAGGAAAATGGCCGATGCTGTGGCACCTCATGAAATTAGGGGTCCCCACCGGCTCACAGCGGTCCCGACCTGACATACGGATGACACACATGCATGCTATGTTGCTGATGGAGTCACATCACACGAGCCACCGCGCTTTACCATGAACTATCGCTGGATCACCCGGCCGCTGTCCGACACGCATCACGTTGCGAATATTCGGCGCGAGCTCAACGACCTTCCGGAGGCGCTCGCTCGCTCACTTGTCCTTCGAGGTGTCGATTCCTTCGACCGCGCGCGCCGGTTCTTTCGCCCTTGCCTCACAGCGCTTCACGATCCCTTCGGGATGGCGGACATGGAGCCTGCGGCCGTGAGAATCGCTCACGCTATAGAACGTCGTGAGAAGATTCTGGTCTACGGCGACTATGACGTCGACGGTACTACAGCTACCGCACTGCTCGTATCGTCCCTCCGCGACGTCGGCGGCGATGTCGACTATTTCATTCCTGACCGCCTGCAGCACGGCTATGGACTCTGCGAGGCCGGAATCGACCATGCCGGGCGGCTGGGGGTCGGCCTAATCGTCTCGGTGGACTGCGGCGTGACGTCCGTGGCAGAAGCCGATTACGCTGCGCGTCTCGGAATAGAACTGATCGTGTGCGATCATCACACGCCGAAAGCCGACCTGCCGAAATGCATCGCTGTGATCGATCCAAAGCGGCAGGACTGCTCGTATCCGTTCGGTGAATTGTGCGGATGCGGAGTGGCTTACAAGCTCCTGCGCGCCGTGCTCGCCAGGCTTGCCCTCTCGCCCGACGCAGCGGATGCCTACCTGGATCTTGTAGCCATCGCTACTGCGAGCGACGTGGTTCCGCTCCGGGGCGAAAACCGGATCCTTCTGGCCTTTGGATTAAAAGCGCTCCAGAACACATCGCGGGTCGGCATTCGTGCGTTAGCCGCATCCGCGAGCATCGATCTCGGCTCATGCACTGTTCGCGACGTGACGTTCGGTCTTGCGCCGCGCATCAACGCGGCAGGCCGCCTGGGAGACGCAGGAGCGGCCGTCGCGCTCATGATCGAAAAAAGCGAATCTCGAGCGTCGCAGCTTGCCGCGGATCTTGAACGCATGAACGGAGAACGCCGAAGCCTCGATAAGGAAACGCTTAAGTCAGCGACGATGCTGGCGGAGCGCCAGATCACGTCCGGCGTACGGCATGCCATCGTATTGCATCAAGACGACTGGCACCTCGGCGTGCTCGGCATCGTCGCCTCGCGCCTGGTCGAGCGGTTCTACCGACCCACAATCCTGCTCGGTACGAACAACGGACGGGCGAAGGGATCGGCCCGTTCGATCGCCGGCATCAACATTTACGAAGCTCTCCAGGAGTGCAGCGACCTCCTCGTGCGGTTCGGTGGTCATGACTATGCCGCCGGAATGACGCTCGAGCTCGACGATCTATCGGAATTCCAGCACCGCGTCGATGAGGCGATCGGCCGCTTCGTCACCCCGGAATTGCTCCTGCCCTCGATCGATGTCGATGCGGAAGTAGTATTGTCGGATGTAGACACGCGGTTCCTGGCGGTTCTGAAGCAGTTCGAGCCGTTCGGTCCGGAGAATGAAAAGCCGATATTTCGCGCGGATGCCGTCCATCTCTCCCGCGCACCGCGCAAAGTCGGTAGGGACGGTAAGCACCTGAAATTCAGCGTTCGAAGGGGTGAGTCCGAACGGCCGCTCGATGCGATCGGGTTCGGCATCGGCGACCGGTCGAGCCTCCTTGAACGAAGTTTCTGCGATGGTATACCCTTCGACATGCTCTTCTGTCTGGAGGAGAACACGTGGAACGGAAGAACATCACCCCAACTCAAGGTCAAAGACCTTCGCCTGACGGAGGCGCCCTCAATCTAGGAGCGTTGGCGGCCCCCACTTGAAGTCGCGCATCGCTATGTGCCGCCGAGCGCCAGCTTTGTCACGAAGTCCACGCCGCTTCCCCGATTATTCGCCGTCGCTCATCTCACGTCGATCAACGATGTACGCCCGACTTTGTAATAATGGCGAAATCCGGAGCGCCGAGTCGAAATCATCTGCACTGGAATGAATCCGATGCCACAGCCCATAGTTAGGTGTTCTGCTCAAGAACGTTGTAAGTGGAAGGTATGGATGCTCTTCATTCGATGCGGGACCACCTTCAGGACGTGCTGACGTGGCGCGCCGCCCATGCGGAGTTTGATCGCGCTGTAAAGAACGTGCCTCCCGAAATGCGCGGAGCCCGCCCCCAGAATGCCCCGTATTCTCTCTGGCAGCTTTTGGAGCATGTTCGGCGCGCACAGTGGGACATCATCGACTTCTGTACGAATCAGGATTATCATACTCCGAAGTGGCCGGACGATTTTTGGCCGGCCGAACCGGAGCCGACCGAACGTGAGGACTGGCAAAACAGCATTGATTCCTATCGTCGCGACCGGCAGGCGATGGTGGATCTCATCCAGGATGAAAAGTTGGATCCTCACGACGCCATTCCCCATGGCGAAGGTCAAACGTACCTCCGCGAGGTACTTCTCGTGTCCGACCACAGCGCATACCACATCGGCCAGATGGTGTTGCTTCGCCGCATGATGGGAATCTGGCCGCCATAACACCTTACCCTTTCACCGCAGACGACGCTCCAGCACGTTTAACCCGTGGATTGCTAATGGTGCCACGATCGTAACGTCAACAACTCGTTTTTGGGAATCCATGGCCCGCTAATTGTTGTAGGTCGGTTTGCATTCTCCCGATGTGGAGATGCTGTTGTTCGCGGCACAATTAGCCGTGGAAAAGCTCGCTCTAACAATCGAGTGCGTTCCCGCAAAGATGCAAAGAACGCCGTTAAATCTGGTGCCCGTTGGGTATTTCGTTCTCGATGACGCGGGACACATTCTCGACGTCAACGACCTGGGTGGTGAAATTCTGCGGACGCCTCCCTCCGAACTAGAGGGACGGCTGTTCTCGTCACTTCTCATCTCTCAAGAAACGTGGCGCCTCCTCCAACATTTCCGGCTCGCCGCGAAGACCGGTCGTCGCGAGACGCTGCGGATCGAACTTCTCAGATCGGACGAGTCGTCCGTCCTGACGCACCTGCACGTACTCGCAGCCTTTGATCCGCGTGGCGATGTCGAGGGATTTCACGTCGCGATCGTCACCGCGGCAGCGGAGCTCGTCGCTGCAAAGGAGGCTGCCGAGGAGATGTCGCGCCTCAAATCGGCGTTCCTTGCCAACATGAGCCATGAAATTCGTACGCCGCTCACGGGCATTATCGGATTCGCAACAGTGCTTGCCAAGGAACTACCCGAAGAGCAAGGCGAGTTCGCCGAACTCATTCGGACCAGTGGGCGCCGGCTAATGGAGACCCTCAATTCGGTGCTCGATCTTGCGAAGCTTGAAGCGAATCAGGTGCAGCTTGATCGGAAACGAATCGTGCTGGCCGATGAAGTGAAGAAGGTCGTCGGCCTCCTGCGACCTCTGGCTGACGAGAAGAACTTGCCCCTGGTATTCTCGGCGGAAGGAGTTGACCACACCGTCTGCATACATGGCGATATGGCCGCGCTCCATCGTATCTTGCACAATCTTGTCGGGAATGCGATCAAATTCACCGACGATGGGGAAGTCGAGGTTGCAGTCTGGGCGAACGGTGATCGGGCCGGGATTGACGTGCGGGATACGGGGGTCGGAATCGACGTAAATTTCCTCCCGCACCTTTTCGAGGAGTTTCGGCAGGAAAGCGTCGGCGCTATGCGCTCGCATCAGGGCAGCGGTCTCGGCCTTGCCATAACAAAGCGGCTGATCGAACTGATGGAAGGCGATCTCAGCGTCGAAAGCACGAAAGGCGAAGGGTCGGCGTTTCACCTGAGTTTTGAGCAGGTTCGGCGCCCGGCCGCCACCACCCGACGTGAAGCCGAGCCCTCTTCGCCGCCTCTGCCGAAAGACGACGCGGCGCCTGTCCACATTTTACTGGTCGAAGACGATCATGACACGCAGCAGCTGCTCACCGCACTTCTCGAGGAAGTGTACGACGTGACCGTCGCCAGTCGTGCCGAAGAAGCATATCTCCTGGCCGGCCGGCATAATTTCGAATTGATCCTGATGGATATCGACCTCGGGGAGGGGCCGAACGGTGCGGAACTCCTGCAGCAACTACGGGCGCTACCGGAATACGCTGCTTCAGCGATTGTTGCCGTGACTGCTTATGCGCTGCCGGGAGATCGAGAGCGTTTTCTGGAAATGGGCTTTACGGCCTACGTGAGCAAGCCGTTCGACGTAGACGAGCTGCTCCGCCTCCCACTTCAGTTAAGCTGAATCGGAGCGCGGCTCTCATCCGCCTCGGTGCCGACGCCTCCATCTGCTCCGGTACTGGTTGCTTGGCCGGAGTTTTCATCACGTTGCCCATCCACATCGTTGATGGCGCCATTCTCGCCGTCGACGTCGCTTCCGCCCTCATCACTCGCAGAGCCGTCGGCGTCAGGGTTGCCGCCGCTCGGCTGCTGCTCCAGTCTGTTAAGCGAATCTGCCGCTTCCACGTCTTCGATATTGGACTCGTCAACCTCCGATTCACCGCCCCCACCAAGAGTGTCCCCGTCGAGCGCCTCG
>CAZKNF010000021.1:45405-49504 GCA_964554105.1 uncultured Rhodothermales bacterium | reverse complement strand
AGGTCGATCTGATCCATCGCCGCTCTGATCGTCTCCATCCCCACGCCGCGGCCATCGATCTCGACGACAAAGCGTTTGCCAATCAGTGCCTGCAGCGATCCCTGGGAGGACGTGCCGCTTTCGGAAAACTTCTCGTAGGCCGGATGCCCCTCGTATTCGATCGTTCGCTCGAATCCGTCGTCGTTCTCTTTGTCGACTTCAATCATCAGCCAGCCATACCCGCCCAGCATCATCGCGCTTCCGAGGGTGCCTGAATCGAAGATCTTGACCGTGACCCGCGCAGAACCGTCACCGTCGGACCCGTATGTGCCGGTCGCCGACGACGTTTTCACGTTCATCGCCCCACCCGTCTCACCTTCCGTATCGGTGCGCGATAGGCCACCGAACTCGTCGGGGAGGAATGTCTGCAGATCTCGGAAATTGACCGGTTCGACCGTTCGTCCGTCATTCAACTCCTCGAGCGCCCCGGCCAGGGTCTCAGACGAGCCATCCCGAGAATCCGCGTCATCATCCCCAGTGGATTCTGGAGCGAACTCCGTCAGGTCCGGTACCTCGAATGACGCTTCGCCGACGCCCTCGTCCCGCATCGCATCAAGCCGCCGCAGATCCACTCGGTCGAGAGCGTCTTTGAGCTCATCGCCGCTGACGCCGTTTCCGTCGACGGTGACGACGAACCGGTCGGCCACGAATACGCTCATTTCCCCGCGGCTCCAATCGCTGCCCTGCTCGAATTTTTCGTAGGCTGGATTATTCTTGTACGTCACCGTGCGCTCGTAGCCCTGCTCTGTCTCTTTGTCCACGTCCAGCGTCAGCCAGTTGAAACCCAGCATTCCGAATCCGCGAACGGATCCGAGGTCCGTGATCGTGACGTCGATCCGCGCCCGCCGATCGTCGGCGCGATACTCGGCTTCAGCCTTAGACGTGCCCATGCCCATCATCCGGTTCTTCTCCCCGCCGGCGTTCGTTCTTTCGAAGCCGACCAGATCGTCCGGCAGCAAGGCGGTGAGTTTGCGAAAGTCGACAGGCTGAACGGATTCACCGCCACCCAGGAGCGCCCCAATAGCGCCGCTGGTGTCGCCTCCGGCTAAATTCTCCTGCGCTTCTTCGACGCTCTTGACCAGTTGCGTGACCTGCTCGGCCTTCTCACCGAGCCCGCAGCTCACTAGGACGGCGAAGATCAAAAGGAGTGGAAACGTCGTCTTCAGGCGATTCATCGGCTTCAGTACTCGTATCTGGATATGTCTATTTTGGATGGATCTGTCGCGCAATCAGCCGCCCACGGGTAATACTTTGTCCGGAATTTCGGTCAAGTACACGAGCGAGATGCAAAACATCCGGCTAATTAGCAAATGAATTTTTTTTCGACATGTGCGAACATGGCTAGGATCGGACCCGGACGGCCCGCGATGCGTTCACGAATTTCACTGGAGGTACGTTGAGCAACGAACACCTTGCTGGCTTGCGAGGCATGCTCCATATCTCCATTGTTATTTTCTGCAGGATAGCTTAATTGTGTTACGATGTGGAATGTGGCCCAAATCCATACGTACCGGTGCGGATTACCGGCGCAGCGTATGCAAATTGGCCGAATAGCCTTCATAGGGGCGCGCGAATGGAGAGCGAGTAAATGGAGCACCTCAATGAGATCGATCGAGGGGCGAACATGAGACGAGATCACGACGCGCAGCCGGGTTGGGTGTATACAGAGACGGGGGAGCGCTCAGGTGGGCCGCACTCGAGTGGTCCGTTGTGGGCGCCACCGGACATGGAGCACGGCCGGCGCCTGGCTGACGCAGCTCGGTACTACGGCCGCATCGTGTTGATCTTGCTGGTGTTTATCGGCTCCGTCGGCGGTGCCGTTTACGTTTATATGTCCTCCGCAGACGATTCTGCCGGACTCGACGCCGAGGAGCTGGACGAACTCATGGCTGCCCACCAATCTGGTGGGACCGAGGACGCCTCCAGTTCCGCCGTGGCGACGTCCGCACCTCTCAATGCCACGACCCTGAGCGTCTTCTCGGATCCGCCGAATGCGACGGTCCTGATCGACTATGATTCGGTCGGCGCGACGCCTTTGAGAAATCACTCGATTCTTCCGGGTGTATACATTCTGTCCGTGGCGGACGGCTCGGACGTACGACTCGACACCGTGATCGTAGTTCGTGAAGGCGGGCGGGCGGGTGCACTCTCGATCGAGGTGGAATCCGGCGAGGTAGTGCGGCCTTCCACTGACGAACAATTTGCATCGATCACCGATGAAGCAGCGCGTGTGACCCCGAGGCAGTCGCAGGAGGCGCCTGCGACGGGTGAGATGGCTGAAAGTCCTCCGCAGCAATCGGAAGCGGCTGAGCAACCGCCTGCACCGGTGGAAGAAGAGTCTCGCCCGCAGCCGCCCCGTGAGCGCGCGGCCACGTATGGGGTCCTTTCCGTATCATCCGCACCATCCGGCGCTGAGGTTCAAATCGACGGAAAACGCGCCGGCGTTACGCCACTGCATATTCAGGAAATCTCGACCGGGTCGCGGAGGATCTCCATACATATGGACGGATATGAGACGGCATCTGCTGTTGTCGATATCGAGCCCGGTCGGCTGGCGTCCGTGCACGAAACGCTCGAGGGTGGTTCTGGAACGATTAAGGTACTCGTGAGACCGTGGGGTACGATCTACATCGACGGCGAGCTTCACGGCCGAGACCTCGACGTTCAGTACGTCACTGAGCTTTCCGCAGGACAGCATCGCATCACGGTATTCCACCCTGCTCTCGGTGAGCGCGAACAGATGGTGGACGTTCGACCGAATAGTACGCAGCAGATCGTCATCGACCTGGCGGCGTCGGATTCGGCCACTTCAAGCCGCCAGTAACACGTTGTCGGATCTCGACCGGTGTCGCCAAGTGCAGGACGGTCCGATGGAGATCCCTTCTAATCAGCCATCGGGATGACATATGTTCGAATGTAAGAACCTGCTGCTCTCTGCAACCGTGCGCCGCTGCTCACTCGTGCTGATCGCACTTTGGGCATGTACATTCCGACCGTCGATCGCGCAGGATACCGTTACCTGCGAAAACGAACTCCAGCAGGCTGAGGCGGAGTACATTGAAGGAAGCTTCGACGAGGCAATCCGAACAGTACTCCAGTGTCTCGAGAGCCCGAATGTCGAGACGTCGCAGCAGGTCGAGGCGTATCGATTGCTCGCGCTCGCGTTGATCCGGCAGGATGAGCTTCCCGAGGCTCGGGCCGCGATCGTGGAGCTCCTGGATGTCAACCCCGAGTATGAACCCGATCCGATAGCCGATCCGCCGGCCTACACCGCACTCGTCGATATCGTAAAACAGCAGGTGCAGCCGGTCGCAGAAGAAACTGTTGAGCCACCGCCGGAGGAATCATGGTTCCGGTCCAATCTCCGATGGCTGGTGTCGGGAGGGGCGGTTGTCGTCGGTAGCGTTCTCGCAATCGTTTTATCACAGGGAGGAGGCGATGAGCCTCCGTCGGGGTCGCCCTCGTTGCCGCCGCCACCGGACGTCCCCTGAGCAGTAGGCATGGATTCTTCCAAGATATATCGATCGGAGCCAGTGATGATCATCAAGGCAAGTAGTGTATTGGTCGCGGTGACGCTCTTCATCGTCTTCACCGCACATTCCACGTCCTACGCACAAAGCGTTCCGCAAGTGCTTCAGTACGACGGGCGGCTGGTGGATGACGGGAGTCCCGCAGAGGGCTCCTACGAGGTTACATTCGCTCTCTATGCGGAGCCGGATGGAGGTGAGGCGGTTTGGTCGGAAAGCCACGAATTGACTCTTGAGGACGGTCTGTTCAACGTGCTGCTCGGGAGCGATAATCCGCTTCCGCCGACCCTTCCTGCGGCACACGACGATCTGTATTTAGGCATGCAGGTGGATGAAAATCCGGAGATGACCCCGCGTCTTCGTCTGGCCAGCACGGCGTATGCATTGAGAGCAGGCCTGTCGGACGCCGTTCGAAACCAGTCGATCGATACCGATGCGCTGGTGAACGGCGCGGTAACGAGCGCAAAGCTGAGTGATGAGTCCGTAACCGATGACAAGCTCGCTGATGAGGCCGTCACCACGGCAAAGCTCGC
>CAZKNF010000021.1:0-45305 GCA_964554105.1 uncultured Rhodothermales bacterium | reverse complement strand
AGTCCGTAACCGATGACAAGCTCGCTGATGAGGCCGTCACCACGGCAAAGCTCGCTGATGAGGCCGTCACCACGGCAAAGCTCGCAGACGGATCCGTGACGAGCGCCAAGCTCGCCGCAGGTGCGGGAGGTGGTGGCGATATAACCGGTGTTTCCGCTGGAGAAGGGCTTACAGGTGGCGGTCAGAGCGGCTCTGTTATGCTCGCGATCGCTGACGGCGGTGTTGAGAGCTCGAACTTGAGCGATGAAGCGGTGACAAACGAAAAGATCGCGCAGGGCGCCGTCACAAGCTCCAAAATTTCTGACGCATCAGTCACGGGCGCGGATATCGCAGACGGCGCCGTAACCACCACGGAGCTAGCGGAAAACGCCGTCACAAGCTCCAGACTGGCGAACAATGCCGTCATTACGGCGAAGATCGCGGACAGGGCTGTGACAAACGCGAAGCTGGCGTCAAATGCCGCCGTGACCAATCTGAATGGGCTGGCCAACGACGTCACGATTGCCGGCCAAGGAAACATTAATGTCTCGGAGAGCGGCAATACGATCACAATTTCCTCGCAAGGTGCCAGCAATGTGATTACAGGCGTGACGGCCGGGGAGGGTCTCGTCGGTGGCGGCGACGACGGTGACGTGACGCTCGCACTCGCTGACGGGGCTGTGACTGGCGACAAGCTGGGGAATGGAGCCGTCGCAACTCAAAAGCTTCAAGACGATGCTGTGACCGCTGACAAACTCGCGAACGGCTCCGTGACGACCGCGAAGCTGGCGGACGGGTCCGTAACAAGCGCCAAGCTGGCGTCCCAGAGCATCGTAACGAGCATCAATGGGCAGTCAAATGGAGTCCATCTGATCGGAGGGAGGCAGATCGGCATTGAGGACGTTGGCGGCAATAACCTTCGGATTGACTATACCGGAGTGGCGAGCTCGAGACGATGGAAAACCAACATCCAGCCACTGCGCGGTTCGGTGGATGTCGTGAAGCAGCTGCAGGGGGTATCCTTCGATTGGAAGGAGGATGGGACCGCGGATATCGGCCTCATCGCAGAGGAGGTGGGAGCCATACTTCCGGAGATCGTGGAGTTCGAGGAGAACGGCGTCGACGCGAAATCCGTGCATTACAGTAAGCTGGTATCCGTGCTGATTGAAGCCGTGAAGGAGCAGCAGCAACAACTCGAGTCTCATGAAGAAGTAATCAGTAGCATGGCCGAGCGGCTTGATGCGGTGGAGCGTATTGCCCGGCAGTCGACCTCAACTTCTGAGGCCGCAGGTTCTCCGCAGCGGTAGCATTTCAGGAGCGACACTGACGCATATGCCACATTTCCCTACCATCCATCCGATTGCCTTATCGCTTCTCCGACGAGCAGCGTGGACATTTGCGCTGATCTGCTTGGTTCTCCCGACCTTTCTGTCGAACGCGTTCGCGCAGGAGCTACGGCTCGAGCATGCACAACAAGTCACTGCCGGCGGAAGGAGCGAATCCGGCTCGTTCACGCTTTTCTCGACGGCGGGAGCCGTCTCGCCGTCCGGCGAGATGAGCCAGGGCGAGTTTTCGACCGTCAGCGGTGGACGACTCGTCGTCGAGGAGCCACCCTCCAGGCTGATCATCATACATGTGCCTGCGGACCTTGCTCAGGAACAAACAGACATAATTGTCAGCAGCGGCGTCGACGCGGCGAACAGAGTCAGAGACGCCCAACTGTACTATCGACGGGGCGGTGAGTCGGGTTTTAATGAAGCGACCATGACGGAGACGTCGGACGGACAATACCAGGGCACGATTCCCGGCGAGGAGGTTACGAGCCGCGGCGTGGCATACTACATTTTGATGACCGACGCTACCGGCCGGGTGTCGCGGGGACCGTCGACCGGGGTCCACACCGTGCCGGTCCACGTAGAGGAGCCGGGCCTCGTCCTCGATGAACCGCTGCCGGGCGGAGAGGACCAGAGCGCCTATCGCCTGGTGTCCGTTCCTTTGAACCTGGAGAATAAAGATCCGGAGGCAGTGCTCACTGACGATTTTGGTTCCTATGATCCGGACGAGTGGCGCTTCTTCGAGCTCGAGTTCGATCAATCCGTGACCGAATATCCGAATACATCCGAGATGGCGCCCGGGAAGGGCTTCTGGCTCATCGCGAGAGAGGGAGAACGGGTATTCGATACGGGCGAGGGCCTGTCAGCTCCATTGGATGAACCGTACGGAATTGCACTTCACCCGGCATGGAACCTCGTCGGAAGCCCGTATAATTTCGAGATTCCCGTCGAAAATGCGCGGCTCGGTCGAGGTGAGTCTTTCGAGTTTAGGTCGTATCGAGAGGGTTGGAATAATCCAATCAATAATCGCTTGACGGTACTACGGCCGTTTACAGGCTACGCCGTGTTCAATCCGGCATCCGTCGTCGACACCTTGTATTTCGATCCGAACGTCTCGGGCGACCAGACTACGACTGGAAAGATTGGGATCGCCGCCGACCGGCAATCGATTGACTGGGGCATTCACATCACGGCAGCGAACCGGAGCGGCCGCGATTCAGACAACGTGGCTGCCGTATCCGATCACGCCGCGAAGGAGTGGGATTTGCTGGATCATCCCGAACCCCCAGCGCCGGGCTCGTTTATCTCGCTGCGCTTTCCACACCCGGAGTGGGGTCGGCTGAGCGAGACGTACTCCACCGATGTGCGTCCCGTTTCGCGCGACGGCGATCTCTGGGAGTTCGAGGTAGAAAGCGACACAGACGACGCGGTTCGCCTCTCATTTGACGGCATCCAGGAGGTACCCACGGACCGTGAAATCTGGCTTGTGGACGAGTTCCTCGATCAGCCGAACAATCTGCGGTCCGATCCTACCTATGCCTTTGTGCCTGCCGGTGCCCACACCGTCCGTGATTTTCAGCTGGTGGTGGGCACCCGAACCTACATCCGTCAGACCCTTGGCGAAATAGAAGCCGCGCCGCGCAAGATTGAGCTTTTCCCAATCTTTCCGAATCCTTTCAGTGCGTCGTCAACCATCCGTTTCGCCCTACCCGAGCCGACTCACGTCACCGTCAGCGTGTTCACCGTCCTCGGATCGCTGGTAGCCACGCTGATGGACAGCGAGCAGTCGGCGGGTGTGCACTCTCTCGTCTGGGACGGCCGAGGTTCGCAGGGCAAGATTCTGCCCAGCGGATCTTATCTTCTGCAGTTGCAGGCAGGTTCAACCAGATTCGGACAGACAGTCGTGATCGTGCGGTAGGTAGACCTATCGTGCGACGTAGCTATGCGTCTTCGCTCCTTCTAGCACCTGCGGTGCCGAACGCACGAGTGCGAATCATCTCTTCATACGAACTTTCCAGAGCCAGGTAATGACGATTAGATTGAGCTACCTAATGATTGCGGTGACAATGCTGACGTTTTCCGTCGGACATATGTCGTCGTACGCGCAGAGCGTTCCAAGAGTGCTGCAGTATGAAGGGCGTTTATTGATGGACGGTAGTCCGGCGATAGGCGCCTACGACGTCACGTTTTCTCTCTTTACGACGCCGCAGGGGGGTGAACCCGTCTGGTCGGAGGAGCATGAGATTACGCCCGATGATGGCCTTTTCAGCGTGCTGCTGGGGAGTGAGAATCCACTTCCGGAATCTGTCCCGAATGAGCACGACACGCTCTACCTGAGCATGCAGGTGAACAACGATCCTCCCATGACGCCGCGGCTTTTCATGGCCGGCACGATGTATTCGCTGCGGGCCGGACTGGCTGATGGCGTGCGGGCCGAGTCGATCGGTACGGACGCCCTTGCGGACGGCGGTGTGACTGCGGCGAAGCTAGCGGCTGATGCGGCGGTCACGAACGTCAACGGGCAATCCGGTGCGTTGACGCTGGCTGCCGGCAGCAACGTCAACATCGAGGAGGATGAAGGCACCTTTACGATATCTGCGTCCGGGGGGATTATCGGAGGGGGTGATATCACGGCGGTCGCTGCCGGCGACGGATTGACAGGCGGCGGGGAAGCCGGCGATGTCACCCTTGCACTTGAAGATGCAGGCGTGACGAGCGAAAAATTAGCCGACGTTTCGGTGACAACCGAAAAGCTCGTCGATGCAAGTGTGACGACCGCAAAGCTGGCTTCGGATGCTGCGGTCAACAGCCTCAACGGCCAGCGGGGTGATCTGTCGATTGTCGCCGGTGATAATGTCGAGATCGCCGAGGAAGACGACGGAACGTTCACGATCTCTTCGACCAATGGAGGTGGCCAGGGGGATATCACAGCCGTCGGCGCCGGCGAGGGGCTCGCTGGTGGCGGTCAATTCGGAGCCGTCGAACTCTCGCTGGCAGATGGCGGAGTAACCACCGACAAACTCGATGACGATGCCGTTACAGGCTCGAAGCTGGCGAACGGTGCCGTCGATACGAACGAGCTCACGGACGGAGCGGTCACGAGCGCGAAATTGGCGAACGGGAGCGTGGGTACGCCGGATCTCGCTGATGAGGCGGTTACCACGAACAAGCTCTCCGACGATGCCGTCACGGGCGCAAAGCTTGCTCCCAACGCTGCAGTCACCAGTCTGAACAATCTACAGAACGGCATTACGCTCGAGGGAGGCGGGGCAGTCGACGTTACCGAGAATGCCAATACGATCACGATTTCCGCCCCGGAGGGCGGTGGCGGCGACATCACGGCGGTGAATGCTGGGAACGGGTTGGGTGGCGGCGGCGCGTCCGGCTCCGTTACGCTCGATATCGCTTCGAATGGTGTGACTTCGGGAATGCTCGCGAATGAGGCAGTAAACGAGAATAAGCTTGCCGACGATGCCGTCACGAGTGATAAGCTGGCGCCCAACACTGCCGTGACCAGCCTGAACGGTCTTCAGAACAATATCTCCGTTGAGGGCGGCGGCGCGGTGACTGTCTCTGAGAGCGGGGGCACGATTACAATTGATGCGCCCGAAGGTGGCGAAGGTGACATTACTGGAGTAATGGCCGAAAGCGGGCTTTCCGGCGGCGGAAGCACTGGCGAGGTCACGCTTGGCATTGCTGATAACGGTGTGGGCACCGACATGCTCGCCGATGGTGCGGTCACAAGCGACAAGTTGGCGACGGATGCGGCCGTCACTGATCTGAACGGCTCAACAGGAGGGATAGATTTGCAGGGCGCGGGTTCAATCACCATAGACCCTAGTGGACAAACTATAACGATCAGCGATGAGGGCGGTGAACCGAGCTCTCGGCGCTGGAAAACGAACATCCGGACTATCCGCGATCCCCTCGATGTCGTGACAAAGCTGCGCGGGGTTTCGTTCGACTGGACGGAAGACGGCCGGCCGGATATCGGCGTCATTGCTGAGGAGGTAGGCGCCGTGCTGCCGGAGATCGTCGAATTCGAGGATAACGGCACGGATGCGAAATCGGTGAAATACAGTCGCCTCGTCTCCGTCCTGATCGAAGCCGTCAAGGCGCAGCAGCAGCAGCTCGAGGAGCGAGACGCTGTAATCGACCAGATCACGAGCCGGCTGGACCAGCTCGAGCGGCTGGCCCAGCAATCATCCCACTCAGGCTCGACGACGACCTCTGGTACGGACGGGCATTAAGTGCGACGCCGCGCTCAGTCGGTTACTTCGATGACCTTTGTGTCGGCAATGCGATCGCCCCAGCGGCGGCCTTCCTCGTCGGTCAATACGAGATAGATCTCGTAGATGCCGATGCCCAAACTGAACAACAGCACGAACGGGATCAGAATCCAGCCGAGAATCGGGATGTAAAGCAGCAGCGACGTGAGTGCTCCGATGCCAAACATCCAGTTGCGGCGCAGGGACGTTTGCAGATCAACCGGCTGACCGTCCAAGCGGAGCGGCTGCAAGCTCATGATCTTTTTTCCTAGTGACCTGTTCGGCATGAAATCCACGTCCAGGCCGTCGCGAACGACGATGTAAACCGTTCCCACAATGCCGCCCACAAGCGGGACCAGCCCCAGGGCCGCGGAAATCACAGCGTCAATGATGAGGGCGATGACGCGCTTGCTAACGTCTGCCTTCGGGGCATCCTTGACCGAAATCGCCGATGCAACGCTGTCGTTTGTGACGGTGTCATTTGCCGCGGTCTCGCCGCCGAAGGCGCTATCCGTCGGGGCGTAGCGTACGGGCGGCCGAAAATCGAATGTACTCATCTTGTCTGATTTTTTGGGATGAATGAAATGGGAAAGCTTATCCCGCATGGTACGTGAAGTGATGCTGGTACGCACGCATCCGGTCAGGACTGCGGGTAGAAAACAACGCATTCGCCCGTCCTTTCTCTACGGATCTGGTCCGCACTCGTTTCACTTGCTGACCTCATACGACTTGCATCTTCCACCGGCCGCGCCGAAAGACGAGAATGCCCGTCACTGCGAACACGACCTGCGCGACGGCGATGCCGATGAATATACCCTCCACGGCAAAGTCTAGTGGATGGGATAAAAGATACGCCAGCGGAATCTGAAAGAGCCAGTAACAGAACACGTTGATCCAGGTGGGCGTGACCGTGTCGCCTGCGCCGTTAAAAGCCTGTACCATCACCATGCCCAGTGCAAAGCAGGGATAGCTGTACGCGATGATGCGCAGAAAATCGGCACCAATGTCTATCACATCGCCATTTTGAGTGAAGAATCGCATGATTGATTGATCGAGCATAAGCATCGTGATGGCCGCCAATGTCAGAAAAGCTGCGTTGCATGTGCTCGCAATCCAGACGGCCTTTTCGGCACGATCGGGACGCCGGGCACCGAGATTCTGTCCCACGAGTGTCGCAGCAGCGTTGCCCATCCCCCAGGAAGGCAGGAGTGCAAAGATGATCACGCGCACACCGATCGTGTAACCGGCCACAGCCGTGCTGCCGTACTCGGCGACGAGGCGGATGATGACGATCCAACTTGCCGATCCCACGAGGTACTGAACGACTCCGGGGCCGGATATGCGGAGCATCCTCTTCATTAGCACGACATTCATGTGGACGGCTGCACGTCCCATGCGCAGCCGGCCGCTCCCGCGCACCAGAATTGCTATTTGAAACGCTACGCCCACACCGCGTCCGATTGCCGTTGCTACGGCCGCACCCGTCACACCCATCTCCGGAAATGGCCCAATCCCAAAGATCAAGATCGGGTCCAGCACGATGTTCAGGAGATTCGAAAGCCCGAGCGCTCGCATTGCCCACACCGCGTCGCCGGCGCCGCGAAAGATGGCGTTGATGAGGAAGAGAAGCAGAATCGTGATGTTCGATCCCATCAAGATTGCGCAGTATACCGCACCTGTCTCTACAACGGATTCCGTCGCACCCATCAGGCGAAGCAGGTCGGGCGCGAAAACAGCGCCCGCAATGGCGATCGGTATTGATGCAGCCACGGCGACAACGATGGACTGGAATGCCGCGGCGGAGGCAGCGTCAGGGTCCTTTTCACCCATTCGACGAGCGACCATGGCGGTGGCCGCCATGCTCAGTCCCATCCCGATCGCAAACACGAAGATCAGGAGTGATGCGGTGATGCCCACAGCGGCAATCGCATCGGCTCCGAGACGGCTTACGAAGAAGATGTCAGCCAGCTCGAAGATCGACTGCATCAGCATTTCCAGTACCATCGGCACCGAGAGTAGCAGAATAGCCCGACCGAGGCTTCCCGATGTAAAATCCTGCTGCGTGCCCGTCAGGGCTTCACGCAGGGCCGGCCAGAGGGCACGACGGGCTGTAGAAGTGGTTGAAGGGCGTTCGTGAGTGGACATGTATCCGGGAATAACCAGAGAGGGGGGCACTGGGGGAGTGCCTGGGAGAGCGGACGCCTCGCTCCCGGAGCTGCCAAATAAATCAGCTTGCGGGAGGAGCTAAGCCGTCTGGACGAGATCACCACTGAGAAGAGGTGTCACAGCCGGCCGCGGCCGCATCGTCGGCCACACGGTGAGAATGCTCACCGTCGTGGAGACGTTCTGCGTATGGGCCATGCTGATCATCGTGGTGCGTCGTCTGGGCGCGCCGCCGTGCGGCGGATACGCGTACATTTTCCGGATACACGAAACTAAAAGATACGGCACTGCTCTGGGGACTCGCAAGCACATCATAAAAAAGTGCATCGGCAGAGCCGACACCGGTGTTCAGCTCATCCAGTTCGAGCCGTGCTGATCGGACCACTTCGTCGTGATCTTTTTCTGTCTGCTCCAAAAGGTGATGGCGGAGTCTCCGGTGATATCGCCTCCACCGAAACTGCTAGCGTTCCATCCACCGAATGCGAATGGCTCTCGCGGAACGGGTACGCCGATATTCACACCGATCATCCCGGCGCTTGCGCGGTCGGAAAAGTACTGAGCAGTACCTCCGTTCGACGTGTAAATTGCCGCCGCATTCCCATACCGGCTCGCGTTCTCGATCTCCAGTGCATCGTCGAGAGATTCGCAGCGGATGATCGTCAGGGTCGGTCCGAAAATCTCGTCGCATGATGCCTCGTGATCCGGCGTCGCATGATCAATAATGCTGCCGCCAAGATAGTGCCCGCCATCCGGCGCATCTTCGGAGACCGCCATACGGCCGTCGAGCGTCAGCTCGGCACCATTCGTCGATGCGCGATCGAGGTATCCGGTAATGCGCTCGTATGCGGTCTCACTGATAATGGCACCGATGTCGCGTCCTGCTTTCAGCGCTGCCATCTTTTCGCGAATGCGGCTCAGAATAGGCTCCGAATTGCCGACTGCGACGAGCACGCTCGCGGCCATGCAGCGTTGACCGGCGCATCCGGTCACGGATGAAACCACGTTGGTCGAAGTCATCTCGGGATCAGCATCCGGCATGACTATAAGATGATTCTTTGCGCCGCCCATCGCCCGAACACGCTTTCCGGCCAGCGTACTGCGCTCGTAAACGGCCCGAGCGACGGCGGTCGAACCGACGAATCCGACCGCGGAGATGGCGGGATCATCGCAGATGGCCTCGACGATCTCGCGATCTCCGTGCATGACCGTAAGGATTCCATCTGGCAGTCCGGCCTCAGCGAAAAGCCGGGCGATCTCCATCGCCGTGTAGGGTGTCTGCTCAGACGGCTTCAGGATGAATGCGTTACCGCACCCGATCGCGATAGGAAGCATCCATAGCGGCACCATGAGCGGAAAATTGAACGGCGTAATACCGGCCACGACACCGAGCGGCACGTTCACGGAGCGGCATTCCACGCCGCGACTCACCTCGAGAATTCGTCCGGTGGCGATCTGCGGGAGAGAGGCCGCATATTCAAGGCATTCGATCCCCCGCTGGATCTCGCCTCGAGATTCCTTTGGGGTCTTGCCGTTTTCGCGTGTGATGAGCGCGGCAATTTCGTCGAGCCTCTCCTCCATGAGCGTTTTTGCTCGGAACAGCACCTGGACCCTCTCCTTGATCGGCAGCTCTGCCCATGCGACCTGCGCCTCCAGTGCAGCAGCAACAGCCGAGTCGAGATCTCCTGCCGTGGAGCACGGAACCTGTCCGATCACTTCGCCTGTTGCAGGAGCGTTTACGTCGAGTACGCGGCTGGCGCCGCTCTCAACCTCCCTGCCGGCGACGTAGTTACCTAGCGTCTCTCTGCCTATGGTTACCGTTGCCATCTAATCCTCCTGATTGAGCTAACCTAAAGTTACAGCCCGCCGGAAAACATTGCATCTCCATCCCGACCTTCATGGGGTGGACGCTAAAAATCTCCCGCGTCTATATTCGGCGTCTATATCGAGGCCTTGTCCGACGTTGTAGCCGCCACCCCAAGCGCGGTATCGAGTACGGCCAGCGCGTATTCGGCGTCATCTGGTGTGAGGCACATCGGTGGCTTGATTCTCAGAACGTTGCCGGCGAGTCCGCCTTTCCCGAGCAGCACGCCCTCTCGCCTGGCATGCTCCAGCACCGTGTTTGCAGCTGTCGAAGCGGGCTTCTTCGTCGTGCGATCGAGAACCAGTTCCATTCCGAGCATCAATCCCATGCCTCGCACATCGCCGATGAGGTGATGCTGCTCTTTCAACGCGTCTAAACCGTCTCGTAGTTGCCGACCGATGACCCGCGCATTCTCCTGCAGATGATCGTCCTCAATTGCGTCGAGTACACCGAGTCCGGCCGCCATGCTCACGGGATTTCCGCCGAACGTGTTGAAATGCAGCCGTTCTGTCAGAGCTTCGGCGATTTCACGAGTGGTCGTGACGGCCGCAAGCGGAGCGCCGTTGCCGATTCCCTTCGCCATCGTCACGATATCCGGAACGACGTCGTAGTTCTCGAAGCCCCAAAAGAACTCGCCTGTTCGACCGAACCCGGTCTGAACCTCGTCCGCGATGCACAGACCACCGTGCTCACGAGCTGCCTCGAACGCCAATCCCAGATAATTGTGCGCGCCGCACGTCGTTCCGCCGACGCCTTGAATCGGCTCGGCGATGAAGGCGGCTATACTACCTGGCGTCGAAAACAGGATCAAATCGCGGATGTCTTCGGCGCTCTTCCGTGCGATCTCCTCAGGAGTGCCGTCGAACGGACTTCGATATGGATCAGGGCAGACGGCGTGGTGGATGCGATGGCCCGAGGGTACGGGGTATTTCCAGGTGTGATGCGAGGTGAGTCCCAGCGAAGTGGATGATGTACCGTGATAGGCATTGCGCAACGCAATTACATCCGTATGACCGGTAAAGGCTCGTGCCATATTGACGGCGAGCTCGTTCGCTTCGCTGCCGCTATTGACGAAGTAGGTAACCTCGAGGCCGGGAGGCAGCTTTTCAGCCAGGCGCCGCGCAAGCTCCGTTCGAAGTGGATTTAAGTAGATTGTAGACGCATGCTGAAGCGTCGCGAGCTGATCCTGCATCCGGCGGACGATTTTCGGATGGCAGTGGCCGCATGAGACGGTGACGATGCCTCCGAGCATATCGAGATAGCGCCGCCCCTTCTCATCGTAGAGATACTGCATATGCCCCTCCACGATCATGAGAGGCTCCTCGTAGTATGTGAAAACCGCCGGATTGTAGTATCGTTGCCGGGCGGCGAGCACGTCATCCCGCGACGGCCCGTCGTACGGACGTGGTTCGTGGTTGCAGTGCGGCATTCGCAAATTCGTGACAGCAGGCATCGGGTGATTAGGTACTGTCATTCATCCATGCCACGCACACCCTCCTCGGCCTCGAATGCCGGCACCTGGGTGCCAGGCCCGTCGGCTTCCAGGGGTGATTTTTCCACAGGCGTGGATTCTTCAACAGCCTTAGGAAAGAGGAGGGAAAGCCCGATCGACGTCGTCAAAACAAAGGCAATCACGCCGAGGGACAGCGCCGTCGGTACTTCGACCAGATCCACAACGAGCATTTTCGCCCCGACAAATACTAAAACCACGGAAAGGCCGAGCTTCAAAAAATGGAACAGGTCGATTATGCCCGCCAGGAGGAAATAGAGCGCTCTGAGTCCCAGAATCGCGAAAATATTGGAGGTATACACAAGAAATGGATCCTGTGTGACGGCAAAAATGGCAGGAATCGAGTCGACGGCGAACACCAGATCGGTCGTTTCGACCAGCACCAACACGACGAATAACGGCGTAGCCGCGCGACGAACCACGCCCTCCGCATCTGTTACCCGGGTGAAGAATTTCTGACCATCATAATAGGGGGAGATCGGAAGATAGCGTCGGATCAGGCGCAGCACCGGGTTGGCATCGGGCTCGATGTCTCGCTCCTTTTGGGTAGCCATTCGAATCCCGGTAAAAACCAGGAAGGCTCCGAAGATGTAAATGATCCAGTGGAAGTTTGCGATCAGGTACGCTCCTGCGCCGATCATCGCCCCCCGCATCACCAGTGCACCCAGGATTCCCCAGAAAAGGACGCGATGCTGGTACTTCGCCGGGACGCGGAAGTACGAGAAAATTAGGACGAAAACGAAGATGTTGTCGACCGATAAAGCTTTCTCGATCAGGTAGCCCGTGAGGAACTCGAGACCGGCGGTGGGTCCCATGAAGTGGTAAATGCCAACGTTGAAGGCGAGCGAGAGACTGACCCATACCGCCGTCCAGATGGCCGCCTCTCTGACACTTACCTTATGCGCACTCCGGTGGAAGACGCCCAGGTCGATCGCGAGCATCGCGAGGACGAAGACATTAAACCCAATCCAGAGCCAGATGGAATGCATACCGGTACCTGAAAACAAAAAAAACCTCCACCGCCGGTGATGGCAGTGAAGGTCTCGCGTTTCGATACGGGCACCGGCTCTCTCGAGCGTATTGACGATACCCGCGACCTGCTATGGGCAGGTGCTACTCCCCTTCGGATGAGGTATTTAACTTCTTCGATGGGGGAAGTTTCGTCGCTGTCGGAATCTCTCGACGTCTCCCGAGCTCTACGTTTCCGTCGGCAGCGTCTCCGACGGATAAATTGTAGTTAGCGGAACTTCCGCTTGCCCGGCTTACTACGCTTAGCCTAGCCACTTCTATTCTTTCAGTTGATTCGCGACATGTTCGTCGACGCGTTCGGGCGCAAGCACACATATCTCCGTATTTCGGTGACGGAACGGTGCAATCTCCGATGCACGTACTGCATGCCCGAAAGCGGCGTCGATCTAACTCCCAAAGATCGAATTCTAACCTTCGAGGAGATCGAACGGCTTGCACATCTCTTCGTGCAAAATGGAGTGGAAAAGATTCGCCTTACTGGCGGTGAGCCGCTGGTGCGCAAAAATTTTGAGGATCTGGCCGAAAAAATCGGACGAATCGGCGGGCTCCGCGGATTTGCGGTGACGACGAACGGGATGCTGCTGAATAAGAAGATCGATCGACTGAAGGCCGCGGGAATCAATCAGATCAACATCAGCCTCGACACGCTAGATGCTGCGAAATTTGAACGTATCGCACGCCGTCCCGGGCTGTCACTCGTCCTGAACGCCATCGATCGTGCGCTCGCTCTGGGATATGAGCCGCTCAAGGTCAATTGCGTCGTCATGCGAGGTATCAACGACGACGAACTCCTGGATTTCACGGCGATGACTAGAGAACGTCCCATCGAAGTCCGTTTTATCGAGTACATGCCTTTTTCCGGCAACGGATGGTCAGATGGGCGGTTCATGCCCTACCGTGAGATGATGGACCGGATTGAAGCGGGAGGATTTCGTCTGGAGTCACCTGACCGTGGTGCGCACGATACGTCTCGAACCTTCCAGGTCGCCGATCACGCGGGAACCATCGGCTTTATTGCCTCGATGAGCGATCAGTTCTGTGCCGGTTGCAATCGGTTGCGACTGACGGCCGACGGGTCACTGAAAGTATGTCTGTTCGGACGCGCAGAAACCAGTCTGCGCGATCTCATGCGTGCCGGCGCTACCGACGACGAGCTCTGCGAGGCAATTCAAAACGCAGTGCTGCGCAAGAAGGCGGCCCACGCCGGGATGCATGCACTCGCGGAAACGGACGATGACCGCCCCATGATCTTGATCGGTGGATAGAGGCCCGTCTCGTCGGTCACCAGTTCAGGCGCTGAATATCCACTTCGGTGCCTCGCCGCAGGTTTTCCGATTCCTCGGGAAGATGGATGAGGCAATCGGCGAGCACGAGAGATTGCGAAATGTGCGAACCCTGCGGGCCCGTGGGGACGACGTGAAGTCCATTTTCGTACCGCATCCGTCCGCGCACGAAGTGATGAAGCCCCGGTTTTTTTGCTATCCGTTCGTCGAGAACTGCTCGCTCGTACCGCGGCATTGATTCGGATTGTCCGAGCATTACGGCAAGCGCCGGCCGGACGTACTGCTCGAAGCACACGCTCGCCGACACGGGATTGCCGGGAAGACCGAATACTGGGATTCTGTCTATTAATCCGAACAGCAGGGGTTTTCCCGGCTTCTGCCTGACCTTCCAGAATAACGGCTCGAAACCGACAGCTTCCAATTCCTCCCGCACGAAATCAAACTGGCCCATCGATACACCGCCGGACACTACGATCACCTCAGAAGCGGCGATCGATGATTCGAGCGTCTGACGGAGGCGCTGACGATGATCACCGACACGAGTTTGCTTTCCTACCATGCCGCCGGCAGTCGCTATCTGGGCGGCAAGAGTTGGGCCGTTCGCATCCCGTATGCGGCCGGGCCCCGGTTTCTCGGAGACGTCGACTAACTCATCTCCCGTAGCAGTCACCGAAACAACCGGACGCCGCGCGACAGCGACGCTCGCAAATCCCAGTGTGGCGAGCATCCCTACGACGGGCGGCGTAATGCGGATGCCTGATGAGAGGACGTGATCGCCGATCTTCACGTTCTCGCCGGCCCGGCGGATATGCCGGGCCCTTTCCCGAGCCGACACGCGGAAGCGAACGCGGTCGCCCGTCACGTCCGCCTCCTCGACGGGAATAACGGCATCGGCGCCGTCGGGGACCGGCGCTCCCGTCATGATCCGCATGCACACGCCCGAGGGAAGCGGGACGTCGCCCGAATCGCCTGCGGCGACTGTACCCGCAATGGGCAACTCCACGTCTGCATCAGGTACGTCCGAGGATCGAACTACGAACCCGTCCATGGCGGAGTTGTCGAACGGGGGAATTAACTCACGGCTCTGAATGGACTCGGCCAGCGTTCGCCCAAGTGCATCGCCGAGTGCGACGCTTTCCGAATCGATGCCCGTCACGTTGCTGAGCACGGTCTCCCGGGCGACGGCGTATGAGATGAACTCCTGCATAAAATCTCAGGGGGTGTTCGGTGTCCCCGAATAGAATCGTAATCCGCCTCCCAGTCCGCCTGTAACGAGATCGATTGCCCCGTCATCATCGAGATCGGCGAAGGCAGGGGTTACCAGTATTGGCATCCTGTCGGCGTGCGAACCTTCTTCAACAAACACGGGATTTGTCGGCGTCCCCTCATTGCGAAACAAGACGAGACCGTCCGATTCGGAACCGACGACCATATCATAATCACCGTCCCCATCGACGTCAAGGAATGCAGGGACGCTTCGGCGGCCCACGTCGATACTCTGATACTCATCCGCAACCAACTCGAATTCCGGATCGTCCGGTGTACCCGTGTTCTCATAAAAGTTTATGAATCCGGACGTCTCCCCGACGAAAAGATCCAGATCCTCGTCGCCGTCGATGTCGACGAGCGCCGGGGTGGTGTGGCTGCCACGCGTGAGCTGGATGAAACTGTCGTCCACCAATTCGAAATCTGCGCCGTTGCTTCGATAGTGCGCGATGCCGTCGTTCCACGTGCCCAGGAGCATGTCGAGGCGGCCGTCGCCGTCGAGATCGGCAATGGTAGGTGCATAGTGATAGGAGGGCTGCAAATCCAGCGAATCCCGCACGATGAAGCGAGGCGACGAGGGAGTACCGATGTTTTCGAGGTGAAGCATCACTGCGGTCCCGCTCGACTTCGATGAGATTTTGTTGCCAATAAGAAGGTCCAGGTCGCCGTCACCGTCCAGATCAGCAAGTGTAGGATGACTTTCGCTGCCGGCATCGATCTGGTGGAAGAAATTGCGCGTCCGCAGTCGGAACTCGTCTTCCTCGATTTGCTCGTAAAAGTAGAGCGGCGCATGCATGGTGCGATTGGGGTTAAAGGCCCCGCCAAGCACACCGACAAGTAAGTCGGAATCGCCATCGCCATCGACATCTCCGAACGTCGGAGCGTTGAATCCACTCGAAATCATTGGATCCGGTGGTGGAAACGGCCGCGGCTCCTCTCTGATCGTCGGTGACTCGCACGATCCGGTATTTTCCAGCAGCAGAAGTCCCGGTTCGAAAAAGTCGCCCCAGAAAAGATCCAGGTCACCATCGTCGTCCGTATCAGCAAACGTCATTGTGTTTGCTCCGTGGAGATTGGATCCGTTCGGGATGTTCGGCATCGCGGGCTCGTTCATCTGGCCGGGCTGCCCGAACTGAGCGACAATTTCGATGTCCTCGAACCGTTCGGTAACCAACCTGAAGCGTGGTGCTTGATCTACGGCTGCCTCGACGGCCTCGTAGCGCATGACTGTGCCATCGAGGCGGCCGATGAATAGGTCCGGGAGGTCGTCGCAGTCGATATCGCTAACGTTTGGGATGTTCTGACGGTCGGAGAAGATCGGCTTTCCTTCGACATCGCGCAATGTATCAGCCTTCACTTCGAACTGCGGCTCGCGTGCAGTGCCCGTATTCGCGTAGTAGCGAATGTAGCTGAACGGTTGCTCTGTAAGAAGGTCGAAATCGCCGTCGTGGTCGATGTCGGCGAAACGGTACCATTCCCCGATTTCAAGGTCCCGGTACGCATCCGTCCGCCACGTGAACGACGGATCACTTTGGGATCCGACATTCTCAAAGAACATCACCTCGTTGGTGTTCTCCTGAACGAACACGTCGGGATCGCCGTCACCATCGATGTCGACGAATTGTGGTCGAGGATAGTTGAGCCCTCCCAAAAAGGGATGAGCATACGAATCGCCGACGGCGTCGAGGACTTCGAACGGGTTGATGCGCCGCTCAAGCTGGGCAAGAAACGCGTCGTCCTTCGAGGGCTGCGTTGTCTTAACGAGGCTCGAACAACCGACAACGAGAATGAGGCTCACACAGACCGACATGCTCGTACGACGCGAAATCACCATCGATCTTATTGTGCCGGTCGTGTTCCTACGCCTGTCGGGTTGCTCTCGACCTCGAGAACTTTGACGATCTTATTTGTAGACGTGTCGATCACAGTGACCGTACCCGTCGGACCGTCGCCAAGATCGTAGCGCGATTGATAAGAGCCATCTAAATTGCTGTTCGTAACGTACGCGTAGCGGCCGTCAGGGCGTACTGCGCTGCCGTCCGGCTCGGACAGGCCGTGACCTCGCACGACGTCCTGCTCCTTCAGTTCGACCATGTCTACGACCGCCACAGCATCTGCTCGTTTCAGAGGTACATAGGCGTAGCGTCCATCAGGTGTGAAGGCCGGGTTCCATGGAGACCCACCGAGATTCAGGCTCTTCACGACAGTAGGGTCCATCGGATCGCTCAAGTCGAAGATGAGCAGCTCACCACTCATCTCACCGCCAACGATCATTCTCCGGCCGTCGGGCGTCACTTCGAACTGCATAGGCATATGATGATGAGCATCATCATGTCCGGGGAGCTCGATTACCTCGATGTCGTGCGTCTCAGTATCGATGCTCGCCATTTGATCTAGAGCAAGGCTGGCGGCATATATGTGGCGGCCGTCCGGGGATACGTCGAGTGCATGCGGTCTCGGGAAAAAGACGTCGATCTCTTCGATTTCGAGAGCGTCGTTGTCGATTACTCCAATCCGATGCGGCGGATTGACCGCACTCATCGAGCGGCCGACGTACAGATACTCCTCGTCGGGCGCGAGCGCCAGCATGCCGGGTGCCTCGAAGGGCACCTGCCCGAGAACCTCGTTATCTCGATTGAGCTTCAAGACGGTATTCTCACCGATCAGCGACACGTACCAGTAGGATCCATCCTCGGAGACCGCCACATGGTGCGGCATTGCATTCTCCGAAAATCCGAAATCCTGGAGATCGACAGTCCGGACAACCAGATTCGATTCCATGTCGACCACAGAGATCACGGCAGAGCCCTGGTTGCAGACGTAGAGAAGCTGTTCGGAGTCGGCATATGGCGCTTCTCCATCGTCGTTCCGCGCCCCGGCGTCGATCCACGCGCCGACGAGGCTGATTTCCTGCGGCGTGAGGTCGCTCTCACGGCGCTCGGCGAGCTCGATTAACAGGCTGCGTTCAGCATCGAATGGAATCAATACCTCTCCAAAACGGGATCCGGCAATGAGGCCTTCCCACGAGTCGAGGTTGAGATCTTCCTCCTCAACGAGCAGTGGCGCAAACTTACTCTGAAGGAGCGGAAGAATCTCCTCAGAAAAGACGATCTCGGCGCCATCGGCTGTACTTCCGGTCGTAGGGCCGCTTTGAGCGCAGCCGCCCATGAACAGAAGAGCAGTGAAAAACCATAACTTCGCGCACTTCCACATATCGTACGTCTTCACATTCTGAAGAGAGGAGCGGTCCTTTCTCATTTCGCCACGCGAGTCGTGAAACTACATGCGCTTTTGTCTCGGCGCTCTAGAGGTCGAGTTCCCTGGTCTTCCGAAGCAGGAATAGACCCTCGCCAATGCTCGAGACCGCGATTGTGCCGCTCTCAAAAAACGGATAGTTGCTCCACGAACCGGAAAATCCCGGGTCATCATCACCGACCGGCATCGTGTCGAAATGGCCGACTTCCGTCGGATTTTCAGGATCCGTGATATCGTGGATGTGAAGACCGCTCTTATAGTTCGACTGGTACATCAAATTATCCCGGATGTACAGGTTGTGATCCGAGGATTCGTTTCCCCACATGTACTCCTTCACGAGCTGTGGATCGTCGAGATCCGTGATGTCCCAGATGAGTGTGCGGGTTTCCGATACGTTGCCGCTGATCTCATCGAGCTCGTCATTCACATAGAAGTAGCGATGGTCCTCGCTAATCCAGCCCTGGTGGGTGTACGAGACATTCGGATAGGCGGCTGTAGCAACGGCTATCGGATTCTCCTTGTCTGTGACGTCGGCGATGCTCAAGGCTGTTTCGTTTGAGCCGAAGCAGATCTGACGACCGCCGTAGTCTCCGTCGGGACCGCGATATACGAGGCACTGGGCGTCGTGGGAGTAGCCGGTACCGGCACGTCCGGTGCCGGTATCAGAAAAACACCCCGCGAATTCCGGATTTGTCGGATCCTGGATATCGATCATATGGAGACCGCCACCGCAGGTCTCTCCACCGCCGCTGTTGCCGACCGTGTAGGCGAAGCCGGATTCGGTGTCGATCACGATGTTGTGCGCACTGTTGATCCGATCGTACAACACGTTTTCCGTGAACGTCGTTGGGATTTCGTCGACGTGGCGCAGCTGGGTCAGATCAAAGATCTGCACACCATGCTCGCCTGCGCCATCGGCTACGACAAACGCATGATCTTTGTACACTTTGATATCACGCCACGAGCTGCTTGATGAGCCTTCTGTACGCGGGAGGTTGCCGATGTATATCGGATTCACCGGATCTGTTATATCGACGAACGACGTTCCGTCCACACGTCCGACGAGCGCGTATTCTCGATTTGTCTCAGGGTCTGTCCAACCCCAGATGTCGTTGACCTGAACACCCCGATCGCCACCGATGTCTCGAATGGGAAGGAAGGAGAGCAGGTCGACCTGCTCGCAGCCGAAGAGGTCCGCCGAACCCTCCCGGCAGTCCACTTGCTCGCCGGTGATCGACGTCAGGCCTGCAGCCTCGCTCTTCAGCTGTGCACGCTGCATCCAGCCCTCGGAAGTCCGCTCGAACAGCAGAACTGCTCCTGCCCCGTAGTCGGAGCCGGTAAGTCCCACTGCCGCCACAGATCCATCGACATCAATTGTCGCTCCCATGCGATCGCGCTCGTTAGGGTCATCAGACGTAAGACGAACGACATCCGACCAATCGCCGTCGTTGTGGCGATATGCATAGACGGCCCCGGTACGCGAAGTCGCCGATGGCGCGCCGACGAGTGCGGCGTCCTCCGTAAGCGCAATCGATTCTCCAAATCCATGAACGCCGCTGCTGGCATACGGCAGGAGAAATTGTGCCTCGCTCCATTCCCGGCGCTCGTCGTCGTATTCAAAAACAACGGCGGCGCCCACGTTTCCTCCATGGCGCGGCGCGCCCGAAATCAACCATACACCGTTCAGGTCGAGCGATGAACCCAGGCCTGCGCCCTGGCTGAGCCCCCTAGCTCGCAGCCGTGCGGACTCCGACCAGCTTTCGCCTTCAGGCTCGAAAGCGTACAAAACGCCGGTTCCATTCAGCTCGCCCGGCGAACCTATAAAGACCGCAGTGTCCGACGCGACAATGGACCTTCCGAAGCCGGGCCTCGTCTCTGATTCTCTTCCGGTAAGTTTATCGGTCTGTGACCAGGCTCCGTCCGCTCCACGGCGGAAGACGTAGACGCTGCCGGGCTTTTCGCCCACCGCCGGCGCCCCGACGAAGGCGTGGTCACCGGCGAGAGCGACGGCGGCGCCGAAGCCGTCATCAGCTACGGCGTCCAGCGGAGACAGCGTTGCGACGTATTCCCAGGCAAATTCTCCATCGTATTCGAATACGTAGCCGGCGCCGACTTCACCCTGGAGACCGGTCGATCCGATTAATAGTCGATTGCCCTGCATCGAAAGGCTTCGTCCGAAGTGATCTCCCATCTCAGCCTGTGGGGAAACGATCTCGCCGGAACGCTCCCACGAACCGTCTTGATTGGTATAGATGTACACTGCTCCAGGGCGATACAGATTGTCCGGCTCACCGACGAACACGTTATCCTGCGTGGCGAGTACCGCCGCGCCGAAACGCTGCTGCGCCCTTGTATCGACGGCGGTCCAAGCTGTAATCAGTACGGCAAGAAGAACGGAAGAAATTAACTTTACCATTGATTTCTCAAATCGTGATGTGGTCACAAAGCGTCCGGAAACCCATTTCTATTCCGAACGGATCGGACGATGGGACGGCGTTAGAAGCGCTTTTTAGAGTTCGGCTCTTTCCACTACGGCGAACTGTTTCCGTTCCTGAGGACGGCGGGGCGCCGTTATTGCAAAGGAGGACGCCGGATGCTTAAATAGGATCGCCGACACGCTAGATATGCAGCCGATCCATTTCACCATGCCGTTGACGCGCATGCAGATTGCACCTCTCCTCGCCCTTCTCTTAACGGCGTGTGCTTCGCCACAGTCAATCGATCCGGACAACGAGGACTCTGCTGCCGAATCGAGGGATATTGCGGGTGAAACCGACGCTGGCGACATCCGCCTTGATCGACAGCACTCCGGAACTGAGAGTCTTCTAATAAGCATCCACGCGATCGATGACCAGCAGGGATGGGCCGTCGGCACCGGTGGTGCGTACGTCTGGACGGACGACGGGGGAAGCAGCTGGAACCACGGTGTCGTTCCCGGTGCGGATTCACTTCAGTTCCGAGACGTGTACTCGCCCGCAATGGACGAGGCTTATGTATTGAGTATCGGACCTGGGTCGGCATCTCGAATTTACCACACATCGGATCGGGGGCACTCCTGGGAAAGGCAGTTCACTGCTGACCACCCCGATACGTTTTTCAACTGCTTCGCATTCTGGAATGAGGAAGCAGGCATTGCCGTCAGCGACGCCGTCGACGGTCGATTCCCGATGATCGAGACGAGCGATTCCGGCGCGCATTGGTCGTACCTTGAGAATACGCCGGCCGCGCAGGAAAATGAAGGTGGATTTGCTGCAAGCGGGACGTGTGTCGCCACATCTGGAGACAAGACCGTAGTTGTCGGAACGGGGAACGCGGAACAGGCACGAATCCTACGCTCGGATGATGGTGGTTCGACGTGGCAAACCTATGGGGTGCCGATCGTCGCGGGTGAGGCGGCTGGTATAGCTTCGCTCGCGTTTCGCGATGAGCTCCGCGGCATGGCTTTAGGTGGTGACGTAGGTGATCCGGATGCATTTACGGACAATGTGGCCAGAACGTCCGACGGTGGTCGAACCTGGGAGCAGGCAGAGCGGCCGCCGTTCGCCGGCGCCGTCTATGGCTCTGCCTTCGCACCTGATTCACACTTGCTCCTTGCCGTCGGGCCCGGCGGTGCTGCTTCGTCACACGATGATGGCCGCTCCTGGGCAATGCTTGATTCGCTCACCTATTGGGGTGTGGATTTCGGAAGCAGATCATCCGGGTGGATGGTTGGACCGAACGGTCGGATTACGCGCATCACCGTGCCGCAGGACGAATGAGACGGCGTCTTCTCGCTGAATCTCATTTTAATACCACCCGGCGCATCGCACAACCGCCTGGCAGCGCTATTCGGCCAACCTCTGCGGCGTTCGCGCCGGACTGCCGCAAATCCGCCATTGACTGCTTCAAACTCGCCGCACCCCCGAGACATCCCTCCAGTGGGTACAATGCTTGCGTGGCGTCTCGGTCTAAGCGCATCACACAATATTCCCGTTTTCATGATGACTGCCGAACTCCTGTTTCAGATGTTGATTGTCACCGTTCTTGCGGCGGGTTTCATTCCGCTCGTCGGACTCGCTGTCTCAGCTTCGCGAGAAAATCGCGGTACAGATCCTGGGATCTCCGATCGGTGCGAACCGGCTCATCAGCATTCCCTCGCGAAGCCACATGGGAGTACGGTGATTCCCCAGCGTGATGCTGACGTTCCGGCTTATGTCGCATCTAACGGCGTGATTATCACACCGTCGATCATCCACATCGGGCGGATCTCAGGCACGCGGCGCGACTCACATCCGCATGCTGAATACTGGGCATACGGAAGTGAAGCGATGTACAACTAGACGTGACCTGCTGCAAAACGAAGCCTTCATCAGAGCACGAACCCTGCCCTTATACCGCGTGCGCGAAGGGCTTCGACAGGATTGTCGACCGAGGTTCAGCACAATCTGCGCTAAAGCGTCCACAGACCCGCGACCGATAGTCAAATCCGACTACGATCGGGCCTCGACAGGTACATAGGATCGCTTGTTCGAGCCGACATATACCTGGCGTGGTCGATGGATCCTATTCGAGGGATCATTCCGCATCTCATTCCACTGGGCAATCCAGCCTGGCAGGCGGCCGATTGCAAACATCACCGTAAACATATTCGTCGGGATCCCCATCACGCGGTACAGGATTCCGCTGTAAAAATCCACGTTCGGATAGAGTTTCCGTTCGACGAAATAATCATCCTCGAGCGCTGCATTTTCGAGGCGTTTCGCGATATCCAGCAGCGGATCATCGGCACCAAGTTCGTCAATAACCTTGTCTGCGTACTGCTTGACGATGCGGGCCCGAGGATCGAAATTCTTATAGACGCGGTGCCCGAAGCCCATCAATTTGAACGGATCATCCTTGTCTTTCGCGCGCTCGACGAACGAGGAGGAGTCCCCGCCGGCATCTGCAATGTGTTCGAGCATTCTGATCACTTCCTGATTGGCGCGTCCGTGCAGCGGTCCCGAGAGGGCATTGATTCCGGCTGAAATCGAGACGAAGAGATCCGCACCGCTACTTCCGACCATACGTACGGTGGACGTGCTGCAGTTCTGCTCGTGATCTGCATGAAGGATGAGCAGGAGATCGAGCGTTTTCTCAAGGGTGGCCGAAATCTCGTATTCTTCAGGCGGTACAGCGAACATCATCCGAAGGAAATCGGCCGAATAACTCAGGCTGTTGTTCGGATAGATGAACGGCTGACCCATCGATTTCTTGTACGAGAACGCCGCTATCGTCTTTAGCTTGGCGAGGAGCCGAACGATATTCAATCGCGTCGTCTGCGGATCGTCGGCTTCCGGGTAATAGGCCGACAGGGACGCGACCATTGACGACAGGACGCTCATAGGATGTGCACTCGGGGGATAGCCCTCGAAGAACTTCTTCATATCTTCGTGCAGCATCGTATGGTAGGTCAGCTCGTGTTGAAATGCTTCGAGCTCGGACGGGGACGGCAGTTCGCCGTATATCAGGAGATATGATGTTTCCACGAACGACGACCGCTCAGCAAGTTCACCGATCGGATACCCGCGATATCGAAGGATGCCTTCTTCCCCGTCGATGAATGTGATGGCACTCTCGCAAGAGCCGGTGTTTCCGTAGCCCGAATCGAGCGTGATATGGCCCGTGTCCTGCCGAAGCCCGCGGATATCGACGGCCGTTTCGTTTTCCGTACCGACGACGAGGGGTAACTCGTACGACTTACCGTTTACACTGAGATGGGCAGAAGACATATGGATCGATCCGCGGGTGAGTTATCGTGCGAAGGATATATGCCACCGGAAGTTGTGCCTCTGGTTCCGGGAACATCGCAGAGAATACAGGTTCGGTAGCAAGAGTTGCCCGAATAGCGGAGGGGATCGGTTAAAGATCGAATTCTCGAGACAAGACTTGCTTAAACCACCTCCTTCCTCGATTTTGATCGAACGGTACGTTAGCCACCAATTCTAACTTCGTGGAGCTCATGCTCAATCGGAGGCGCCGAAAAGAAATTTTTATGGCCGTCGGTATTATCCTCGGCCTGCTGCTGATCATGGCGTTGATCAGCCTTGTCGCGTAGCATCCTGATATATACAGAAAGGCCCCGACGTCGGAGAAACCAGCGCCGGGGCCTAGATTTTCGAATTAGGGATGCTACGCCGTTTCGGTCTCGAACGGGTACACATCTTTGAGCAGCGCCTGCAGCTTGGTACGGCCGCGGTTGATGCGGCTCTTTACCGTGCCCATCGGTAAGCCCGTGATCTCGGCGATCTCGTCATAGGCGAGTTGCTGCACATCGCGCAGCACTACTACCTCACGAAATGACGCCGGGATCTCGTCAAGCGCCTGCTGAATATGCTTATCCTGAATGGTACTCTCCGCGTGCTTGTCCGGCGAGAATGACTCGTCAGGCAATTGCATCTCATACTCCTCATTGTCTCGGTTGACGGACTGAATGGAGTAGAGTCGCCGCCGCTTCCGCTTCCGGTACTCCGACCTCGCAAGGTTACCGGCAATCGTGTAGAGCCAGGTCGAAAATTTCGCAATGCGACGGTATGAATGCCGATTGCGATATACGCGGAGGAACGTCTCCTGGAGGAGATCCTCACAGCGCCGCATGTCACCGAGAAAGCCGTACAGGTAGTGCGTCAAGCGCTCCGAGTACCGCTCCACAAGAATATTGAATGCCGCGACAGATCCGGCCTGGAACTGCGACATCAGATCTTCGTCGGTCATATCCTGGAGCGCCGATTGCTTTCGGCTTCCGGGATCCTGCGTAGTCTTTGTTACAATCTTCTTTGCGATATCTGCCACCTTTGTCGTTAACGTCTAATTTCAATTCCAAATCTAGTCACCGGAATTGCCCACAAAGCAAAGCCGGTTCCCCCGATACCCAATTTAATCAGATACCTAAATAATCATATGCCTAACGAGCGGCCGTAAGCCCGCTTGATCATCAACGGTTTTGTGAAAACCATAAACTCACTAAAATTATGACTTTCCTGATCGATTATCAAGAATGGGTGTGTCATTGTGTCAGAACACACCCGTCCGCCCGTTATTAAGCGATTCGTTATAGGTTCGTGCAAATAAGGTACCAGTCCGGTACCAGGGTCTCAAGGGCAGCGCATTCCTCCTAACTAGCTTGTAACATGCACTTCTTCTACTGCTGCGCCTTTTGCGCCGTCGCATTTGTTAGACAGGCGGCCTTCTTGATGCAGGACATTTCCGGCGTCGTGCTGATCACCACTCTCGTTATGACGATCGGATTTCCTGACCCCGCTCCTGCTCAGAACGCACCCGCGAAAGCCGTACTGACCGCGAAAGCCGTACTCGTGGTGCACGGTGGTGCCGGAACGATTACGACGGAAAACACTCCGGAGAGCCGACGGCAAGAAATCGAGGACAAGCTCAAAGAAGCTTTAGCAGCCGGCCATGAGATCCTCGCCGCGGGGGGGTCGAGCCTGGATGCAGTTGTTTCAGCGGTGTCAATCCTGGAGAACTCACCGCTGTTCAATGCCGGTCGAGGCGCCGTCCTTACGGATGCAGGAATCGTCGAGCTCGACGCGTCCATCATGGATGGCAAATCACTCGAAGCAGGTGCCGTGGCATCGGTGAGGTACACGCGAAACCCGATATCCCTCGCACGTGCCGTCATGGAGCAGTCGAACCATGTACTTCTCTCGGGCGACGGTGCGGATAACTTCGCCCGGCATATCGGGATGGAAAGCGTGCCAAATGAATACTTTCACACGGAGCGGCGTGTCGAGCAGTTCGAGGAATATCAAAAGCGGCTCAAGGAAGAGGCTGAGGACGCTGGTGCCCTCCTCGAAGCAGGGAAGCACCGCAAGCACGGCACCGTGGGTGCCGTTGCGGTGGACAACGACGGCAATCTGGCTGCTGCCACTTCCACCGGAGGGACTTCGTTCAAGAAATGGGGAAGGATAGGGGATTCTCCGATCGTCGGTGCCGGCACGTATGCCGATAACCAAACATGTGCCGTTTCGGCGACGGGAACGGGCGAATACTTCATCCGGGGTGTATTGGCGTATAGGGTTTCCGCTCTCATGCAATATTCCGGGCTCTCCATCGGACAAGCAGTAGAGTCCGTCATACATGGTACGCTCGACGAGTTGGGCGGCAATGGAGGCGTGATAGGGTTGGACAGAGAAGGCAACGTGGCGATGGCCTTCAATACTGCAGGCATGGTCAGGGGCTATGTAGATCGCGACGGTGAGATGCACGTCGCGATGTTCGGACCATGACGAGCTAAGCTATGGTCTGCTCTCACGAGCTAAGCTTTGGTCTCCTCTTCTCACGAGCTCATTAGCAATCAAACGGCTCATTGTTTGCAGGGGAACGGTTGAAGCATTTTTTTAGCACACATTCTTTCGCACCGTACCCACTGTGTCCAACTCATCGATTGTTTGCGAGCCATGAAGAACGTTTATACGGTCGCTTTCTGCCTGACGCTCCTGGTCGGACTCTCGGCCTGCGACAGTCAGGGATCCCGTGGGCCGCAGGGGCCGCCGGGAAACGCTAATGTTCTTGCGACGACGTTCATCTTTTCGATGGATGACGCTGCGATCAATGGTCCGGTGGCATCGGTGCAGTATGACGTTCCGCAGCTGGGGAGTGCCGTAGTCGATGACGGAGCGGTACTCGCCTATTTCTATGAGCAGGGCACGTGGACCGCAATGCCGTACACGTTTGGTGAGGAATCACCGGAGCTTGCCGCAGTCGACTATACACTCACGCTTGGCTTCGCTTACGACATTCAGTTTCTGGAAGTATTTTATGAGGCGTCGTCGGGAGAGGCGGTCGACCTCGCCGCTCAGCCGGATCGCGAAATAAAGGCGGTGTTTATCGAAGGATTTCCACTGTCGAAGGCGGGTATCGACCTCACCGACTATAATGCAGTTGCCGAGTACTTCGGTCTAGAATAACGACGGCGAGGCGGACGAACCGGCTGCGATGCCGGTCTGGATGTTCATTAAAATAGACGATGATCTGTATGACGTTCGATACAAAATCCGATGGAATTCCTGGATCCTGAGCATCTCCTTTCGTCGTGCCGCGCTGTCGTCGGGTTCCTTGTCATGGTGCTTCTGTTCGGCGTCGGCTGTGACCGTGCCGAGGAGACCACAATTGATCCGGATACGGCTGGCGTCTATGTGCAGTCGACTCCCGGCAGTGAAGAAGGGACCGGGAGGCACTATATGGGCCGTGAGATTGCGCAAGTTGCCGGAATCGGGCGTGAGCAATGGCTCGATCGGCCCGAGAGGGAGCGAGAGGAGCTTCCAAATCGAGTCGTCCGCGCGCTCGAACTTGAATCGGACGCCGTCGTGGCCGACATAGGCGCAGGCACCGGATACTTCACTTTTCGCCTGCTCCCACATATTCCTGAAGGCCGCGTCTTCGCCGTGGACATCGAAGAGGAAATGCTGGACATGATCCAGAAACGGGCTCAACGCCGTGGGATTAAAAACGTCGTCCCCGTTCTCGGTACTGTGCGTGACCCCAATCTGCCGCCCGATTCGATAGACGTTGCGCTCATCGTCTTCACGTATACTCAATTCTCTCATCCACAGGAGATGATGATAAATATTCGCGAGGCGCTTAAGCCCGGCGGACGCGTCGTACTGGTCGAGTATAGGGGCGAAGATCCGACAATCCCCGTGTCATCCGTTTACAAGATCACGGACCTACAGGCGCGTGAAGAAATGGCTGCAGCCGGACTGAGTTGGCGCGAAACCCGCGACATCTTGCCGCAACACCATTTCATCGTGTTCGAAAAGCCGATCAGATGAGCTGTTATTGGAGATTAGTTCTAGAGTGTGGAAGACCTCGTCATCACCCAGCAGGAGATCACGCGTTTGAAGAAGCGGCGTGACGTCTTGCTTATGAGGGCGTGCACGCGCCTGGAGCGTGAGAAGATTTTCGACGAAGTAAGAGAAATCAATCGGCGGCTCCAGGTCCTTCACCGCCGAATCGGCGAACAGCCGTCCGATTCGTAATTCGTTCACGTGAGGCGATCCACCGTCACGTGCGGTTCTCAGGCATCACTTTCATCTGCCTTCTCGACGTCCACGAGCTCGACTTCAAAGATGAGTGTGGCGTTGGGAGGGATTGCTCCAGGGACACCACTCCTACCGTACGCGAGTTCGGGTGGTATCGTAATCCGTCTGAGACCACCGATCTTCATTCCCGGGACACCCTGCGTGAGACCCTCAATAATACGTCCGGACTCTCCCTCCGGCAGGCCGTAGATGATTCCCGATTCAAGCTGGAACTGCAGTGGCCCCCACTCTTCGGAGCTGTCAAATTCGACGCTGTCCTCCAACATTCCTACATACTCGATCGTGACGATGTCCCGGCCCTCGGCCTCCAGACCCTCGCCGACAACCAGATCCTCGATATCGACCTCGGGTTCATTGCCGCTGTCACATGCGGCGAGTACCGAAGCTGTGATGATGAGAGAGAGGACGAGTAGCGAGAGCCGCGGCATAGCGTCATACTAAATAGGCGCACGTGCTGGACTCAATTTATGCAGCGCCGATTGAATTGTTCTGGCCTGCGGAGGGTGGACAACGGCGTAAGCTGGTCTCTCAGATGCACGTAAATCCAGAATACCCGTAAATCGACGTGCGTAAAACCGGGTCGAGACGGCCGACAGGGTTAGACTGACTGCAGTCGCTCCAGCGCTTCGAGATTGTTGCGCACGTGATTCGCCGACTCATCCAGGAGCTTTCGCTCGTCTTCGTTGAGATCGACTTCCAAGATCTCCTCGATTCCTTCGCGCCCGAGTCGAACGGGCACGCCGATAAAGATATCATTGAGGCCGTATTCGCCGTTCAGGCGTGCGGCGCACGGAAGCACGCGACCGGAGTTCTTGACGATGCCCTCCACCATCTCGGCAGCCGCAGCACCCGGTGCGTACCAGGCGGACGTACCTTGCAGCTTGACGATCTCGCCTCCACCTCCTTTCGTGCGCTCTACGATTTCGTCAATCCTACTTTCTTCAATCAACTGCGGGAGGGGAATACCTTCAACCGTCGTATAGCGAGGGAGCGGAACCATCGTATCGCCATGTCCGCCCATGAGCAGCGCCTGAACGTCGCGCACTGACACGCTGAGCTCGGCGGCAATGAAGGAGCGGTACCGGGCGGTGTCCAGGACACCGGCCATTCCCATCACGCGCCGGCTAGGAAATTCGCTCGTCACGTACGCGACGTACGTCATGACGTCGAGCGGATTCGAAACCACGATGATGATGGCGTTTGGACTCCCGGCCACGAACTGTTCGGTGACAGAGCGGACGATCTTCGCGTTCTTGCTGAGTAGGTCGTCACGACTCATGCCCGGTTTTCGCGCTAGACCGGCAGTTATCACGCAAATGTTCGAATCGGCGGTATCCTCATATCCATTCGTTCCCCTTACGCGCGTGTCGAACAGGTGGATTGGTGCGGACTCCTGCATGTCGAGTGCCTTTCCCTGCGGCATCCCCTCTACGATATCGACCAGCACGACTTCGTCTACCATGTCCTTTCTCGCGACGCAGTCGGCCACCGTCGCCCCGACATTCCCCGCGCCAATGACCGTAACTTTCGTTGCCTCCATAAGCGACTAACCTCTGAACGGATGTATGATTCAAACACGAACGCCCAACTATGGCGCAAGTAAATAGGCCGATGCGGTACTGTTTGCCAATATTTGGCAAAAATCGATCGGGATCGGGGAATCTACCTTCCTGTGGACCCGTTCCTTGCAGGGGTGCGCATTTCTCCGCCACCTGTGCATCGTTATTTCGCCGCTTGCGAAATTGTCTCCAGGTATCCTCCAAATTTATTCGGGTCCAGCCGTGTCCTTTCGAATCACATTCCTAGCCGTAGTCCTTACCCTCTTTTCTGTCGACTCCGTATGCGCGGGATTGGACGATTCGCCGCAGCCGAAAAACATCATCTTTTTTATTGCAGATGGGGCGGGTCCGGCTTACTACACGATGACGCGCGACTACCAACGGTACGTGAACGGCCGCGAGCAGCTTTTCATCGACTCGTACCTGACCGGCACCGTCCGCACCTATTCGACAGACAGCAGGGTCACGGATTCGGCAGCGAGTGCGACATCGTACGCATCGGGAATCAAGACGTACAACGGTGCAATCGGAGTCGACACGCTTCGTCGGCCGATGTTAACGGCGCTTGAGGCGGCGGAGCGTGCTGGGCTCGCAACTGGTCTCGTGGCTACGAGCAGCATCACACACGCCACGCCCGCCTCATTCTCATCCCACGTCTCGAATCGGCAGATGGAACCGGAGATCGCCGCACAGCAAATCGACAAGGAGATCGAGATTCTGCTGGGCGGGGGGCGACAGTTCTATTTGCCGGCATCGGAGGGAGGAGTGCGTACGGACGGGCGCGATCTGCTCGAGGAGGCATCCGAGCAAGGCTATGCGGTAGCAAATGATTTGGCTGCATTTCGCTCGATCGAGCAGACGCCGATTCTGTCGCTGTTCACGTCGGGTCAGATGTCATACGAGATCGACCGCGATACGCTGGCGGAGCCCTCCCTCCCGGAAATGACTGCAAAAGCGCTGGCGCTGCTCCGCAACGCTCCCGGTGGCTTCTTCCTCGTAGTCGAAGCGAGCCGAGTCGACCACGCGGGCCACGCCAACGATGCGGCATCGGCTGTTCGTGAGATGCTTGCCTACGATCAGGCGTTCAAGATCGCGGTGGAATTTGCAGAGGAAGACGGCGGAACACTCGTGCTGGCCACCGCCGATCACAACACGGGCGGACTTTCGCTAGGCCGCACGTTACCTCCGGACGAAATGCCTCAGGGTGCGGAGACCTACTGGCGTGCGCTTTTCGGGAGAAGCGATTACGAATGGGATCCCGGCGTGCTGCGTGCCGTGAGCGCGTCTGCCGAACTTATTGCTTCGCGTTTAAACGATCAGACCGGATCAAGTGCCGAGACGATGCGGGAGTTCGCAGGAATCGAGACGTTGACGGATGCTGAGTCTCGCGCAATCGAATCGGCGCGAAGCGGGGAGGGGAACCTCCTCCTTACGATTGGAGAGATCATCTCGCGGCGAGCCGGGATAGGCTGGACCACCGGCGGGCACACCGGCGTCGACGTAAATCTGTATGCGTTCGGCCCCGAGAGTGAGAGGTTTCGGGGAAACCTCGACAACGCGGACATCGGAAAGACGTTACTTGAGATGCTCGGATCTGAGGTGAGCATCGTCGCCGAGACTCCGCAGCCGTAGGCGGCTGCGCCTCTTTCAAAGCTCTCACGCTCGCGGCCCTGAGATCGGCCGAATGTTGAATTGGCGACGACGTGTAGCAAAAGTCAGATCGATCTCATACCATGGGAATGGAACATGTGTAAAGTATGAGCATCCGCTGGCCAAAGACATGTTGATCCATGATGCCTCGTTCGTAGTCGTGGATACCGAAACGACGGGCGGCCGCTCGTCGACTGATCGGCTCATCGAAGTTGCAGCGGTTCGTGTTAAGAACGGTCAGATCGTCGATCGTTTTCGGCAATTGATCAATCCTGAATGCACGGTTCCCCGACGCATCTCTCGGTTGACCGGAATCACGACGGCTATGGTTTTCGACGAGCCGCTCGCTTCGGAGGTGCTTCCCAAATTTGTCGAGTTCTTGAAGTCGGGCGTCTTCGTGGCGCACAATCTTTCGTTTGATCTTCGTTTTGTGAACGAAGAGCAGCGACGCTTGCGACGGTCGCCAATTCCGAACGACACGTTGTGCACGCTGCGGCTCGCGCGTCGTCTGTTACCGGGTCTTCGGTCGAAAGGGCTGTCGAGCCTGGTGGACTTTTACGGCATCAAGATGCACCGGCGGCATCGCGCGCTTGACGACGCCGAAGCGACAGCGACGATTTTGATCCGGTTCCTCGATCAGCTGAATCTCGAATACGGCATCGAAGCGCTCGACGATGTGCTGACATTTCAGCATCGCCGATATGCCGAGATCTTGCACCTTTCGAAGCACCTGGTGCACGTCAAGGAGAACATACTTTCACGGCTTCCCCAGCAGCCGGGCGTTTATTTTATGCAGGACGGCACGGGAGCGACAATCTACATCGGAAAGGCGCAGAACCTACGCAATCGCGTTCGAAGCTACTTCACGTCTATAGAGGGCCATCCGGCTCGCATCCGCCGAATGGTGAAGGCAGTTCGAAACGTAGAATGGAAAACAACCGATTCGGATCTCGAGGCACTGCTGCTAGAGTCGCGGCTCATCAAGGAGCATCAACCGACGCACAACCGTTCACAGATGCAGTACGTAAATCGGCCCTTCATTCGGATCGGCACGTCGCACGCCTATCCACGAGTATCGACGAGCGCCTTTCTCCACGATGATGGGTCCGAATACTACGGGCCGATGACAAGTCGGCGTGAAGCCGCATTCGTGGTCGAGGTGATCGACCGTTTTTTTAAGTTGCGGCAGTGCGATGACGAGACATTCTCAAGAGGTCAACGGTGCATGTACGCGTCGATTGGACGCTGCAGTGCTCCATGTGAGGCGGAAGAGGGGGATGCCACATATTCTACCGAGATTGACCGCGTGCGTGCGTTTCTATCCGGGAGCGATGAGTCCGTTACCGAGCGCATAGACTCCGCCATGAGGGATGCTGCGGCGGAGCTCGATTTCGAGCAGGCAGGCACGTATCGAGATTGGCTCCGCGCGTTGGAGCACATGATCGAAAAGAGGCGAGGAGTGGCAAGCCGCGTCCTGGGCCATAACGTCGTCATCATCCATCTCACGAGAGAGGATGAACGGGCTCGATTGTTGTTCGTCTGCCGCGGCCGGCACATTGAAACAATCCAGGTGGGTGTGCCACCCGCTCAATCCGAACTTGCCGCGGTCGAGAATTGTATAGCGCGACGGTACGGAACGAAGGATGCGTCGGTTGAAAGCTATCGCGAAAAGGAGATAGACGAGGCGTATCTTCTGTCTCACTGGCTGTTCGTCCATCGAAACGAAGTGCGACAGGTCCGCTGGGATGATTGTTCGTCCGTTCCGGACATGATGCAGCGCATTAATTCAGAGCTGAACTCGAATTCGAATGGAGAACGTCGATTATCACGCGGCATGCCTCGTCCCCACGCCTGAATACCCGGGCGACAATTCCGGTGGCCATCCGACGAGAGTTTGCGTGATCGATCTCGGGACCAACTCGTTCCATACCGTCATCGTAAATGCATTTCCGAATGGAAATTTCGAAGTTCTCGATCGTCTGAAGGAGACGGTCCGCCTCGGCGAACGCGGGCTCAAGGAGCATCGGCTTACCGATGGCGCTATCAAACGATCCATTCGCGCGCTGAAACGGGTCAAGCTTTTGGCCGACGGCTGGGGTGCCACAGACTTTCTCGCCTTTGCAACCAGTGCGATACGAGAGGCCGAGAACGGGGGCGTTCTGATCGAGAGGATACGGCAAGAGACGGGAATTCGCGTTCAGGTGATCGACGGCATTCTCGAGGCCAATTTGATCTACCAGGGTGTGCGCCGTGCGCTCGACATGCACCGCCCTACCTTGATGGTGGATATCGGCGGCGGATCGACGGAATTCGTGGTCGGCACGAGCGATGATGTTTATTTCGCCGTAAGCCTGAAACTCGGTGCCGCGCGAATGTCAGGCCGCTTTGTTACGACCGATCCAGTTGACAAAGAAGAGTTTCGAGCAATGCGAAACCACTTCCGCACGGAGCTGCAGACGGTCGTTCGGAAATGTCGAGAGCACGACGTGAAGGATCTTGTCGGCTCCTCAGGAACGTTCGAGAATATAGCGCAGGTCTGTGCAGATGTCCGAGGTCGTAGCGATCGTTCCATTTTCCTGCAGGATTTCGCGGTCGACGACTTCAGGCATGTGACAAAGATGCTAATGAGATCGACTCGGGAAGATCGGCTCAAGTTGACCGGAATCGACAAAAAACGAGTCGATCAAATGGTTGCTGGGGCCATGCTGGTCGACGTACTTTTGAAGGATCTCGACCTGGAGAGGATCCGGGTTTCCTCTCATGCCCTGCGTGAAGGAATGGTTGTCTTCTTCATTCAGCAGAATCTCGAGCGCCTCGAGATAATTTCTCCCCATGCGGATGTTCGTCGGCGGAGTGTCTTCGAAATAGGGCATCGATTTCGGTGGGATCAGAAGCACGTGCAGCATGTGACGGCGATGGCGCTGCAGCTATTCGACGCCTGCAGACCGCTTCACCAGCTTGGTGCCGCCGAGCGAGCGCTTCTCGAATACGCGTCGCTGCTCCACGACATAGGTTACTATATCAGCCGGTCGAGCCATCACAAGCATTCTCTGTACTTGATCAAACAGGCGGACTGGCGCGGGTTTCAACCGGAAGAGATCGATGTGATGGCGAACGTTGCGCGTTATCACCGGCGCAGCCTGCCCAAGGATCAGCATACCGCTTTTGTCCGCCTCTCCAGCGAGAATCAGCTCCTGGTGCGCCAGCTGGCCTCGTTCCTTCGCCTGGCAAACGGTCTCGATCGCAGCCATTATCAGAACGTTAGCTGCATGCGCGCCGATCTCGATGATCAATACATGAATATTGCAATCGAAACAAAAGGCGATCCCCAGCTCGAGATCTGGAGCGCGCGGAGAGCGTCAGACCTGTACGAACAGACCTTTCGGCGGAAGGTGCGGATCACAGGCGGTCTGACCGAGTCGCCTGTAATCGATTCGGCTTCCGGCGTCAAGGCAGGGCATCTTTTTGGTTAGGCAGCGTGCCCGTATTCACGCGCGCTTTACGGGCGCACTCCTTGCCCCAGCGTAGCTATTTGTCTACCTTTTCCTGCTGTGTGGAACGGCGCTCACCCCGCCACGCCCCGTCTCAGTTGATCCGATTTTATGTTCGGCCAAATCCTCTTTTTCTTAGTGGCGGCTGTCGCTATCGCGGCGGGAATCGGACTCGTTGTTTCACGAAATCCGGTTTCGAGCGCGCTGTGGCTCGTGTTGAATCTGTTCTGCGTAGCGGTGCTCTACATCACCCTGAACGCGCAGTTTCTCGGAGTCATCCAGGTACTGGTATACGCCGGCGCGATCATGGTGCTGTTCCTCTTCGTGATCATGCTGTTGAACCTGTCCGAGCTTCCCGATCTTCGCGCCGCGAATTGGAAGGTTGGCGCCGGTTTTCTGCTGTCGATGGCTGTGCTTGCCCAGCTGGCCTACGTGATTGCTCGAGGCTTTGATGTGTTGCCCGAGCCGGCTTCGGCCGTCGCATCGGCAGAATCGGGCTCGGCCTATCTCATCGGGCAGGAGCTGTTCACGCGGTATGCGTTGCCCCTGGAAGTGATCGGCATTCTCTTGCTGATTGCCACGATCGGCGCCGTCATGTTGGCAAAACGGAGATTCGTATAGAAAAGGTACCAGTTTCTGGGGATCGACACGTACTCGAACATCCCCGTGCCATCGGATTCTGGTGCATAGCACGATAGAATATGGAAATTACCATAGTTTGGTACTTGTCGCTGAGCGCTGTGCTGTTTGTTATCGGCGTCCTGGGCGTTCTACTGCGCCGCAACGCCATCGTCGTATTTATGTCGGTAGAGCTTATGCTCAACGCAGTGAACCTGACGCTGGTCGCCTTCAGTCAGTCGATGGGTGATCCGGCCGGGCAGATCCTCGTTTTCTTCGTGATTTCTGTCGCCGCTGCCGAGGCAGCCGTCGGACTCGCCATCGTCATCGCGCTTTTCCGAAAGAAGCTGACGGTGGATATAACCCAGTTTAACCTATTCAAGCACTAGCTGAGCGACCTGGCCGCCGGCCCCGTGGCTGGCGGTTTCGTTTAATATGACCGTAGACACGCTGGTCTTACTTATCATCTGCCTGCCTCTATTTGGGGCAGTAAGCATCGGGCTCACCGGGCTGTTCGCGCCAAGAGCCCGGACGAGCGAGACCTTCATCGGATCGCTGGCGACGCTCCTCGTTGCTGTACCTTTCGCGATAACAGCCTACCTCTTCGCCACGTACGGCGGCGACCCGCTCCTGGCGAGCATCTATACCTGGATGTCCGCCGGCGACTTCACGGTCGACTTCGCGTATCGGATAGATGAGCTGTCGATCATCATGACGCTCATCGTCACCGGCGTTGGCGGCGTCATCCATCTCTATTCGATCGGCTACATGCATGGCGATTCGGGTTACTGGCGGTTCTTCGCCTATCTGAATCTGTTCATTTTCGCCATGCTTAACCTCGTGCTGGCGGACAATCTTCTCGTACTGTTTCTCGGATGGGAGGGGGTCGGACTCTGCTCGTACCTCTTGATCGGGTTCTGGTACGAGGACCTAAAAAACAGTGCGGCGGCGAACAAGGCGTTCATCATGAATCGCGTCGGCGATTTCGCCTTTTTGATGGCGATGTTCGTCTTGTACCGGGAGGTCGGGACGCTTGATTTCGAGCCGCTCCTGGGGGCTGTCGATACGATGAGCCAGTCCACGATCAACTGGGTTGTCTTTCTTTTCTTCATTGGGGCGACGGGCAAGAGCGCACAAATTCCACTATTCACCTGGCTGCCGGATGCCATGGCCGGCCCCACGCCGGTATCGGCACTCATCCATGCCGCGACCATGGTCACGAGCGGGCTCTATTTGCTTGCGCGACTATCGCCCCTGGTACTCAGTGCGCCGGTCATCATGACGGTCATCGCGGTAACGGGCGCGGTGACCGCAATAATGGCGGCGTGCATTGCGATTACGCAGAACGACATCAAGAAGGTGCTCGCCTACTCCACGGTATCGCAGCTGGGCTTCATGTTCATGGCTGCGGGTGTCGGGGCATTTTTTGTGTCGATTTTCCACGTGGTCACGCATGCCTTCTTTAAGGGATGCCTCTTTCTCGGCTCTGGCAGCGTTATCCACGCCATGCACGGCGTCGAGCATGAGCTTGAGCATGAGGGTCTGCTTCCAACCCGGAAAGGCACTGCGGCAGTCCCGGGAGAGGTCCACACCGATCTGCCGGTTGAAGGGTACGACGAACCCTTCGACCCCCAGGACATGCGTACGATGGGCGGTCTGAAGAAGTATATGCCTTCGACCAATGTGACTTATTTCCTTTCAACGCTCGCCATCGCCGGTATTCCTCCACTCGCCGGCTTTTTCTCGAAGGACGAAATTCTATTCAAAGCCTTCGAGTACGGGTATGACGGGAATATGTGGGCCTATTTTGTATGGATCGTCGGTCTGATCACGGCGCTTCTGACAGCCGTCTACATGATGCGCTCCTACATGCTGACCTTTCAGGGGGAGGAGCGCTGGCCCGCCGCTGACAGGATCCATCCACATGAATCCCCGTGGACCATGACGATTCCGCTCTGGATTCTTGCCGGGCTGTCAGTCATCGGCGGCTTCATCGGACTCCCTGCGGTTATCGCACACGGAGATCTCAACTGGATTCATCATTGGCTGGGTGCGTCTTACGGCGGTCCGGTTGCTGAAGCTGCAGTTGCCGAGCATGGTGCGGAGTTTGTTTTGATCGAGTGGCTCCTTATCGCCCTAGGGGCCACGATTGCCGTAGCTGGCGTCCTGTTCGCAATGACCATGTATCGACGTCACGGTCTTGCCTACGATGAGCGTCTAAGGCGGCGTTTCGGAGCCTTGTATCGAGGTGCCGGCGGGAAGTTTTACTGGGATGAGTTTTATGAGCGTACGATTGTTCGACCGATGCTCTCCCTTGCAGATCGCGGGTTTGCCTCGTTCGACCGGCACGTAGTCGATGGCGCCGTGAATGGGCTGGCTCGCGTCACGGCCGGCAGCAGCCGCATACTGCGGCATATACAGACCGGCTTTGTTCAAAACTATGCGGTCGCGATCGTCCTCGGTGTCGTTCTGGTCATTGCTCTCATGCTGTTCGTGTAGAGACGGCCGGCCGGTCGGCATATAGAAACCACAGATTTAGAACATGTCCATTCCTTATCTCACGTCCATTGTGATCTTCCTCCCGCTGGTGGGAGCGCTTCTCACGATGGCCGTCCGCGACGTAAACGCGATCAGATGGACTGCGCTGGGAACGACGACGCTGACGTTTCTCCTGTCGTTGGGCATATTCCTGGGATTTGACCCGGCAGTGAGCACCGCCACGATGCCGCAGCTTGCGGATCTCTCGGACGCCTGGTTTCCGCAGCAGATCGATATCAAGTACTACGTCGGAGTGGACGGACTGAGCCTGCTCCTGGTGATGTTGACGACGCTGCTCGGGCCTATCGTCGTATTATCATCGTGGCACTATATCGGAAAACAACGAAAGGCCTACTATACCCTTCTGCTCGTGCTGCAAACGGGCGTCACAGGCGTGTTTTGTGCGTTTGACCTCTTCCTTTTCTACATCTTCTTCGAGCTGACGCTCATTCCGATGTACTTCATCATCGGAATCTGGGGAGGAGAACGGCGGATTTATGCTGCCGTCAAATTCGTGCTCTACACATTCGTCGGCTCGGTGTTGATGCTGGTGGCGATTCTGTACCTGGGATACGCGGCCGGTGACGCGGTCAACGCCGGTGTATTTACGACGGATTGGTACAAGCTGCTGTCGTTCAATATCCCGCTCGGTACGCAGACGTGGCTCTTCTTCCTGTTTGCATTTTCGTTTGCGATCAAGGTGCCGCTGTTTCCGCTGCATACCTGGCTGCCGGATGCGCACGTCCAGGCGCCGACCGGCGGTTCTGTGGTGCTGGCCGGTGTGCTGCTGAAGATGGGAACGTACGGTCTCGTCCGCTTTTGTCTACCGCTCTTCCCCAATGCCGCGCAGGAGTACGCGATGCTTTTCGCCGTCCTCGCGATAGTCGGCATCATTTACGGCGCTCTCGTCTCCCGCGTCCAAACAGATGCCAAGAAGCTGGTCGCATACTCGTCCGTCAGCCATCTCGGCTTCGTGGTCCTGGGCATTTTTGCATTCACGATCGAGTCGATGCAGGGAGCCGTCATCCAGATGGTGAATCACGGTATATCGACAGGTGCTCTTTTTCTTCTGGTCGGGATGCTGTACGAACGCCGGCACACACGCGAAATGGCCGACTTCGGCGGAATTGCGAAAGTCGTACCCGTGTTGACATTCTTCATGATCTTTTCCGTCCTCGCATCGGCGGGACTCCCCGGCTTGAACGGATTCGTTGGGGAGTTCTTAATTCTCCTGGGGTCCTTTAAGAGCGACATCGTCGGGAGTCCAATTTTGATTGCGTTCGCGACGTCAGGCGTTATCCTTGCGGCTGTTTACCTGTTGTGGATGCTCTACCGGACGTTCTTCGGTCCACTCAATGGAGACGAAAATCGCAGCATGCCTGACATGAGTCTTCGGGAGATCGCGCTGATGGCGCCGCTCGCCGTCCTCATGTTCGTGCTCGGTTTTGCGCCGAACTCATTTCTGGAGAAAACAGAGCCGACAACCCTATTCCTCCTTGAAACGATCGAACAGAAGCGACTCGCAGTGCTTGCCATCGACGCGGAGAATGTGACATCAGTCTATCAGGATGGAGAGGCCGAAGAGCCAGATGATCAACCTGCCGATCCTGTTCATTCCTCTCCGCGTGTATTTCGAAGCCGGTAGTCGTCCATGAAGATGCAATCCAGTTCTTACGGCCGACGCCCGTCCGGTACATACGCTCTAGTCGTGTGCAAGGCGATAATTATTGTGGTCTTGCTGTCGTCTAGTACCTTTTACTACGAAGCGCACGCCAAATTTGACGATCCGCCTGCAAACGACGCCGTCACGCTCGCTGCAGGCGTACCGTCGCAGCCGGAAACCATCCAGACGGAAGCTGCCGTGGCGCAGGCCGACGTTATCTCGGCAGCGTTTCAAGAGGAAGTACAGGAAGGGACGGAAGAAGACGACCACGGGCCGATCCCGCCGGTCTGGCTCGTACTGCCCTTCGTCGCGATTTTGCTGATGATCGCAACCGGACCGCTGTTCTATCCTCACCACTGGCATCACCATTATCCGAAATATGCCGTTGGTCTCGGTCTAATCGTCGTTCTGTACTACCTGCTTGGAATGGGAGCCCCGACTCCCATCTTGCACGCCTTTCAGGAGTATTTCTCGTTTATCGCGCTCGTTGCATCCCTCTTCATCGCGGCCAGCGGAATTTTTCTGAGCGTCAATGCTCGTGGTACACCCCTGAACAATTCTATCCTGCTCTTCGTGGGATCGGTAATCGCAAATTTCATCGCCACGACTGGAGCGGCGATGCTTTTCATCCGTCCATATATGCGGCTGAATCGTGGACGCCTCAAGCCGTATCACATCGTCTTCTTCATCTTCCTCGTCGCAAACGTCGGCGGTGCGCTCACGCCGATCGGAGACCCGCCGCTGTTCCTCGGATTCCTGCGCGGAGTTCCATTTTTCTGGACCCTCGCGCATGTCTGGTACATTTGGCTGCCGACCATGATGTTGCTGCTGGCGATTTTTTATGTGATCGATTCGAGGAATCCGAACGTCAGCGCCGACCCTGAGCCCCAGGCCTCGAAAATCGGCATCGTAGGAAAGAAGAACTTTATCTGGGTCGCCGTCATCGTGGTGTCTGTCTTTATCGATCCCAATGTATTTGATTGGGTGCCGTCGCTCGATATCGGCGACGTGCATTTGCCGATAGGAATCCGCGAGATCATCATGTTCGCCGTTTGTGTCCTGGCCTACAAAACGGCCGATAAAGTGGCCCTGCAGAAGAACGAATTTACATTCGAACCCATACGCGAAGTTGGATGGCTCTTCCTCGGCATATTCGCTACGATGCAGCCCGCGCTCCAGCTGATCAGTCTGTTTGCCGCCGAGAATGCGGATGCATTGTCAGTGGGCACTTTCTATTGGGGAACCGGAGCGCTCTCCGGCATACTGGATAATGCGCCGACATACCTGAACTTCGTGGCGGCAGCTATGGGTAAGTTCGGCCTGGACGTGAACCAGGTCGCCGAAGTTGTCGAATTCGCGCTGCCCGAGATGGCGCATCCGGACTCATGGCACTTCCTTCAGGCGATTTCAGTGGCGGCCGTCTTCTTCGGTGCGATGACGTACATTGGAAATGCACCGAACTTCATGGTTAAAGCTATTGCGGAGAGCAGCGGCGTTGACGCCCCAAGCTTCGTCGGCTATATCGTGAAGTACTCGCTGCCGATTCTCATCCCGGTGTACTTCCTCGTCTATGCAGTTTTCTACAGTGGATGGATTTTGCCTATCTAGGTGTTCAACACTAACCAACGTGAATCTGATATGCCCTCCCGTGAACCGCTCTCCAAGGAGCAGATAGAACAGGCGTTGTCAAATCTCGACGGCTGGGATTTCGAAGACGACCAGCTCGTCACCAGCTTTGAGTTCGAAGATTTCCGCTCGGCCATTTCCTTCATCGTACGCGTTGCGTTCGAGGCGGAGGAGATGGATCATCACCCCGAAATATTCAATGTCTACAACACGGTCGACATCGGGCTGAACACGCACGACGCCGGTGGCAAGGTGACGGCCATGGATGTAGAACTCGCCACAAAGATCGATGCGCTTTGAATTGTCAGGTTTGGCGCATGCTGCCGGAGTACGACGTAAGAGCGTCACTTAAGGAATGGAGATAGAGCTAAGTCAGGTATACCAGGCGTTCGCCAGGGATCTCGGTGATGCGTCGTCGCTGATTATAGTGACGCTCGTCGGACTGGGAATCGTTGTCTGGGACGCGTTCCGCAATAACGCGCGCGGCATTCCATGGGTCGCTGGAGGAGCCTTCCTCCTCGCTACGATACTCGAGGCCGTTCGCCTGGACGTGGAGTCGGGGACGATCTTTTACGGTATGCTCCGAAGTGGCGGCTTCGCCTCCTTTGTGAATATCATCGTGCTTTTGAGTGGCCTGCTGACCGTTATCCTGTCAGTTCCGTACCTCAAACAGATTCGTCACGCGCACGGGGAGGTGTATGCGCTGATTTTGTTTGCGTCGGTCGGGATGATCACGCTTGGGACGGCCAACAATCTGGTGACGATTTTCGTCGGGCTGGAGACCATGTCCGTCTGCCTCTACATTATGACGGGGCTGATCCGCGAGGACGTCGGCGCAACGGAGGCCGCACTGAAGTATTTTCTCCTGGGTGCCTTTTCGACAGGATTCTTTCTCTACGGCATCGCATTGCTTTACGGAGCCACCGGCACGATGTATTTGCCGGAGATGATCGGCGGACTTGCGCAATCAGGGAACGATGTACTTTTCTGGGGTGGCGTCGGCTTGCTGTTGGTGGGCTTCTTCTTCAAGGTAAGCGCCGCACCATTTCATATGTGGACACCGGATGTGTACCAGGGTGCACCGACGACGCTGACGGGGTGGATGTCGACTGCAACAAAAGCCGCAGCGTTCGCGTCGCTCATCCTTGTACTGTATCTCGCGCTTCCTGCCGAACGATGGGCGCTTGTGCTTGCGATCGTGGCAGTAGTCACCATGGTGGTTGGAAATATCCTCGCGATCGCGCAGGAAAATGTGAAGCGAATGCTGGCCTATTCGTCGATTGCACATGCAGGCTATCTGCTGGTTGGTCTGGCAGCTGGTACGACAGCGGCGTTCGCGGGTGCGTTATACTACCTCCTCGTTTACACGCTCATGAACATCGGCGCCTTTGGCGTTATTGCCCTGCTGGAGTGGGATGGAAAAGCAGGTCGTGAGCAGACGCTCGATTCGCTCGCCGGTGTAGGCCTTCGGAAGCCTCTTCTGGGCGTCACGATGGGCTTCTTTATGTTCAGTCTTACCGGCTTCCCTCCGCTGGGTGGATTCCTTGGGAAGTACGCCATTTTTGCGCCGGCTGTTGATGCTGGATTCACGTGGCTCGTGATCATAGCTGTGCTGGCGAGCGCCGTGTCAGGCTACTACTATCTGCGCGTGCTTTTCGTGTTTTTCATGCGCTCGCCCGACGACAGTCCGTCTGCAGCAACAACATCCGGAATGGCCTTCCCGGTGCCGCGCGCGTCAGCTGCAGTGCTCGTCTTCTGTGCTGTGACGCTGTTGGTCCTTGGTATTGCACCCGGACTGCTCGACGTCACGGCATCATTCTTCACGAGCCTGCCCGCGGCCGAAATGACGGCCATCCCGTAGACGCATGCGCTCGCTGATTAAAGATCTGATTCCGAACGCTCCACAGGTCGGACTCTACGTCGTGCCGCATATCCCCGACGAAAAGCTCAAGAATGCGCTCGATGATTACGCAAACAGCGTGGCCGCGGGCGACGTTCTTGCGCTCTACGATGCAACGCTGATGGGGAGTGCCAAGGACGGCGCGGTGTTCACGCAGTATAACTTCGTCTTTCAGAATAACGACCTCGAGCCTGCTCACGATGTTCGATATCACGACATCGTTCAAGCGGATTCAAAACGTAAGTTACTAGGTGGCCGACGCCTGCTGATTACTGTGAATCGCGGCCGAGCGACGTTCGAGCTGGAAATGGATTTCTCCGGAAAGCCGGGTGCGGCGGACTACGTGCTTCGATTACTTCGCGAAGCTATGCTTCGTGGCGAATTCGAGGGTGTAGAAGCGGGTGAGACAAATATCGAGGAAGTGAAGGTTGTGCTCGATGATTTGAGAAATCGAGGATTGCTTTCGGCTGGAGATTACGAAGCAATGATGCACATTCTGGTCACATAGCCCAGAGATCAAGAGTACAAAATTGTAACACCTGACGTCGCGGCGCGGCAGCGAGTCGAAGGCTCCATCTGATAACGTAAGGGGCCATTTTACGGCTCCCGACGGGTCATTCGAGTTCACGGTAGAGTGAAAACATCTCGAGGGCCAGACTCGTTACACCAGAGCCGCTGACGAATTTTTCGTACGAGGCTTTGACGCTTTTGGCGAGTCGTGGCGATCACTTTTTTAACACGTTAAATAGAAACGTCTAGGAGGACATATGGCGCACCAGCTTCCCGATTTACCATACGATCATGCGGCCCTGGAGCCAGTCATCGACGAGAAGACGATGCGGGTCCACCACGGTAAGCACCATCAGGGCTATGTGAGTAAACTGAACGCCGCGCTTGAGGGGCATTCCGATCTTCAAGACAAGTCTATTGAAGACCTGCTTCGAGAAATAAACAGCGTGCCGGACGATATTCGAACGGCAGTGCGCAACAACGGTGGCGGACACGCGAACCACAGTCTCTTCTGGCCGATCATGGCGCCGGATGCGGGGGGGCAGCCGACAGGTGAAGTGGCCGACGCGATAACAGACGCATTCGGTTCATTCGAAAAGTTTAAGGAAGAGTTCTCGAAGGCAGCTACCGGACAGTTCGGAAGCGGTTGGAGTTGGCTCGTCGTTTCGGGAGGAAATCTCAAGGTGTACTCAACGCCGAATCAGGATAGTCCTTATATGAACGGCGACATCCCAGTGCTTGGCGTTGACGTGTGGGAGCACGCGTATTATCTGAAGTACCAGAACGATCGCGCCACCTACGTAAAGAGTTGGTGGGATCTCGTGAATTGGTCGCAAGTGAATGAGAATTACACGAACGCATAGAGTCGTCCTATAATTCTTCGCAGATCTTTGCGAATGATGGTGCAAAAGGCATAGGTTCGCTCTGCATCGTCTCGCATTGTGACGGCATGGTTTCGTCACCATGCCGGCAGCGATTCGTCGCAGCTCTTCGCTGCATTATTCGGCGGAGAATTAACAGGAAGTCTCACGTCGACGTAATCTTCGGCCAATGAGCCCCAGAACTGATAAGAAAGTAATCCTTCTCGCGGAGGACGATGCGGATGATCGTATGCTCATAACCCGGGTCCTGGAGAAGGAGCTGCTGGTAAGCGACGTGCGGGCTGTCTGGAATGGTGAGGAATTGATGGACTATCTCGCGGGTAGAGGCAAATATGGAGAGGATTCCCCCCGTCCCGCTTTGATCCTTCTTGATCTGAATATGCCGCGCAAAGATGGTCGGGAGGCACTCCAGGAGATCAAGGCTAGTCCCGAGCTAAAGACGATTCCTGTCGTGGTGTTGACGACGTCGAACTCGGAAGTAGACATCGAGCAGTCGTACAAAGCCGGCGTCAACGCCTACATCACAAAACCTGCCCGCTTCGCCGATCTCGCTGCGGCATTCAAGGTGCTTTATCAGTTCTGGTTTGAAGTCGTGAGATTACCGGCGAAGAACTAGCGTCGAGGAAGCCTCGGCCTGGATTGAGGCTCGTGTTGAGTGGGGCAAAGGATTGTAGTTCGAGGAGGATCCACATGCGTGCACTACTCGTTGTCGATGTTCAGAATGATTTCTGTCCGGGCGGAAATCTGGCGGTACCCGGCGGCGACGAGATCGTCCCGATAATCAATGATCTGTCAGGGCACTTCGAACATGTTATTCTCACCCAGGACTGGCATACGGAGGGCCACCA
>CAZKNF010000020.1:0-49559 GCA_964554105.1 uncultured Rhodothermales bacterium | reverse complement strand
AAGTTCACCCGCGCTTAACAGGCGGAAGTGGAAGTCCTGTAGATAATCGTTTTACTATATGGGAGTCCCACGAACAAGCTGGCCTTCACGTCACGTGTTTCCGGTAATGAACCTACCTACCATGGTGCGCACCGCCACGCTAGTTCCAACACTCTGCGCCTTCGCGGCAGCCACATTGCTCCTTACGGCGGGCTGTGACAGTAACGATCCGGGCTTCGACTGGTCGGACATAGCGGAAGTCCGCATTTCACCCGACAGTGCATCAATTCCTGTTGGAGAGACCGTAGACTTCTCGTTCACCCTGCACACCGAAACGGGCGAACTCATTGAGGACGTGGATCTGAACACCCGATGGGAGTCCCTGGATACTTCGGTGTTCACCGTGGCCGACAACGGCCTTGCGACGGCCGTAGCGCCGGGGACGTCCAAGTGCGTAATAGAAGTATCGTCCTACCCCATCTCTGAAGGTGCAGCCGCGAAGACGGGTCGATCTGCCGCGGCCGGCATCCGCGGCTTCGTCGGCCAGGACTCGGCCCGCGTCGTGGTATTTTAGATGGCCGGCAGCAACGGCCCTCACGAAATAGTGAAGGCCGTTTTCTTTGGCATCACTCTGCCGACAAGGCGGTCCGCCTCTATTTGTTGAACATGCTGCCGGCGCTCTTTGCCGCATCTCCGAGACTCGACCCGCCGGCACTCTTGCCGGAAAGATGCTTCTTGACTTGCGAGCCCATAGGCTCCGGGAGCCGCTGCTCCAGCTGCCCGACAACGACCTGAACGGCCTTCCTCGCGTTGTCTTCTGAGATGCCGGTGCGATTCACCACTTCCTGCACGATGTCTTCCATGACAACCTCCTCTGTTTCCGGTATGTGGATTAACGAGCATTGCATGTTAACACAGGTGCGACCGGTCATCCAAACCAGGATCGAATATCTCACATCCTTTTGCAGGCAGGACTATTTCAGCGCTGACATTGATGAGCTCTGCAGGTTCTCCCGCCGAGCACTCGCGGCCATCATCATATAGTGGCCAACCTGGAATGTGTCAATCGCTTCGACGAAGAGGCCTTCGCGAGAAGCCATTTCCAGGAATTCGTCTCGAGTGTACGCTCGCACATAGACAGCTTCTAGCCGGCGAAGCATGCTGTCCGCGAGGCGCATCCGCAGCGATTCGCGGCACCAGTCCACGACCGTGAGCCGTCCCCCGGCGACGAGCACGCGGCACATTTCGCCGAGGGCGCCGGCCGGATCCTCGAAGTAGTGCATCGCGCTCGCGCTCAGGACAAGATCGAAGGCCTCGTCCTCGAATGGGAGGCTTTCGGCGCTAGACTGGATGAAGGTGACATTCGTCTTCTCGATGAACTTCGCCTCGCTCCGAACCAGCATACGCAAGGACGGATCGACGCCGACGATCTCGACATGCGGATTCAAGGATACAAGGCGCTCCTCGAGGATGCCCGTCCCGCACCCAACATCGAGGACGCGCTGACCGTCCTCGAGACGCACGCGAGAGAGGAGTTCATCATGCGTCCGCACTATATAGCGCGCCCATAGACGCTCGTAAATTGGAGCTATCCTGTCATAGATCGACTCGACTCCGGTTGCGAATGTCATTCCTGTCGATAAGACTTGATATTATGATGCCGCGATTCCTACATAATTGTCCGCCAGTTTGCGCCTCGAAGGCCCGGTCCGCCGGCTCATCGCGTTACCCAACAAATTCTCAATCCGGAGTGCCCATGTTTCGAAGCTTAATCATACTACTTCTTGGATGCACGCTTACCGCTTCCCCAACGCGTGCTCAGGAAGAAGTCGATCTCACGCCGATAAAGGACAATACACTGTATGAAGATGAATCAGGCGAGCTGAGCAATGGAGCGGGCGAACACTTGTTCGCCGGCAGAGTCGGACCCGGCGGGGGAAGCACCTTTCGAAGGGCGGTCCTCGCATTCGACATACAGGACGCCGTGCCTGCCGGTGCGACGATCGAAGACGTTACGCTGTCGCTCAACATGTCTCGGACACTTACGACCAACGCGACAACTATTTCGGTGCATTCACTGACATCGGACTGGGGAGAGGGCGAATCCGAAGCACCGGGAGAAGAAGGCACCGGCACCGCAGCGGCGACGAACGACGCCACCTGGATCCACACATTTTATGACACCGAGATGTGGGACACTGAGGGCGGCGACTTCGTGGAGGCTGCCAGTGGAGCTTTCGACGTCGGCGAGCTAGGTGAGTACAGCGTCAGCGACGAGGGCATGATAGATGACGTACAGCAGTGGCTGGACGATCCGGCGTCGAACTTCGGCTGGATCTTGATCGGCGACGAGGTGACTATCGCATCTGCCATACGCTTCGACAGCCGCGAAAACGCCGATGCCGAAAATCACCCTCGACTCACTATTTCCTATTCGACAAACGTATCCGCCGAACGACCGGACCTTCCGTCCACCCTCCGTCTCGCCGGAAATTATCCGAACCCCGTCTCAAATGAGACGACCATCCGATTTGACGTCGATCGTGCGCAGTCCGTCTCGTTGGTGCTGTACGACATGCTTGGCCGGGAAGTGCGCACTCTGCTCCGTTCCGACCTGCCGGCAGGCTCACACGAAGTCGACGTCTCTTCGGATGGCCTCTCCGCCGGAACGTACCTGTACTGCTTTGACCGTGCGTCGGCGACGTGCGGACAGCTGACGGTCATGCGACCGTAGATTCACCCGCCGCGACGCGATCCGGTGCCGTGTCAACCTCCTCCTCGAACTCGCCGCGGAGCCGGCGGCTCTGCACGAGCATGTAGGCGGCAGGGATGACGATCAGCGTAAGTGCCGTCGAGCTCACCAGCCCGCCGACCATTGGTGTGGCGATCCGCCTCATGACTTCGGAGCCCGTACCGGTGCCGAGCATGATGGGCATCAGCCCAATGAGTGTCGTAAATACGGTCATGAGCTTCGGTCGAAGTCGATCGACCGCGCCTTCCTCGAGTGCCGCGCTCAACATCGCCCGGGAGGACATCCTGCCCTCGCGCCGGTAACGCGCAACCGCTTCGTCCAGGTAGACCTGCATCACGACGCCCGTTTCCGCCGCCAGTCCTGCGACCGCAATGAATCCGACCCCGACCGCGATGCTCATGTTGAATTCGAGAATGGCCATCAGCCAGACCGCCCCTACCACCGCCAGCGGAAGGGTGGCCATCAAGATGGACGATTCCCAGACGTTCCTGAAGTGCAGAAAGAGGAGTATGAAAATGATCGCGAGGGTCAGTGGAATGAGGATCTGAAGACGCTGATTCGCCCGTTCCATGTACTCGTACTGCCCGCTCCATCTGACCGAATATCCCGGCGGCATCGCGACGGCTTCACTGACGACCTGGCGCGCGCGCTGAACGTACGTTCCGACATCCACATTCGACTCGAGATCGACATACACCCACGCGTTCGGGCGTGCGTTTTCGCTCTTGATCATCTGAGGTCCGTCGGAGATCTGCAGATCGGCAAGCTGGCCGAGTGGAATCTGCGCACCGTCCGGCGTAGCGACGAGTACCTGCCTGATGGCCGACAGATCGCCGCGAAAATCCCTGGGATACCGGACATTGACCGGATATCGCTCGAGCCCTTCCACCATCGTCGTGACATTCATTCCTCCGACGGCGCTTGCGATCACGTTCTGTACGTCGCCGGTCGTTAGACCGTACCGCGCGGCCTCACTGCGGCGAATCTCGATGTCCAGAAACGACCCACCCATCACGCGCTCGGCGTATACGGAGAGCGTCCCTTCGAGCGGCTCGAGCACGCGTTCGACCTGTGTACCGAGGTCCTCTAGAATGCGCAGATCCGCGCCCGCGATCTTCACGCCGACAGGCGTCTTGATCCCCGTGGCGAGCATGTCCGTGCGCGTCTTAATCGGCATCGTCCACGCATTCGTCAATCCGGGTATCTGGATGGCCGCATCCATTTCGGAAACCAGCCGATCCCACGTTACGCCCTCTCGCCACTGGTTGCGCGGTTTCAGCGTGATGATCGTTTCGATCATCGACATCGGGGCCGGATCTGTGGCCGTTTCCGCACGGCCAATCTTGCCGAATACGCTCTCCACTTCCGGGAAGGACTTGATGATGCGGTCGGTCTGTTGAAGAATTTCGCCGGCTTTCCGCGACGAGACGCCGGGCAGCGTAGTCGGCATATACAGGATGTCACCCTCGTTGAGCGTCGGCATGAATTCCGACCCGAGCTGTGGGAACGGCACGTACGCCGTACCAAAAAGCATTCGTTGGATCGGCAGGACCGTGAGTAGAAGTGCGACGGCAGCTATTGCCATTACGGCCGCAGGACGCCGCAGCGTCCACCGAATGACGGGTCGATAGACGACGGTGAAAAATCGGGCGATCGGATTCTCGTGCTCCGCGCGAATACGTCCCCGAATCGAAACGACCATGAGCGCAGGCACGAGCGTCACGGCCAGCAGGGCGGCCGCTGCCATCGCGAATGTCTTCGTCAGTGCGAGTGGCGTGAACATCCGCCCCTCCACTTGCTCCAACGAAAACACCGGCAGAAATGAGATCGTGACGATCAGAAGGGAGAAAAACAAGCTCGGCCCGACTTCCTTCGCGGCGGCCAGCACGGCATCGACGCGCACAGCGGGCGGCAGCTCGGGTTCCGGTCCTCCCGCGACTGGTCCCGATCCATTCTCCGACCCGGGGATCCCCGGCTCCGGTCGCAGGCGCTCGAGGTGCTTGTGCGCGTTCTCGACCATCACCAATGATGCGTCGACCATCACGCCGATGGCGATCGCGATCCCACCGAGACTCATGATGTTCGCATTCACGCCCAGCCCCTTCATCACCAGGAGGGAGATGAGGATGCCTACCGGCACCGTAACGAGTGCTACGATTGCGCTTCGTGCATGAAGCAGAAAAAGAAATACGATCAACGAAACGACGAGCAGTTCCTCGCCGATCTGCGTCGTCAACGTGGTAATCGCGCGGTCGATCAGCCCCGACCGATCATATTCCGTGTGGATCTCGACGCCGTCCGGCAGCCCGGGCTTCAGTTCCTCGATACGCTCCTTCACGCGCGCTATGACCTTCCGAGCGTTTTCCCCCGACCGCATCACGACGATGCCGCCGACCACTTCGCCCTCTCCGTTCTTCTCGGCGATACCCCGCCGCAGTTCGGGTCCGATCTGAACGTTCGCCACGTCGCCGATCGTCACCGACGTGCCGCCCGACGAGCTCAGAGAGATCGAACGAATGTGGTCGACATTCTGCAGGTACCCCTTCCCACGGACGATGAACTCGCGCTCACCCATCTCGACGACACGACCGCCGACGTCACGATTCGAATTCTGTAGCTGCGTCTTCACCCGCTCAAGCGAGACGCCGAATGCCGCCAGCTTCTGCGGATCGACCACGACCTGATACTGCTTCTGAAAGCCGCCGATCGTCGCGATTTCGCTCACTCCTTCCACCGCCTGCAGTTCATACCTGAGGAAGAAATCCTGGATAGTCCGAAGCTGCGCGAGGTCGAGCGTGCCGGACGTATCCGACAGACTGTACTGGTACACCCATCCGACACCCGTCGCGTCGGGCCCGATCGCAGGACGCACGCCTTCCGGCAGACGATCGCCGACGTAATTCAGATATTCGAGGACGCGGCTGCGCGCCCAGTACATGTCGGCACCATCTTCGAAAATCACGTACACGAACGACGTGCCGAACATGGAGTAGCCGCGAACCGTCTTCGCGAACGGCACGGACAACATCGCCGTCGTAAGCGGATAGGTAATCTGTTCTTCGACAATCTGCGGCCCCTGTCCCGGATAATCCGTCTGGATGATGACCTGCACGTCCGACAGATCCGGTATGGCGTCGACCGGCGTGGTGACCATCGCCCATACCCCGGCCGCGGCAATCAGTGCCGTCAACAGGAAGACGAGGAGCCGATTTTCGGCACTCCATTGGATGATTCGCTGCAGCATCTGTCTATCCTCCGTTAGTGGCCCGCGTGTGGATCAGCGGTCGTCGAACCATTCTCGACCTGTCTGCCTTCGATGGGCCCACCGCCGGAGCCGCTCGATGGATCGCCGGATGCCATTGCACCAACGGCGCTCTGGAGCCTCGCCTCCGAATCGATCAGGAACTGAGCGCTCGTGACGACTTCTTCGCCGCCTTGCAGTCCACTCAAAACCTGAACGCGATCGCCTGACTGCACCCCCGTCACGACGGGTGCAGGTGCAAACCGTCCCTCGCCGAGCGCGAGGATCACGATCTCCCGATCGCCGGACCGAATGACGGCCTCGACCGGTATGGACGGTGCCGGTTCAGCATTGCGACCCATCAGGGTGACTGTCGCGTACATCCCCGGCTTCAGCATAAAACCCGGATTCGGAATCGAGATTCGGGCTTTTGCACTTCGCGTCTCGGGATCCAGTACGTCGTACACGTAGCTGACCGTGCCCGTGATCGTCACACCTGGATCGTAGGGCAGGCTGATCGCCGCCTCGGTTCCGACCTCCAGCCATGAGACATCCTGTTCGTACACGTCCACCATGAGCCAGAGCGTCGACTGATTGGAGAGATGCATCAGGGTCTCACCGGCCGTGACTTGCCGGCCCTCGACGGCTGACGTCGAAACGACCGTTCCAGTGGCAGGAGCGTAGAGCGTGAGCGTCTTCCGCGGCGTGCCGGTCTCTTCGAGCCTGCGGATCTGCTCGGTCGAGATGTCCCAGTATTCCAGCCGTCTGCGGGCGGCTTCGAGCAGCCGATCCGCATCCCCGGCGGCCGGGGAGGACTGCATCCGCTCCCTGTTTCGCAGTGCGAGCAAATATTCCTCCTGCGTGCTGACGAGCTCGGGGCTGTAAATCTCCAGCAGCGGCTGCCCCTTCGTGACGCGGGCACCCTCGAAATCTACGTACAGTTCCTCGATCCACCCGCCGATCTTCGGCGACACGACGGCCGTCTGCTGCTCGTCAACCTCCATGCGCCCGGTCGTGCGAACGGAGCGCTGCATCGGTTCGATGACGACGGGCGCCGTTCGCACGCCGATATTCTGCAGGGTGGTCGGATCGATGCGAACGCCCGGGTCGCTCGTCTCATCGACACGGACCGGCGTCAGGTCCATCCCGCAGATGGGACATGTTCCGGGCTCGTCTCGGACGATCCACGGATGCATACCGTCCTGATAGACAAGGCCGTCCCCGTCCTCATCGGCGGCCGCGAGCCGACTGATCGAGGAGGAGTCCTCGGCCTGTACCGGCTCGGAGATCTCCCCATCCGTCGCTTCGCGCCGAAGCATCGATGCGATCAGCACACTTGCAGCAATCAGAAGGACTGCTGCCGTAACAATCAACGTCGACCGTTTCGTGTATTTCATGGCTGCATGCGGATGTTTGATGATGCACTGGACCGCAGCGCGTCGCGGTTCGCGAAAGTCGTGACATCGCTCAGGTTGCGCACGCCGAGGACGCGTTCGAGCCTTGCCGTATTCGCCAGATAGCTCGCCGTGGCGTCTATGTATTCAGTGCGGAGCGAGAAGAGAGCGCGCTCGGCGTCGAGGAGGTCGACGAATCCGATTGCGCCTGTCGCGTAGGCGTTCTGCGTGGCATCGACCGTGGACGTCGCCTGTGGAAGCAGGGTCGACTCGTACAGTTCGAGGGATTCGAATTCGTGTTCGAGCGACGCGAGAAGCTCTTTGATTTGCGTCCTGTACTCGATCACGAGTGCCTCTTGCTCTGCTTCCACCTGTGCCTGCCGGAGCCGTGCTTCGTCCGTGCGCGCATTGATGGGTCCGCGCTGAAGTGGAATCGTGATCGAGGCCCCGATCGCCACAGCATCTCTGCCCGTCGCCGTTGCGGGCATGGCTCTCCGAGCGATGTCGTGATATGTCACTCGGAGCGCAAAGTCGGGCATCGCCTCCTTCATCGAAAGCTCGACCTGCTTAGCCGCCTGCTGCGCCGCGGCCTCAAGCGCAGCGAACTCAGGCCTCGTCGTCAGCGCCGCGTCGGTCAACAGATCGGCATCAAGAAGCGGAGGACTCGGAATCGTCGGGGTGGACGTCAAGAAGTATCGGGGACCGGCCGGATGATTGGAGAGTCTGGCCAGCGTCTCCGCGGCGTGACGGCGGTGTCCTTCAATGTGATGGTACCGGCGCTCCATCAAATTTTTCTCGAGTTGCGCCTTCAGCAGCGCCTGCTGTGAACCCTGCCCCACCTCGTACCGCACGGCGGTGACCTCCTCGAAGCCCTCCAATGAAGACTCAAAATCCAGAACCAGTTGATCGAGTTCTTGAAGACGGTACAACTCAACGAACGCGAGTTTGCCCTCCAGAATTAGATCGTGTAAAAGTGCCTCCGCAGTGAGCGAAGCGGCCTCTGCGTCAAGAGAAGCGATATCAGATCGGAGCCCGAGCTTCCCCGGATAAGGCACGGTCTGCTCGACGTGCCACTGCGTCCGCTGGGCACCATTAGCAGTGAGGATCGGAAAAGGCTGATAGCTCACGCCGAACGTCGGATCCGGCCATGCTGAGACCTGATTCGGGCGCGTAGCAAGCGCCTCTGCGTCCAGATGAGCGGCGCGAAGCAGGGGATTTCGTGCCTCGATCAGCTCGATGATCTCGTCCAGCTCCACCTCGACGCCCGCTGCATCGTCGTGGAGATGATCCTGAGCGTAGACCGTCGAGCTCGTAGCTAGGGCTGCGAGCGTGGCCAGCCTGGCGAGCGCGTATGCTCCGGCGATAGTGTACCGCCATAGCAGATTGAATGAAGGCATGGATCGTCCTGATCTGGTAGAGATTGGTCGGAGGATGCCGCAGCGGAACAGGTGCTGCGGTGACGGCGCTTAGAGATGCGCCGCGGACATGCGTTCGACAGAACTGCACGCCCGTTCCGACCCTCAGATCAGGAACACAGAAAAGAGGAGATGATAGGCTCGAGGCTGCGAGACAGCGGCCTCGTCGCTAAAATAGGGTTCCTGGAACTGCATGATCGCGTCCGCGCTCGAAGTGTTTACGAGCGTGACGGAGATCTCGGGTGCCTGGACCAGGGTGGGTAGCGGCGCTTGCCGATCCGCCGTGACGGTATCGATCCAGCAGCACTCCACAGCGGGCTGTGAGGTCGAGTAAAGTGCCTCTGAAACGTGAGCCAACTGCTCGATTGTGCGAGCAGCATCGTCGTGATTGAGAGCGCGCCGCTCGTGTGTGCGAGCGTTATGGTCGTGATCGTGCGCCTCGATTGAACTCTCCGCCTCGGATGCCGACGATTCGTGGTCGCACAGGGCGCTCGTCACCTCCGTCTCCATCCCGCATGCGAGATGTACGACAGGGAGCACGAATCCCCAGACCAGCGCGGTCGTGACAAGGAATCGAACGAGACGATCTTTTCGGCAGGCGTCTAGCATCGAAAAGCCAACGACGTGAAGACGCCCGGGTTTCGTTTTGCCCCAGACGTTCTCAGGCCGTTCGCGGCGTCTTCATTCTCCTGTAAATCCACAACAACAGGATCGCGCCGAGTACAGCGACTACCATGCTGCCGAAGTTGAAGCCATCGACGCCGCCTAAACCGAGCAGAGAGGCAATGAATCCGCCGAGAAGTGCACCGGCAATTCCGATCAGAATCGTAATGAAGAACCCGCCGGGATCGTCACCGGGCATAATCAGCTTGGCGATGACACCCGCGATTAGCCCAAAAATGACCCATGCTATGATACCCATACCAGCCTCCTAGTCGTTCTTTTGGTGATTTTGCTCGATCGTCGCTTGTGCTTCGATGCGAACTGCAGTTAAAATACATATTCCCCGATCCCGGGCGAGCGTGCGGATGTGAAAAGGTTTCTACCGACAAGGGGTGCTCTAACGTCCCCTGCGCCGGAAACAGCCGCAGTTCAAAACGCTTCAACACCAGGGCATACAACAAGGGCATATAGCAGATGCTTACAAATCCGCCTCGCACGCAGGGCGCGGAGAGCCCTCGCTAAATCCAATCACCGACTCTAGCATTCCCGATGGCCATTTCGCTCCACGGTAAGAATTTGATAGGCGATGAACGATCCGGGAAGTCGTCGTCGACCTTGCGCGGCCGAGATCCGCGATCCGGTGAGGCGCTCGAACCGAACTTTCACCAGGCTGACCTTACGGAGATCGATCTGGCCGTGGAGCGGGCGCAGGAAGCATCCCGCGAATTGCGGCGCCGTTCGCCCGAAGATCGCGCGGCCCTTCTGGAAAAGATGGCCGATGAAATCGAAAAACTTGGGGATGTGCTGGTGGATCGCGTCGTTCAGGAGACGGCGTACCCGGAAACCCGCGTGAAGGGTGAGCGCGGTCGGACTACGAACCAGCTTCGACTTTTCGCCGAGGTCGTGCGAGAGGGCTCCTGGGTGGATGCCCGCATCGATCGAGCCCAACGTGATCGCGAACCGGTTCCGAAACCGGATATACGGCGCATGTTGATCTCGCTCGGACCCGTAGCAGTGTTCGGTGCGAGCAACTTTCCGCTGGCCTTCTCCGTGGCCGGAGGCGATACGGCCTCTGCGATCGCCGCGGGATCTCCGGTCGTCGTGAAAGCCCATCCAGCTCACCCGGGAACGTCCGAGATTGTCGGCGAGGCGCTCGCGCGCGCTGTTCGAGCGTCGGATTTTCATCCCGGCACTTTCTCGATGCTCCATGGTGCAGACCCCGAAATCAGCCTCGCACTCGTGCGGCATCCGGGTATCAAAGCCGTCGGATTTACCGGTTCGCTCAAGGCCGGTCGCGCCATATTCGATGCCGGCGCTGCTCGTCCTGATCCTATTCCGGTTCACGCCGAAATGGGCAGCGTGAATCCCGTTTTCATTCTACCCGGGGCGGCTCGGCAGCGGCGGGACGAGATCATCGACGGACTCATCACGTCCGTCACGCTCGGAGGAGGTCAGTTCTGCACGAATCCGGGTGTTGTCGTCGGCCTCGGAAACGGCGATCTTAAGGCCTTCGTGAGATTGCTCGGCGTGCGCGCTGCGAACACGCCGCTGTCCACGCTCCTCTACGAGGGCATTCAGAACGGCTACGAGCAGGGCCTTGCGGAGCTCGAGGCAGCGGGTGATGTCCGGTTCGTAGGCCGTGGACCGTCTCCGGATGGATCCACCGCCACGCCCGGGTCCGCCGCCGTGCTCACCACCTCGGCGCGTGCGTTTCTCGAGAAGAAGCGTCTGCGCGAAGAGGTATTCGGTCCATCGACGCTCATCGTGTCGTGCAGCGATCGGGCCGAGATCGAACGCGTCGCCTACAGCGTCGAGGGCAACCTGACGGCCACCATCCACGGCACGCCAGAGGATCTAGAAGAATTCGCGGACCTCATCCATCTGCTCGAAAATAAAGTGGGGCGCCTCATATTCAACGGATTTCCGACCGGCCTCGAGGTGTGCCCTTCAATGCACCACGGAGGACCCTACCCGGCGACGACGGATGCGCGATCGACGTCCGTCGGCACCGCGGCAATACTACGGTTCGCGCGGCCGGTCTGTTATCAGGATTTCCCGGAGAACGCGCTGCCACCGGAGCTTCGCGACCGCAACGAACGGGGCATCTGGCGATTGATCGACAACGAACATACCAGGGACGACGCCTGACCGGAACGGCCGGATCGCCACGTCGACATATACTGCATCCATCCCCAGCCATACACATTTCTGATGACGGAACTGGTCGAATCAAAGGCGCTGAACAAGTTTAGCCGCACCATCACGCAGCCCCTCCAGCGGGGAATCTCACAGGCGATGTTGTACGCCACGGGGATGACCGAGGACGATCTCGACAAGGCGCAGATCGGGATCGTGAGCAACTGGTGGGAGGGGAACCCCTGCAATATGCACCTCAATACCCTCTCGGCGAAGGTTAAGGAAGGCGTTCGTGCGGCCGGTCTCATAGGCCTGCAGTTCAACACCATCGGCGTCTCGGACGGCATCAGCATGGGGACCGACGGGATGAGCTTCTCGCTCCAGTCGCGCGACCTGATCGCCGACTCGATCGAGACGGTGATGGGCGCGCAGTGGTACGATGCGATGATCGCCCTCCCCGGCTGTGACAAGAACATGCCTGGATGCCTGATCGCCATGGGGAGACTGAACCGGCCCGCCATAATGGTCTACGGCGGCACGATTCTCCCCGGCTGCACACGGTTTAACGGCGCCGAGCAGCCGCGGGATATCGTCTCCGCGGCGCAGTCGTACGGAGAATACCTCGCCGGATCGATCACCGCCGACCAGCGAAAGGCGATCGTGCGAAATTCCTGCCCCGGTGCCGGTGCGTGCGGCGGCATGTACACGGCAAATACTATGGCATGTGCTATAGAAGCTCTGGGAATGTCGCTGCCCTACTCTTCGTCGATCCCAGCCGAGCATCCAGAGAAAAAGGAGGAATGCATAAGGGCCGGCGAAGCGATGTTGCGGCTGCTCGAGGACGACCTGAAGCCGCGTGACATCATGACGCGGCAGGCGTTCGAGAACGCTATGGTGGTCGTGATGGCGCTGGGCGGATCCACTAATTCAGTGCTGCACCTCATCGCCATGGCACGCGCCGTGGACGTCGACCTCACGATGGAGGATTTCCAACGCGTCAGTGATCGCGTTCCCTTTCTCGCAGATCTGAAACCTAGCGGACTCTACGTGATGGCAGACCTGCATAAGGTTGGGGGGACACCTGCCGTCATGAAGTACCTCCTGGAGAAGGGTTTTCTGGATGGTGACTGCATGACAGTCACCGGCGCGACGATCGCCGAGAACCTGGAAGATCTCCCAGGACTGGAGGAGGGGCAGAAGATTATCCACTCAGTCGAAAATCCACTCAAGCCGAGCGGCCACATCTCCATCCTCTACGGAAATCTCGCGCCGAAGGGAGCCGTAGCGAAAATCACGGGCAAGGAAGGCCTCCATTTTGAAGGCCCTGCGCGCGTGTTCGATTCTGAAGAAGAAATGCTGTCAGGACTCGAAGAAGGGCGCGTTACGAAGGGCGATGTCGTCGTCATCCGGTTCGAAGGCCCGAAAGGAGGGCCCGGCATGCCGGAGATGCTGGCGCCAACATCCGCCATCATGGGTGCCGGTCTCGGCAAAGACGTGGCGCTGCTGACCGACGGCCGATTCAGCGGCGGTTCCCACGGCTTTATTATCGGGCACGTTTGTCCGGAAGCGCAGGACGGCGGCCCGATCGCTCTCATACAGGACGGAGACATCGTCACGATCGACGCCGATTCCCGGAAACTCGACGTCGCCGTTTCAGACGCCGAGATGGCAAAACGCCGAGATGCGTGGTCCATGCCGCCTTACAAGGCCACACGCGGCACGCTGTACAAGTACATAAAGTGCGTCAGACCGGCGGATGAGGGCTGCGTGACAGATGAATAGGGCGGGATACTTGATGCATCATCCTGCCCCCTTTTCATAGGTTACGAACTGGAAACCGTCGTGCCGCTCTCGAGCAGTCTGCACGAACACGTCGTCGATCAGGTGCTCGTACGGCGGGAAAAATGTGTCACCTTCGTAATCGCCTTCGACCAGGGTCAGCTCCAGTCGATCGGCGCGGACGAGCATCTGCTCGTATATGGTGGCGCCGCCACCTATAAATACCAGATCCTCCGACGAGGCGGCACTGAGTGCTTCCTCGAGCGACGAGACAACCTCCACGTCCGGGTGTTTCATCACCTGCCCACTTGCGCTGAGAACGATATTCCGCCGATTTGGCAGCGGCCGACCGAACTGATGGATCACGGATTCGAACGTCCTCCGGCCCATCAACAGCGCATGGCCGGTCGTGAGCCGTTTGAATCGCTTCAGATCCTCCGGGATATGCCAAGGCAGATCCTTGTCGCGGCCGATCACCCGATTCTTCTTCGCCACGGCGGCGATGATCACGATTTCTGGACGATCGTCGTCAGGCACGTCTATACGGTAAACCGGCTAATTCGCAGTTAGAACGTGCGGCAGAGTTGACCCTGCGGCCGCTCCGCAGAATCTTTAAACGGCAATGGGGGCTGTGATATGAGGATGTGGATTGTAGTCTATAATCTCGAAATCCTCGAAGCGGTACTCGAAGATCGAAGGTGGCTTCCGGTGAATAATGAGCCGAGGCAGCCCGCGAGGTTCGCGTCGCAACTGTTCCTCGACCTGCTCGACGTGATTCGAATAAATGTGACAATCGCCGCCGGTCCAAACGAACTCGCCGACATCCAGATCACATTGATCGGCTACCATGTGCGTCAGGATGGCATACGAGGCGATGTTGAACGGAAGCCCGAGGAAGCTGTCCACGCTCCGCTGATAGAGCTGGCATGAAAGCCTTCCCTCCGCGACATAAAACTGAAACATGACGTGACACGGCGGGAGTACCATGTCGCCGACCTCATCCACCTTCCATGCGCTGACGATGTGCCGCCGCGAATCGGGATTGGTCTTAATCTGCTCGAGCACCGCGCTGATCTGATCGTGAATACGTCCGTCCGCCCCTTCCCATCGCCGCCACTGCTTGCCATAAATGGGACCGAGCTCACCGTCGGTGTCGGCCCATTCGTCCCATATAGTGACCCCGTTCCGGTTCAGGTAGTCGACGTTCGTTTCACCGTTCAGAAACCAAAGGAGTTCGTAGATGATGCTCCGCACGTGGACTTTCTTGGTCGTGACGAGCGGGAATCCGTCGTGTAGATCGAAACGCATCTGATGGCCAAACGTGCTTATCGTGCCGGTGCCCGTTCGGTCACTCTTTTGAACTCCGTGGTCGAGGACGTGCTGCAAGTAGTCCAGGTACTGGCGCATAAATCGATACATCTCAGGAGGGGCGCGGCGGGGGCGGCACCGAGGCCGACGTGGTGCGTGTAATGACCACCGCGCGTAATCTACGAACTAGCGAGGATAATATGGATCCGAGCCTCCATCAGAAACAGGCCGTCAATCATCTCAACAAGGTCCTGAATTATGCACCGATGGTCGCGGACGACGCCCGGGCGACCGTGCACCTCACGCCGGAGGACTGGCACGTCGTCGCGGACGCGCTCTTCAAGATGGACACCCCGAAGGAGATGATCCCGGAGCCAATCAAGGAGTTCCGACTCACCAAGCAGAACAGTACCATCGAGCTGACGACGGACGATTATCTGATCGACGTTGAAATGATCGGTTGATCTGCCGGAGTTGCAGACCGCGACGTTTGCAAGCCACGTGTCGCCTTGCCCCGTGCGCTAAACTCCAAACTCAGCTGGCCGCGGCACGAAGATCTCAGTTGGCGGCGGCACGAAGATCGAAACGTGGAATCGTGATCTTAAACCGCTCACCGTTCGGCCGCTGCATCAGATACGTTCCCTCCATCGAGCCCTCGAAGGTCTCGAGCACGCAGAAGCTGCTATACCGATGGTCGGATCCAGGCATGATTACCGGCTGTTCGCCAATCACACCGGCTCCTTCGACTTCTTGCACTCGACCATCTGAATCTCGGATAAACCAGTGCCTTCTCAAGAGCTGAACCTCGTCAGGTCCCTCGTTCGCAATTTCGATCAGATAGCCGAACACGAAGCGCCGGTTTATCATATCCGACTGGCTGTCCAGATAGACCGGACGAACGGTGACTTTAATATCGGCCGTGCTGGCAATGTAGGGTACCATGGCACCATTAAGCTGCAGTTATAGACGCCCATACGTTATGGCGGATCAGGTTACTCTCTCAAGGGCCGATTTGTTTATCAGCCATGGCGCCAAAGTTCCAAGTGTGCAAGTTCTGTTAATTCAGTGCCTGGAAGTCAGAGACGGGTCCAAAAACCTCCTCTGTTAAACCCGCCACGAACAAGCCGATATATTTCGCGTTGCACCCACTGCACCTGAGTTCTCCTGAATTCCCACGCGCTCCGTCGACCGCGCTATCTCCTTCGCACTATGGCTGTTCCGACTAACGGTGTTCCGCCACTCGACAAGACGACCCAGGAAATCCCTGAAGCCACGGTGCTGTTCGCCGGCGACTCCGGGGACGGCATGCAGCTTACCGGCTCGCAGTTTACCCTTGCCAGCGCGTACGCCCGCAACGACCTTGCAACGCTGCCGGACTTTCCGGCCGAAATCAGGGCACCCGCAGGTACTACTTACGGCGTCAGTGGCTTTCAGCTTCACTTCGGCTCGGTAGACGTTCGGACGCCGGGCGACGAGGTCGACATGCTCGTCGCAATGAATCCCGCGGCTCTAAAGGTGAACGTGGGCCGTGTGCGCAGCGGAGGCACGCTCATCGTGAACGTGAGCTCGTTCGGGCAGCGCGATCTTGATCTGGCGAATTACGATCGGAATCCCCTCGAAGACGACTCATTGGCGTCGTATCGCGTGATCCCGATCGAGCTGACGAAGCTTACGCATGAGGCGTTGAGCGACACGGGGCTGGATAAGAAGGAGATGGATCGGAGCAAGAATATGTTTGCTCTCGGTCTGGCGCTCTGGCTCTATTCTCGGCCCGTTGATCCCGCCATCGAGTGGCTCTCAAAAAAGTTCGCAAAAAAGCCCGAAATCAAGGAAGCGAACATCCTGGTCCTCAAGAAAGGCTTTCACTTCGGTGAGACGACCGAACAGTTCATGGTCCGGTACGACGTCCGGCCTGCGAAGCTGCCGGCCGGCAAATACCGGGCGATCCACGGCACGGAGGCGCTCGCGCTCGGCCTCATTGCTGCCAGCAGGGAATGCGGACTGCCGATTTTTTACGGCTCCTATCCGATTACCCCTGCCTCTGAAATCCTGCACGAGTTAAGTCGCCATAAAAATTTCGGCGTGATGACCTTCCAGGCGGAGGATGAGATTGCCGCCGTCGGCGCGGCGCTTGGCGCCAGCTTCGGCGGACAACTCGGCGTTACCGCGACCAGTGGTCCCGGAATCGCGCTCAAAACTGAGGCGATCGGCCTCGCCGTAATGACGGAATTACCGCTCATCGTCATCAACATGCAGCGCGGGGGGCCGTCGACCGGTCTGCCTACTAAGACGGAGCAAAGCGATCTACTTCAAGCGATGTACGGGCGCAACGGCGAGGCGCCGATTCCTATTCTGGCGCCGAGCACTCCGGGCGACTGTTTCTATGTCGCCTACGAAGCCTGTCGTATCGCGCTGAAGTACATGACGCCGGTGATGCTCCTGTCGGACGGCTACCTGGGAACGGGGTCCGAGCCGTGGCGCATTCCCGATCTGGAGGAGTTGCCGAAGTTCACGGCGAAGTTCGCCGCGAAGACGAATCGCGAAGTCGATGGAGAGGACGTGTTCCTTCCGTACGTTCGTGATGACGAGACGCTCTCCCGCCCTTGGGCAAAACCGGGCACCATCGGACTCGAACATCGGCTCGGGGGGCTCGAGAAAGAGCACGAATCCGGCAACGTCTCGTACGATCCCGAGAACCACGAGCGTATGACGAAAGTACGGGCGGCGAAGGTGCAGGGAATCGCGCAAGACATTCCCGCGACGGAGATTTTCGGAGAGCAGCAGGGGGATGTCCTCGTGGTCGGATGGGGATCTACGAGAGGAGCCATTGAGGCCGCGGTCGAATCGGTGCGGCTGAGTGGTTTGAAGGTCGGTGCCGTGCACCTTCGCTACGTCAATCCGCTGCCTTCCGATCTAGACGCGATTTTCGACCGATTTGAACATCTGCTGGTGCCGGAACTGAATAACGGACAGCTTGTGCGCATCCTCCGTGACGCGTATCTCCGTCCGTTTCAGCCCCTGAACAAGATCAAGGGCCTTCCTTTCCGGAGCAGCGAGATTCAGGATAAAATCCAGAGCATAGTCGGCGCGTCCGTCCAGTGAGCATTCGCGACGAAGAGAATTTGAAATGATTTATGAGTGACCAAGACAGGAAAGACTCAGGTGCCTCGTCGGCTTCGGACAACGACCAGCCGAAGGGCGTGAAGCCGGCGATGCCGCCGAACAGCAAGAATCCCAAGGGACCGGGCACGAAAAAACCGGCACGACCGCCTGGAAGTAAGAAGCCGGAAGGTCCCGGCACGAGGAAGCCGACCATGCCGCCGGGCAGCAAGAAGCCCGGCAGCAAGAAGCCTGCGATGCCGCCGCGAGGAGCGAAACCGGCTGGACCGGGCGGGAGGAAACCCGCAATGCCTCCGAGCGGCCCGTCAGCAGGGTCCAAAAAGCCGACGCTGCCGCCGGGAGTCGGAGGAGACGGTGCGACCACTAAACTCACGCGCAAGGATTACTCGTCCGATCAGGACGTGCGCTGGTGCCCCGGCTGCGGCGACTACGCTATTCTGGCCGCGGTGCAGCGGCTGATGCCGGATCTCGGTGTCAAGAAGGAAAACACCGTGTTTATCAGCGGCATCGGCTGTTCGAGCCGATTTCCATACTACATGAATACGTATGGATTGCACTCGATCCACGGCCGGGCGCCCGCGATCGCCACGGGCCTGAAGGCGAGTCGACCCGAGCTGGACGTATGGATCGTCACCGGAGACGGCGATGCGCTTTCCATCGGTGGAAACCATTTGATCCACTTGATGCGCCGCAATTTGAACGTGCAGCTCCTCCTCTTCAACAACCAGATCTACGGCCTTACGAAGGGGCAGTACAGCCCCACATCGGAGCGAGGGAAGATCACGAAGAGTACGCCGTACGGTTCGATCGATCATCCCTTCAACCCCATTGCGCTCGCGCTAGGAGCTGAGGCGACGTTCGTGGCGCGCGCGATGGATCGGGATCCGAAACATCTGCAGGAGGTCCTGCGCCGCGCACACCAGCATGAGGGTGCAGCGTTCGTCGAGATCTATCAGAACTGCAACATATTCAACGACGGCGCCTTCTTCTCTTTCACGGAACGGGATTCGAAGGCAAAGAGCACGGTCTTTCTCCAGCATGGACAACCGCTCGTGTATGATGAAGGACGGCGCGGCCTGCGACTCGACGGGTTCAAGCTGCAGTCCATCGATCTCGAGAACGGCACGTGGTCGGCGGACGACTGCCTCGTCTACGACGAGACCAGCGCCGAGCTCGCGCACATCGTCGGCCGGTTGTTCTGGCAGGATGACCTCCCCCGCCCGTTCGGCGTCTTCTATCGTGAAGAGCGTGCCACGTACGAGGAGTTACTGCATACGCAGATCGGCGGCATAAGAGAGAAGCGCGGCGCGGGTGACCTCGACGCGCTCCTCAATGCCGGTGACACCTGGATGATCGACGAGAACTAGGGATTCCACGTACCCTTCGCAACGGCCGGCACGAAATCGGCGAGCTCGTCCGGCTTCCAGGCGATCGTTCGCTCCGCTTCGGCGCTCATGTAGGCCGTCATCAACAGTTCGACGACCTCCAGCCCCGCGTAAAAGTCGAGCTCAGGCTGCTTGCCGTCGGCGAAGCAGCGCGCGAAGTGGCGATTCTCGCCCTCATATCCGTACTCCGACGCCTCGTTGCCGACGAGCGGCATGAGGCCCTGCTCGGCATTCTGTTTTTCGACGAGATCCTCGCCCTCTTCCCCTTTGACCTGCCGACTGAAAAACAATTTGGTGCTCGAGTCGAGGGAGTTCTTGAAAAGTGAATACTCGGGACCGAGGAGCTCGGACGTGAGCCGTAGTCCGGCTCCGACGAACGCCCACGACGTCGTCACCTCCGAAATCAGCGGCCGGCCATCCGCATCCACATACTCGATCGTCGCACGGGCAAAATCCTCCGACGGCGTCTTGGAATAATCGACCTCGTTCCCGAAGCGTTCCTTCAGGTCCGCGACGTACTCCGCGCGCGACCATTTAAGGCTGGCGATCTGGCAAGAGACCTTTTTCAGGGTGATGCTGTCGCGCGGGGCGCCGGGCTCCGTGAGCAGAAAGCGCGCGACCTCGACGCTGTGACACATCATGTCGTTAAGGACGCCCCCGCCCTGTTGACTCCCGATCCAGAACCAGGGTGCATGCGGTCCGCTGTGCTCCTCTGCGGCACGGGCGAGATAGGGTCTGCCGGTCAGAGATGCGCCGCGCTTCCATATGATGTCGCGTCCCCGCATGAGCCCCGGCTCGAACAACTGGTCCTCCAGATATGCATGCAGAACGCCCGCTTCTTCGATCAACTCGATGACGCGCTGTGCCTCCTTCACGTTGCGGGCGAGCGGCTTCTCGCACGCTATTCCGACGAGCTCCCCCTTGCCCGATTTCAGGGCATGGACGATCTCCTCCATATTCTCGATTCGCTTGTGATTCGGCCCGCAAATCCAAATTGCATCGATTCGCGGATCCTCCACCATTTCCGTAATCGATTTGTACGCTCGTGCCTCACCGGCGCGTACCTCGCGCACCAGCTCCGCCGCTGATTCGGCGTTGGCCTGGTTCGGGCTCCAAACGCCGAGAATATCTGCCTCGCGGACAGCCTGCCACGACCGTATGTGAAAACGTGCGATAAATCCACTTCCGATAAAGCCTACGCCGAGACGCTTTGTTGCCATCTTTGTATCCATTGCGACTGATGTACTGTACTGTGAGTCCACAAAGTAGCACAGACGCGTTCATGACTCAACTCATCCGTGTTCGAAACAGCCGGTGATACGGAGGCGCGTGGCGCTAATCAACTGTGGATTCTCCGCGGGCCCCCGCATTCAGAATTTTATGAGCGTTTTTGACGCTCCTGAGATAGTACGCCGCGCGCAGACTGCGTCGCTGCGGTTCCGTCAAGTCGCCGTGGGTGCCCTGCCGGACAATTCGGTCTCGGCGGGCATGGTATAGACCAAGAGCGGCCGCCACGGAAATATTGAAGCTCTGAACGAATCCCGACATCGGAATCACACAGCGCGCATCCGAAAGATCGACCATCTCTTCCGTGATGCCGTCCCGTTCATTCCCAAACACAAGTGCGGTTTTTCTTGTAAAATCGATGTGATCGATCGGGACGGACGTGTCGTCGAGATGTGTGATCACTATACGGTAGCCATCGTCCCTCAGATGGGCGACGCAGTCCGTGGGAGTCTGCCACTCGTGGATGTCGAGCCACTTCTCGGCGCCCTGTGATGTCCGCTTCGAATCCTTGAACTGCGCGCCGCCGGTAATAATGTGAAAAGGCTGAAAGCCGAGCGCCTCGGCGCTGCGCATTACGGCGCTCACGTTGCCCATGTTGATGAGTCCCTCGACCACCGTCGCCACACGGCAGGTGCGTCCATCGAGCACGTCCTCGATGCGTGCACGCCGCTCGGGCGTCAGTAGATCGGACAAGGCGGCGATGATCTCATCGGCATCAAACGTCCGCCCGCCGAAGACGAATCGACCCTCAGCAGGGGGAGAATATCGATTCATCGCCAGAAGTCTTTGTCGTTTTTCTGAAAGGTGTTCCATGTGCAGTTTACGCCGAGCAGAGGGATGCGTAGACTATTCTGATCGACCAGAATCACGCAAGTGAATCGACCGACGCCTTAGTAACGGCCGCACGCGGCTTTCGCTCCGACGCCGAAGAACCGTAAACCACAACGAAGATCACGATCATGAATGTCAGTGACAAAGTAGCCATCGTAACTGGAGCCAGCAGCGGCATAGGCCTTGCATTCGCCGAGCATCTCGTGCGCAAAGGTGCGAGCGTGTACGGCTTAGCGCGAGGAGTCGACCGCCTGAAGGAGGCCGCCGCAGACGTCGGCGATGCCTTTCATCCGATCCGGTGTGACGTTCGCGTCGAGGAAGACGTGAAGTCGGCCGTGGACGAAATCCTGGAAGACGCAGGGCGCATCGACATCCTCATCAACAATGCAGGCTTGGGCATCTACGGGAAGATCGACGAACTCTCCGTGGAGGAGTGGGATACCCAGATGGAAACGAACGTCCGAGGATGTTTTCTGTGCGCAAGGGCCGTGACACCTCAGATGCGTGCGCAAAATGAGGCGTCGGGTTTCGGTGGGCACATCGTCAACATTGCCTCTATTGCCGGGCTGCTCGGAAATCCGACTCTGGGCGCCTACAACGCGAGCAAGTTCGGAGTTCGGGGTCTCAGCGAAGCGCTCATGAAAGAGCTCCGCGAAGATGGCATCAAAGTCAGCTGCATCTATCCGGGCTCGATTCAAACTAACTTCGGATCCGGCTCCGGCGGAAGCACAACCCGCCCCATGACGCCGAACGATATCGCCGGCACCGTGCTGCACGTAATCGAAACAGACGACAACTATCTCATTTCAGAGGTCGTCATGCGTCCGCTTAGACCGAAGGGGTAATATGGAGCGAATTTTGGCAGCCGCCTCGCACGCGAAGCTGTCCCCTTGCAGCTGAATTCTGAACTCCGAACTGTTTATACTGTAGCCGCATCAAACATCCCTGAACACACTGTGAAACGACGCAAATTCATCAAAACGACCGCCGGCGCGGCCGCCGGCACCGGCATTCTCTCCGGCTGCGGCGGAGATTCCGGTCCGGGAGGCGGGGCGGCGGGGGTAAATACGCGAGAAAGCGTCCAGTGGCGGCTTGCATCCAGCTACCCGCGTGCGCTGGACACACTGTTCGGCGCTGTCGATTACCTTGGCGAGCGCGTGCGCAGCCTGACCGATGATCGATTCGATATCCGCGCCTTTCCTGAAGGAGAGCTCGTTCCTGCAGACGGAGTACTCGGAGCAGTCCAGGACGGCACGGTTCAGATCGGCCACACCGCGAGTTACTACTACGTCGACCGCGATCCTGCCCTCGCGTTCGATACGTGCGTTCCATTCGGACTGACCGCACGGCAGCAGATCGCATGGCTTTACCAGGGCGGCGGCCTCGACGTGCTTCGCGAGGTGTTCAGCGACTTCAACGTGATCAACTTCCCCGGCGGGAATACAGGCGCGCAAATGGGCGGCTGGTTTCGTGAACCCGTCGATTCCCTTTCAGATCTTCGCGGCGTGCGGATGCGGATTCCTGGTCTGGGCGGCGAGGTGATGAGCGAGATGGGAGTCGATGTTCAGGTCATGCCGGGCAGCGAGATCTATCAAGCCCTGGAAGGAGGCACGATCGATGCAGCGGAGTGGGTGGGTCCCCACGACGACGTGGAGCTCGGCTTCCACGAAATCGCCTCGCATTATTATTATCCCGGCTGGTGGGAGCCGGGGCCCAACATCTCTTTCCTCGTCAATCGACAGGAATGGGACGCGCTGCCCTCGCAGTATCAGCAAGCATTCGAAACGGCGGCAATGGAGACGAATTTGAATATGCTCTCGGCCTACGACGCACGCAATCAAGAAGCGCTCGGCACGGTGCTTGACGCAGGCGTCGAACTGCACCGCTTCTCCGACGAGATCATGCAGGACGCAGAGCGGATCTCGTTCGATGTGATGCAGCAACGTGCGTCGGAGGACGCGACCTATCGTGAAGTCTACGAGTCGTTCCGTCAGTGGCGTGAAGAATCGTTCCGCTGGTTTCAAACGAATGAGCATGCATACGCCGAATTCGCTTTTCCACGGATGAGCTAGTCCGCGTCACCGGCAGTTTTCAGACCCAGTACCATGAACAGACGTGAATTTCTCCTTGCCGGCGCACCCGCCGTCCAGACGTCTCCGCGTGTCTCCTGGCGGCTCGCGTCGAGCTTCCCGAATTCGCTGGACACCATCTACGGTGCCGCAGACGTCCTCGCACGGCGCGTTGAAGAGCTGACCGACGGGCGCTTCCGGATTCGAACCCACGCCGCAGGAGAGGTCGTGCCCGCCTTTGAAGTGCTGTCAGCGGTGCAGAACGGAACCATCCAGATGGGACACGGGGCAAGCTACTATTTCAGAGGGAAGAACCCAGCGCTGGTCTTCGACTGCACCATCCCATTCGGATTGACTGCGCGCCAGCTCAACGCTTGGCTGTACCACGGCGGCGGACTCGATCTCACACGTGAGATGTTCGCCGACTTCAACGTGATCAATTTTCCAGGTGGAAACACCGGTGCGCAGATGGGAGGATGGTTCCGAAGGGAGATCGACGAGCTGGGCGATCTTCGGGGTCTCAAAATGCGCATTCCCGGACTCGGAGGCGAAGTCATGAGCGCGCTCGGGGTTACGGTTCAGGTGATTCCGGGCGGCGAAATCTACCCCGCTCTGGAGCGCGGCGCGATCGACGCCGCGGAGTGGGTCGGTCCGTACGACGACGAGAAGCTCGGCTTCCACGAGATCGTCGAAAACTATTATTATCCCGGATGGTGGGAGCCCGGACCCGGCCTGTCATTCTATGTGAATCGGAACGAATGGGACAGACTACCCTCCTCCTATCAACAGATCTTCGAATCCGCGGCGGCGGAGGCCAATCAGACCATGGTCGCCACCTATGACGCTAAAAACGCGCCGGCGCTCGAGCGACTGATCGGTGAGGGCGTCCGTCTTCAGAAATTTCCCGACGAGGTGATGGCCGAAGCCCGGGACATTACCGAGCAGATTCTCGAGGAAGAGGCATCCGACTCATTCTATCGAAAGATCTATACGGCCTACAGCGACTGGCGGGACAAGGCATACCGATGGTTCGGCACGTCCGAGCTCGCCTATGCGGAATATGCCTACCGCTCGCAGAGCAGTCCACCGTCCGTGTAGGTTTCTGGACGCGCCGGGTTGACGGGCAATTCACGTCTGTCCCAATGCCATTACGGAATGGCGAAGCAGAACGGATGCGAATAGATTAGTCGTACCACGGAAACGTACCCTATTCGCTCTATGGAAGGCATGATACTGGCAGCCGGCCTCGGTACCCGGCTCAGGCCCCTCACGAACGAGATTCCGAAGGCATTGGTACCGGTCGGAGGAACGCCTATGCTGGAGCACGTCGCCAGACGGCTGATCGATGCCGGCTGCGACCGGCTGATCATCAACGTGCATCATCACGCCGAGAAGATCCTCCGTTTTCTCGAAGATCGTGACCATTTTGGTGTCGACGTCGAGGTCTCCGTCGAATCCGAGCGCGCGCTGGAGACCGGCGGAGGACTGAAGAAGGCGCAGCCGCTGTTCAAGAAGGACGCGCCGTTCTTCTTGCACAATTCCGACATCTTCACCAACCTGGATCTACGTGGACTTTATCAAGCCCATGCAGCAGAAGATCGCCTGGCCACAATGGCCGTGCGAAGCGCGGAAACGAACCGCTACCTCCTATTCGATGAGGCGGAGGACCTGTGCGGGTACAGCGATCGGCAGGAAAATGAACACCTCGTTCGCACCCCGTCCGGCAAGACGACACGGCTCGACTTCTGTGGCGTACAGGTAATCTCTCCGGCCATCTTTGAGTTGATGACGGAAAGCGGCGCCTTCTCGATCATGAATACCTACCTGCGCCTGACCAAAGAAGGCAGTCGAATTCGGCCCCACCGTGTAGATGAAGCTACGTGGATCGATACCGGCACGCCCGAACGCCTCGAGTCAGCGCGGGCGATGTCAGACGTCGTGCGGCAGACTTCCACGGTGTGAGCGCAGGTAAACGAAGGGCGTGTGGTGAAGAAAATTCGAGACACGCGCTGTGTAGATGTCCGCATAGCGCTCCATCTGACGGGCGAGATGACTCTTATCATTGCCGGCACGGGTCAGGAGGCCCCAGTTCGGATTCAGCAGCCGCCCTGCCTCCGTCGCGATAGGCGCGATCTCGCCGTCGAGTGCGACGACCTCCGCTCTCACGTCCACAAGCTGCCGCTCAAGCTCATCCACCGAGGCATTCCTCGCCGGTCCATATCTCCGCCGTTTTCGCTGGACCGCAAGGCGGATGTCGGAGTACTCGGCCTCGAGCTCTTCCTTTCGCACCATCATGAGCGAGAGGCGATGCTGATCCTCCTCAAAACGTTTCATCGCGACGATTTCATCCTCGAGTTCGCGAATGATCAGCGCCGTGCGCCACCGCAGAATGCTCTTCGATATGTTAACATCGACAAACATGTGGTCGCCGACGTACAGTATTTCTTCACCACGCAGTCCCAGGCTCTCTTCGACCATGCGTGCGTTGCCGCCCACATACACGCGGCCGTCGCGCAGCGGACCATAGTGATCACGCAGCAGTCCATCCTCCGTGGCCACCTCAAAAGCCGGCGCCGTCCCCGTGAAGAAGTCCGGCTTTCTGGCGCCCACGATCGCGATGTCGAATAAGTCGCTCCACGTCTCATCGCCAGGCAGAACCCCGTCAAAAACGTAACTGAGCATCGGGACGACGTACGACCACTCTGAATTGGTGATCAAGATGAGTTTTTTACCCGCCTGCTTTTGGTCGAGCAGCGCCAGCGGCATCTCCTCGTCGATGTCGACAAAGCGACTGGGATCGGCGATGATCTCTCCCTTGAGGCGACCTTCCATGTGCGTCTCATCGAGCGATCGGCGCACCAGTCGATATAGATCTTCATACCCAATCGCGCCGGGAATCCGGTCTTCATCCAACAAGTCGACGAGCTGCATATACATGCTCGCTTCGGAAATCGAGAACAGCGTGTTGATGAAATACCAGCGAGGCTCATTCAGGTCGATGAGCGTCCGTTCGTAGATCTCGCGCAGCGTCTCATATTCCAGCGGCCGCGTGCCGTGAAACGCCTTCATGATGTAGCCGAATCGGTTCGCCTTCACAACGTTGCCGAGCTCGGTGTCGATGATCAATCCGCGCAGCACGAGATCGGGATCGAACTTCAAGTCTGAAACCGGCCAGCCCTGATCCGCCAGCCGGTGCTTCAGCACGGTGTACGCTCGCTCCTCCCACGCCTCCATCCTGTAGTGGATGAGCGTATAGTCCATATCGTAGCCGATCGCACGAATTCGCCGCATGTTGAGCGTACGGTTGCAGAAAATGCCTCGCGTCGATCGGAGCAGCTCCGGACTCAGCTCGATCGGCTTCTCAGTCGCAGAATGCGAGCGATTCATAGAAATGGGAAGATCCGATGATCGTTCAGGGTGTGATACCGTTCCCGAATTTACAGCAACCAGGTCACGATCTCCGGGAACAGAATGATAGCCAATAATCCGATGACCTGGATCACAATGAACGGAACGGCGCCGCGATAGATCTGCGCCGTCGTGACCTCCGGGGGCGCGACGCCGCGAAGGTAAAACAGCGCAAAGCCAAACGGCGGTGTCAGGAAGGACGCCTGTAGATTCATCGCGATCATTACGCCGAACCAGATCAGATCGACGCCGAGGAGAGCCGCAGCCGGTGCCAGGAGCGGCACGATAATGAAAGCTATTTCAAAGAAGTCGATAAAGAATCCAAGTATGAAGATCACGAGATTCGCGACGATCAGCAGTCCGATGACCCCACCCGGCAGATTCGTCAACATATCCTCGATCCACAAATCGCCGTTGAGACCGATGAAGACGAGAGAGAACGCACGCGCACCAACGAGCAGGATCATTACCATAGCTGTAAGCTTCGCCGTCTCGTTCATCGTCTCTCGCAGCGCGGACAACGTAAGCTGCCGATTTAGAATCGCGAGGATGATGGCGCCCACAGCCCCGAGCGCTCCGGCTTCCGTCGGCGTCGCGACCCCTGCCAGGATGCTCCCGAGCACGACCACGATCAAGAGCAGCGGGGGCAGCATCACGAGAACCACGCGCCTGGCCAGTTCCGCGCCCGGAATGTTGCGCTCTTCCTTCGGCAGCGCCGGCGCCGCCTCGGGCTTAAAGATCGCCACACCGACGGCGTAGAGCATGTAAAGCCCGGCAAGCATTAATCCGGGCAGCAGCGATGCCAAGAAGAGCTCGCCGACCGACACGCGACCGGCCACACTGAGCTGATCGGCGAGGACGATCAAGACGATGCTGGGCGGAATGATCTGACCGAGCGTGCCGGATGCCGTTATCACGCCGGCCGAGAGCTCGTTAGAGTAGCCGTAACGCGTCATTACGGGAAGCGAGATGATGCCCATCGCCACGACGGACGCGCCGACGACGCCTGTTGCGGCGGCGAGAAGCGCTCCGACAAACACCACCGCGATCGCCAGCCCGCCGCGAAGGCGGCCGAACAGCAGGCCAATCGTTTGCAGCAGGGCCTCCGCCAGCTTCGACTTCTCCAGCATCGTACCCATGAAAATGAAGTAGGGTACGGCTAGCAGAAGCGTATTCGACATGACGTCGAAGATGCGATCGGGCATCGCAAAAAGCAGATGCCAGTTGAAGAGACCCAATTCTACACCGATGGCGGCGAAAACGAGCGCCGTTCCACCGAGTGCGAAGGCCACCGGATAGCCCGAAAAAATCAGGATCAGGGCACCGATGAACATGAGCGGGCCGAGCCAATCTCCGCTCATATACCCTCAACCGGCATTGCCGAGCCGTCCGCCTCCGATCGACCCGCCTCCTCCTCCGACAGCACGCCGCGTATGATCGCGATCTGCTTGATCGCGAGGCTGACCCCCTGCATCATCAAAAGAATGAACGCTAGGGGAATCACCGCCCTGATCGGATACCGCGGCAGTCCTCCCGGATCCGACGACATCTCGCCAACTATCCATGAGTTCCTTACGATCGGCCAGGACGTCCAGAGAACGAACACGCAGAACGGAATCAAAAAGAGGAGGGTGCCCGCGAGATTGATCCACGCCCGGCCGCGCGGCGAGAGGCGCGAGATCAGGATATCGACGCGAACGTGCGCATCATGCTTCAGCGTGTAGGCGGCGCCGAGCAAGAAAACGAGACCGAACATATACCACTGCAGCTCGATGTACGTATTCGAGCTCAGACCGAGTCCGATGAACCGGTCGAGATAGCGTACAAGCGCGTTATACGCTCCGATCAACACCATGACCAGAGTCAGCCAGTACACAAGCCGGCCGATCCACTCATTAGTACGATCGATGTGAGAAGCAATTCGGAGCCAGAAGGCCATAATGGATGCGAATCTAGGCATCTCACAGGCAAGAATCACTGTAGAACGCCGGAATCCAGTCGATTCTGATGGATTCTCCACCATTTGCGATGCGCAGCAAGCGCATGCCACATCTCGTCTCGACCTTGTCTAGATGGCACGATATCCACTCGCTTGCGACTCATCACCCGTACAGGCGATATTGGAGGCTGCCGTCACCCCGATCGAACTATCTCGAAAGCCGCCACGGGCCGAAATGCTGCGGTGCCCGTCTGCGGCGACATCGATGTGCAATTCATCGCAAGCAGGGTGCGGTTCGTTTTCTAGCGGCTAACTTCTTAACCTCAGGCGCATTTACAGTGCCCGAATCAGATCATCATATCGCTGCCTCGAACGGTGAGCGCGAAGCTATGCGCCTTCACAATTCACACATGGACGCTTTCCGCACTCGGTCTCGCTGGATCGAAGCGTCGATGATCGTGGGCTTCTGGTTGTTCATTTTTCTGCTAACGGCAGGGCAGCGGGCGATCGATCCGAGAGGACCTGACGGGCTGAACTCCGAGGCAGTCTTTCACATCGGCCTCGAGTACCTCGCCTGGCTCATCCTCACGCCTTCGATCTTTTTTCTTAGCCGCCGCTTCACGATCGACCATTCCGCCTGGCCGAAGCATCTCGGCATTCACGTTATGGCGGCGCTGATCGTGGCGATCGGAATTGACTTTTTTGCGGCATGGACCCTCGGCTTGATCATGCCGACTCATCCGTGGGCCAACTTCACGCCGGCCTCCCGCGTTCTTAATTTCAGATTTCTGGATGAGCTCTTCATCTACTTCGTGGTGCTGGCTGCGGGCTTCGCACGCGACTATTTCTGGCGATTTCGAGAACGACAGCTGGAGGCCGCGCGACTGCGCGAACAGGCTGTCGGATTGGAGGCCCGACTCGCCGACGCCCGGCTGCATGCTCTCCGTATGCAAATGAATCCGCACTTCCTTTTCAACACGCTGCACGCCGTTTCCAGTCTCGTCGAGCGCGACCCCTCCGGTGTGCGCCGCATGATTGCGCGACTCAGCGAACTGCTTCGCTATACCTTGGAAGGCTCGGGATCGCAAGAGGTGACGCTGCGGGACGAACTCGAATTCCTGCGCCGGTATCTCGAAATTCAGCAGATTCGATTCCAGGGTCGCCTCGAGGTCACGGAGGACATCGAGGAAGAGACGCTCGACGCACAGCTCCCGAGCATGATTCTCCAGCCGCTCGTAGAAAATGCCGTAAAGCACGGCGTCAGCATGATCGACGGTACGGGGCACATCAAGCTTTGTGCGCGGCGGGAAAACGGCACGCTCGTCGTGAGCGTTCACGACAATGGGCCGGGCATCGAGGCCCTTCCGAACGAGCCTCTGTATTCCGACGGCGTCGGACTGCGCAACACCAGGGAGCGCCTGGAAATGCTCTATGGTGACGAAAATCGGCTCTTCCTCGAGCAATCGTCGCTGGGAGGTTTGATCGCCCGAATTGAAGTGCCGTTCCACACGTACCGGGATCTACGGACGACGCTCGTCGACGTCCCCTCCTGATGCATCGATATCGGGTCTAAACTCCACCCGACGTTCAATCAACTTCCATGCGTCACACCCTGCGCGTTTTGATCGCCGACGACGAACCTCTGGCCCGCCAGCGGCTGGAGGATCTCGCGGCGGCAGAATCCGAAGTCGATGTCGTCGGCATGGCGTCGGACGGCAAGCAGGCGGTGCGGATGATTCGTGAGGTGGAACCGGATCTCGTATTCCTCGACGTTCAGATGCCCGGCTTGACCGGCATGGAGGTCGTGAAGGAAGTAGGGGCCGAAAATATGCCGCCGGTGATTTTCGTGACGGCCTACGATCAGTACGCGATCAACGCGTTCGACGTCGCTGCCCTGGATTATCTTCTCAAGCCGTTCGATGACGACCGCTTCCATCAATCATTCGAACGCGCGCGTGAAACCATAGAACTGCGGGGGGTAAACGAGCTTCGTGAGCGACTTTCAGCTCTCCTGTCGGGCACGTCGGAAGAGCCGCGGCAGCAGAACCGTAAGTATCTCGAGCGCCTCGCAGTGGAAATGCGCGGACAGGTGCGCGTCGTACCCGTCAACACCATCGACTTCATCACCGCAAGCGGCTCCTATGCCGAGTTGCACGTCGGCGACGACACGTTCGTGATCCGAGAGCGCATGCAGACGTTGGAAGAGCGCCTCGATCCGGACGTGTTCTTCCGCATCCATCGGAGCGCGATCGTCCGGCTGGATCAGATCGACGCTCTTCTTTTCAGCGGCGGCGGCGACTACGCAATTAAGCTGAAGGACGGGCGCCGTTTGAAGGTCAGTCGCGGCCGGAAGGAGGAGCTCGAAGAACGGCTCGGACTGGATGCCCTCGAGTGAACCATCGGTGGCAACCGCTCATCCGGAATCCCCACCATCGTCTGCGTTCGTTCGCTCAGCGTATCGACGCACGCGACGCTCCAGATCCTCGTCCGCGTCACGGCGGCGCTGCGCCGCAAGGCGTTCACGCACTTCAGCTTCGTATCCGGCCTCTCCTGGATCGTAAAAATACGTACCCTGCATTTGTGAGGGCAAATATTGCTGCGGCACGTAGTGGTCGAGGAAGGCATGGGGATACTTGTAGCCCTCGCCGTGCCCCAGACCCTCTCGATCGCGGCTCGCATCCTTCAGATGGTCCGGCACGTCGCCCGTGCGCTCGTTTCGCACGTGATCGAGCGCGCTGAAATACGCCATAGAGGAGTTGCTCTTCGCCGCCGTCGCAAGGTAGAGGCAGCATTCTGACAGGAGAAACTGTCCCTCCGGCATGCCCACATACTCGAATCCTTGCGCTGCCGCCGACGCGATCTGCAGCGCGCGCGGATCCGCGAGACCGACGTCTTCGGCCGCAAATATCATCATGCGTCGGATGATGAACCGCGGATCTTCACCCGCATACACCATCCGCGCCAGCCAGTAGAGCGCCGCATCGGGATCCGACCCCCGCAGGCTCTTGATGAATGCGCTGATCGCATCAAAATGCGCGTCACCTTCCTTGTCGTAGAGGACCGCACGCTTCTGGATGCTGTCTTCGGCGACGTCGAGAGTGATGTGGATGATGCCGTGCGCATCCGGCTCCGTCGTTTCGACGGCGAGCTCGAGCGCGTTCAGAACAGAGCGTGCATCGCCGTTCGCGGTACTGACGAGATGGTCGAGCGCGACGTCGTCGACTTCGACGTCCAGATCTCCGTACCCGCGATCCGCATCCTTCAATGCATGTACCGCTACCTCTCGGAGGTGCCGCGGTTCGAGCGACCGGAGCTCGAAGATGCGGGAACGACTTACGAGTGCCTTGTTCACCTCGAAATATGGATTCTCGGTCGTGGCGCCGATGAGAACGACCGTGCCGTTCTCGACGTGCGGCAGCAGCGCATCCTGCTGCGACTTATTGAATCGATGCACCTCATCCACGAAGAGAATGGTCCTCTGCTGATGCAGCTCGAGACGCCGCTGTGCGTCGGCGATCGCCTCTCTAATGTCCTTGACGCCGGACAGGACGGCGTTCATCTGCGTGAACACCGCCCTGGTGGTGTTGGCGATGATGCGCGCCAACGTCGTTTTGCCGGTACCGGGGGGGCCATAAAGAATGAGCGAGGTGATGCGATCGGCTTCGATCGCCCGGCGCAGCAGCTTCCCGGGACCGATAATGTGCTCCTGGCCCACGAACTCATCGAGCGTGCGCGGCCGCAGCCGGTCCGCCAGCGGCGCCTTGTCGGCCATGTATCTGCGGGACGCCTCCTCGAAAAGATTGCTCATACACGGATCTCGATCGCTGTGGTACTCAACTGCCGGCCGGCACACCCGCTTCCTGCATTATGTTGCGCATGCCTCGCTCGAACAGCGTGGCACCGCCCTGAGACGGATGCCGCACGTAAATGTTATCGACACCGATGTGGTTCAACGCCCTTTCGGCCTTACGGCCTACGGCAACGACGTGGGAAGGCTGAATGACATCCACAAAGCACTTGACGACGTCAGCGTAGGCAAGCACTTCGCGGAGAGTCGGCGTCCGAATCGAGAGGGGGTCTTCACGGTGTGGATGGAAGGGCACCGCATTCCACGTTATGAAATGTGGAAAGTACGGAGCAAGGACGCGCCAGTGGATGTTCGCGCTGTATTCGTTGTGCGGATCTCCGCTCGCGCTCGTTCGGGCGCCGTCGATCGGGAAGCCGCCGTCCAGCAGCTGCGCCTCACTCGTGATCGGAACGCCGGAAAACCGGCAGCCCCACGGCCCCGGAGCCTCGGCAAGCAAGAAGACGTCCGGCATCACGTCGTAGGAACTCAGATAGGATTTCAGGTTTGCACGGCGGATCTGGTGTGCACCCGGAAGATCCAGCTCGTCGTGCCGATTGGCGTACTGATTGAAAAGCCTTTGGGTAGATGCGATCGTAAATACATCATCCTCCAGCATCTGCCAGATGCCGTCCAATACCATAGCTTCGTCGATGCCGTCACCGGGAGAAATCATGTATTGGGGGTAAGTCCAAGCGCTGTTACGCGAACTGCCCGGGCGGCCGGGCGAACTCCATCCGTGATTATCAATATAATCGGCGGAAATTTGTTGCGGCGCGTACCGCTCCGGGGCGCCGCATAGTCATGCAATAGTCACGCTTCTTCGGCCGCATACGCGCCGGCGATGCACAGTCAATCGAGAAGACCGATGCCAGACCGTCCCAGATGGGTCGTCCTTAAGTTCGGCGGTACGAGTGTATCGAGCCGCGAGCGCTGGAATACCATAGCGGATGTTGCGCGAAAACGCATCGAGGAAGGAACGACGCCGGTCATCGTCTGCTCGGCGCTGAGCGAGATCTCGAATGAGCTGGAGACGCTGCTCTCCGATGCGGTCGGTGGCGACTACGGCTCGGTCCTCGAACGCATCAAGGAGCGTCATCTCGCATTGGCCGCGGATCTCGACCTCGATGGACCAGGCATTCTCGAGAGCGATTTTGAAGAGCTGGCGCGAATGGCACTCGGTGCGTCATTGATTCGCGAGGGAAGTCCACGCCTTTATGCCCGAGTTCTGGCGATGGGCGAGATCATGTCCACAAAACTCGGTGCAGCATTCCTCACCGCACAGGGACTCGGCGTGAAGTGGTGCGATGCTCGGGAGATTTTCGTATCGGATGACGAGCGCCTGCGTTCGGAGGCACGCAAGTACCTGTCGGCCACTTGCGGCTTCGAGCCGAATTCCGATCTCGAAGACCAGTTGCAAAAGACCGGCGCCGACGTGTTCATGGTCCAGGGCTTCATCGCATCCAACGGCAGCGCAGAGACCGTCCTTCTCGGCCGGGGAGGCTCCGACACGTCCGCCGCGTACCTGGCCGCGATGCTGCGTGCCGAACGGCTCGAAATATGGACGGACGTGCCCGGCATGTTCACTGCCAATCCACACGAAATTCCGTCTGCGCGCCTCCTCCGGCAGCTCGATTATATGGAGGCGCAGGAGCTCGCAACCATGGGCGCGAAAATCCTTCATCCTCGGTGCATCGAGCCGGTCCACAAATACGAAATTCCGCTGCACGTCAAATGCACGGGTGCGCCGGACCTCGAAGGGACCGTCGTCTCAGATAAGACGCCGGACTTCGGAGCGCAGATCAAGGCGATCTCCGCAAAGACGGGCGTGACGCTAATATCGATGGAGACGCTCGGCATGTGGCAGGAAGTCGGCTTTCTAGCCGACGTGTTCGGCACGTTCAAGGCGCACGGCCTTTCGATCGACCTCGTCGCCACCTCGGAGACGAACGTGACGGTCTCTCTCGACCATGTAGCCAATGCCCTGGAGCCTTCGCGGGTCGATGCCCTTCTGGAGGACCTGAACGCGTACGGTCATGCCGAGCAGATCGGACCATGCGCCGTGGTGAGCCTCGTCGGACGCAACATCCGCTCCCTCCTCCACGAAATGGGTCCGGCCTTCGAGGTCTTCCACGAGCAGCACATCCACCAGGTCTCGCAGGCGGCGAGTGATCTCAACTTCAGTTTCGTGGTGGATGAGAATCAGGCCTACCGTCTGGTCCGAAAGCTGCACGCACAGCTCTTCGGCAAGCGCGAGCCGGATCTGCTTTTCGGGCTCACGTGGCGTGAGATGATGGGCGACCTCGCCGAAGACCGGCTCGGGGTGGGCGCATGGTGGCAGAGTCGCCGCACGGAACTCCTCGATCTCGCGAAATCGTCGCCGCCGATCTATGTGTATGACGAGCAAACTATCCGCGAGTCTCTCGAGAGTGTGCAGTCGATCGGAGCCGTCGATCGGGTGTTCTATTCGATGAAGGCAAATGCGCACCCGGACATCCTTCAGATTTTCTACGACGCCGGACTCGGTTTCGAGTGCGTCTCGCCCGGCGAGATCGCACACGTGCTCGCGCATTTTCCGTATCTCGATCCGCAGCGCATTCTCTTCACGCCGAATTTTGCACCGAAGCATGAATATGCGGAGGCGTTCGAGCTCGGGGCTTTCGTGACGCTGGACAATTTGCACCCGCTTCAGGCGTGGCCGGATATTTTCCGCAATCAGGATCTGATCATCCGCGTCGATCCCGGCCGCGGCCATGGCCACCACAAGTACGTGCGAACAGCCGGACAGCAGTCGAAATTCGGTGTGTCACCCGACGAAATCGATTCGCTGGATGCGCTCACATCCGACGCGGGCGCCCGCGTAATCGGCTTCCACGCACACGTCGGAAGCGGCATCATTTCGCCCGAGACGTGGGCCGAGACGGCCGTCTTTCTCGCGACGCTGACCGATCGCTTTCCGAATGTGCGCATCCTCGACATTGGAGGGGGCCTCGGTGTATCCGAGCGGCAGAGCACCCCGGAGCTGGACGTCAACGAGGTCGCCGAACATCTCGCAACGTTTAAGCGGGCAAATCCGAATCTCGAGCTGTGGATGGAGCCCGGACGCTTCCTCGTCGCTCGATCCGGTGTCCTCCTCGCTCGGGTTACGCAGGTCAAGAGCAAAGGCGCCGCACGCTACGTCGGCATTGAAACGGGCATGAACTCCCTCTTGAGACCGGCTTTATACGGAGCCTACCACGAAATCGTCAATCTCACGAAATTGGAAGAACCCCTCGAGATCACGGCCGACATCGTCGGGCCGATTTGCGAAACCGGCGACGTACTCGGATACGGCAGACGGCTGCCGAAAACGGATGAGGGCGATGTCATTCTGATCGCGACGTCCGGTGCATACGGACGCGTGATGAGCAATCACTACAACCGACGCGAACCGGCCGGAGAAATCATGCTTCGAGCTGTGGAGAGTGCGCGGGTGGATGGTGAAGAATGGAGCGTCGAGGATGGTGCATAGCAGCCTGACGCACATCACGCCGGCGATTGCCGGTCACTCGCACCGCCGTCACCGTCGCCGGCTTTCTCCCACAGATAAAATGCGGCAACCACCAGTGCATGACTGATGGTGCCGTCTGCAATCAACCCTGGTACGTCGCCCGGATCGACGAGCACGACATGGATGTCCTCCGTCGCATCAAGCTTCTGGTCCCGAACCTTCCGGGCGTTCTTCGCCAGAAACGTATGGCATCGATTGTTCTGAATGGCGGGGTTCGGCGCGACGACACCAAGTTTTACCATCTCCTCGGCCGCGTATCCAGTTTCCTCGAGCAGCTCGCGCCGGGCGGAATCGTGCGGCGATTCCCCGTCGTCCACGATACCTCCGGGAATCTCAAGTGATATCACCTCGGTTCCGTGCCGATACTGGCGCACGCAGACGATTCGGCCATCATCGGTGATCGGAATCACATTCATCCAGTCGTTCGCTTCGACGACGAAAAAACTGTACCCGATTCCGGATTCGGGAGACCTGGCGACATCCTCGCGAACGCGAAAGACGCGGTAGTCACCCCGTAGACTGCTGGTCAGCTTCTCCCACTGCTCGATCATTCTTTATCGGGTGTGACGACTTCGAGGTGACCGTCGTTGATGAGTTCGACGAGCAGCAGGCGGAAATCCGGCGCGGCCAGATCTTCGCCCATGGTATCGGCGCTAAGCGGAGTCAACCCCGTCAGCAACGGTGCTGCGAATGCGAACTCGGGCTCCAGGACATACTCGTCGCCGTGCATGAACAGACTAATCGCACCACGCTGATGCTCGACGTATGCAAGCCGTGTGGGCGAAAGCCGCTCGATCACGGCTCCATCATCGAGCGCCTGGCAGAGTGAATCGACGTCCCAGGGTTCATCAGGAAACGTGATTTCCTCGCCGCGCTTCGGTTCCGTTACAAAAAACCCGAACCAGCGGTCGATCTCTTCATCCGGCATCGTGCTCCGGATAATTTGCCGAATTTTCGCGAGGACTTCCGGCCTGATCATCCCGGGGTTCTCTTGCGGCCGCAGATCCGGATCGGCGTAGCGCTCCAGTGGATCGGTCTGTTCGAGCACGCGGGTGAGGAATCCACTTAAAATATCTTCGTGGCTGGGCGCTCGAAATCCCACGGAGTACGTGATGCAGTCGCCAATCGCGATTCCATGATGGGCGAATCGCGGAGGCAGATACAGCATGTCGCCGGGGTCCAGCACGTAGCTCTCGTCCGGTTCGAAACCTGCCAGGATGCTCACGTCGATCCCGGGCGCCAGGTCTTCGTCGATGATCGGCGCCGCACTGATCTGCCATTCGCGGCGACCCAGCGCTTGCAGAAGAAAGACATCGTAGTTGTCGACGTGTGCACCGACACTTCCCCCATCGGGCGCATAGCTCACCATGACATCGTCGATGCGCCAGTTGGGGATGAAGCGGAAACGATCGAGAATCTGCGCCACCTCCGGCACCCATCGATCGACCTCCTGCACGAGGAGCGACCAATGCGTGTCGGGAAGCGCCATGAAGTCCTCTTCATCAAAAGGGCCCTCCCGCAGCTCCCACGGGTGTGATCCGCCTTTCTCGAGGATGAGCCGCGAGTACGCATCCTCCTCGCAAGCCAGTCCGGCAAGTTCTTCGGGCGAAATGGGTGACGAAAAATCGGGGAGCGCGCCCCTGATTACCAGCGGCTTCTTCTGCCAGTAGTTTCGAAGGAATTCCTCAGCACCCAAGTCGCCAAACAAGCTGTCGGAAATCGTCACGTCCGTCTGATTGATGATAGATGAAAGGCGCGAATCGGATTATCCAAACAGCATCTGAAAAAGCTCGATGATCGGCCAGATCAACAGCAGCGCCATCACGAGCGCGGCGAGCATGAGCGAGCGCTTTTGTTTCGGCAGATCATATCCACAGTACATGCAGACATCCGACTCCTCATCGATTGGAAGACCGCACGACGGGCATTCGCGCTGCGTATCCGCCATCGCCGTCACACCTGACTGGAGAGTTCCCGAAGCATCAACTCTCGTTCTACGTCATCTAGCGCATCGATTTCGTCGACTCTCGTACGCGCCGCATCGAGGCCGCCGCCGGTGCGCTCTGCGGTTAAACGGGCGCCGAGATGCGCGGTGCGCTTGCGCCAGTTCGATACCGCGCTCCATAGAAACGCCGCTGTACATGCCGCGACGACGGAGACCAACAGGGCCCGCCATAGCTTCGCCATACTTTTACCTCCTCGTTGAGTTCATCCGCCTTACGTCAGGCAAGGGGGACGTGATCCCGAGAGGCGCTCGGCTGCTGCCGCAATCACACGGCAAGATGCCGCCCAAGAAGGCGAGCCTCATCGCTCCACGGAAGCGTAGTAGCATCACGCGGCAGCGGAGCATATCGACGACACCGCCGTACTAGATTCGGCTGCGATGGGTGAGTGCCAGTGAGCGATGGGAGAGTGCCACTGAGAAGCATCCGAGTCATGAGATATTTGAAAGGCAGGATTGAGAAGACATGGCCACGATAGATTCGAGTTACGGAAGCGGCGTACGCATCCCCATCTGGCTTGTCGCGGTTCTCGCGATCCTGATCGTTCTGCCCGCCCGCACGTCGCAGGCGCAGGAGGCCCACGGGGTCAATGTGGCGGCCGTTAAATACAGCGGCGGAGGGGACTGGTACCAGGCGCGATCGGCGCTGCCGAATTTTTTGGAGTTCGTCCGCGAGAACACACTGGTCGACGTCGCCCCACAACCGGAAGTCGTCGAACTTTCGAGCAGCAAGCTCTTTAGCTTTCCTTTTTTGTTCATGTCCGGTCACGGCAACGTCGTCCTCAGAGAGGACGAAGTGCACCGACTTCGCCGCTATCTCGTGAACGGTGGGTTTCTGTATGTGGATGACGACTACGGAATCGACGAGTACATCCGGCGAGAAATGAAGAAGGTCTTTCCTGAAAAGGAGTTCGTTGAAGTCCCGTTCGATCACGAGCTGTATCATACCCACTACGAGTTTCCGAATGGACTCCCTAAAATCCATGAGCACGACGGCGAGGCTCCCCAGGGATTTGGCATTTTTCACGAGGGACGCCTCGTCGTTTATTACACATATGAGACGAATATCAGCGACGGATGGGAGTCCCCGGAAGTCCACAACACTCCCGAGGAGAAACGAGAATCGGCATTTCGGATGGGTACGAATATTCTTACGTATGCCTTGATGAACTGACCGGTCCACATGAAGGAGCCGGCGGTCCGTTCTCTTTTCCTGCTGCGCGTCCCCGTAGTTTTCTGTCCGCCCGAAACGCCGCATTTCCCACAGACGTTTAGCCATTCATGCGCACCGGCATTGTCGTCGCCCTGCTAGCGGTCATCGCCCTGGCAATCTTTAATCCGGGAATGGATGATTTTGCGCTGTTTGTGGAGACGAACGCTGAAACCATCATCCTTGAAGAGGCCGGAGACACGATGCTCGGTCGCGCGCTTTCCGGAGCGGGCGGCAACATCGCCGGACAATATGTCCACCGTATCACAGACCGAAGAAATTATCTCATTTTCAGCACGTATACTATCGACTTTAACGGCTCCGAATCGGATGCTGAGGACTGGAAATTCCTCGGCATGGTGGGCCGTTTTGTCGAGATCGAACGCCCACAGTCGATGCGCGAATCCGCCGACGATTGACGAGCGTCGGCGCCACGAACACCTGCACTGCAGCTCATGACCGAACTCCAGAATCGTGACTCCGCTATTTTCGATGCCATTCAGAAGGAGATCGAACGGCAGAACGACGGGCTCGAGCTCATCGCGTCGGAGAATTTCGTATCCCGTGCCGTGATGGAGGCGATGGGTACGCCGTTGACCAACAAATACGCCGAAGGGCTGCCCGGAAAGCGGTACTACGGCGGATGTAAGTTCGTCGACATCGCAGAGGACCTTGCTCGCGACCGTGCGATGGAGCTTTTCGGATGCGACTGGGTGAACGTGCAGCCTCATGCTGGCGCCCAGGCAAACGCCGCTGTGTATCTCACCCTGCTCGAGCCGGGTGACACCTTCCTCGGACTCGATCTGGCCCATGGTGGACACCTCACCCACGGCAGTCCCGTCAATTTCTCTGGCATCCTGTACAACGCAGAGTATTACGGCGTCGAGAAGGAGGGTCCAAACGCCGGGCGGATCGACATGGACAAAGTGCGCGACAAGGCTCGTGCCCTCCAGCCTAAGATGATCTCGATCGGTGCCAGCGCCTACCCGCGCGACTTCGATTACGAGGCATTTCGAGAGATTGCGGACGAAGTCGGCGCGTTTCTCTGGATGGACATGGCGCATACGGCAGGACTCATCGCCGCGGATCTCCTCAATGACCCGATGCCCCACTGCCACATCGTATCCACGACTACGCACAAAACACTGCGGGGTCCGCGAGGCGGGATGCTGCTCATCGGAAAAGACTTCGAAAACCCCTTCGGCAAGACCGCGCAAAAATCAGGTCGCACGAAGCGGATGAGCGAGCTGTTCGACTCGGCCGTCTTCCCCGGCACACAGGGCGGCCCGCTGATGCACGTGATCGCTGCAAAGGCCGTTTCGTTTCTTGAGGCGCTGGAACCCGATTTCAAAGAGTACGGCAGGCAGGTGATCCGCAATGCGCAGGCCATGGCCGACGCCTTCATGGAGCGGGGTTATCAAATCGTATCGGCCGGCACCGATAACCACCTGATGCTGATCGATCTCCGAAACAAAGGGCTCACCGGTAAGCAGGCTGAGGATGCCCTGCAGGAAGCGGAGATCACCGTCAACAAAAACATGGTTCCGTTCGACGACAAAAGCCCGTTCGTCACCAGTGGAATTCGCGTGGGCACGCCTGCGATGACCACACGCGGATTCGGCGAGGATGAGTTTCGCCTGGTCGTAGAATTGATTGATCGTGTCCTAAGCGATATCGAAAATGAGGATGTCCGGCGCACAGTGAGTCTGGATGTGCGAAACCTCTGTAGACAATTTCCGCTCTACGATCTCGTCACGGCGTGAATCGGACGATACCAGACTGATTGCGGACGTAGACGCATCCGGGTCCAAGAAATACCCGCGTACCCAAAGAACCGGAACGGATTCTGCGAGAGGCTGGTAAATTGAGCGCGGCTGCGTCGATCTGTCGCATGCAAGGTCGCTCGAGATCACACTTCGAATGCACACCACGCTTCGAACAGACGTACAGGAATGACGAGCAGCACGTTAAGTCCAGCCACTTATGCCGACCTGGTCGATCTCGGCCGGCGCCTCTATGAACGGGCCCTTGTCCGGCGCGAACAGGAGCTGATCACGGATCCTCGCGGGCAGCCGATAGGCTGGCTGCTCGACACACGGATGCCGATGCTCGATAGCGCGATGTTCAAGGAAGTCGGACAGGTGGTGTCGGAGCGCCTCCGCGCGAGGAACATCCAACAGGTGGCCGGCTACGGCTTCGGGGCGTATTCGATGGTGTGCTCGGTGCTCGCGGCTCCCGGGCTGCCCGCCTCCAGCGGCGGCTTCGTACGTGAACATCGCAAGCCGCACGGCCGCCGCCGACTCGTCGAAGGACCGCTCGACCGATCTCGGCCTGTCGTTCTTCTGGATGACATCCTGAACAGCGGCCGAAGCGCCGTGCGTGCCATCTCCCTGTTGCGCAATGACGGATTCGAGATTGCGGGAGTGATGACGCTGTTCAATTTCACCTGGAGCGGTGGACGCACGCGGATCGAAGCCGACGGCGTATGGGTCGATTCCCTGCTCGATCTCAATCTCCGCGACAATGCCCAGAGCTCGTCGGATTCGATTTAGAGCCTGCCGGTAGCGATGAACGCACCGAAACCTGTGTTTCTCCTGCCTTCTCGAGAGCGTTCGCCCCGCACCTCCACAGGATCCACGCAAAATCCCCTTTTTTCTACGGAACGCGCCTCACACCTGCGGGTGCAATTAACCTTCCGGAACGAAGGCCATTTCGTGCGGTGCAATCGCGGTACCGGGAATCCTGAACATATCGGGATCCATCGAAGCGAACGGTCGATAGTGCCGGCAGTACTTGCGTTTCATCGGGCGCTCTGCAGTGCCCAATTCGCTCAAACACTATGAGTTTATTCGGATCCCGTTCGTCTACGGCACTCGAGAAGACTGAACCTATGTCTCAGGGGGACGGAGCAACAAACGACCTCCTGCCGCCCGACTCCCTGCTGACCGAGATGTCGTTTCTCGATCACCTCGAAGAGCTCCGCTGGAGAATTTTCAAGGGCATGGGCGGCGTGCTCTTCGGCAGCATCGTCTGCATGTTCTTTGCAGATTTCGTGATCGATCAGATCCTGCTCGGTCCGACGCATGCCGATTTCTTCATGTATGAGCTCTTCGGGTTCGACGCGACCCAGCTCGTGCTGCAAAATCGCACCATCACCGGGCAGTTCTTCGCCTACTGGGGATCCGTGCTCGTCGTGGGCATCATCATCGGGTCCCCTATCTTTCTCTATCAGATGTGGAAGTTCATAGAGCCCGGACTCTATCCGGCTGAGAAGAAAGGGCTTCGATACTCCTCCGTCTTCGCTACCTTCTTTTTCATCCTCGGGATTCTCTTCGGATACTGCATCATCACGCCCCTCGCGCTGCAGTTTTTTGCGAAGTTCGTGATCTCGCCGCAGGTGATAAATGAGTTTGATATCACGAAATACTTCGGGATGGTCACCATGTGGGTCTTCGGCGTCGGGGTGATCTTCGAACTGCCTGTTGTGATGTATTTCCTCGCGCGTGTCGGGCTCGTGACGGCCGAATTCCTTCGCAAGGGCCGGAAGTATGCCGCGATCATCATCCTCATCGTCGCCGCCGTTCTGACCCCGCCCGACTTTATCTCTCAGATTCTCGTGGCAGTTCCGATGGTCGGACTCTACGAGCTCTCGATTTATATCAGCAGCGTCGTCGAGCGCCGGCGCGCTCGTGAACTCAAGAAGGCACTCGAATAAACGTTTCATTCGTCCGATGCCATGAAAAGGCGACTGACTACCTGTGCCCTCGTCGTCGTGACGCTGGCGGCCGGTTTTACCGCCGGCTTTTTGATGCCGGACGACGACTTCTTCGCACTGCGCAAAAATTTCCAGATTTTTGGCGCCGTCTACGAGGAGTTGATCAGCGGGTACGTCGATCCCCTCGACCCGGAGAAGCTTATGCGTTCCGGAATCGATGCGATGCTGGAGGATCTCGATCCGTACACCAATTTCATCGATGAAGCCGACAACACCGATATAGACATCATCACTCGCGGCCGGTATGGCGGGGTCGGGCTCAACATCGGCGTCAGGAACGGCAAGATTACCGTGACCTCGCCGATTGAAGGGACGAGCGGCTACAAGCAGGGCGTACGCACCGGGGACGTCATCACCGAGATCGAAGGCCAGGATGCTTCCGATCTTAGTCTCAGCGACGTCCGTCATCTAATGCGTGGAGAGGCGGGAACGGCAGTCGAAATAAAAATTGAGCGAGAGGGAGAGCCCGAGCCGATCGAATTTATGCTCACCCGACAGCAGGTCGAGTTGAAGAATGTGGCGTACGCAGGGTTTGCGGATTCCTCGGCGGGCATTGGTTATCTGAAGCTGGATCGATTCGCACGCGACGTGGGTGGTGAGACTCGGACCGCGCTGCAGGATCTCAAGTCTTCGGGTCGCCTCGAAGGTCTCATCCTGGACCTGCGTGACAACCCCGGCGGTCTGCTCGATGGAGCCGTGGACATCACGCAGTTGTTCGTGTCGCAGGGCTCCGTCATCGTCTCCACGCGTGGGCGCCTTGCACAGACGGAGCGCGTCTATCGCAGCAAGTTGCCGCCACTCCTACCTGAAACGCCGATGGTCGTTCTTGTGAACGGCTTGAGTGCATCGGCGAGTGAGATCGTAGCCGGGGCAATTCAGGATCTCGACCGAGGCGTGATCCTCGGAGAGCCGACATTCGGCAAGGGACTCGTGCAGATCATCAAGCCGCTTCCCTATAACACGTCCCTGAAGCTGACAGCTTCGAAATACTACACGCCTAGCGGACGCAGCATTCAGGCTATCGATTACGCCGAGCACGACGGGGTCGAGCGAAGCTTTCCCGATTCGCTCCGTCGAACGTTCAACACGGAGGCTGGACGGCCCGTAAAGGATGGCAGGGGCATCGAGCCTGACCGCGCCGTCGCACCCGGTTCAGACAGCGATCTCGAAGCCGCTCTCGACCGTCTTGCCGCTTTCTTCTTCTATGCAAATCACTATGCCGCCGAGAACCCGACCGTATCGCGTGACTTCGAAGTCACTGATGCGATCCTCGCTGATTTTCGGCGCTGGCTGGACGAAGAGAACTTCGCGTATCGAACAGATGCGGAGCGCGCCGTCGAGGCGCTCGAAAACAATCTCGACGAGATCGGCTACACCACCACACGCGACGAAGTGGACGCACTGAAGCAGGCCGTCGTCCAGGAAAAGGACGCCGACTTCAGTCGCCATAATGATGAATTGAAGGAGCGGTTGCGCTCAGATATTCTCGCGCGATATTACGGCGATTCGGTTCAGATCGCCGCCTCGTTTCGCCACGACACACAGGTGTTGAGCGCGGTATCGCTTTTGAAGGACAACGCACGGTACCAGTCCATCCTGTCGCCTCGTTGACGAGATGGAACTCACACACCTGCTGATCCTGCTCGGAGCCGGTTTTGCGGCGGGATTTGTTGCAGGCCTGGTGGGCGTCGGTGGCGGAGTAATATTTGCGCCCGTTCTGTTCTTTTACTATCAGGCGATCGGTATTCCGGCCGAACTGATCGCGCAGCTGACGATCGGTTCCAGTCTCTTATGCACGATGCTCGTGGCGATTGCGAGTGCGTGGACGCAGCACGGAAAGGATACGATCATTACTCGGATCGCGGCGGTCGCCGGATTCCTGAGCGCGTTTGCCGTCCTGCTGACGACTCGCTATATCACAACGCAGCCCTGGTACAGCGCCGCTATGTTTCAGGTCGTATTCAGTCTCGTGCTGATCGCGGTCGCCGTTCGGATGCTGCTGAGCCGAAGCAAATCCGAGCGCCTGCCTGAGGATGACGGCCGTCGACGCCCCGGTTGGCCGGCGCTGGCCGGCACGGGTACAGTTGCCGGCGCCGTCTCCGCCGCGACCGGAGTAGGCGGTGGCGTTATACTGGTCCCCGCATATTCTTATTTCATGCGCTTGCCAATCCACATAGCGGCAGGGACGTCGAGCGCGACCATCGTGATTATCTCGCTCGCCGGCGTAGTGAACTATGCACTCGTAGGGTGGGGAGAGACCGACCTAGCTGGAACGATCGGCTATGTGGATGTGCCGCACGCACTAGTCCTCGCAGTACCATCGCTGCTGACGGCGAATCTCGGCGTACACGTCGCGCACCGTATGAATCAGCTGGCCCTTCGCCTGGCATTCGCATGCCTGGCTGCGGTAGTCGCGGTGCGCCTGATGATGGACGCGCTAGGTTGATGATGACGTCGGCCGCAGCTTGGCAATTCAAAGCCGGCAAGCTTCTTGTTCCACGGATCCTCACGCCGCGGTGACTGGTTTCAGCCGAAACACGTAAGAAATTGCTGCCAAATTATGGTCCGCCTCATCAGTATAGCTCTATTCGCCACCGTTGCGCTCGGTTGCAATAGGGACGCACAATCGCAACTCGCATCACCGGAGCCGGCAAAGTCTGCCGAGGCATCTGATAGCACGATCGCTCGCGTCACAGAATCTCTGTACTCGAGCCGACACACGGCCATCACGAATGCCGTCGCGGCGGCGTCGCCGGCCGTTGTCAGCGTGAACGTAACCGGAATCCAGCAGGTGCGGTATCGCGATCCCTTCGCCGACTTCTTCTCAGATCCGTGGTTCGAGCACTTCTTCGGACAACAGCGCCGGGATCGTGTCCAGGAGCGGCAGGTTCAGAATCTCGGCTCAGGATTTGTGATCTCGCCGGACGGCTACATCGTGACGAACGACCATGTTGCAGGCAGCGCGACCAGGATTACCGTTGCATTTCCGGATGGACGTACGCTGGACGGTCGGCTTATCGGTGCGGACCCCGCATCTGACATTGCGCTGATCAAGGTCGATTCTGATGAACCCCTTCCGCATCTCACCTTCAGCGACGACGAAATGCCGATCGTCGGCGAATGGGTGATCGCGCTGGGCAACCCTTTCGGACTCTTCGAGGCAGCAGAGCCGAGCGTGACGGTGGGCGTCGTCAGTGCCAAAGGCCGCAATCTTGAATCGACACGAGATGGCCGCATTTATCAAGACATGATCCAGACTGACGCAGCCATTAATCGAGGCAATTCCGGAGGGCCGCTCGTCAACGCGATGGGCGAAGTGATCGGCGTAAACACGGCCATTTACTCGCAGACGGGCGGTTCAGTAGGCATCGGTTTCGCCGTTCCCGTTTCCCGCGTCAAACGCATCATCCGAGAGCTTCGGGAGAACGGCGAGGTCGACCGATCCTGGTATACGGGCCTGCATGTCTGGGATGTCGACCGCCGGATCGCCGCCGCACTTGATCTCACAGCGGTTCGTGGCGTTCTCGTTCGAGATGTCGATCCCGACTCTCCGGCTGAAGAGGCGGGATTCCGCGCGTATGACGTCATCGTTTCGGTCGCAGGTGAGAGCATCAACGACCAGAACGGAGTCGTGGCACGCCTTTATGACTACCGCCCCGGTGACTCCGTCAGGTTCGGGATCATCCGCGACGGCGATCAGCACGAACTCACCCTGCGTCTGGGACGGCGGTCAGGTTGATGACGACGTCTCGAAAGGCAGCGACATTTGCGGCGAAGAGCGTCACCCTTGCGGCAATCCTCATTCTCAGTGGTTGTCTCCCGTACTCATGCGGACGTACCGAATCGAGGGAGCTGACGCCGGCCGATTCCGTTTCACGGCTGGCTGCCGAGTCTGCGCCGACCGATACGCTGAGGCTGCTCCGGGCGACGACCGGTACAGACGAAAGCACGCTCGAATTTCCACGCACCGTTCGGTTTGGCGATGACGGCGTGATCTACGTGACAGACGTCGAGCGTCGAAGCCTCTTTCTCTTCGCTGACAGTATCACGACGAAGGAAATCCCCCTGGAGATCGAAGCTCCCTATCTGGCGGGGCTGTCCGGTGATACGGTTGCCGTCTTCAGCCCCTCGAATCTCGCGATCTATCGTCTGGTAGGGGGTGAAATCACCGACTCTACAGTGATTGACGATCCGCAGCGAAACGAGACCTCTCTCGTCTACGGCACGGTGGGCGATCGCATCCATTACAAGCGCGTCGGACCCGAACAGGAGGGAATCGTCGTGTCATTTGCGGCGGGAGGCGACAGAATCGACACGACACGACTTCCCGCCCCACACTGGCGGCATGCCGGGCTTCTCAAGACGTGGGGTGATACGGTCGTGAGCCTGTCTGGATTTCGGCCGGTTGTCGATCTCATCACGAGCTCTGGCGCCGGCACAGCCGGGGGCGGTAGTACATCGTCCGATACCCTCTCGCTAGTCGGCTTCGACTCGCCGATGCTGGCCAGAAGCCGCGCGTTCATGCTCGGCGAGGTCCATGAGGCTCCGCTTTTGTCCGCATCCGCGGCGGCGGCGGGTGATCATCTCTTCGTCATGAATATGCGGGCCGGATGGCTTCAGGTAGATGTGTTCGGGCGCGACGGCAGGATCCAGCATCGTCTGGTCGAATCGACCGCCGATTATCGCAGTGCGTTTTTCCCGCAGGATATTGACGTCCGGCGCGTGCAGGATGGCTATGAACTGGCCGTAATTCTCTCGCAGCCCGATCCCGAGCTACGAGTGTTTCGATGGACGCCTGGTGCGAGTGGCCATCTCGAGGACGGTGGTGATAGTCTTCAGCAACCTAGTAGCGGAGGACCGGCCAGCTCCGTTCAAACGTCGGCTCAATAGACGAGCTTATTCTTGATCGCGTATCGCGTGAGCTCAGCGTTATTCTTCATGTTCATCTTCTCGAGAATGCGGGCGCGATACGTACTGATAGTTTTTGCGCTGAGCGAGAGCTGATCTGCTATTTGACCCACGGTATGTCCGGATGAGAGCAGGCGCAGCACCTGAAATTCGCGATCCGACAGACTTGCATGCAGCGGGCCCGTGCCGCCGGAATCGAGATGGGCCAACAGGCTTTCAGTCGCTTCAGAGCTCACGTGCTTGCCTCCGCTCGAGATGACGCGAACGGCCTTAACGAGCTCGTCCGGAGCGCTGTTCTTATTCATATACCCGGCCGCACCGGCTCTCAGCACCCGTACGGCATACTCGTCCTCGGCATGCATGCTCAACACGAGGACCGGCAGTTCCGGCTTGATTGACTTGAGCTGCTTCAACGCATCGAGCCCATCCATTCCAGGCATGTTGATATCGAGTACCACGATGTCGAACGGCTCCGCATCCACCATGGCAAGAACATCCGCACCATTTGCCGCTTCGCCGGCCACTTCCATGTCGGACGTCTCAGACAAGATCTGAACCAGACCCCTGCGAACTATGGCGTGGTCGTCGGCAACCAGGACGCGTATCATGTTACGGCACAGCCTTCGATCGGCGCATTCAGTGTAGAAAAAAGGAGCCCAGCCCAGGGGGGCGGCCTCCAAGAGCTGTACGAATCGCCCCTCGAAAGCGATCCGTATGGGGGCGCATGATACCGCACCGTTACGCGCGGGAACTGCACCGAAACGCCTGCGTGGTAGATCGTTCCTCTCTTTTTTCCACCTTTGAGAAGAATGATCGTGGATGTGGACGTGCGTGACCGGACGGAAATTCGAACGCTGGGTGAGCTGAAACTGTCCGGGTACCGCCCATCTTCGGTAAAGGACGAAATGCGGCGTAATCTCATCTCCAAGCTGCGAGATGGGGAGACGATATTTCCCGGAGTTCTTGGATACGACCGCACCGTAATCCCCCAGATCCAAAATGCTCTTCTCGCGCGTCATGACATCATCCTCCTCGGCCTTCGTGGTCAGGCCAAGAGCCGTCTGATTCGGCTGCTTCCGGCGCTCTTGGACGAACACGTGCCTATCGTCGCAGGGAGTGAAATCAATGACGACCCGCTGCATCCGATATCCAAATATGCGCGCGACCTCGTCGCCGAACACGGGGATGACACTCCTATCGATTGGCTCCATCGCGCCGAGCGCTATGGTGAAAAACTGGCGACTCCGGATACGACGATCGCGGACCTAATCGGCGACATCGATCCTATCAAGGCGGCGAATCGCAAGCTCACCTACGCCGACGAAGAGGTCATTCACTTCGGGATCATTCCACGCACAAACCGCGGCATTTTTGCGATAAATGAACTTCCGGATCTGCAGCCGCGCATCCAGGTGGGCCTCCTCAATATCATGGAGGAACAGGACATCCAGATTCGCGGCTTTAATATTCGATTCGCGCTCGACGTGCTGATGGTGTTTTCTGCGAATCCGGAAGACTACACGAACCGCGGCAACATCATCACGCCGCTGAAAGACCGGATCGA
>CAZKNF010000019.1:48160-51173 GCA_964554105.1 uncultured Rhodothermales bacterium | reverse complement strand
CGCTGCATGACGAGCGTCTCACCTCTTCGAAGGAGGAGATGGGACTCGGCAGGTGGAAGTTCGCCCACGTACGCAGCGTCACCGTGGACACTGCGACCGCTCCGGCGAAGCTCCAACCGATTTCCAGTTTCCACGTAGGCGGTCTTATAACTCAGGGCGAGGCACCCAGTGGCATGAGTTTCCAGAATATCGAGGGATCGCTTCTTGCCTCGCGCATCCCGAAGCTGAATCCGATCACCTCGATTCAGATGATGAAGCCACTCATCGTCAACCGGCAGCACGGCGTCCACGTTTGCCTGGCCTAAAGCTGACGCACGGTTCGCCGTAAGCCATATACGCGCAGGCGCCGTGACTTGCCCGCGCGCATCGCGATGCGGTTTCCAGCGAACGACTCTGGGACCCGGCTCGAGAGGTCCGGTGCGCAGTTTCGGGCCGTTCAGATCCATTAAGACACGGCACATACGCCCTGTTTCCACTGACGCTCTACGAACGTTCTCGGCCATACGAATCCAGGCACTCGGGTCATCGTGGGCGCAGTTTATACGTGCGCAGTCCATGCCTTCGGCTATCATATCGCGGACGATCGAATAGTCGTCGGCGGCGTTACTCGGAAGTGTGACCATGATTCGGACGCTGCGGGTCGGTGGCGCGGGTCCAAAGAGAGCATTCGTGTGTTTGACGAGCAGTTCCGACCCGCTTTCGAATGTGAGCGGCGGGTCATCATGCACAGCCGGTTGTCCACCGAGACGTGCAACAACATTCCGAACGGCTGTAAGGCTGGCTTGCACATGAGCTTCGGTTCTGCCGAGGGACGAGAGTCCCATCCGCGAAAGATGTTCTTGGAGGGGGCGAATGTCTCGATTTCGAAGAGCCAGATAGTGTAAGAGATTACGGGCGCTCTTTTGGAACTCAGAATGGGCCATTCCAACCTGTGCGGTAGATTGCTCTTCGCGTTCGCGAGCTGCGGCCAAGATGCCATCGAGCTCCACGAGCATCTCCACAAGGTCAGGTTCTGATCGCCCAGTAGCCTCACCGAGGTGTTCTGGGAATGGGCTCGACGTTTTGTCAGCGTCTCTAGACTGATTCATCGGACACACTCTTCATGCTGAATCCTGCTCGAACCTGGCGATTGCTAGAACGTTGATTTTATCGGCAAAACACTTCTTCGTTCAGACGTGATTAGAACATCTTCTCGAATTCCACACTTCCGGCAAGGTTCGCCTGATCATAGTCCGAGCGGGTGACCGTTCACCGGCGAATAACGACGGGAGCGCTGGATTACTCGTAGCCGTGTCGAAGTATACAGCGGTCGCGTGCACTATACAGACGTGTCCTCACGGCTGACATACAGCTGGCGGTGATTTGGCGCCGAAGCGACTTGCGCAACAACGTAGCTCATTTTCGTAACTGCCGAATTGCACGCTTTTGTTCACGTTGCAAGGTGTTACTATAGGTACATAGGTATCGACAACATGACAGGATGCATTAATCATTGAAAATCGGTACGAAATGAGTCTCGGATCGAGATCGTCATAATCTTACGTGGTATTATCATGGAAGGTATGTGCCGGTATTTCGTATTATTATGCTGATTCTGTCGCACGAACGTACGACATCAGATGGAGTTGACATTCATTCGATATTTTATAGGAGAGCAAGATGGCAAAACGGTCCGGATCCAAGAAGGCAGGCATCTTCAAGTTTGAAGTCATTTCTGAAGATCAGGCTCAGGAGGAACTTTCGGAATTGCGGAGTGGGAAAGGGGGGCGTTCGTCCAAGTATGAGCCTCTCGCCGATGCTGCGCAGAATATCACCGGCGATAAGGTATTGAAAGTTAAACTGGGCAAGAATGAGGTAGGTGGGCTCCGCGGTTATCTTCGCCGGCGCTTTGGCGACAAATACACGGTCAAATCCTCCAAGGTTGATGGAGATGAATACATGGCGTTCGTGCTGATAACGCCTGAAGATTAGATAGTCGATTAGCAGACACGTGAAGTGATAATAAATAAAGAGCCCGTGCTCCTTCTTGGAAGCACGGGCTCTTTACATCTACTTTTTACGATGTTGCTCTAATTGCTAGAGCGTTTCGAGATAATGTTCGGCGAGACTTCTGTAACTGCCAAACGTCGCATTCTGGAAGGACTCCTTCGCCGCGGCCGTATTGCCATTGTACATTAGCGCCTCTCCCTTTACAAAGTGGATCTTTGCAGCATCCGATCGGCTTCCCGAGTGCATTTCGAGGGCCTGGTCGGCATACTGAACGGCCTCGTCGTAATTGCCCAGCGCGTTATTCGCGGCCGCCATATAGAAGTAAACATCAGCATCGGCGTCGAGGTATTCTTGCAGGTCCTCTAGGTAACCGATCGCTTCTCGCGCGTCGCTTGCAGACGGCTCCGAACTACGGCCGAGAGCTGATGAGGCCAGGTAAATATAATGATCGCGAATACCGCTCTCACCCTCACGAATCGCCTGGGAGTCACTGTTTTCGTTGCCGTAATCGATTAAATCCTGATACGCCTGTATAGCCTCTTCGTTACGCTCTAGCTTCTTGAGCGCAAGGGCCTTACCCGTGTAGTTCTTAGCGTATTGCGGAAACAGTTCGATACCTTGCTCGAAGCGTTCCAGACCCGCCGCAAAGTCCTCGTTTGCAACGAGCTGCTTGCCGGTGTTGTAGTCGATCTGGGCTGCGACTTTGCGCGCACGCTGAGCAATGTCGTTGTCGCCGGCTTCGCTCGCCAGCGAGGCTGCCGTGGTAAATTCCGCATAAGCCGTTTCGTAGTCCTTGGCCTTGGCAGCTTCAATAGCGGTATTGTACGTCTCCTTATACTCCTGGGCCAGCGCAGGAGCGGGGTTGATGCCACCTATTAGGAACGCCAGCAGTACTGCGAGCGGCAACGAGTTACATAGTTTGCTAATCATTGTGTTCACGGTCATCTCCTTGGTTCTACCTCTGGGCGCTGTTGGATATATAAAGTGCTATCTACAAATATCTATGTCATAGGACTTTAGGTGC
>CAZKNF010000019.1:7773-48060 GCA_964554105.1 uncultured Rhodothermales bacterium | reverse complement strand
TGTTGGATATATAAAGTGCTATCTACAAATATCTATGTCATAGGACTTTAGGTGCACGTCTTCGCAGGTTACTGACGCGACAACCATGCCAAGCACGTCGATCATACCAAGAAAATCAGTGAGCGGCCGAAGCGGCGCGTCTGAATGTCCGATTACTGGATTTACACCGGGATTTTACGGCCGGTTCCGAAATACGGGCGCTTTGCGCTTTTCCTCCCGGTTGTATGCTTGTGTACACGTTAACTGTACCCTAGTGACACCACTTTGTATGAGTTGGTACGTCGCCATAGGGCGATGTCCAAAGTACAGCCCTGCATGTGCGCCGTCCAAAAAATGGAGCTTGGCTAGAAATTCGGAACCATTGCATGCTCCCGGTAGAACGCGTCGATAATCTGGACAGCTTCTAGGGGATCATCTGTCACACTAAATAAATCTGGATCATCCGTCGAGATGTTCCCGGCGCCCAGAACCGAATCAGCAAGCCACTCGACCAATCCATCCCAAAAATCTTTACCGACGAGCACTACAGGAAACCGCGTGGATTTGCCCGTCTGGATAAGTGTAAGTGCCTCGAAAAGCTCATCCAGGGTACCAAAACCGCCGGGCAGGACAATGAAACCCATAGCATACTTGACGAACATGACCTTCCGTACGAAGAAGAAATTGAAGTCTATAGATTTATCCCGGTCTACAAACGGATTTCCCTCCTGCTCGTGTGGTACTACAATATTTAGCCCTATGGACATTCCCCCGCCTTCTCGTGCGCCCTTGTTGGCCGCTTCCATAATTCCAGGGCCGCCTCCCGTAATTACGCCATACTCATGCTCTACCAGCAGCCGACCGATGTCCACGCCGAGTTCATAGTACGGACTGCCGGGCTCCGTGCGAGATGAGCCGAATACCGACACACAGGGCCCCAGTCTAGAGAGCTTATCAAATCCATCCACAAACTCCGACATGATTCGGAAGATGCGCCACATATCCCGGGTGTGGATCTGATGCCACGTATGGACCTCTCCTTCCGACATCGGGCTGTGTGTGCCTCCAGCAGGCCGGAAATCCTGACCTCCGACGGGTGCACGTGCCGCTTCTGCGGGCGGTCCTTCCCGGCGCCGTGACGAATTCTGTTCGGCCTCATCTTCGGGGCGCCCGCTGCCGCCACGTCTGGGCTTCCGACGACTCGAATCCGGTGCATCCGATTCCTCAGAGCTTTCGCGTCCAGGTTTCGGATGATCATCAGATAGCTTCATAGCGTGTCGGATCGCAGTTATTTGGATGTGAAACCCGCGTGAATGGACACATGGGCCCGCAGGTGGCGACCGTAGAATATTTACGCCGCCGCGGAGCCATATCCACTATGCTACGAAGCATTAAAATAAGAATCTGCCTGGAGGACGTTCCTCGAAACGAAGTCTACAGCGCACCTACACAAAAAAACCGCCCGGGATCGTCGATCCTCGGGCGGTCTATTGCGGATGGCAACCTGCGGAAACTAGTTGCTTGCCGCCTCTTCTTGAAACTCTTCGTTCGCGTAGATAGCGACCTCGACGCGCCGGTTTTGCTGTCGACCGGTATCGGTATCATTGGACGCGATCGGCTCTGCCTCACCCTTACCCACGGTGGTGATGCGGTTCGGCGCTACACCTTCCGCGATCAACTCCCCGCGAGCAGCTTCTGCCCGCCGCTGCGACAACTCCATATTGTACTCATCGGATCCGACAGCGTCCGTATGGCCTACGATCACTAGATCGGTGTTAGGGTACTCCTGTAGGTTAGAGGCGAGCGACGAGAGCTCATTGCGAGCCATCGAGCGTAGTTGCGCCGAGTCGAAATCGAACAGGAGGCTATTATCGAATTTCACGGCGATACCTTCCCCGACACGATCCACTTCGGCCCCGTCGAGATCCTCTTCGAGTTCCTCGGCCTGGCGGTCCATCTGCTGGCCAATGACCGCTCCGGCCGTCCCGCCGACGGCGGCGCCGATGATAGCACCTTTAGCCGTTCCACCGTACTTGGCACCTACGGCACCACCGATTACGGCGCCTGCGCCCGCGCCGACTGCGGCACCTTGCTCGGTCCTGCTCAGGTTTGAACAGCCGACGATACTCATGCTTATCCCAAGGATGCCGACTAGTGTCAGCACTGCGCCGCGGTTGTAGATTCGTTGTATCATGATGTATGAACCTCCTGTTGAGGAATTCTTCGAATTCAATTCGCCTTAGGTTTAGTCAAGCTTGATGCCACGATGTCTTTGGTGCTCTAAAAAACACGCCATGGATCCTGTATTGTAGTGACGTGGGGACGCGCTTGGCGCCATCAGACGAGGCAAACGGCCCACGAGCATCACTTCTATACCTCGAGGCCTTCACTGATTTCCGTAGATTAGCGCATTTTGGAGTTTTGTAACACCAGTAAAGATCGTGCTATGCATATCCGTATTCCCATCTGGACAATGAACGGTGCATAGCCGATGGGTGTAGAGTGCCGTGGACAGTTGGCGAATATCGCGAACGACATCGTGCCGGGTTTCCGGTGCGGCCAATCCGCGATTTACTAATCAACCAAAGTAGGAAATTACTTCATGAAGCTTGTCATTCCGATGGCGGGTCGAGGCACCCGCGTACGCCCGCACTCGCACGTGACCCCGAAGCCCTTGATCAATGTCAGGGGAAAGAGCATGGTCGAGCGAATAGTGGATACGTTCAATCGCGTGCTTCCGACGAAACTCGAGGAAGGCGTGTTCGTCCTCGGTCCCGACTTCGGTGAAGAGGTCTACCAAGAACTCCGCGAAATTTGTGAGCGTCACGACATGAACGCCGCTTTTGGTGTCCAGGAGCGTGCAGAGGGAACCGCTCATGCTGTGTACTGCGCGGGAGAACATATGGAAGGCGACGGCATCGTCGTTTTTGCCGACACCGTCTTCGACATGGAACCCGGTGTCGATCTCTCCGATGCTGACGTCGTCGCATGGATAAAGCACGTCGACGATCCAAGTCGTTTCGGTGTCGCAGTCAGGAAGGGCGAGGAGATCGTCGAATTCGTCGAGAAGCCGTCGGAGCCGATCTCGAATGAGGCGCTTATCGGAATCTACTATGTACGTGACCTCGCCAATCTGCGCCAGGTCATCGAGTCGATTATGGATGACGATCTCCGGGGCCACGGGGGTGAGTTCCAGCTCACGGATGCTTTCGATAGGATGATCAAGAGCGGATCTGTATTCAAGACGGCTTCGGTGACGGAATGGCTTGACTGCGGGACCATCAGCGCGCTGATGGACACAACGAAGCTCATTCTCGAAAAGGAGAACGGTGAAGCGCACGACGGCGACGTTGAAAACAGTATCGTCCTGGATCCGGTATACATCGGACCGGGTGCACACATCACGAATTCTGTTGTCGGGCCATTCGCCTCGATCGAAGCGAATGCACGAGTAACAGGCTCGGTGATCAGTGAATCAATTATCTTCCAGGACGCACTCGTCGAGAATGCGGTTCTGAAGGATTCGCTCGTCGGCCGGCACGCCACTGTGAATGTGGATGCAGGACGAGTAAATGTCGGCGATCACTCGGAAATCAGCTGACGGTGTGGATAGGACGCGATCGCCTTACCGTCGCGGCGCCGCCAAGTTTGCGATAGTTCATGGACGTATTTCCGAAATCCATCGAATCGAAGCTCGGATTCGACGTTCTGCGCGAACGCCTCGAGGACTTGACGCAGAGTGCTCTCGGAAGGGATCGTCTTTCCTCGATGCACCTATCGAGCGACCTGGAGTGGATTCGAGCTGAACTTGAACGGGTATTCGAGCTGCAGGAGGCTCTCAGATTCGACGATCCGCTTCCTCTGCATCGAATCGTCGATATCAGATCTGTGATCCGGCGAGCTGGACCGGAAGGATCAATGATAGGTCCGGAGGATCTCGTCGATCTGCAAGAGACGCTACAAACCGCTCGTCGTCTGCAAGATTATTTCGTCGCGCGTCGGGGCAAGTACGCGAACCTAGACCGCGTTTCTTCGAAAATCATCCCGATGCCTGAATTGGAGCGTCGGATCGACGGCATTGTGGATGGGGAAGGTCGCGTGCGCGACGACGCCTCGCCCGAACTGCGCCGGCTTCGACGCATGATCGTGCAGCGGCAGGCGGAGCTACGCGAGACGTTGCAGCGTGAACTTCGTCGAGCTGTAAAAGCCGGGTATACTACCGAAGAACAGCCGACGATTCGCAATGGCAGAATGGTGATCCCGATTCGTTCCGAGGCCAAGCGGAAGATCGAGGGATTCGTTCAAGATACCTCAGCCAGTGGGCAGACAGTGTATATCGAACCGACTGTATGCTTGAACTTAAACAACGAGGTGCGTGAACTGGAAGGTGACGAACGCCGGGAAGTCGAGCGAATCCTGCGGGAAATCACCGCCGCGGTTCGCGCTGAGATCGACGGGATACGCGAAAATATCGAGGTACTGGCCGTTTTCGATCTTTTGCAATCCAAGGCTCGACTGTCGAATCAGACGAACGCCGTCGTGCCGACGGTGAATAACGACGGCGTTCTGGAGATTGTAGAAGCGCGTAATCCTGTGCTTCAGCTCCATTTTGTCTCGCGCAATCGATCCACAACACCACGCGAGGTCGTGCCCCTCAACCTGGCACTTGGACGTGACGCTCGGACACTGATCATCACCGGACCCAATGCAGGGGGCAAAACGGTCGCGATGAAAACGGTCGGCTTGTTTGCGTTGATGATTTCGTACGGGCTTCCGATTCCTGCAGATGAACGAACTATTTTTTCTGTATTCGACAAACTCCTGGTCGACATCGGAGATGAACAGTCGATAGAGGAGGATTTGTCTACGTTCAGTTCTCACATATCCAACCTGGAATGGATGCTCCAGCAGTCGGGGGACCGATCACTGGTTTTAATAGACGAGGCGGGCACCGGCACCGACCCGGCCGAAGGCGGTGCGCTCGCACAGGCGGTACTGGAGAAACTTACCAACCTAGGTACCCGGACTATTGCGACTACACACCACGGCACACTCAAGGTCTTCGCATATGAAACCGAAGGGGTTGAGAACGGATCGATGGAATTTGATCAGGCTACGCTGAGTCCGACCTATCGATTTCAGCCCGGCGTCCCCGGATCTTCATACGCTTTTGAGATTGCTCGCCGCATTGGTCTGGACGAGGACATTCTGGAACGGTCACGCGAGCTCGCAGGAGAGCAGAAGACCACACTTGAGGATTTGATCACGACTTTTGAATCGAAGACACAGAAGCTGGACACCCGGCTCGCGGACGCCGACGAGGAGGTGCGTCAGGCCGTACACGAGCGGGAGACGTATCGCAGACGGGCCAAAAAAATCCAGCGAGAGCAACAAAATATTCGGCGACAGGCGCTGGAAGAAGCGGAGAGAATCCTTGCTTCGGCAAATGCCCGTATCGAACGTACCATCCGCGAAATAAGAGAAGCAGAAGCAGAACGAGAAACCACGACGGCAGCCCGTAAAGAGCTCGAGCGTTTCCGGGATGATGTTGCGCAGGGGCTCGTCCACGCAAAGCGTCAAGATCCTGGGAATGACGAAACGGTTGCGGACGAATACGATCGGGCGAACCTGCAAAATTCATCCGAAGATGTCACCCCCGACAAGGAGCTTGTTCGGGGCGCCGTCGAGATCGGTGATCAGGTCGTGCTGGATGACGGATCCACGGCTGCAGAAGTGCTCGAAATCGAGGGAGACGAGGCAGTTATCAGCTTCGATTCGATGCGCCTCAGGACGGAAGTGGCTCGCCTGAAGAAGGTCGGCGGAAAGCGTCGGCAGGAGGTGCGCGTCGGCCGAGTGGAACAGAGGGGTGGTCAGATGACGTCGCTCTCAGCGCATAGCCGTATCGATCTAAGAGGCTACCGTGTAGATGAAGCGATCGATGCCGTCATGCGACTGGTCGATGACGCCTTGGCCACAAATCTCGACCACCTGGAAATACTGCATGGTACGGGGACGGGGGCACTCCGGAACGCTATCCATGACTATTTGAATCGACGGGAAGACGTCGAGTCTTTCGAAGAAGCCCACTGGGACCAGGGCGGCGCCGGCGTGACTCGGGTGAGGCTGGCGTAATCTAGAGCCACATCGTAACCCACTGCCCCGTGATATGGCGGTGAAGCAAGTTGAAGGCGACTTCGGACAGATTGACTCTATGGCGGTGTTGAAAAGACTCACGGCCCCGTCGGCGCAATTCCGCTTCATGAAGGTTACAGAGAGGGATCACCGCGAAATCGCTCGGTTTTACTCCGACGTCTGGTTCACCGATCGCCGTATGCGGCTCTGCCGTACGTCCGCATACAACGCAGTCGTGGGTGCCGACATATCGAAGATAGGCGGCACTTCGCGGAACCGAGGCTTCCGTATCCTGGGCGAGTAGTGAAAGAATGCTGGGCGTGCTCGTTCCACGTAGGCACACCATCTGAACATCCTTCCAGTAGATCGGACGATTGAGGATGGCCTCGCGTTCGTCGATCCATCGTTCGAATCGCCGGTAACTCCCCTCGAATACGACGTGAAGTCTCTCGCACTCGTAGAGCATGGACTGGTCGGTATGGATGCGGTGACGCTCCCACAGCAGCTTCGATACGGCAGGAACCAAGCTCTTCCGCGAAGTCTGGGAGCTATCGGCATGCACGAGAACATATCCGATATACCACTTCAATTTTAATCGGGTATCTTCGAGCGACTCCAGATATCGATGAATACGACTGATTACTTCAGTAGCCTCCTCGACGGAATAGGCCGTCTGGGGCGGATTCAGATCGAATTCCGAAGCATCGAAGCCTGCCATAGGAGAAGGTTTCTTCATAGCGTCTCGTGGTGATCAGTGGCCGCTCTGGATGAGTGTTTGCTACTAGACACCAAAAAGCCTTGAACGTAACCTCATGTTTTGGATTTTTTCGGGCATCCAACAAGGTAAGAGAGGTGCTTGACGGTGATTATCGCATCCGTTCCGTATATCTTTGGACATCGGGTGCAGCTGCTTAACCGTGAACGACGGTGAGCTTGTGCGATCGAGCAAGGCCGCTGTATAGCCGTTATTTCATCCGTGCTTCCACGCTCTACGTCCCGTTCCGTCGTGCTTGCCTCCTTCTTACTCCGCGTGCAGGATTCAACGTGAATAAAATGTTGATATAACAGGCCTGTAACAACTGTATCGCGCAAAAACGATGAATTGAGTATGCGTGGCAAGAAGTACGCCATAACTGGCGCAAAACCGGCTTTGTGGATGTTTGGCGGAAAAGTGGACTGCAAGTGCGTAGGCAAGCGCTCATCCATGCATCAGTACGACCGTTATTGGACCACCAAGTGGTCATCTAAACATCAGCAGAGTAACTCATACAATGAAAATCGTTGTCACGAGGCCCATCCCCGGCGACTGGGAACCGAAATTGGGGAATCATGAAGTAGAGGTGTGCGAATTCGGCTCGACAGGTCCAACAGAAGCTCAACTCGTCCGAGTAGCGCGTGACGCCGAAGCGATGATCACGATGCTGTCTGATCCGATTAGCTCGCGCGTTATCGACGAGTGTCCAAATCTCAAGGTCATCGCTCAATATGCTGTCGGATACGACAACATCGATCTCGATGCAGCGGCGAGCCGAGGGATCGTGGTCACAAACACGCCGGACGTATTAACGGACGCCACGGCGGATTTCGCATTCGCGCTGCTGCTCTCGGTAGCCCGACGCATCCGTGAAGCCGACCGCTACGTCCGGGAGGGGCGATTCACTCGCTGGGAAACCAATTTGCTTCTCGGGATGGACCTGAAGGGGAAGACGATAGGAATCATTGGAATGGGGCGGATCGGCATGGCGATGGCGAGAAGAGCGATAGGCTTCGGTATGAAGGTAGTCTACCACAATCGGACACGCGCCAACATCACATACGAACGCGTTCTCAGTGCGCGATATGTCACTTTGGAGGCGCTCTTGCGTGAAAGCGATGTCGTGTCGCTGCACTGCAATCTCACGCCGGCGACGCGTCATCTTATCGATGAGCAGGCATTCGGGGCAATGAAATCAACATCCATTCTCGTCAATACGGCACGTGGCGCGGTCGTAGACGAGGATGCGCTTATCGCAGCGCTCGAAGCAGGCCAGATTGAAGGGGCTGGTCTGGATGTTTTTGAGGATGAACCGGAGGTGCGTTCCGGCCTCATGAATCTCGATAATGTAGTGCTTGCTCCTCATCTCGGGAGCGCGACCGTCGAAGCCAGGACGAAGATGGCCGACATGTGCGCAGAGGCTATAGAAGCCGTGTTGAAGGGCGCGGAGGATATTCCCTATCGTGTTGCTTGAACGACGCTGCGGGGATTCGGGTCAGAACCACCGCCAGTGAGCCACCAGTAAAACGATCACCATCACGCCGAGCGAGACTGGCAGTCCGGCCCTAAAGAAATCCTTGAACCGGTAGCCTCCCGCGCCCATCACCATGAGGTGGGTCTGATAACCGAGTGGAGACAAGAACCCGGCCGATGCAGCTACGGTAACCGTTAATGCTACGGCCCGAACGTCGACGCCTAGGTCGATCGCCGCAGCAATCGAGATCGGTACCATTACGACGACCGCTGCGTTGTTGGTGATGACCTCCGTCAGCACCACGGTGATCAAGTACAGCGCCGCCACGACGACCATGGGACCTAGGCCGGGCATCGCCGTCACAATGCCATGTCCCATGATCGCTGCGAGCCCACTTGTCTCGACGGCTTTTCCAATTCCGAATGTACCGGCGATTGTCAGCATGACGGTGAAATCGATCGATTTGCGCAGCTCCTGGCCGCGAAGGCATCCCAGCAAAACCGTGCCCAATGCAGCCGCGAATGCTGCTGCCGAAAGGGGAAGTACACCGGTGACGTTCAACACGATCATTCCGAGCAATAAGCTGATCGCAATGGGCGCCTTCTTGCTGAGTGGCTGCCTTATTTCGGTTTTCGGTGCAACGAGATAGAAGTCACCCTGACTATGGCTCCAATTCTTGTCGAAGCCCTGCCGTGCCTCTATCACCAGGAGATCTCCCGGCTCGATCTGCACGTTGCCGAGCGCGCCGCGAAGCTGTTTGTTTTGCCGATGAATAGCCAGTACGACGCCCTGATACTTTTCACGGAAGCTGATTTCCTTCAGCGTCTTCCCCACGAGATCCGAAGTGGCTGAAACAACCGCCTCAAACAGCGGAATGTCACTTTGGCCGTCGTGCATAGGAGGGCCATCGATGTTCGCCTTGAGGTCTGTCTGCTCCAGGAGACGCTGCATGGCAGTCGTTTTCCCGGAGAACGTGAGCACGTCGGACGGCTGCAGAATCTCATCTGGTCCCGCCGGGGCGATGAACCGCCCTTCTCGCTGCACGTGGACAAGATAAGCGTCCCCCAGCGACCGTAAATGCGCTTCGGTCACAGTTTTTCCAGTAAGCGTAGACTGCGGCGGAATCCGCAGCTCAAACTGGTAGTCTCGGGCTCCCCTGACCTCGTTACTGGTTTCAGGCTGCCGGTCAGGAAGCAGTCGGTGCCCGACTGTCGCGACGAACGTGACGACGAAGATGGAGACGGGAATCCCGATCCACGCGAACTCAAACAGGCTAAACCCGCCGAAGCCGGCCTCACGCAGGAGTCCGGATGCAATGAGGTTGGTCGACGTGCCGATGAGCGTAACCATGCCTCCGGCTATAGCCGCATAAGACAATGGCATCAATAACTTCGACACCGATACGTTCTTCTTTTCAGCGACAGCCTGCAGCCGCGGCATCAGCATGGCGACTACGGGCGTATTGTTGAGGAGGCCTGACAGGATAACCGTAGGCGTCATCGACCGGACCAGCAAGCCTGTCAGCGACGATCCATCCGGCGCGATAAGTCTGTCGACGGATCCGAGTACGCCGGTTCGGTGAATGCCTGCCGCGACGACGTAAAGGGATGCAACCGTTATGACTGCCGGATCAGAGAATCCCGAAAAAGCGTCACCGGGCGTTAGGACGCCGGCGACAAGCAGAATGCCCAGAACGGTGAGGACGATTACGTCGACGCGCGCAACTTCGCGGACGAGCGCCAGGATCATTCCGGCGATCGCTGCAAGCGTGAACCAGGCGTGGAAGGACATGAGAGTGCGAAACGTGGAGCTGAAGATCGGCCATCGAAGTGCGCGTCACGATCTGCTTAAGATTCCCTTTTCTTGAAGCAAATCCATTAGTTCGTCTACGCAGTCATCGACAGTCTGTCGATCCGTGTGAAGAATGAGCTCAGGCGTGTCCGGTGCCTCGTATGGTGCCGAAACACCTGTGAAGCTAGCGATTTCGCCCCTTTCCGCACGCTTGTACAGGCCCTTGGGATCGCGCTCCTTGCACACTTCGATATCGCAGTCTACGTGCACTTCGAGAAAGCGTCCGTCGGGAACGAGCCGTCTAGCCAGTTCGCGATCTTCGCGGTAGGGCGAGACGAACGAGCACAGAGTGATGGATCCCTGTTCAAAGAACAGCCGGGCCACCTCGCTGACGCGCCGAATATTTTCTGTACGATCTCCCGGCGAAAATCCGAGATCCCCATTCAATCCATGACGAACATGATCACCGTCGATCATCATCGTGTGGATACCGTCATCGAACAAGCGTCGCTCGAGCGCTCGGGCTACCGTCGACTTGCCGGATCCCGACAGGCCGGTGAACCAGAGAACTGCCGCCCTGTGGCCGTGCCGTGCTTCGCGCTCATCGCGGGGAATGTTCAGGTCTTCCCACACCACGTCGGGCGATTTCTTGCGCGTGGACCCTGGCACTTCGACCTCCTGACCGACCGGCGTTACGCCCTGACCAGATCCACGAATCATGCCCGCGGCGACGGTGGCGTTCACGTCCGGATCGATCAGGACGAAGCTTCCGGTCTCACGATTGATCTTGTAGGAATCGACGAATAATGGATCGGCGATCTCTACCTCGATGCGGCCGATCTCGTTCAATTCGAACGTATCGGCTTCTTCGCGATGCAGCGTATCGATGTTAATGCGATAGATGATCTTCGAAACGAACGCTTGAACCGTCCGCGTCGTGTGCTGCAGAATATATGGACGATCGGTACGCAGCGGCGCCTCGCCCATCCAGCAAATGTCGGCATCGAGGGATCGCGTAACCATCGGAATATTTCGGCTGCGGACGATCATGTCGCCGCGGCTGATATCGATATCATCCTCGAGCGTAAGAACGACCGAGGCACCAGGCCGTGCTTCATCAAGCTCGCCGCCCATCTCGGCGACGGATTTCACCCGGCTCTTCATATTGGATGGAAGTGCCGTGATCTCCTCACCGCGCGTCACCGTTCCCGAAGCGACTTCACCGGCATACCCACGAAAATCCTGATCGGGTCGTACCACGTATTGAACCGGGAACCGGAAATCGACCATGTTGCGGTCGGCGCCGACCTTTACGGTCTCCAGATAGTGAAGGACCGTCGGCCCGTCGTACCAGGGCATCCGAGGGCTTTTGTCGACCACGTTGTCGCCCTTAAGGGCGGAGATCGGGATAAATACGATATCGTCGATGTCGAGCCGCTCGGAAAACTCGCGGTACTCGTCGACGAGGTCGTTGTACACTTTTTCCGAATAATCCACCAGATCCATCTTGTTGATGGCCACGAGCATGTGGGGAATCTGGAGCAGTGAGGAAATGAAGCCGTGTCGGCGTGACTGCTGAAGCACGCCGTTTCGCGCATCCACAAGAATGACTGCAAGCTCGGCAGTAGACGCACCGGTGACCATATTCCGCGTGTACTGGACGTGGCCGGGGGTGTCCGCGATAATGAACTTGCGCCGCGGTGTCGCGAAGTAGCGGTAGGCGACATCAATCGTGATCCCCTGCTCGCGTTCGGCACGCAGGCCGTCCGTCAGCAAAGCGAGGTTGACCTCGCCATTCCCCTGTGCCGCGCTGGCACGCTCGATCGCCTCGTATTGATCTTGAAAGATCGATTTCGAGTCGTAGAGCAGACGGCCTATCAGTGTCGACTTACCATCATCGACAGAGCCGGCGGTAGTGAAGCGGAGTAGATCCATGTATATGTGTCCGTCTCGTTTCGCGTGAAATAGGTTCAAAAGTATCCCTTTCTTTTCCGATCCTCCATGGCTGCTTCCGAGCGCTGGTCGTCCGTCCGGGCCCCACGCTCCGTCACCCGCGCCGATGCGACTTCTTCGATGATGTCGTCGAGCGTCGCTGCATTTGAAATCACCGCGCCCGTGCACGTCATATCGCCGACCGTTCTGAATCGCACCGTCTCAGTTTCGTACGACTCGCCATCGAGGAGCGTGATATAGTTGCTCTTCGCCAATAGGACTCCTCCCCGGTCAACCACTTCGCGCTCGTGCGAAAAATAGATCGAGGGTATCTCGAGATCTTCCTGGCTGATGTATTGCCACACGTCGAGCTCCGTCCAATTGCTCAGCGGGAAAACCCGAAAATGCTCACCCGGATTCTTTCGGCCGTTGAAGAGACTCCACAGCTCCGGCCGCTGATTTTTGGGATCCCATTGTCCAAAGCGGTCTCGATGTGAAAAAAAGCGCTCCTTTGCTCGGGCTTTCTCCTCATCGCGCCGTGCTCCGCCGATGGCCGCGTCGAACTTGAACTCCTGCAATGCGTCCAGCAGCGTGACGATCTGGAGTGCATTTCGACTTGCGTTCGGCCCCTCTTCCTCTCGCACGCGCCCTTCGTCGATTGACGTCTGAACTTCGCGTACGATCAAGGTAGCCCCGACTTCCTCCATCATTCGGTCACGAAACTCGAGCGCCTCCGGAAAATTGTGTCCGGTGTCGACGTGCAATAGAGGAAATGGGATCTTGCCGGGCCAGAATGCCTTGCGAGCGAGATGGACCATAATGATGGAATCCTTTCCACCGGAGAACATCAGGACAGGCCGCTCGAACTGTGCGGCGGTCTCTCGCATGATGTATACGGCTTCAGCCTCGAGACGTGAAAGGTGCGGATGTTTGTGCGTAGAAGGCATGTTTTGCCAGTGTAAACTGGATGGTAGATCGCTGAGAACTGACGCTTCTGCAGGGCGCGCCGTGGAACCCTAGATGAGACGCAGTGAATCTGCTATAGCTCGAGAATTGTGGTACATCGATACATCGTTCGAGAGCCAAGTCTAATGAAATTAAGGGCTAAGTGTCCGAAGACATAGGATGAAGCACGAATCTTTCGAATCTCTTTATGCGGTTCTGACGCCGAAAGCAGTGCGATCGCCATCTCGTTCCGAGATGGAGCTGATCTACACTGCGGTGTCGACCTGCTCCTTGACGTACTGTAGCGTAATCTTCAATCCTTCCGACCTCGTAACTCGCGGCTGCCAGCCGAGTTGCTCGCGTGCCACAGTGATATCCGGCTGACGGATCTTGGGATCGTCTGCAGGAAGCGGCTCGAATACAATTTCACTGTCACTGTTCGTCAATTCGATGATCTCCCTGGCGAAATCCAATATCGTGATCTCATCCGGGTTGCCGATGTTTACCGGTTCGACGACATCGCTCATCAAAAGCCGGTAGATGCCGTCCACGGTATCATCGACGAACTGGAACGATCGCGTCTGATCGCCCTTGCCGTAGACGCTCAATGGTTCACCGGTGAGCGCCTGATGCATGAAGGTCGGCAGGGCTCGCCCGTCATCGAGCCGCATCCGGGGACCGAAGGTGTTAAAAATACGCACAATCCGCGTTTCGACACCATGATATCGGTGGTAGGCCATCGTCATTGCTTCAGCGAAACGCTTCGATTCATCATATACGCCACGGTATCCTGTTGGATTTACATTCCCCCAATAACTTTCAGGTTGTGGATGGACCAGCGGATCGCCATAAACCTCACTTGTCGAGGCCAGGAGGAGACGCGCACCCTTGTTCTTGGCGAGGCCGAGAGCTTTGTGCGTCCCGAGGGCCCCAACCTTCAGTGTCTGAATTGGATATTTTAGGTAATCAACGGGAGAGGCGGGGCTCGCGAAATGCAGCACGTAGTCGAGACCACCTTCGACGTAAATATAATTCGTCACGTCGAGCTCGATCAGCGTAAAGCGCTCATGGCCGATGAGGTGTGCGACGTTGTCAGGCGATCCCGTAATGAAATTGTCGACACAGATCACCTCATGACCTTCGTTGAGGAATCGGTCGCTGAGGTGCGACCCGAGGAAGCCGGCTCCACCGGTAATGAGCATTCTGGACATATGGGTAATCTGAAGGTCGTGAGGATTGATATGGTTCCGATCAGAACCAGATCCGTTGGACCCGGGTGATCGGCGTTGACGTTTAATTTACTAATCCGGTGTGCAACGTGTGCACCCTGCGGTGTACGCTGGCCGAGCCGCCTCGATCTGCCGCCGACAGCGTGTGTTTTGGTGAACGCTCTGGTGGCGCGCGATGCCGGGCCGTCCAGTATGCTTAACACCGGATTGTGCCGGGTCAAACAAATCCAGCCGATCGGCGGTACCTTTTCGAGTAGATCACGGGATTTGAGGCAGCCGGACCGCTTTTTGCATCGGCTCTGACCGATTCAACTTTATATCCGGATCGGACCAAATTGAGCGACAAGCGTACTGATGAATCGACCGAACCAGTTATATTCGCATGCAGCTCCACTCTTTGTGATTCTGCTTTCTTTCGCTTCCGCGACCTCCGTGTATGCGCAGGCTGCTCCGGAGAATCACGCAGGGTCTTCTGTTCATGTTGAAGCCGATCTGGCCGTATCATCCAGCGCCCCGACCGAGCTCCGCGCCCTCGAACAGGCCCTCACCCGGGGCGACGCATATGAGATTATGCGGTTTTCCGCTGAGCACGTCGACGTCGCCCTGTTCGGCTCGGATGAACTTTACAGCCGCTCGCAGGCCCGCTACGTACTGAAAGCGTTCTTCGACGAATTCCGGCCGATTCGGCTAGCATTGAACGAGATTTCCGGTTCCGAACACAACTGGTTCGCCGCGGGAAATTACTGGTACGCGTCCGGTGATTCGCCGCTTGCCGTGTATCTCAGGCTCCGGCGCGACGACATTGGATGGGAACTTCGCGAGGTGCGCATCGGGCGAACGAGCGATAGATAGCCTTGTCCGATACTGATGTCATAGATCCGACCCAAGACGGTGACCCGTCCGCATCGACAGGCCTGCCTGAGGACGGGGGGAGACACATGGACGACGCTGCTTTCGAGGGTGCTCGCATGCGTCGATTCATTGCAGTCGCATGCGTTCTGCTATTGTTGATCACACTTACGTGGCTCGCGCGCGAACTGTACGTCGGCTACGTTGCTGGCCGCGCGGAGGATCTTCAGCGCGAGGTGGTGACGGAGGCCCTCGACGAGATTGAGGAGCGGTTCAATGAAATGCAGGACGAGATGCTCGAGCGGGCCAGGCAGGTCGGCAGCGCATCCGTCGTGGTACAGGGTCTACGTGTTCGGGCACGCACCGAGCTTCAAGAGGGTCCGGTCGAGCTCGTCGATTATTTCGCTGAACTGGACGTGTCCCGCACCACCTCGATTGAGCTTTACGATTTCGCCCGCCAGCTCGTCGCGTGGAATGGATTCAGCATGCCTCTCGATGACGCCCCGTCGTCGCAGCGCTTCTACGAATCGTTCCAGGCCGCAATCGCGACCGATTCCAATCTTCGCAATGCACTCGTCGTTTGGTGGCCGGTGCGAGAAGGGCGGAGAATACTCGGCGCCGTGCGCGTGATGAAACTCATCTCATACGATGCGCCCGTACGTAATGAGTATCTCCGCGACATTAGCCTTGCCGACCGATTCGAACGTCTTACCCAGCTTCCCGTCGATGTGAGTTTCGAACCGGCGTCGTTCGGTGGCGATCAGATCCCGCAGCGTTCGCGGCTCTTGCAAGGTGCGGATGGAACGGCACTTGGACGTGTGGTCGTAGATTCGCCGTCGTCCGACCAACTCATAGAAGGCACCGGGTCACGCTTCAATGATGTCCTCGCGTTCTGGTCAACCCTCCTCTTGTTCTGGTTGATGGGCGGAGTCTGGCTTGTTTATCGAGAGGCGGCGAGAGCACCGCCGGATCGGAAACGTATCTGGACCGTGGTCGCGTGGTTTGGTGTCGCTGCAATAATGTGGTGGGGGGTCCGTTTCGCCCTTCTTCTCCTCGACGTACCCGGACGCTGGCAGCAGGGTAAAGCACCGTTTTCACCGCTGTTCGATCCAACCCATTTTGCATCCGGCTTCGGCGGTGGCCTGATGCAATCGACGGGAGATTTTCTCGTCACCTCCCTCTTTTTCCTGATCTTCGCTGCGGCGTTCGCACAGCTCGCAAATGAATTTCGTGAGATGGGAGCGGACCTGATTCGTTTCAGCAACCGGCTCCGCCGCCGAAAGGAAGCTCGGTCGTCTTTCGTGGCGCCTGTCGCGGCGGTGTTCGGAGGTGCGATGCTCATCCAGGGACTGACGATTGTCCTTGCACTCGCGACGCGCCGTGCCGTGCTCGACAGCACGTTCGATTTTTTTACGCGCCAGGGTCTCCTACCCGAATCGCTGCCCCTGATCATCTTCTGCTCGCTGATCATTGTGACGATCAGCGTCATCCTCATTTCGGCCGGTATCGTTTGGATGGTGCTGAAGGCCGTCGTGCGCTGGTGGCCGGGCGATCTTCCGACGCCGAGCCTCTGGGTTGCTGTCACGCTCGCCGCCGCTGCGCCGCTTCCACTGCTTTACGCGCTGACGCCGTTGAGCGAGATCATCGTCTGGCCGGTGTCGCTCTCGTTTCTGGCGGTCGCATTCGCTATAGCGATATTCCTCATTCTTCGGCAGGACACGATCGTCGACCTCCTCATTCTCCGGAGCGTTCTGCCGTCCATGTTCTTGGTGACGGTGCTCCTCTATCCACTTCTCTACAGCGGGATGGACGCCAAACGGCGCATTCAGATGAGGGAAGCCGCCGATACGTTCTCTCAGGGGCGAGACCCGCGCGTCCTCTTCGCGATCGAGCAGATCATCGAGGAGATCCGATTCGACGACGACGTATTTCGCCTCGTCGAGCAGGCGGACGGCAGAACTAGCCTCGACTCGCTTGCAATGACCAGTCTTCGAGGGTCTCTCCTTTCATCGCTTCCGGCTTATGACGTGAGTCTGACGTTCTTCAGCCCGGAAGGCCGCGCGATAGGTCGATACTATGACACCGGGCAGCGTCTCGATCCACAGGCGCTCGATCAGATAGACATTCTCGAATTCGAGATTCTCCGTCGGATGTACGAAGAAGATGGAGCGACGGGGATGATGGTGGAACAGGTAACCGGCCGGCACGAGCCCGATCGCTTTCAATACGAAGGCATTGCCCCTGTTCAGGCCGAGGCCGGTGAAGAGCAGCTTGGATGGGTGATGGTGCGGGCGGAGCCGCAATCCATTCTGCGCGAGGGAGGAACACCGTTTCCCCGCGTTCTCCTTCCGCCCGGATCCTACGACGATCTGTATGCGAACATTTCGATCGCGGAGTTTCGCGACGGACTCCTCGTCCGGAGCATGGGCCGCGATTTCGGCAGATATCGGCTTCCTATTGGCGTCGTCATGGCCGTGGCAGCCGAGTCCGAAGTCTGGCGCGTCGAGGAGGTTGAGGAGAACGCATATCAGACGTATTACCGACGGCAAGAATCGCGACAGGGTACCACGATTGGGCCGCCGACGATGCCTGCCGCGACGATGTCGATTATCGGTGTGCGCGTGCCGAACGTGAATACATTCGACCATCTCTACTACCTGCTTCGCCTCACGGTCTCGGGCCTGCTCATCGCGCTTCCGCTCTATTTATTCGGATTGATGATCAGATACCGCGCGGGTCTGCTTCCAGCGCCGCGCGTGCGGTTCAGAGACAAGGTGCTGAACGCCTTTCTCGGCGTTGGCATAATCTCGGTGGCGGCTGTCGGATACGTGGGACTTCAAGTGGTAACGGACGAGAACGAGCGTGCCGTCCAGAGTTGGCTACGGCAGCATCTGGAGCGCGTTGAAGAGACGCTTGCACTTGATGCAAGGGCGGATGAAATGCCGTATCGCGTTCTGGAACGCTCGCGTACTGATTCATTGGCCGCGCGAGTCGGGCTGGATCTTAACGTATACCAGGATCACCGGCTCATATCGCTGAGCCGGCCCCAACTATTGCGGGAGCGATTGATCGATCAGCGCCTGCCGATCGAGGCCTATAAGGCGCTCTATTTCGACGGATATCGATTCGTTCAAACCGACGAAAGCGTCGGCAACTTCGAGTACACGACCGGTTTTCGGGCGATACCCGACGAACAAGGCAGGCCGCAATACGTCGTCTCCGTTCCGACCCTCCCGGAGCAGGAGCGCTTCGAGGAGGATCGGGCAAGAACAGTGGCCTATCTATTCGGGGCTCTGCTGCTGCTTGTGGTGGTCGTGATGCTGACGGCCTCGCTGCTCGCTAATGCACTATCCCGGCCGATCGCGCGCCTGCGATCCGGCCTTCAGGCTGTTGCTGCGGGCCGATTCGAACGGATGATTCCGGTGGATTCGCGAGACGAGATCGGCGAGCTTGTTCAGACCTTCAACGAAATGCAGGAACAGCTCGCGGAGAGCCGCCGAAAATTGGCGCAGCAGGAGCGGCAGCTCGCCTGGCGCGAGATGGCGCGGCAGGTTGCGCATGAGATTAGAAATCCGCTAACGCCGATGAAGCTTTCCGTTCAGCACCTTCGGCGTGCATTCGAACGGAAGGACGCCGATCAGGCTCAGCAAACAAAGTTTGCCGGCATATTCGATCGAATTACCTCGACGTTGATCGAGCAGATCGACACGCTGGCGCGCATTGCGAACGAGTTCCAATCATTCGCTCGGATGCCATCTAAAATCATGGAAACCCTCGATCTGAACGCCGTTGTGGAAGAGGCCGTGGCGTTGATGGAGGAAGAGAGCGACGTGGAGATCATCACCAATTTGTGTAGTGAGAAGCTGATCGTCCATGGTGACAGAGAAGAAATGCGTCGCGACTACATAAATCTGATCAAAAACGCGATCCAGGCGATTCCAGACGACGAAAAGGGTCGCGTGGAAGTCCGCACGCGCCTCGAGCAGAGCAGCGATCGCGAAGACGGTCGGCTATGGGCGCATAGCGAAGTCTCCGACAACGGCACCGGGGTAGAGGAGGCGGTGCGCGACAAAATTTTCGAACCGAATTTTTCAACGAAAACGAGCGGCACGGGGCTCGGCCTCGCGATTGTAAGGAAGAGCGTGGAAGAGCATCACGGCGATATAGGGTTTACCACGGAGCTCGGTAGAGGATCGACGTTCTGGATCCGCTTTCCGATTGTCGAAGAGGACCAGGTTCGCATGGGAGAGGCCGAACAAAGTCAGGTTGCAGGATAATATATTCCCCCGGACGTGCCAGATAAAACGAACCTGCAGGCGAAAAGTGCGTGTGAGTTTTCCTCATATTAGCAAACAGATTTTTCGACATGACGAACAGCGATTCGAGAGTTGAAACCGACGTGCAGGAGGATCTACAGCTCGATGTGCCACCTTTTGGAGAAGAATGCAAGGAGGCTGCCGAGGAGGCGTGGAGTGCGTCGTTTGAGCATCCGTTCGTCCAAGAGCTGGCCGAGGGCAGCCTCCCAACGGAGAAATTTAAATTCTATCAGATGCAGGACGCGAGGTATCTCGAATCTTTCGCGGATGCCTGCTCATTGATCTCCACGCGGTGCCCGCGACCTGACGATAAGCTCTGGTTCGTCGAGGCCGCAAGACTCGCGCTGGTCGTAGAGTCGGAACTGCATCAAGGCTACGGCGCCCGGCTCGGATACACGACAAGTGAGATCGCCGCGCTCTCACTCTCACCTAACAACAGGGCGTATCAAAGCCACATGATCTCGTCCGCTGAACGTGGGACGATCGTAGAGTCTGCAGCTGCATTGACACCGTGCCCTTGGCTTTATACGGAGCTGGGCATCTATCTTCAGGATCGCTACGGAGTGGTCGAGGACGATCACCCCTATGCGGACTGGCTCCGTACGTACGCCGACCCATCCTTCGTGGAGTATACCAATGCACTGCTAGCGAAGCTTCAGCGGTTTGCGGACGCGCACGATGCCGAAGCTCGTGAGCGGGCGAAGGAGTCATTTGCCGTCAGTGCCCGGTACGAATGGATGTTCTGGGAGCAAGCATGGACGATGCAGACGTGGCCCGTCTAGGATGAGAGTCATCGTAATTGGAGCAGGTGAAGTCGGGTTCGATGTGGCAAAAATGCTCGCATCCGAGCAGCACGATGTCATCGTTGTCGACCGCGATGAAAATGCGGCCCGTGTTGTGCGCGACAAGCTCGACGTGATGACGATCGTGGGAAACGGAACCTCCGCAGATGTCCTCGAAGAGGCAGGCATTCGGAAGGCGGATATGCTGGTTGCAGTGACGACGGTCGACGAGGTAAATATCATCACGTGCATGCTCGCCGATCGATTGGGAGTAGGAACGACGATCGCCCGTGTTCGCTCGGATGAGTTGACACGGACGCGATCCGTCCTTAAGACCAAAGATTTCGGCATCGACCTCGTCATTCACCCGGAAGAGAGCGCTGCGAATGAAGTCGTGCGCCTCATTCGGCGGGCCAGCGCGACAGATCTTCTGACGTTCGCCGACGGTCGGATTCAGCTGATCGGTCTTCGTATTGATCCTGATGTGCCCGTAATCGGCAAGACGCTTCAACAGCTGGCAATCGAGCACTCGAACATCCGCTTCCGCATCATGGGGATAAGCCGCGGGATGCGCACGATTCTGCCCGGGGGTGACGAGACGCTTCAGAAGAATGATCAGGTTTTCATTCTAGCACGCCCGAAATACATATCCTACGTGGCGAGGATGATGGGCAAAGCTGATGAAAGGATGCACCACGTCATGATTCTCGGCGGTACGCAAGTTGGCGCAAAGATCGCTCTCCAGCTCGGCCGAGAAAAGTACAAGCAGGTCAAACTTGTCGAACCGAATCGGTCCCGCGCCGAGCAGCTTGCAGGTGATCTATCGAACGTACTGATAATCCACGGAGACTCCACGGACGTAGATCTTTTGGTGCAGGAAGGGCTTGGCGAGATGGATGCGTTCGTGGCGGTAACCGATGACGAGGAATCTAATCTGGTAACTTGCCTGATGGCGAAGCACCTCGGTGTCTCTAAAACGGTGGCGCTTTTGTCGAAGGGCGCATATATACCCATCTCCCAGAGCATCGGACTCGATGCGGCGGTTAGCAAGAAGCTTGCTGTCTCGCGCGAAATTCTTCGCTATATGCGCGGACAGCACGTTCTTAGCGTGGCGACGGTACACGGACTCGATGCCGAAATCATCGAAATCGAGGCGAAGGCGCGGTCACCGATCACGAGAAAATCCCTTCAGGATCTGAAACTCCCGAAGGGTGTCCTCGTGGGCGCTGTGATTCACAGAGATCGAATCGACGTGGCAACAGGAGAGACACACATCCAGCCGGGAGATCGAGCGATTGTATTCGCCATGCCGCAGATGGTCCATGAAATCGAACGTCAATTTGCTTCTCGCTAGTTCGGTCCTGCTGACCGATATCAGTGCATGTATTCGCTCCGTATCGTCCGGCGTTTATCCGGGATGATTGGCACTAACAACTCACCCTCTACTATTCCGGTTCGCGCATGCACCTCAATGTGAACGCCGTACTTGCGGTCCTGGGCGCCTTGCTGGTTTTCCTGGGTGTGGCTCTCATGCTGCCAATGTTTGTTGCGGTGCTCTATGGCGAGGCGGTGTGGTGGTGTTTCGGCGTCACGGCACTTCTGTCAATAGCCATCGGCGTCGTCGGATGGCGCCATCTTGGACGGTTTTCCGCGGATCTAGGCATTCGCGAAGGATTCGCGATTGTCGCTCTAGCCTGGACCGTCCTCTCCCTTGCGGGATCGCTGCCGTTCGTATTCGGAGGCGTGATGGAGTCGTACACGGACGCGTTTTTCGAAACCATGAGCGGTTTCACGACCACCGGGGCATCGGTTCTCGGCGGTGCAGGAAATCCGGCCATCGAAGAGATCCCTAGCTCCTTTCTGTTTTGGCGTAGTCTAATGCAGTGGCTTGGAGGCATGGGCATCATCGTGCTCACGCTGGCCATTCTCCCGATTCTCGGAGTTGGCGGCATGCAGCTGTTCAAGGCAGAGGTCCCCGGTCCCTCAGCGGACAAATTGACGCCGCGGGTGCGAGAGACCGCGAAGCGGCTCTGGTACATCTACGTGGGGATCACGGCCGTTCAGGTCGTCTTGCTGCTGCCGGCGATGACGCTGTTCGATTCGGTGAACCACGCGTTTTCGACGATGGCAACGGGCGGCTTTTCACCGAAGAACGCCTCTGTGGGCCAATATGAATCCGCTTACGTGGACTGGGTAATCACGCTGTTCATGTTCCTGGCCGGGACGAGTTTCGCGCTGCACTACCGGCTGCTGCGAGGTAAAACAATCACAGTCTTCCGAGACACTGAATTTCGGGTGTACTGTGCCATCATCGCCGGAGCAACCCTTTTGGTGCTGCTGGGCACCTGGCAACCGATCGTTGATTTTCTGCCGTATGGCGGAAGCGAGCCGGCGTCGATTGGGGGGTATCCAAGCTTCATGGATTCCTTGCGATATGCTGCGTTCCAGGTCGTATCGATCAGCACCACGACCGGATTCGCCACGGCGGATTATGAGATATGGCCTCCTCTCGCCATGGCCATCATTTTTCTTCTTTTCTTCTGTGGCGGCATGGCCGGTTCGACCGGCGGCGGTGTGAAAATCCTCCGTCACGTCCTCATGTTCAAAAACTCATTTCGGGAAATTCGGCAGCTCATCCATCCCTCAGCGGTCATCCATGTTCGTCTGAATGACGAAGTCGTTCCTCAAAACGTTATGAGAAACGTTCTCTCCTTCATCGTCCTGTATATAGGTGGTATCGGGATCGGCACCGGTGCCATGGCGCTTGTCGGCCTCGATCTTCTTAGCGCTTTCGCGACGACGATGTCGTGTATTGGAAATATCGGACCGGCATTCGGGGCCTTCGGCCCCACGGAAAATTACTCGGAGGTTCCGATGCTCGGCAAATGGGTTCTCTCGTTTCTGATGATGGCCGGGAGGCTTGAACTGTTTACGGTGTTAATCCTGTTCGCTCCTGCGTTCTGGCGTCGTTAGCACGTATATCTCAGAGCGCAGCGAGGCGCCGCATCGCTGCGGCGCCCGCTAACGCACAGCATAGATTAGATGAAGAGTAAAAGCGAAAGGAAATAAAGCATTCCTGTGAGAACCGCCGCAAAAAGTGCATAGAAGGCAATCAGCGTCAGGCGGTCCTGCTTTATTTGATTGGAGCTCGCGTTGGAGCCGTTGGCCTTCGATCGCAGAGTCGGATAGTTCGCCTTTGGCGCGATAGAAGAGTTTGCCACGCGAGCTTTTGATTTATAGGTTGCTTTCATGTCGTGCATGTAGATGTGGCTGCGGCATAGGAATAGCCGCCGCTGAAGATTAATGGGGCGCCACGGCCTGAATGCCGCGGTCAAGCAGAGCGTTGAGATGTCGCGCGGTTATCTCACACGCAGATGCCAATGGGCACAAGCGAGTGGAAGCTCGCACGTGAATTGCGAGCGCGCGATCTAGCTTGAGCGACTCACAATCGGTAGACGTGAAGAATTGCCCGGCGCATGCTGGACGATCCGGGAACACCGAAGGAGACCCGGGCAGCCGAAGTTTGCGGTTTTGAGTACCGTGCTCGAGTGGCACCATACTCACCGGCGAGCAGCGTGGGGCTGTCGACGGGACGCTCGACCGCTGTCACGGGCGTCGTTAGAGGTTTAATAAATGCGCCTGGATCGGCACTTGCGTCGGCGCGAATTGAAGTGTGGACCGACAGCGTGTTCTCATCTAAATCGTCGGCTGGACCGTGGCTGAAGACCGTGCCTGCGTCCACGTACGAAAAGAGCACGCATGCAAAGAGGATGAGCGTCGTGACGACGCTATGCACGTACTGTATGCGATAGCAACGCAAGATCGGAGGTAGTGCTGATTACGGCGAAATATGCTGATCTAACCTGCTGCGATTCGCTGGGTTCTCGTCTCTGAAGAAACAATTTAGCTTCGATTCCAGGGTCCCGTAACTGCAAGGGTTAGGCCGTCAAACTGAATATTGAAGAACAGTGTACTGCCATCCGGGGAGAAGCAGGCACCAGCCAGCTCAGAGTAGCTGACAGCATTTCGACCAAACTTATAAAGGCTCCCGTCACGTGTGACGCCCACAAGAAACTGCTCCTCCGGTCCGTCCTCGCATAGGAGAAGGTCACCCCACGGCGTGACCGTCACATTGTCGCAATGCTCGACTAGATCCGAATCATTCGGCTCGATGAAGAGCTCGAGTCGCCCGGGTTGCATGTCTTCGAGAGCCGTTCCCTCGATCGGGCTCGGTGTATACCGCCATACCTGACCGGTCTGGGCAGCGCCGCCGTTCGTGCATGCAAAGTAGATAGCGTCATTGCCGTACCACATTCCTTCGCCGCGGGCGAATCGAGCCGCGCCGGCCGCGAAACCTCTGTGGCGCAGATCGTCATCAGGCGCCTCTACATCCTCAAGGTCGATCCATTCGACCCCCAAGCTCTCACGTGGCTTCACCACCTGCTCCTCCCAGTTGCGCGTATCGAGGCTCGGCCGCCCGCGTATCGTGAGCGCTTGCAGGCGTCCTCCTTCAGCGAGGTGCCCCGTAACATTCGGTAGGAATCGATAGATAAGTCCGTCGTGTCGGTCTTCGGTTTCGTACACGATGCCCGATGCCGGATCGACAGCTACGGCCTCGTGATTAAAACGTCCCATCGATTTCAAGGCCACCGGACGCGCCAGTTTTTCATCCTCTGTCGCCGGCACTTCGAAGTTATAGCCGTGGTCCTTTGCCGCGCTATCGCCTGCGGTAATCGTAGTCTCCTCGCACGTTATCCACGAGTTCCAGGGGGTGGGCCCGCCGGCACAATTCCTGACTGTACCGATCAAACTCAAGTGTTGACTTTCGAGTCGGCGACGTTCGGTATCATATACGAGCGTCGTCGTTCCGCCCAGGCAGGGGGCGCCGTCCGTTCCAGCATCGTACAGCGCCTCGAGACGGAGCTCTGAGAGCAGCGAATTGTCTTCTCCGAACGGACCGTCGGATCCATCGGCGCCTACGTTGATCTCATGATTGCGGATGAGAATCGTGCGGTTACCCGATCCGGGGAAGGCCGCCATTCCGTCCGGAAGAGATGGGACGAAGAAATCGTCGTTCATGCGATCTCCGACGGTAGAAATGATATCGTACGAAAATCCTTCGGGAAGATCGAAAATGCCGTTAGGATCCGGAATTAGCGGGCCGTAACCAGTCTCACGCCGTCTTACTGATTGCTCCAGCGATCCGGCAGATGCGAAGGCCTGAAGCCCCGAAAATCCCAGGGCGATCGACGCACCGGTACGCAAAAAATGTCGGCGTGAGTGTCGTTTCATGAGGATAGGTGGATTGCTGTTTGCCGTGGAGAGGAGATTATCAGGATTTCTAACGACTCCGGGTAGGTACTGGGATCCCTAAAATCATGTGAGATCAACTTGTGGAATCCCGGATCGCGAAAAAAAACGAAGCCGCGCGAGTGAACGCACGGCTTCGTTTGTACTTCAAACATCACGTATTCAGAGGCGGTTATGAATCCGAGCCGTCCCCCTCATTCATGATGTCCTCGATGACGAGCACCAGCCGCTCCCTTAGCTCAGGATCAGCCCCGGCCACGTTGATAACCGTGTCATAGCGCTCGAGTGAGACGCCTTCATCCTGAATGGCGGAGTTGGCCACATCAGCATATTCCTGCTGGATGTCCTTTGCCACCTCTGCGTCTTCGGCGTTGTTCAAACGCTCGCGATAGGTCGTCGTGATGTTCTGCACGTTGATGTACGCTTTCGCGATTGATTCGAGTTCCTCATCATCCACATCGACATCAGGAACCTCCTGTTGCTGCTGTGGAGGCTGCTGCTGAGGAGGCTGTTGCTGTGGCGGCGCGCCTTCCTGGGCCAGCGCCGGAGTAACTCCGACGAACAGAAGAGCGACAGCGGCTGCTAAAAGTGCTAAGCGTTGCATAATCATTGTTGTCATTTGTGGCATTACCATCGGCGGGCCGAGAAGAACGACGTCCCGAAGAGCGGCCCGTTTCTTGATCTTTCGATGTGCAGGATGCGTGCCGAATCCCGCAGCCGATCGTAATAAGCTTCGTTTTCATCTTCACATTTAGCCGATTCTCTCGAGTAGAATGCCCCGATTGAGGCAAGCTTTTCAAACCGCGCGCAGTGGCAGCGAACGAGTATTGCGCCCCTGAGTATGTGTATATCTGGCACATGTGTCATCGAGTTACAGTATCCGTATGGACTCCAGAATCGAAAAACTGCGGCGCCAGCTCACTCTTCGACTCGCACTCGTGTGCTATGTGATCTTGCCGCTTGTCGTGGCGATCGGGCTCATAGTATCGCTCATGCTTTCGACATTCGAAGAGCAGATCGAGACCAATATGACGGAGGACGTGCAGCTCGTTGCACGTGCACTGCAGATTCCGGTCGCGCGGGCGCTGCAGGAGGGGCATGAGGGTGCGCTCCGCAACGCCCTCGAGTCTGCGATGGGAATCAATCGCGTATATGGGGTCTACGTTTATGGTACTGAGGGCGAAACGATGGCGACGGCTGGCGCCGTCAATCCAATGCCGGACCGCGGTAGACTATCGACTCTGGCAGGCGAAGCGGCACAGGGCGAATACGAGGAGATTTCTGGTCGGAACGTGTACTCATACTTCCTTCCGCTCACGAGTCCCGGACAGCGTTCGATGGGTCTCCTGCAGATCACACGCCGTGAACGGGATATCCGAGCGAGTGTAGCCGGTCTTCGGTCACAAGTTGCCGGAATGTCGGTCATCATGGTTCTCGTCGTAGCGGGACTGGTCTTGTTCGGGCATCGAGAGGCGATCGGCCGGCATCTAGGGGCGCTTCAGAGCAGCATGCGGCGCGTGGAGGAAGGCAACGTACTTCACAGGGCTCAGCCTGATGGTCCGAAAGAAATTGCAACGCTTGCCGGCGCCCTCAACACCATGCTCGACAGCATCGAACGAGCCGAACATGAGATTCAGGTGCGGCGGGCCTCTCAAACCGATCTGAAGGAGAAGCTTCGTCATGCTGAAAAGCTCGCAGCTCTCGGGACACTCTCCGCCGGCGTCGCCCACGAACTAGGAACACCGCTCAGTGTGATTGACGGGAGGGCACACCGCCTACTGCGCGAGGAATCAATAGGAGACGAGGTCCGGCAAACCCTGAACGTGATTCGAAAACAGGTCCGCCGGATGGATCGCATTATCCGTCAGCTTCTCGATTTCGGCCGGTCACCCGTCCTGCAGCGACGAAATGTACGTGCCGGGTTCGTGGTGGATGCAGCGGTTCAGGCGGTGAAAGACCATTCGAGGAGCCGCGGTGTTGCGCTCGAAGTTCGAGGCGCCAATCCGTCGACGCTGGTCGATGTCGATCCGGTACGCATCGACCAGGTGCTGAACAATCTCCTTCTCAATGGAATCGATGCGGCGCACGACGTCGTTCGGGTCTCCTGGTCCAATACAGAGCAAGAATTCGTGCTGAAAGTTGAAGACGATGGGGACGGCATCAGTGAGGAGGTCGTGTCGCATATTTTCGAACCATTCTTCACGACAAAAAGCGTGGGTGACGGCACGGGTCTGGGGCTGGCTGTTGTGCACCGGATCGTACAGGAGCACGAAGGACATATCGATGTATGCGAGAGCTCACTTGGTGGAGCGCTCTTTGCTGTGAGACTCCCCATCGGCCGGCACAGTACCGTTCAATCCGGCTGAGTATTCCTCGAATCGAACACCACACCATTTCACATCCCATGAACGATGCACAGATCCTTATCGTTGAGGATGACGACAGTCTTCGCGAGCTGCTGAAAGAGGAAGTCGAGGACGCAGGGTTCCGTCCGCACGGTGTGGCTTCTGCCGAGGCGGCACGCGTCGAAATCGACCGCCAGGTACCAGACGTCGTGGTGAGCGACCTTCGTCTGCCGGGCGCCGGTGGAATGGATCTTTTGGCGTATACCCGCGCGCTGCCGTCACCGCCGGCCTTCATCGTAATTACAGCCTTCGGCTCCATCGAGCAGGCGGTCGACGCGCTCAAGAAAGGGGCGGATGACTTCCTGACCAAGCCGCTAAGCCTCGATCACTTCGCGATCTCGGTCTCGAAATCTGTGAAAATGCGTCGACTGCGTTCGGAGGTCAGGCGCTTTCGAGAACTGCTCGGAAGTGACGATTTTCATGGTTTGCTCGGGCGTTCTCCATGCATGACGGCGTTGTCCGACCAGATCGTCCACATCGCCCGTGCCAGCGGACCCGTTCTTATCGTTGGCGAGAGCGGCGTGGGTAAGGAGCTCGTGGCTCGCGCTCTGCATGATGAGAGCAGTCGATCTGATGGACAGTTTCTGGCGATTAATTGCGCCGGCGTCCCTGGGCAGCTGCTGGAGAGCGAGTTTTTCGGGCACCGAAAGGGCGCCTTCACCGGCGCAACGCACGATCGAAAAGGTCTTTTCGAAGAGGCGGACGGCGGTACGATACTGCTGGATGAAATTGCGGAAATGCCCGTGGACCTCCAGGCGAAATTATTGCGTGTGCTCGAGGAGAGGCGCATCCGGCCCGTGGGAGCGAGCCGGGACAAGCCGATCGACGTGCGCATCTTCGCCGCTACGAATCGACATCTGGAATCTCGCATGCACGAAGGTGACTTTCGCACCGACCTGTACTATCGTCTCCAGACATTCCAGATACGCGTTCCGCCGCTCAGAGAACGCGGTGATGACATTGACCTGCTCGCGGCGCGCTTTCTCGAGCAGTTCAGTCGGCAAATGGAACGAGAGATCAGTGGATTTTCGGATGCGGCGATCCAAACGCTCAGAGAATACGACTTCCCTGGAAATGTCCGGGAGCTAAAGAATGCGGTAGAGAGAGCCGTCGCCTTCTGCCCGTTCGGCGACATCGACATCACGCATCTGCCCCGACGGATTCAGGAAGCTGCGCGGCCGGCGGGAACGCCGAACGCAGACGTACAGAACAACGTGCTCCTCAAGCATGAGGAATCCCTGCCACCGCTCAATGAGATCGAGAACCGTTATATTCGGCACGTCCTCGAGGCGGTCGGCGGCAACAAGCGGAAAGCAGCGAAGATACTCGAGATCGGACGTCGGACGCTCTACCGCAAACTGGAGGTCGGTGAAAGCTACGTCTGACTTGAGAAATCGCGATAGCCGAAATAATGCAGCACGTACTTCATTTTTTCCGCTTTTTGTGGACCGAAACCCGGCAGCTTCCGCAGGCGCTTCTCGATGGTGGGGAAGTCCGAACCGTCATTCCAGATATTCTCGGCCTTTCCACCGTACTCGTCCGTCATGTACTGTGCGAGTGCGTGCGTCATCTCCGCCATTTTGTTGGTAAATCGATGCACGGCGGGCTTCTGCGCGAAATGCTCGCGCAGATCGTCAACGTCCATCTTAGCAATCTTTGCGAAATCCAGATGTCCGAGGCGCTCGCGCAGCCGCAGTGGTCCCGTGAAGGCCGACTCGGCGCGCATACGCTGGTCGAATAGCATGCCGAGAAGAGCCGCGTTCGGCTTTCGACGGATAAAATCATCCGCCTTCACGTCGCCGATGAGCGTACCTTCCTCCGCGAAGCGGTCCATCATCCGAACCAGCCCACCTTTGAGGTGGCTGTAGTCGATCTGAGTAATTTCGATTGCCATGTGTTCGGTAGATCTGTGCGGCACGGTGGACGTTCTCAGGACGACATCCATCCCGCGGCTTCTTTAGCAAAATAGGTTAGAATGATATCCGCTCCGGCCCGTTGGATCGCCGTAAGCGACTCCATGACGGCGTCTCGTCGGTCTATCCAGCCCTTCTCTGCGGCCGCCGACAACATAGCATATTCACCACTTACATTATACGCCGCAACGGGAACGTCCGATGCTTCATGAAGGCGGTATATCACGTCCAGATAAGGAAGGGCCGGCTTGACCATGACCATGTCTGCACCCTCCTCTAGATCGAGCATGAGCTCGCGGACAGCCTCCCTGGCGTTTCCAGGGTCCATCTGGTAGGTCTTCTTGTTCGGCGGAATGCCCTCGTGCGTTCGCGGAGCTGAATCCAGCGCATCGCGAAACGGTCCGTAAAAGGAGGAAGCATACTTCGCGGTATACGAAAGCAGAGCCACATCCCAATAACCCCCCGCATCAAGCGCATCGCGGATAGCCGCGATACGGCCGTCCATCATGTCGGACGGAGCGACGATGTCCGCGCCTGCTTCCGCATGAATCAGCGCCACCTGCGAGAGAACCTCGAGCGTCTCATCATTCAAAATGCGGCCGTCGCGAACGATCCCGTCGTGGCCGTCGGATGAATACGGATCCAGCGCCACGTCGGATATTATGAGAAGATCCGGCGCGGTGCTCTTCACCTTCCGTATCGATCGTGGAAAGAGACCATCACGATTCAACGATTCACTCGCTGTGGCATCCTTCAAGGAGTCAGGAATGGCCGGAAAAAGCGCTATCCCGGGTATACCGAGATCCGCGAGCTGTTGGACTTCTAGCTCGAGCTCGTCGATGCTCAAGCGATACTGACCCGGCATCGATGAAATCTCCTGCCGGACACCCGTTCCCTCCACCACGAAGAGTGGTGCTACCAGGCTGGCGACCGAAAGCCGCGTTTCACGAGCCAATCGGCGGATTCCCTCAGATCGGCGAAGGCGGCGTGGGCGTATGCGCATAAAATGGATGACAATCGTGCTGTTAGGTTAGGACGACTGGCGAAGGCATCTTTTCACGACTTGTTCAGGACCGGACGCGCTTTCGCCACTTCGTGCCGTCCGACGTGTCCATGACTTCGATGTTCATTTCATCGAGGCGATCGCGAATAGCGTCCGCACGTGCAAAATTACGCTGGGCGCGGGCCTCTTCCCGTTCGGCAAGCAGCTGCTCCACAGTGCGCGCGAATTCACTCTCCTCATCGTCCGATAGATCCGCTGCGCTGTCACTAACATCCGGCCATACGATTCCCAGGAGATCGTTGATTTTCGTTAACCACGCCTTCGCAGAGTGCGCTGACACGGCGTTGAGGTTCGACTCCATGCTCTGGATCTGCTTCACGCCTTCCAGAGATGCAGCAATTGCGGCCGGCGTGTTCAGGTCGTCGAGCATGGCCGAAAGTGCTCTTTCATACAATGTATCCAGAAGATCTACGAACTGGTCCGCCCCATCCGTCTTGTGCGCCAGCGTACGCTCGACAATCGCGGAGGCCTCCTCGAAGCGCTGAACGTGCTTCGCACTCGCCTTCAACTGATCGAACGTAAAATTAAGCGGATTCCGGTACTGCCCTGACATCAGTGCAAGCCGCAAGGCAAGGGGATTCACACCTCGTCCACCTTCCTCCTCGGGAGCGATCAGCTCACGAACGGTATAGAAATTCCCTTTGCTTTTCGACATTTTCTCACCCTCCACCTGCAGAAAGCGGGTGTGGATCCAATACTTCACGAAAGGCTCGCCCGTGATGCTCTCGGCCTGGGCGATCTCGCATTCATGGTGCGGAAACGTGTTGTCTTCTCCGCCGGTGTGCAGGTCGAACGATGGGCCCAGATAGGTTTGCGACATCGCAGAGCATTCGATATGCCAGCCCGGAAATCCCCATCCCCATGGGCTGTACCAAAGCATGAGGTGGTCAGGATCCTTTTTCCATAAAGCAAAATCGCGCGGGTTTTTCTTTTCGGGATCGTCCACCACATCGCGTACGGCATGCTCGAGCTGGTCATCGAGGGTGTTGCCGGAAAGTTTTCCGTAGTCTGTATATGACTCGACAGAAAAATAGACCCCCCTCGATGTCTCGTAGGCGTGGCCCTTCGCAAGAATCTGCTCGATAGCCTGTATCTGCTGCGCGACGTGCTCCGTTGCTCGCGGCCGCACGTCAGGTTCGCGAAGGTTCAGCGCTTTCCAGTCTTGCAGCATCTCGCCGGTGTAGAAGCGAGCGAGGTCCCAAATATTCGCGAAACGCTGGCCTTCTCCGGACTTCAGGGCTTTCTCCATGCGATCCTCACCGGCGGCATCCGCGATGTCGTCCTGCGTCAGGTGCCCGACGTCTGTAATATTCGTCACGTACGTCGTGGTCCAACCCATCGCCTGGGCTGTTCGGAGAATTAGATCCGCCGTGAGAAAGGACCGAAAGTTCCCGATGTGTGCATACGAATAGACCGTCGGTCCGCATGCGTAGAACCGCAGATGATCCTTCTGCATCGGTACGATCTGTTCCACGCCTCGGGCGAGCGTATTGTAGATCCGAAATGGTTTATCGGGCATGAAAGGTGTTGATTCAACTCGGGAAGGAAAGCCGCGTTATACCGGACGGCGATGATGAAGTGCCAGAGTCGAAGACGCTGGTACTTCGTGCCGCAGTTCGACGGCCAACGAACTCAGCCCGCCTGCCTGAGAATCTCCCAGACCAGATGATTCAGCTCGGGAACCACGAGCTTCTCCATCGCAAGAGACACCGCATTCGTAGAGCCGGGCATTGCGAAGATGAGCGTGTCATGGTAGAGTCCTGCGACCGCTCTCGAGAGCATCGCTCCGGCACCGATCTCCTCATAAGATAACATGCGGAAGATCTCGCCAAAACCCGGCAAGGTCTTGTCGAGTCGGGATGTCACCACCTCAACCGTGGTGTCTCGCCTGCTCACCCCGGTCCCGCCAGTCGACAAAATCGCCTCGCAGCGGTGGCTGAGCTCGTCGATCGCAGCCCCGATTTCATCGGGATCATCCCGTACGATCTGGTAGTCGACCACCTCGAATCCGGCGGACCCGAGCTGTTCGTGAATCAGCCGGCCGCTTCGATCTGTCTCCTCGGTTCGGGTGTCACTCACAGTGAGAATACCGCACCGTACCGGTGTGTCTCGAGAGAGCTTTCTATGCGTCTCGTAGCTCATCGGCCTTCGGATGCCGCCTCTCCTTTCGCGTCATCCGACGCCCCCACGCGCTCACCATACCATACGGGAGGATCATAGCCGTGGCCGCCCCAGGGGTGACATCGCATGATTCGGTGGGACGTGAGCACCGCACCCTTAGCAGCGCCATACTTCTCGATCGCCTGAATCGCGTACTCGGAGCAAGACGGCGAATAGCGGCAGCTGGTCGGAAAATAAGGGGAGATGACGAGTTGATAGCCCCGTACGGCGGCCTTCATAAATCGCCGTGGAATATGGTTGATATTGAATTGCTGGGACACGGCAGCAGGCGATCCGACGTCGCTTCAAGATGGACAGAAAGCCCGTAATCTATCCCTGCGGCGACGCGGCGGCCTCGGCTCGTCGTAAGGGTGCTACGGCTGCGCTAGTTGGCTTAAAGCGGAGTGATGGACCGGTGTTCCTGGATCCGACGCGCTGCGAAAGTGCCCCATTTGTTGGGAGAACTCCCAAAAGGTTGGTCCTGTCCCGTGCTCACCGGCGGCTGCGTACGGTCCGCACACTCGGTCTGCGGGGCCGACTCACCTTCCCGCTTGGTTTTGGCATTCGAAGGCGAACCCCACTACGTCCGTTGCTGCTGCTGCGGACCGTATTATCGCTATCTACCGCCCTGGAGCTACGATCTGCGATTCCCGATCCAAGGCTTGGACGAGGGCGATAGTCTTGTGACGCGGCGAGCTGGGAGTCTACGTCGTCAAAGAACACGAACCTGTGGCGATCCACTCCAAGGCGAGCCGACGAGAGCGGCGTCCCGCTGTCCGACCAATAAGGTTTGCCGCCGCCGACCATAGAGACGGGACTGTAGAAGTGGCGTACCGTCTGTGCAAAGGGTCGCTTCCATGACGGTGCATGGTATACCTCAAGCGCGATGTCGAGAGCCCGCTGCCATGGGCGAAAAGGTGTATTCGGCTTCAGACCGAGGATGTGATCTCGCCGTTTCGTCGGCTGATTAAACGCGCTGAACTGCTTGGTTTCGAGTACGACCTCACGATACGTAGTTCCGCGGTATCGCGTCTCCACCCGGTTGCGGACTACCCACGCCACCAGCTCCTGCTCCGCGGGGCGATCACTTTCCGAATAAATCGCTCGAGCCAGCCAGACGACCTCGTCAAGTTCGATCGGCGATAAATCCCCCATGCGCGAGGTGAGATCATCTGACGAAGAGTCGGAAGCGGCGCCCGCCGTACGTTCATCCATAGATGCACCAGCCGCAGATTCGTAGAAGAATGGGGTCGACCCAGATGCGGTTTGAACTGCCGGCGCAATCAAGAGAAACAGAATGCCAAGAAGAAGGAATCTCTGCATAAGGCTACCGAGACGTGAGCAGTTGTTTCGCATCAGTCGAGCCGCTGCGCAAACAATGTTCCGAGTCCACGTAACGTCGTCAAAGCACCCCTCCGGCCAGCTGAATTCGCCGGACGGACGGAAAGATCGTCCCCCGTGCGGCAAACTCAAAACCCCTGTTCGTTACGGGCGTAAGCAAGAACCGCCATTACAACTCGCCACCGGGCCTCCTCTTCTACATGAATGTAGCCACCGAAACAAAGATGGTTCAAGATCTCCTGAATAACGTGAAGTATGATGCGAAGGGACTCGTCTCGGCAATCGCGCAGGACTGCGAGACCGGAGAAGTGTTGATGCTCGCCTATATGAATGAACATACACTTCGCCAGACGATCGAGACGGGCATTATGACGTACTGGAGCCGTTCACGACAGAAGGTCTGGGTTAAGGGCGAGAGCAGCGGTTTCACGCAAGAAGTGGCCGAAATTCGGATCGACTGTGACGGGGACGCCCTCGTATTCAAAGTCAAACAGAATGGCGACGCTGCGTGCCATACTGGGTTTCGATCATGCTTCCATCGGCGGCTCGCGGAGGGTGGGCTGGTGATTGATGGCGAGCGGGTCTTCGATCCACAACAAGTTTACGGGACATAGACGCCAATGAACGCTGAACTGGCCGCCGGGCTACGCCCATGCCATATCCTCCTGACGGACGCATAGCACGATCGAAGAATGAAGAGCTCCATAAAGATATGGTCCGTCGCCGGTATCGGCATCTTTCTGCACTGGACCTTTCTGATCCTGATTGCAGGAATATTTGCATTCTATCTGTTCCAGGGTAACTCGGTGGCTGCGGCCCTGGTGGGCGTCGGTCTAATTGGGGCGGTTTTTGCTTGCGTAGTGCTGCACGAACTCGGTCATGCGCTCATGGCTCGTCGCTTCGACGTGCCTACGCGAGACATCACCTTATATCCGATCGGCGGCGTCGCACGGCTGCAGCGCATTCCTGAAGAGCCTATGCAGGAGTTCTGGATTGCGATCGCCGGCCCTGCAGTCAACGTTGTGATCGCGGCGGTCCTCTTCGCTGTCGTCGTCGTCGCCGATGCCTCCCTCTCGCCGGAAGCGTTTATCAATCCGACACAGAATTTTCTCGGCACGTTGATGTGGCTGAACGTCGTTTTGGTCGGATTCAATCTCCTCCCCGCCTTTCCCATGGACGGCGGCCGCGTTCTGCGGGCGCTTATGGCGGCGCGGATGGACTACGTGCGAGCGACGCAAATTGCGGCTAACGTCGGACAGGGAATGGCGATTCTGTTCGGTATCGTAGGCCTCGTTGGATTCAACCCCATCCTCCTCTTCATTGCCTTGTTTGTGTATGTGGGAGCGCAGCAGGAGGCGCAGCAGGCGATGATGCGCGCAGTAACAGAAGGAGTGCCTGTGCGGGAGGCGATGTTGACTCGCTTCGCCACGTTATCGCCCGACGATACGCTAGCGGTCGCTATAGACGAGTTGATTGCGGGTTCGGATCAAGACTTTCCGGTGGCGTCGGAGGGGGAGATCGTTGGCGTGCTCACACGTAAGAAGCTGATGCAGGCCCTGGCAGAGCACGGTCGCGACGCGCCGGTCCGCGAGTTTGTCGATACAAATTGCTTCGCAATTGAAGAGGGTGCGATGCTCCAGGAGGCGTTTCAGCGGATGTCCGAATCGAAGTGCTCGACCGTACCCGTCGTTCGGCATGGGCAATTGGTTGGCGTGCTCACGCTCGAAAATGTCGGCGAACTCATGATGATATCATCAGCGTTGAAGAAGGCCAAACCGAGCACGGATGTTACGGCACTCTTATCGAGCGACAAGTAGCAGGTGTGTTTGAACGATGGCCTCGACTGGCGTAGTTTGCGCCCGGCACCGAACGGAACTGCACTTCCCTGACAGCTCTACATGGCGCGACGGACAAAAATCGTTTGTACTCTTGGCCCGGCATCATCGGACCGTGACACCATTCGGCGCATGATTCGTGCGGGCATGGATGTTGCGCGCCTGAATTTTTCTCACGGAAGCCATGAAGACCACCGCCGGCTGATCGAGTACGTTCGCGAGGCCGCCGATCTGGAAGAAAAGGTCGTGCCGATTCTACAGGATCTACAAGGTCCGAAGATTCGGATTGGGCGGATCAAGAACGGCGGCGTGTTGATTCACAAAGGTCAGCGGCTCGTACTTACGACCGAGCCCATGGAATACGGTACCCGCGAACGTGTTCAGATCAACTACGCCACGCTGCCGGAGGACACTGCGCCCGGCGGGCGTATACTGATTGACGACGGACTGCTCGAGCTCGAAGTGGTAAGTGTAAACGAAAACGACGTTGTCACCGACGTGATTGTGGGAGGACCGCTTCGTTCGAGGAAGGGCGTAAACTTGCCTAACATTCGGACGTCCACGCCTGCGCTCACTCGCAAGGACCTGGAGGATCTGGAGTTCGGCCTCTCGCTGAATGTCGATTTCATTGCCCTGTCTTTCGTTCGAGACGTGGCCGACGTGATGAACCTCATGCGCCGCGTCCGCGAATCCGGCAAGCTTGTAGGCGTCATCGCGAAAATCGAGAAGCCGGAGGCTGTCTTGAAGTTCGACCACATCCTGGCCGAGGCCGATTCGATCATGGTTGCGCGCGGCGATCTGGGCATCGAAATGCCGATTTCTCGGGTGCCGAGCACTCAGAAGATGATCATCCATAAGTGTATCGTTGCCGCCAAACCTGTCATCACGGCGACGCAGATGCTCGAGAGCATGATCGACAATCCACGACCGACGAGGGCGGAGGCGAGCGACGTCGCCAACGCGGTGCTCGACGGCAGCGACGCCCTGATGCTTTCAGGTGAAACCGCCGTCGGGAAGCATCCAGAACGCGTCGTCGAGGTCATGTCCAATATCATCCTCGAAGCCGAACAGCATTCGCGGCAGTACGAGAGCCCGCTGTCTACGCCCACACTCCGACGTTTCGAATCCAACGACGTTACGGAGTCTGTGAGCTTTACAGCACACCGACTCGGTGAGCAGGTGGGCGCAGCGGCAATCGCGTGTCTGACCGCCACTGGCGCAACGGCGCGCTCCATCGCGCGACACCGTCCGACGGTGCCCCTTTTCGCTTTTACCGATGACCAGCGAGTCGTACGCCAACTGGGTCTCGTGTGGGGAACAAAAGCTTTCGAAATCCCTTTCCAGCGGGACACCGACGAGGGCGTGAACCTGGTACACCGAATACTGACCGAACGCCGACTCGTGAAGAAGGACGACCTGATCGTCATCACGGCCGGAATGCCGCTGCCTGCCAAGGGCCGGACAAACATGGTCCACGTCAGCCGGGTTTAGCGCCACCGGGATCGGGAATTCTCGTGGCGGCCCTCGTATTCTAAATACACCTTACGCCTTTACCGCCCGCACATGAGCGGGTCATGTCCACTGAAAGCACGTTGGGACGAATGCAGCACTGATACGAGACTATTAATCGGCGGGAAGGCTGAGCGAGGTACTCGCGTCGCATTTTCGTCAGTTTGAACCTGACGCTGCCGGTCGGCCTGTTCTCGGGTTGACCCAATTCGAATACTATGTCTCGACCGTATCGATCGATCTTGCTAAGCGTTCGGAGTCTCGTATTCCTCGTGCTCTGTCTCTCCGTCGCCGGATGTGGCAGAATATCCTTCGTAAGCGACAGATACGACAACTTCACTGCGTACTACAACACGTTCTACAACGCAGAAAGGTCGTACGAGCAGGGCGTGGAGGTTCTGGAGCAGAGCACTGAGCCGATCGACCGACAGCAGTATATCTCGGTCTTCCCCTCACCGAACCGGACGGGAAACGATCAGGCATTTCAAGCGACGATAGATAAAAGCGCCGACGTTTTGCGTGACCATCCCAATTCTAAATGGGTGGATGATGCACTGGTTCTCATCGGGAAGAGCTATTACTACCAACAGAACTATGTGAGTGCGGAGCAGAAATTCCGCGAGGCCATCGATCTCGGCTCCGCGCTCGAAGATGAGGCGCGGCTCTGGCTAGCGCGTACGCTCATCGCCTCCGGTTCTTATGATAGCGCGCGCGAACACCTCCTCGAAAGCCTGAATCTCGAAGACCTCTCAGACCGATGGGAGCCGAGCCTTCGCCTGGCGATGGGCGAGCTGTATGTAAAGCGCGGTGCGTTTCAGGATGCCGTCGACGAACTTTCGATGGGCCTCGAGAACATTCGCGACAGGAGTCTCGAGGCGCGCGGCTGGTTTCTCCTGGGCCAGGTGTATGAAGCGCTCGGGCGCTATTCGGATGCGGTAGACGCGTTCGAACGCGTTTCGAATGCCCATCCACGATACGAACTCACGTACGCAGCGCAGCTGAGTGCCGTACGAATCGAAGGTCTGCACCTAGACGGAGAATCCGCCCTGCGGGAGGTCCGGAGAATGGAGCGAGACGATAAAAACTACACCAATCGCTACGAGCTCGCGTATCTCCGAGGCCGCATCTATCAATCCATTGGCTACCCGGACGATGCACGAACAATCTACCATGATATTCTTTACGACTCGGACGGCCAGATTGCGGATGTGAGGGGTAAAATCCACTACAGCCTGGGCGAGCTTTACAGAGACGCCTATGTCGACTTTCAAATGGCGTCCGCTCATTTCGATACCGCCACCACGACCTTGCAAGCGCCCACTTCGGAACGAAGCAGCGGACTTGAAACCGACTTTACACATACGTCTGAAGCCATCACGGATGCAGCCGCGCAAGCTGAGATGTTTGGAAGTTTCGCCGACGTGAGCAGCCGCATCGCCGAAATGGATTCGCTCCTCTATCTCGGAGAGTTGAATGAAGATGACTTCGCGGCGAAGATCTTCGAAATCAGGACGAAAATGGCAGAAGAGTTGGCCGAGGAGGAGCGCCGCGCCGAGCGCCTCCAGGCGCAGCAAGGGTTCCAGAATAACGATGCAGGCGGGGCGAACCGTCAGACGTCCGGTCAAAACGATCCGACTGGAAGCTCAGGCTTTCTGTATCACGCTGATCCTGTCCGCGTGCAGGAAGGCCGGATGAACTTCGTGCTCAGGTGGGGCGATCGACCGCACGCGCCGAACTGGCGCCGCCAGGCAGCTGTGGAAAATGTTTCTTCCGATGAGGGGCTTGCCGCAGCTTTGCCTGAACAGCGGCTTGAGGACCTCGATCCCTCCGTCGGCGAGAACCCACTTCCGCCGCTCGATTACTCCGACGTACCTCGCGATTCGATCAGCAGGGCCGAATTGCAGGCCAGGCGGGCTGCGGCCAGGTATGAGCTGGCTAACGTGCTCTTCCTTTCGATGGATCAACCGGATTCTGCGGCTACGTGGTACCGGGCAGTCATTGAAGAGGACTCTGAATTTCCCGTTGCTCAACGTGCCTTCTATGCCCTGGCGGAAGTCCACCGCTCCCTGGGCGATTCCACGTCCGCGAAACGCCTCTACGAGCAGGTACTCCGTGACTATCCGACGTCCGATTTCGCCGGACGAGTCAGGGAACGACTGGGCATTCGGGACGACGTGCCGTCCGACACACTCGCGCTGGCAGAGGAAGACTACGAATTCGCGTTTCAGCGATGGCAGCGCGGTTCGTATAGCAGTGCATTAAACCGTATGGTGGAAGTTGCGGCGGAATATCGCGGAATGGAGGTTGCTCCGCGAGCCCTGCTGGCTGCAGGTAGAATCTATTTAGAATGGGCGAATAGGGATTCGCTCGATGTCTACGGACCGCTCCCGCTGAGCGTGCCGGATTCGATTCTCGGCGAAGCGGGCCTGTTGAATATTGCCGAAGCCTCGCCCGATTCCGCAGAATTCGATCCCGGAATAGCGAACGATGTCGGTCGCACGACCGAAGCCGAAACAGCTGATTCGGCACATGTCGACGGCTCACAAGTCACTGAGGAGGGCGCGCCGA
>CAZKNF010000019.1:3745-7673 GCA_964554105.1 uncultured Rhodothermales bacterium | reverse complement strand
GCCGAAGGGTGACGTTCCGGCGACGCGTGCTGGTGAGCAGGAAGCGGGCCGGACGTTCACTCCGCGAATTGCACTGGAGAACCAGGCAGCCGATACAATTCGTTCTGCCGAATCCGGTGCAGGGGAGGCAGACACCACATCGAATGACCCTGTCTCAAGTAGTACGAATCCCGAGCCGTCCGTCGAAGCCGACGAACCACCATCTGATCTTGAACAGCCCGTTCTGGCTGAACCCGCCGATTCAATGAATGTGGCTCTAACGCCGGCAGCAGCTGATACGGCGACAGGGAATCCTGCAACCGACAATCTCGCGTCGGACACCACTCTCGCCGATCCAAGATTGCTCGCGGCAGCAGAAGTTGGGGACGAGGTGTACCTGAACACGCTGTACGCCGGCGTGAAACACCACTATCCGAGTACTGCCTACGCGGATCTCGCAGATCGATTGCTCACGGCTCTTGAAGAACGGCATCTCGCACTGCAAGCTGCAGCCGATTCGGCCGCGGCCGCTGCAGCCGCACCGGTAACCGACTCCTCCGGCTCAGCCCCCGATTCGTTGGCGGAAGATTATGCCGGTCTCACCGATTCTCTCAGCACCGGCGAGTACGTACAAACGCCCGACTCAGTGACATCCGCGTATACCAATAGTACGCCCGATTCAACTTCACAGCCTGAGTCACGGCTTGGCGGATCCGGCTCGAGCACGGTGGAATCGAGGCGAGCCGCGGAATCCGCAGCGAGCAATGCAGATTCGAGTGTCGTCGCGAAATTCGATCCTCGCATCGGATCCAGCGGCGACTCTACGGAAGCCTTGCATTCGCCTTCCGCTTCAGCAGAGGCCGTCGATCCTGATGTATCCCAGAATGAGAGCTCGATTCGTGGCGAAGGCGGAATCCGGCGGGAGCTGGGTGGCTACACGCTCCTACTTGGAAAGCATGCTGTGGAAGAAACCATGAAAGCCCTTGCAGACAAGTACGCAAAAGAGGGATTCCGGACGGGCGTCATGGTGGAAAAGACAGATGACCACACCGTCTTCTGCGCCGTGCTCGGTCAATTCACTACACGTAGAGAGGCCGGAATGTTGATGCAGAAATATGCATCGCATTTCGAAGCACAAATCCGACCTGTTGCACTCGATGAGTTTGAGTAACTCCATCGGATCCGAAGTCGCGTGATCTGGCGTGCATCTTGCGCAGGTGTCGGGACGCTCTGTGTGGGGCAGCGCTCCAGTCGAACAGCTGTGTATGGAACCAAGCCGACCTTCTAAGGGTTGGGCAGGTCGATGGCTGTGCCCTGACATTGCAACATCAGGTTGCGCAGGAGCGATATTTTACCAGGTAAGCTTTCGTTCTATTCTTACGGCAGCACCTCCGGAGAAGCCGCCATTTCCGTCTGCTGCGGCCAAAGGAATTCGCGGAAAACCAGCTACGCACGCCACGCCGCCCTTACTCCACCGGCATGATCGCACAGTCGAACATGCCCCCCGGCTCGAAAGGCCCTGCGTTCTCTCCGCAAATTACGTTAGTGAATATGGCTCAAGACGAGCGCGATAATCTAAAACTGGGACGCGATAAGGAATCGGGAGGCCCACGTCTGCCCGATCGAAAACCGAAGTTCTCGCTCTGGATCTACCTTGCGATTTTTCTCGCCCTACTAGTTCACTTCTTCATTTTCTGGGGTGGCGAAGATCCTAATACGGTAGACTACAGCACGTTTCTCGAGTACGTCGAGGATGGCCACGTCGCAAAAGTGGTTGTCGTCAACGATAAGGAAATTGAAGGTACGTATACCGACGCAGCGGTCGAATCCGGCCAGGTCAAGATCGCCGAACCGCGTCAGGACCTGCTGAATAATACCGAAACCGAGACGCCTACACGTTTTACCACCACCAAACCGGAAGACCACGAACTCACAGCCTTTCTGCGCGGCCACAACGAGTTGGCGCAGGAAAACGATGAAAGCTCCGTAGTCGAGTTTACAGCTAGAACGGAAGAGAACTGGCTTGGCGGAGTGATGACTTGGGTGTTCCCGATCCTGATCATCGTTGCGCTTTGGATCTTCCTCATTCGTCGAATGAATCCCGGGTCCCAGGTTCTGAATATCGGAAAGAATAAGGCCGTTCTTTTCGACGCGATGGGAGACCAGCAGCTGACCTTCAAAGACGTAGCTGGGCTCGATGAGGCCAAGGAGGAAGTTGTTGAGGTCGTAGACTTTCTCAAGAATCCGAAGAAGTTTACCAGGCTTGGCGGCAAGCTGCCGAAGGGCGTTCTCCTCGTCGGTCCCCCGGGCACCGGCAAAACGCTGCTCGCGAAGGCCGTAGCCGGTGAGGCGGGCACACCGTTTTTCTCGCTGTCGGGCTCCGATTTTGTCGAAATGTTCGTCGGCGTCGGCGCCGCTCGTGTTCGCGACCTCTTCCGACAGGCAAAGGAAAAGGCACCCTGCATCATTTTTATTGATGAGATCGACGCGATAGGCCGCTCCCGTGGAAAGGGAATGATGATGGGCGCAAACGACGAGCGGGAAAACACCCTGAATCAGCTCCTCGTCGAAATGGACGGTTTCAACACCGATAAGGGCGTCATCATAATGGCGGCCACCAATCGTCCTGACGTCCTGGACACAGCACTTCTCCGCCCTGGACGTTTCGACCGTCAGATTCTGATCGACAAACCCGATCGGCGAGAGCGCGAGGAGATCTTCAGTGTCCACACCCGACACCTTCTCCTTCATGCCGACGTCAATCATGAGGTTCTGGCAAGCCAAACGCCTGGATTCGCGGGCGCCGAAATTGCGAACGTGTGCAATGAGGCTGCGCTGCTGGCCGCGCGTCGAGACAAAGAAGCGATCGAGATGGATGATTTTGAGCACGCGATCGATAGGGTGATCGCCGGGCTCGAAAAGAAGAATAAGATCATATCACCGGAGGAGCGGAAAATCGTGGCCTACCACGAAGCCGGTCACGCAATCACCGGCTGGTTTCTAGAGAACACAGATCCGGTCGTCAAGGTGTCGATCGTTCCGCGCGGCCTTGCCGCACTCGGATACGCGCAGTACCTCCCCGAGGAACGATATCTGTATACGAAAGAGGCACTCCTCGACCGCATGACCATGGCTGTGGGAGGTCGTGTAGCGGAAGATCTCGTCTTCGGCCGGGTATCGACCGGAGCACAGAACGATCTCGAACGCATCACGAAAATGTCGTATGCGATGGTCGTGGATTACGGGATGAGCGAGAGAATCGGATATTTGAGTTTCAATCTTTCGAATCGAGACGATAGTCCGACGTTCGACAAGCCCTACTCCGACGACACCGCGCGCGTGATCGATGAAGAGGTCAAAGTCATCATCGATGGAGTTCGTGATCGAGCTCGAGCACTGCTGGAAGACAAACGCGAACAACTCGAAAAGATGGCACAGGCGCTTCTGAAGAAGGAAGTCCTTGGACCTCGAGATCTCGTGGAGATACTCGGACCGCGTCCGTTCGGCGAATACATTTCCATGAACGGACAAGCGAAGGACGGAGCCGCATCTGCAGGTGGGACCAACGCTGCTATCAAAGAGGATGGTGTCGTATTGGATGACGATGATGTCACCGAAGCCGATGCGTCTACGACTGCGCCGCCTTCGGATGTGTCAAACGGATCGTCGAGCCATGAACAAGCCGGCGAAGGCGAGCTTAATGACGAATCGCTTTCCGTGTCGGACGAACACGCTGATGGAGAGGCGCTTGGCGACGGTATTCCGTCACCCGCACCTAAGAAATCAGATTCGGGTCTTTCGTAGGACGCGACGCCTGCTCGACAGGCTGCCGTTTAAGACTGTCCCTCGAAATAGTAGTTGTTCCTACTGGCAGAGAGTCGGCTTCTACGTTCGTCTGGATTCTCGGCAATATACGGAGATATTCGACTGGTCTACGCCGTGCTCTTCG
>CAZKNF010000019.1:0-3645 GCA_964554105.1 uncultured Rhodothermales bacterium | reverse complement strand
GCGCTCCCCGGCGAAGATAGTACGATACACAATGATATACCGTTATATCAGTTTATCCCCCCGAATCCGCTGCGCTTTCCCCGCGGGAGCCGTCTTTTCACTTATCCTTAATCAACCGAGTTGAACAATCCGTAGGTGAGACGTTATATTGCAAAGCTGATTTGGCGACACCCCGGCCGCAAGGCCTAGCAGCCGGCGACTTATGCCGGGCGTCTCAGTTGGATTGATTCGCACACCGTGAATCAATCTTGGGCGGGTTCATAAGCGGAAATGCGGTGTGTATCTCCTTTCCAGTTTATCGCCATTCCTGTGTTGAAAAGCCGGTTCGATTGGGCCGGCTCTTTCATCTAAGAAAAATTGACATCGAAGATCATTGAAGTCGGATTAATCCTGGTACATCGTGCCGACAATCCAGCAGCTCGTCCGAAAAGGACGCTCTAACAAGACGAGAAAAGTAAAGTCTGCGGCGCTGCAAGGCAGTCCGCAGAAGCGCGGCGTCTGTACGCGTGTGTATACGACAACGCCGAAGAAGCCGAACTCCGCGCTTCGAAAAGTGGCCAAGGTCCGCCTGACCAACGGCATTGAGGTGATTGCCTACATCCCTGGCGAAGGGCATAATCTTCAGGAGCACTCGATCGTGCTGGTTCGCGGCGGGCGTGTGAAAGATCTGCCCGGTGTGAAGTATCACATCGTGCGGGGTGCGCTTGATGCTGCCGGAGTGGAAGAGCGGATGCAGGCCCGATCGAAGTACGGCACGAAGAAGCCGAGGACATAGGTTTCGTTGGCCGCGATGTTCGGCCAGACGGTTAATAAAACGCTGTGCACTGTGCATGGCGTCTTTTTTGATAGTTGATAATCACGGTATCGGGTCCGTCGCTCGACGAGCGGCTGCCATCCGGGAATTTCGGATTTCATATGCGAAGGAAACAAGCAGATAAGAAAAGGGTCTCTCCGGATCCCGTATACAACGATGAGCTGATTTCGCGCTTCATCAACAGTATCATGCGCGACGGCAAGAAGAGCACGGCGCAAGGCCTCGTTTACAGCGCGCTCGATATGATCGAGGAACGCGCGGAGCAGCCGGGATTGGAAGTATTCAAGAAGGCCGTCAATAATGTAGCTCCTCTCGTTGAGGTTCGCAGTCGCCGCGTAGGCGGCGCCACGTATCAGGTACCCATAGAAGTTCGGCCGGAGCGAAGAGTCGCGCTGGCGTTTCGTTGGATTATCCAGTACGCCCGAGCCCGTAATGACAAGAGCATGGCGCTGCGTCTCGCCAACGAGCTGGATGCAGCAGCCAAGGGCGAAGGCGGCGCGGTAAAGAAGAAGGATGATACCCACCGAATGGCTGAATCCAACAAAGCGTTCGCGCACTTCCGCTTCTAAGCCGGTAATCAGACCCGGCGCCGCGATGAGTGACGGACGCAATAGAGAAGATAGATTATGGCCAACACGATAAATTCGCTCCAGAACACGCGTAACATCGGCATCATGGCGCACATCGATGCCGGTAAGACGACTACGACCGAGCGTATACTTTTTTATACCGGACGTCTTCACCGCATGGGCGAGGTCCATGAAGGCGGTGCCACCATGGACTGGATGGAGCAGGAGAAGGAGCGCGGAATCACGATTACCAGCGCTGCCACAACCTGCTACTGGAAAGACTATCGTATTAATATCATTGACACGCCCGGGCACGTCGACTTCACTATCGAAGTGGAACGTTCGCTGCGCATCCTTGACGGTGCTATCGCACTCTTCTGCGCCGTCGGCGGGGTGGAGCCGCAGTCGGAAACGGTGTGGCGCCAGGCCAATAAATACAAAGTGCCCCGTATCGCATTCGTCAACAAGATGGATCGTACAGGTGCCGATTTTACAAACGCGGTCCAGATGATGAAAGACCGCCTCAAGGCCAATGCCGTACCCGTCCAAATTCCGGTCGGCGAAGGCGATATGTTTCGCGGCGTAATCGATCTGATTGCGAACAAGGCGATTGTCTGGCACGATGAGTCGCAAGGTTCAACCTGGGATGAGATCGATGTGCCTGACGATCTGAAAAAGGAAACACGCCACTGGCGGATCAATCTCCTCGAGGCCGTTGCGGAGCATAATGACGAGCTGCTCATGAAGTATCTCGAGGGCGACGAGATTACACCGGAAGAGATAAAGGCCGTGGTGCGCAAGGCAACGCTGAACCTCGATATCACACCGGTTTTCTGCGGTACGGCCTTCAAGAACAAGGGTGTTCAGCGCCTCCTCGACGGCGTGCTAGATTATCTCCCGAGCCCCATAGACGTGCCTCCGGTTGCCGGCATTCATCCTCGTACAGAGGAGGAAATAGAACGCAGCCCTGATCCTGAAGCGCCGTTCAGTGCCATTGCCTTCAAAATAGCGACGGACCCGTACGTCGGGAAGCTCACGTTTTTCCGTGTCTACAGCGGTACCCTCAAGAAAGGTTCTCAGGTTTATAACGCGACGACAGAGGACAAAGAGCGCGTCGGTCGCATCCTCTTTATGCATGCGAACAGTCGCGAAGATGTGGACCAGGTGACGGCGGGCGATATCGCTGCTGCAGTTGGACTTAAAAACGTCCGAACTGGTGATACCCTTTGCGATCCGGACAAGCTGATCATTCTGGAGCAGATGGAATTTCCGGAGCCTGTTATCCGAATTGCCATTGAACCTAAAACGAAGGCAGACAGCGATAAGCTGGGCCAGGGACTCCAGAAGCTTGCTGAAGAGGACCCGACTTTTCAGGTTCGCACTGATGAGGAGACTGGCCAGACCATAATAGCCGGGATGGGTGAGCTACACCTCGAAATTATTGTCGACCGACTCAAGCGCGAATTTAAGGTCGACGCGAACGTTGGCCGCCCGCAGGTTGCGTACCGTGAAGCGATCAAGCGCTCCTACGACGAGCACTACGTCCACAAAAAGCAGTCGGGTGGACGCGGGCAGTTTGCCGAAGTCTACATCGAGTTCGGTCCGACCGAAGAGGGCGTGGGTTTCGAATTCGTCGACGAAATCAAGGGTGGAAACATTCCGCGCGAGTTCATCCCATCAGTAGAGAAAGGCATCAAGTCCGCACTGGAACAGGGGCCGCTGGCGGGATATCCGGTTGAGGGAATCAAGGCGCGACTCTACGACGGCAAGTATCACGATGTCGATTCCGATCAGATATCATTTGAAATTGCGGGACGTATGGCTTTCCGAGATGCAGCTCGCCGTTCCGATCCTGCCCTCATGGAGCCCATTATGGAAGTCGAGGTCATCACCCCCGAAGAATATATGGGTGATGTCATCGGCGACCTGAACAGTCGCCGCGGTCGGATAGAAAGCATGGGTCAGAGACAGGATGCTCAGGTGATCAAGGCCGAGGTGCCGCTTTCAGAGATGTTCGGGTACTCGACCGACATGCGGTCGATCACTCAGGGGCGCGCACTCTATACGATGCAGTTCAAAGCGTACGCTGAGGTGCCCAAGAGTATCGCCGAGGAGGTCATAGCTACCGCGACAGGCGAAACCATAGCTGCGTAATCATAGAAACACCAAGATTCGAAACGATAATCCGGATATAGGAGCAACGAGCCATGGCAAAGGAGACCTTTCAGCGCAACAAGCCGCACGTGAACATCGGCACGATCG
>CAZKNF010000018.1:7420-52768 GCA_964554105.1 uncultured Rhodothermales bacterium | reverse complement strand
GCCCAGTTGATCAAAAATATAGACGCAAATTCCTCGCCTGTCAACCTGAGCACACAGCATTGCCGAAATAGTGCCTGCAGGTGCCCAGGGGGCATAAATCCGGACATTGGTTGCGGCTACTATTGATCTACCGCCAGCCTCAAGAGCTTCCCACCGATTGGTCTGCCTCGGTTTGGGTGGGATTGCCTTGCCTGGCGTCCTCGTAAAGACGCTGCACTTCTTCCGGCGTCTGCCGATAGCTGGAATCCTCCAGAACGTCTGCGATGCGGTAGCTGAATTCCGAGGCCTCTTCAAAAGCCCCGAGATCGAGGTATGATGCACGAAGTATCTGTACGAATTGCGATGCGAATCGAAGATCTTGATCCGACTGCACCGTTGCGAGTCGATGCAACAGCACCGGCTCCGCCTTCTTCATCAGAGCGATAGCGCGATCAGATGCGCCAGCGGCCTCGTACGCACGTGAGAGAAGCAAGAACGACCGCTCGTCACCTGGGATTGTTTCGAATGGAACGTTCGCCATCAATGTGTCGAGTAAGGCGAGGCTCCGTTCAGTATGTCCTGATTCCGCCAACGATTGGGCAGTATGGCCGAAGATGTTGCGATAATTGTCAATCATCCTGCGAATGTTCTCGTCGTAATAAACGTCCGGATCCGCAAGATTCGTGAATCGGAAGCCCATAAGTCGCTCCGGTGTGATCTCGGGAACGACCCGGCCAAGGCCTTCGTCGTGCTCAATTGGCACTACACGGAAGGCCTGCCCCTCGAGTTGAAAGAAATTTTGCAGGTTTAGCTGGCCGTCCGGACTCACGGTTACAGCGAAATATACAGGGCGCTCCCATGCCTGCTGAGCGTTCGTCGCGATGATGTCCAGCGCCGCCTGGTCGGCAGCATAGAGGATGTTGAACTCCTCGCTGTACGGCCGGCCTTCCAGGTGCCACCGCATCGGGCTCATGATCTCCGAAGAGTCTTCGGTCGGAATAAACATCTCTGAATCCTGCTGGATACGATCTAGTTCGACCGGGAGCTCTACCTCACGAGGCTCCCAGCGGACTACCGTCAAGTTTTCGATCTGATCGTCCGACATCGAGATAGGGAGTGGAGCGGATTCTCGCGATGCCTGATTCTTGAGCTGTTTCACGTACCACGACGTGTTCAAGAGCGAGAGATTTACGACGCGGACGTCGCGCCTCACCTTCTCTACTTCTTGCATATACCAGAGCGGGAAGGTGTCATTGTCACCGTTCGTGAAGACGATGGCGTCCTCCTCAAGACTCATCAACATGTTGTACGCATAATCCGGCGCGACATAATTCCCCGACCTGTCGTGGTCATCGTAGTTCTCGAGCGTCATCCAGACGGGTATCGCGAAAAAGAGCACACCAGCGCAGCCGAGAAGGATTCCGTGCTGAACGACCGGCTTCATTGTGCCGCGAATCGAATCAACCAACAGCTGAAGCAAGCCGGATGCGCCGATCCCGATCCACAGGCTGAAGGCAAAAAAGCTGCCCACGTACGAATAGTCACGTTCTCTCGGCTGAAGCGGCGTTTGATTCAGATATAGAATGATGCCGAGGCCGGTGATCAGAAAAAGCGCGAGCACACTGAAGGCGTGTCTCCAATCCTGGCGAAAATGGTAGCCGGCTCCTATAAGACCCAGCAAAAGTGGCAAGAAAAAATACACGTTTCGAGCCGCCTCCTCGCTGGGCGTCTGGACCAGGTACTCATTCGCCCCCGCACGGTCATCGATGAACTGAAATCCGGTTGCCGGTGGTGCATCCTGAGCGTCGCTTGCACGCCCAACGAACTGCCACATGAAGTATCTGACGTACATGTGCCCAACCTGGTACTTCCAGAAGAACTGCCAGTCTGAGTCGTATTGCGAGTAGATGCGAATATGGTTCGGATCCTGTGAATAGCGGCGTGGAAAAAGGGTCTCCTCGTCAAAACTGACGGTGCCGGTGCGGTCGTCGTAGGTAGGCCCCTTGAAAAGCGGTGTGGCGCCGTACTGCTCGCGCTTCAAATAGGATACGATGGCATCGAGGTTCTCAGGGTCGTTCTCGTCGATGGGCGGATCGGCTGCACTCCTGATAAAAATGACAGCATACGTCGAATAGCCGATGAGGACCGCCGTGAATGAGACCATGATCAGGTTCGCTGCAGGCATACTGCGCGTGTGCGTGTAATATAGACCGAACACCACGGCGCCGACGACGATCAATAGGAACAGAAAAAGCGAGCCGATCTCGCCGGCCAAGGTCGGCAGATATTGGACGACACCCGGATAAATCACCAGAAATACCGCAGCAGAAATCGCTCCGGCAATCGCGATGCCTCGCCAACGCCTGTATGCATCCCACTCGGGTTTATCGAACTCCGTAAAGAAGAAGATCAGCGCGATGAAGAACACAGCCAGCAGATTAAGCAGGTGCACACCGATCGCAATCCCGAAGAGATAAGCGATTACCACCAGGTACCGGTTCGACCGAAGCCCGAACGGATGCTGACCACCGGCGAGCATCGCCTCTTCGAGTTGTGCCTGCTCACTCCACTTCATAATCAGCCAGACGACCAGGGCCGTAAACAGCATCGACATGGCGTAGACTTCCGCTTCGACGGCATTGAACCAGAACGAATCCGTCGCTGCGAACGTCAGGGCACCGATGACACCGCCTGCCAGCGCTGTGAGATGTTCCGAGGTGGTCCGGCCGTCAGGAGCATTCTGCCATTTTCGAACGAGCCGCACGATGATGAGGTACGTCAGCAGGACCGTAACAGCACTCGAGAGGACGGAGACAAGATTAACCGAAAGTGCTACGTACTCGGAGGGAACGAACATGGAGAAGAGACGCCCCACGAGCATGTAGAACGGCGCTCCGGGAGGATGCGACACTTCGAGCCTGTTCGCAATAGCGATGAACTCACCGGCATCCCAGAACGAGGCCGTTGGCGCAACGGTTAGAATATACAGGATCAACGCCCAGAGAAAGACGGCGCCTGCCGTGATGCGGTCGACCAGTTTCCAATTCATCTAATTTCGTGCTGCCATTCGTGGACGGGCAAACTGCAACGCCCCGCTCAGGAGGTCGTTTCGCCGAGAAGTGAAGGTGGGCGTACCCGCCGGTTGCTATGCATTCCAGATATCTGTGGTTAAGCCTGCGCCCGCCACGACGACGACGAGCTCACCACGTACCCTGTTCTGGCCCTCAAAATACGAGTGCAACTCACGAAGCGTTCCTCGCTGAATCTCCTCGAACTTCTTCGTGAGCTCGCGGGAAACCGACCCAGGTCGGTCATTGCCGAATGCAGCGGCAAGCTGGTCGAGTGTCTTCAAGAGCCGAAAGGGGGATTCGTAGAAGATTAGCGTACGCTGTTCGGATTTCAACTCTTCAATTCGCGTCTGGCGACCCTTCTTGACCGGGAGAAATCCCTCGAAAGTGAAACGGTCAATCGGAAGCGCTGATGCGACGAGTGCCGGCACGAATGCGGTGGCGCCGGGAAGCGGGATGACAGAAATCTCATTGCGCATGCACTCCCGGACCAGATAGAAGCCGGGATCGGATATACCGGGCGATCCCGCATCGCTGATGAGTGCGATCGATTGGCCCGCACGCATGCGGTCGATCAGCACGGGTGCCTTGCTTCTTTCGTTGTGCTCGTGATAGCTCGTGCGCGCGGTTTCGACCTCGTAGTGCGAGAGCAGAATGCCGGACGTGCGCGTATCTTCGCAGGCTATCAGGTCGACCTCGTGCAGAATGCGCAGCGCACGTAATGTGATATCCTCGAGATTCCCGATAGGCGTAGGCACCAGATACAACATGACCGCCTATCGACTGATTTTCTCGAATAGTCTCCGGTGAAGAGGGGGCGTAGCCTTCAGGTCCAGCGACACGTAGATCATCAGCCAGAGACCGAGTGCGAGCATGACCATATTCGCTCCCCACATGCCGATCCACGGCGCGAGAAAACCTCGATCTGCCAGCTTCTCGCCCTGTACGAGCGTCACCCAATAGAATAAGAAGATTGCGGTCGCAAGCGCTCCGGCCTTCCCGACTCCACCGCGGCGAATGCTGAGGCCAAGAGGTGCTCCGATAAGTACAAAGATGATACACGCAACAGCGATGGAAAACTTCTTATGGATTTCCACCTTGTAGCGATCCGCTCGTTGCTCTTCATACTTGATTGTGTCCCGCAATCGATCGACCATGGTTCTTGACGAGCGGGCATTTGTTACGGCGGCATCGTAAATGGCTCGATGCATCGAGCCGTCGACCGTCTTGAGCACGTTTCGTTCTGAGGCTCTGGCCGAATCCGCCGCCCCGGGCGTGGGGAGATAGTCGTCCTCTCCGAGCCCGTCTCGGACCTGTATAAGCGATAAACCGATCTCCGCCATGTTCTCCTTTGCTTGATCTACACTAAACATAAACGAATCGACGACCGCCATCATTTCGCGCGTTCGCATGGTGCGGTCCGATCGATTGCCCTCACGTGGGTCGGATCGTTCGAACGTGAATTCGGAAAGATCTATCCGCAGCTCGTATCGATCAAAGGCAAGGCGCTCGTATCGTTCGTCCGAACCGGACTTTTGATTACGAAGTAGTCGATGGACTTCCCCGTCATAAAGCGTGAGGATGACCTCTGGTCGGCCTTCCGGTGCGCGTATTCGCCCCTCGCGTGCCTTGATTGCAGTTTGAGATTCGTCTTCTTGGGTATAATCATAAATGAGGACATCATTCATGAGGTCAGTCTTTTCCGACACGTTTTGTACCAGAATGCTGTATCGGTTCACGCCGTCATAGAAGACGCCGTCGCGCAGTTCGAACCCGGGACGCTTCTGGCGGATATCTTGCCATAGATTCCGCGCACGAAAATTGGCATCCGGCAGCACAAAGTTGTTGAAGTAGGTCATTCCTATCGTCAGGAATAGCCCAACTACCATTGATGGCCAGATCAGCTGGAAAGGAGAGATGCCGGCCGATTTGATCACGATGTACGACCGCGTCTCAGTGATGCGGCCGAACACCATCATCGTTCCGATCAATACCGCCATCGGTACCGCCAATACGACCATGTAGGCCAGATTGTACGCTATCAACTCGACGATGACGATGAATGGAAGACCTTTCCCCGCGATGTCGGGGAGATACTTGATTAAAAACTGCATCAAGAGCAAGAACATCAACGTGCACAGCCACCCCAGAATCGGACCGGGCAGCATCCGAAGGATCATGCCATGAAGTCGTTTCATCCAGTAAAGCCGGGATTCCGGCAAGAAGTGAGGCGTTGAGCTGTGCGTGGCGGTAAACGAATGGCGTTAACGGTTGTTCAGGACCCTCATCAAACCGTCTCAGGTATACCGCGCATGGACGTCCAGCGATTTACATTCAACTCATTTCAGACGAACTGCTTCATATGTGCTAGCCAGGGTGAAGCCGTGCTGATCGATCCGAGCTGCATGACGCCGGATGAGACGAGTATCGTCGAAGCATACGTCGACGACAATCGACTCGACATACGCCACCTCTTGCTGACGCACGGCCACATCGATCACATCTTCGGATGCGCGCACTTTGCCGAGCGATACGAGATGGGCTTTCAAATGCATCGTGAGGATCTGCCGCTCCTGACCCAGGCTGACGAGCAGGCGAGAATGTTCGGCGTCGAAATAGACAAGCCGCCCGGTCCCTCGGTTTTCCTCAAGGAGGGAGATGTGGTGAAGTTCGGCGAGGCACGCCTTGACGTGTTGTACACGCCGGGTCACTCACCCGGCTCGATCTCCTTTTACGACGCAGAATCTCAAGCTGTACTATCGGGCGACGTGCTCTTTCAGGGGTCGGTGGGCCGGACAGATCTATGGAGAGGATCTATGCCCGCGTTGATGCGGTCGATTTTCGAAAAGTTAATCCCGCTGGGAGATGATGTGCGCGTTCATCCCGGACATGGACCGGACACGACCGTCGGTAGAGAGCGGAACTCGAATCCGTTTCTCACGCACGGATTCGCCGACCTGTAGATCGAGACTGGTCGATGTAGGACGCGGATGCCTTCTCCGTTACTTGATCCGTGTCAGCCGCGCGCTCTTCTCGGGCTTGACCAGGACGACCAGTAGCTTCGTCCCTTCTGCTTCTACAATCCTCGGAACGGCGCTGCTGACAGACCATCCGTCGTCGAGAAGCGAGGCGAGATCCGGGTGCTTGTTTACCGCCTCACCATTGCGAAACGGCACGAGCATGATCTTTGTTAGCGACTTACTTGGACCCTGCGCGAGGTTACTACTGCCGGGCGCGAGAGCAACGGCCTCCTTACCTACCTTCTGCATGATTCCTCTATCGTGCTACTGCCTGGGTGCTGCGGCAACGGTGCCCATGTGTCGTGTTGGTAACTAGTACCTTTCGGAGTGATTCGGGTGTCCGATCATAGCACACCTTCACATCAGCGTTACGATTCAGATTAGTCATTCGTGCCGGGTAGCTAGATTACTCGACTGTAGTTTCGGCGGCGTGACGTGAGCGTTCGAGAACACGTTCATAATATGCCTCGTACATCGGGACGATGAGATCTTGATCGAACTCTTCCACTGAACGCCGGCGGGCAGCCTGGCCCATCTTCGCCTGGAGTCCATCATCCTCCAGAATTCGTCGTGTGCGGTCGGTCATTACATCGATATCGCCGAGCGGACACAGAAAGCCTGTTTCGCCGTCGATGTTAAGCTCGGGCAGTCCGCCGATGTCGCTGGAAACGACCGGAACTGAACACGACATCGCTTCGAGAGCCGCGAGCCCGAAAGTCTCGGATCCACTTGGTATTAGAAAAACGTCGGCAATCGACAAGATCTCCTCGATGGGCTCCTGTTTTCCGAGGAACCGGATGTCGTCGTATACCCCCAGCTCGCGCGCAAGGCGCTGAGTCGACATCCGATCCGGCCCATCACCTACCAGCAGAAGCTTCACGGAGAGTCCTTCTTCGCGCAGTCGATGAAAGACGTGAACGACGTCGGTGGCTCGTTTTACCGGACGAAAGTTCGATACGTGGACCAGTACCTTCTCGCCTTCAGGGCACAACGCTTGTTTAAAGTGTCCCTTGTTGAGCCGAACGAACCGTTCCGTATCAACAAAATTGGGAATGACCTCGATCTCACGACCGATCTCAAAGTGTGCGAGGGTTTCTTGCTGAAGATATCTCGAGACGGCGGTCACGCCGTCGGACCCGTTGATTGAGAAATTGACGACAGGTGCGAAAGATGGGTCCTGGCCGACGATCGTGATGTCGGTACCATGAAGCGTCGTTACGACGGGGACGTGCAGCCCCTGTGTCTCGAGGATATCACGTGCCAGAACCGCGCTCGTTGCATGTGGAACGGCATAGTGGACGTGAAGAAGATCAAGTTCTTCAAACTTTGCGACATCCACCATTTTGCTCGTCAATGCGAGCGAATAAGGAGGATACTCGAAGAGGGGATAGACGTTTACATTGACCTCATGAAAGAAAATATTCTCCGTCACGTGTCCCAGGCGAAAGGGCATGGAGTACGCGATGAAGTGAATTTGATGGCCGCGCTGTGCCAGCGCTTTGCCGAGCTCGGTGGCGACGACGCCGCTCCCTCCATATACGGGATAACAGGTAATGCCGATCTTCATGTATGAGTCCGTTCTCTCTGGTTCAGCGTTCCTATAAGACCATCAACGTTGTAAATTGTTACGCCTTCGTTGGTTCGGAGAGGCTCCAGAAACTCACATGCACGGAGCCTGTTGCACAGCCTTCTTACCGACTCGATACCCCCGTAGACATCCGAGAATGAATATGATTAAGCACGCTTCGCTGCTAACGATTGCCCTAACCCTGCTCGCTGGCTCCATCAGCGCCGACGTCGTGCGCGCTCAAGGTGTAGGAATTTCGGCCGGATCAAATTTCAATGGATTGAGCGACATAGAGACCAGCAGTGGTGAGGCGTCTTTTGAAAATGCGACGGGCTGGCATCTTCATCTCTGGTTTGATCTCCCACTGGGACCGGTCGCCGTGCGCCCCGGACTGCGCTATATGTCCATGGGCGATCTTTTCTCAGATGTTGACGTGGAGATTGGAATGGACGCCGACGACGACGAGCTGGTGAGAATGCTGGAAGTGCCGATCGACGTTCGATTTAGATTGGGTCTCCCGTTGATCACGCCCTACGCGATGGTGGGTCCCGTCTTGCGTTTTCCGGCCAGCGCCGATGACGAGGATCGACTCGAGTCGTTCAGCATGGCAGGAGGTGCCGGAATCGGCGTCGAACTCGGATTGGGAGGTGTCAAGCTCTATCCCGAATTGAAGTATACGTTCGGGATCACCCGTTTTACGCAGGAAACGTATGAGATTGGCGGCGTAGTGATCGAGGCGGATGACGATCAGAGACTGAATGCCGTAATGCTGTCTCTAGGCATCGCTTTCTGATCTGTCGACGTGAGCGGGCGGGGGACCAGAGTATGGCCGCCCTGAGGCATGCTCGTGCCTCATTATTCCTCGTGCGGTGACGACGGGTGCTCGGTTGGTTCTTGATCGGACGAGCGCGCACGTATGCCTACACGAGCCTTCTCAAGTACTTCCGCGACGGCGATTGGACTTCGATTGATCGTGAACGCCACCTCGGGTAGAGACATCTCAAATTCGCCGTGCATGATCAGTGCATGGCGCTCGTCCGTCTCGTCAAGAAGATTTTCTCGATCGTCCCCTTCAAGCGCGACCTCGACGTCTTGCGGTTCTTGCGACGGGATCACATCTTCCCAGAGCAGTTCGACGTCCGGCTGATACCAGTCCCAGAACCACTCCTCTGTGTCGTGGGCGTCAGGATTGTCGGGAACCGGTGCATCGAGAGAAAGGCTCTTATCGCGCCGGTATGACCTGATGTCGTTCACCATGCCGCGCATTACTCGGTACTGTGTTGCCACGAGCCATCCACGGAGTCCCATTTGCGATGGGCGGACGCTGCGGTGATCCCACGCGTGAAGCAGGGCCTCGCCCACGACCTCTTCCGGCGTAAAATCGTCCTCATGCAGAAAGCCGCGATCCACATAGAAACGAAGGTCGTCGCGTGCGGCGTTGAGAAGATCGTTCATGAATGGCTCGACAATCTTCCGAAAAGCCTCTCTATCGGACTCGTGGAGAACGCGTTCCCATTGCTCGTCTAGCTGCTGTTCCCTCACCTCAAACCTCGTCGGCTAATCCATAAACGTCACTTCATGTATTCGCCTTCGTATTACGAGGACTGAGAAGGTGAGTTTAGACGGGCCGGTAACAAAGACGAGATTCTCCTGCGTGTGCTGCCAGGGTGACTTGGCTTACGGGTAACTGCGAGGCCGGCATAGAATGCTGGACTTATGAGACGTCATCAAAAAACCTGAAGCGCCGCTCATCTAATGCAAAATCTCTCTGCGGCATTACAGGTGTTTTTCCGAGGGCCCATTCGGGGTGAGATCGTCCGATCATCGACCGTTCGCTGTAAAAGTGCCGTGTTTTAATCGAAAAGGGACGATACCGAGGCGCTGCCTGGCGTACGCTGTAGGCGATAGCGAGGGCTTTCTGCCAGCTATGAATCTCCGTGGTTGGATCGAGATCGGAGTAGATCCGTCGCTTCTGTTCGTTGGGATTGAATGCACTGAACTGATATGGATCTAGGACGACCTCGCGATAAGAATCACGGCCTCTGTATCCCGTCTCGACGCGATTTCGGATGACCCATGCAACGAGTTCCATCTCGTCCGGACGCTTCGTTTCCGAATAGATCCCCCGCGCGAGCCAGAGTGTCTCGATGTCTATTCGTTCCGGCGGGAGAGGCGTGATCTTCTGTGGATTGTGGCGAATTTCGTGTACCAGGTTCTCGAAGTGCGAATCTGATGTCTTGATTTCATCGAGCGTTATCTTTGGAGCAGGCAGCTCCTTATGCAGCACGAGTGCGCTCGAAAGCGACCTTCCCTGTATGCTGCTGTCAACGGGAAAGGACCCGAAAACCGGCAGCAGCATCGCTGCAATAATGTATCCTGACAACTGCTTCTTTCTCATATAATCCACAACGTGAGTGAAACGATAGTCGCAGTGTGTGTCTCGTTTCTGAGTCTCATTTAAGAGATTGGAGATGCTGCTGCAACCCTGCCCGTGAGTCCGAGGCCATCGGCCCAACCGTGGAGCACTGTAAGCCCGATGAACAATGATCAAATCCGCAGGTTTCCATGATTGTATCCGCCTTTAACTGCTTTATAATCATGTACTTGTACGGATTTTCAGACGTTTTTCATTTGGCGCTTATGCAGCGCGGAGAGCTGCTGTGCGTCGCATCGGCTAAGGCATAGTAACCTTTGAAGCGCGCTGCGTTCTCTCCTCTCCATCGCGTACCATACTTTTTACGCTTTGCTTCCGCCGATCGACATTTTGCAACTCCTGTGCCGTAATGATAATCGTCGCCGACGAAAACATACCGTGCGTAATCGATCTGTTTGGTTCGATCGGAGATGTCCGGTTGATCGGTGGGAGAGAGATACAACCTCGTGATGTACGCCATGCCGACGTACTGCTTGTACGAAGCGTCACGTCGGTTAATCGAACATTGCTTGCCGATAGTCGCGTCCGATTTGTAGGATCGGCAACGATCGGAACGGATCACGTGGACCTCGATTATTTGCGTGCTGCAGGCATCACGTTCGCACACGCTCCGGGTTCGAATGCCGATTCCGTTGTCGAGTATGTCGCGTGCGCACTCCTTCGACTGAGCGTGCGGAAATCGGAGCCGCTGCGGGGAAAGAAGATGGCGATCGTCGGCGTCGGCGCAATTGGCAGCCGCCTCGCGGACCGCCTGCCCGCGCTGGGCATTCAGGTACTATTGAATGATCCCCCGCGCCTGGCGAAGGAGGGCCCGTACGCTGGGAAATCAAATTTCAGATCGCTCAATGAGGTGCTGCAAGATGCCGACATCGTATCGTTGCACGTACCCCTCGTACATGGCGGCTCGCATCCTACATTCCACATGATCGACGAGCGGTGTCTACGTCAACTTAAGCCGAGCGCTTGGCTCTTGAATACAGCCCGCGGTTCCGTAATCGACAACGGAGCGCTTGTCCGGAGCATGCGCAATAATCGGCAGCCGGCTGCGGTGGTGCTCGACGTTTGGGAGAATGAGCCGGAGCCGGATCCAGACCTCGTCCGCAGGGTGGATATTGCTACACCGCACGTCGCCGGGTATGCTCTTGACGCGAAATTGCGAGGCGTGTCGGCGCTGTTCCGCGCCATGCACGCTTTTCTGAGTGGGGATGAACCGGCGGAGACGTCGCTCTCCAACAAAACGCGGCCTCTTGATGTCGCGAGTAGGGAACTGGCGCTCCCGTGCATCGAAGAGGAGCCAATCGCCGTTGGTGCTCCGGATCCGACCATTCCCGAAACCGAATGGCTGGACATGTTCGTTCGGCGCATGTACGATATCGAGAGGGATCACGTATCCATGATGGGGACCCTGTCGGAAGGCGGCATCGATGGAGCCTGCTTCTCAAGACTCCGGCGGGAATATCCGATTCGGCGTGAGTTCGCTACGTACACAGCGCCGAAATCAATGGTGCCACTCGAGCAGCGCGAGGCCGTAGGGAAGGCGTTTCGCGTATCCTTGACGTAACGAAGCGGCTCGAGCGCGACGTTTGCGAATCGGCTGCTAGCGGCTTCGGAATCCGAACGATCGCAAGAAGGCTGAGCGGTTGCGCCAGTCCTCCCGAACTTTTACATGGAGATCGAGATAAATTGGCCGCTCAAGGAAGGCTTCGATATCCGACCTCGCAGCGATTCCCACGCTCTTTAGAGCGCCGCCGCCTTTTCCGATCATGATGCCTTTCTGCGTATCGCGCTCGACCACGATCTCGGCTGATATGAGATCTTTTTGATGCGGGCGCTCCTCGAAGGTGACGATGTTCACCTGCGTCGAATAGGGTATCTCCTCGCGATACTGTTCAAAAACCTTCTCGCGAATGATCTCTGCGACGAAGAAACGTTCAGGGTGTTCGCTCACCATTTCCCGCGGATAGAAGGGGGGGCCGAGCGGGAGCCGCCTGACGATCTCATCCAGCAGCACGTCTAGGTTGTAACCGGTTTTCGCGGATGTCGGGATGATCTCTTCGAAGCCGCGGATATTCATGTAGGCTTCAACCAGCGGCAGGGCTTCCTCCTGCCTGATAAGATCGATTTTATTGATGATGAGAAGAGCACTCTTCTCTCTTATATACTCGAGACTGAACTCATCGGAGCTGCTCTGAGCGACGTCGGTCATGAACAGCAGGACGTCTGCATCGCCGATGGCGTCCTCGACGTTGTGCATCATCGATTCATGGAGCCGATAGCGTGGCTCGATGATGCCTGGTGTGTCAAGAAAGATGATCTGGTATTCATCCTCTGAGAGAATTCCCAGTACGCGGTGTCGGGTGGTCTGCGGCTTCCGCGTTACGATCGACAGCTTACGGCCAACCAGTGCGTTGAGCAGCGTGCTCTTGCCGACGTTCGGTTTTCCGATCAAGGCTACGTATCCACTGCGGTGGCCCTCCGGTACGGATTCCGGTATAATGGGCTCGATATCCATCTTCTCCAGCCTTCTAATATCCTTTTACAATGAGACGCATCTCGCGTACAGCCTGTTCGATTCCAACAAGAACGGCGCGCGCGATGATCGCAAAACCGATCGAAACTTCCTCAACATGCGGCACGGTCTCTTTGAAGGTCTGGTAATTCAAGTAGTCCAATCCGTGTCCGGCATGGACGTCGAGCCCGAGCTCGTGCGCTTTTGCCGCAGCGCCTGCGAGCACCGACGCGAGGCGCTTGCGCTCCTCGGGCGATGCCGCATTCGCGAAATCCCCTGTGTGAAGCTCAACATTGGTCGCGCCGGCGTCGGCAGCCGCTTCGACTTGCTCTGCGGATGGATCGACGAACAGGGCGACCTGGCGCACACCTGCGTCGAGAAGTTGTGATGTCACATCCTTGAGGCGATCCTGATTAGCGATGACGTCGAGGCCGCCCTCCGTAGTCACTTCCTCACGCCGCTCAGGTACGAGGGTCGCCAAATCGGGCCGAATACTGCAGCAAATAGAGACAATCTCTGGATCGGTAGAAAGCTCGAAATCCAGCTTTCCTCTGACCGTCTCATTAAGAATTCGAACGTCACGCTCAGAAATATGGCGGCGGTCTTCACGGAGGTGAAAGACGATTCCATCCGCACCCGCCGTCTCGCACAACATCGCGGCGTGCACAGGATCAGGAAACGATTCGCGGCGAGCATTTCGCAACGTTGCGATGTGATCGATGTTTATCAGGAGTTTTGTCATTTCTCACTAGGCTGTAATGCGCCGCTTGGTGGATGGACGGTTAATCTAAGAATCTCGCTCGTGATCCGGTGCCGTGATTTCAAGGAGCAGTGTTCGCTTTGCGGAGCCGCTGCCGACGAGGTGCGGTTTTGTTGCTTTTCGGAGGGGCTTCCTGTATTTTCGACCGGCAGAAATGGGACGCTACGCCCCTGAATCTTGCTTGCGACAGCCCACAACATTACCGGAGCAAAGACGCACTATGGCTTCGAACAGCCAAGGCATTCGAGTTGGTATCCAGGTGGTCCTGGCTATTGTAATCGTAGCTTTAGGATACTGGCTGTATCTTTCCATTACGGAGCCCTGGAAAGTCGTCGAGCAACAGGAAGAGCTCGTCGAGCGGACGCGGGAACGAATGAGCAACGTGAGGACCGCGTTGATCACCTTCGAAGAACAGGAGGGGCGATTTCCCTACACGCTTGATTCTCTTCAGGCGTGGGTTCGAACCGATTCCATCGTACAGGCGACCAGCGATACTCTCTTTGGACCCCAGTTCAACGTCGATTCAATGATCTATTCGCCTCGCTCAGGAGAAGAGTTCGGATACGCGGTCAACGACACTTCGCGCGTCATGATGTACGAATTGAGAGATCCCGATTCGGACGATCGGATCGGAACGCTTGAGCCGGATCCTACGGAGCTGAACGCAGCCACCTGGGAGTAACCCGAGGCGCTCATTCCGCCCACCGCTCTCTCTGCGCTGTCACCTCCCCTCTATGGAAGCACATGCACGGGCAGCCATCGACATCTATGGTCGCGTACTGCGCTACGCCGAGGTAGAGCAGTATGGATCGCGCTACCGTCTTCTTCGACTGGGCAGCTGCGACTTCGATTTTGATGTTTCGCAAGAACTCCACTCGGCGACTGACGGTGCGAACCTCAGTACAGTTTCCGATGCGTTGCGGGAGGTCTTCTCCGGCAGCGTTTCTGGCACGCTCGTCGTTACAATTCATTCTCCTCTGTGCTACTCTTTCTTCAGTCCGCTACCGGCGAGCGCCGATTCGGCCGATCGTGAGGTCCGTCTCCAGCAGGAGGCTGCCGTGCTTGCGGGTAGTGACCGGCACGTCCGGATCACCGCGGATGCCGTCCATACGCAGACGCTTCGTTCCGGCGAGCAGGTAGATTGGGTCCACGTGCTAGCGATCGAAGAAGGCATCAATCAACGTATCGATAAGGTCGCTGAAGACCTGCCTCCTGCCCAGCGAAGAGTGATGGTCGGCATGCATGCCGCTGCCTCTGCGATCGGACAACTGCACCTCGAAGATCCCGCCGCAGCCGACCGCGGTCCATTCATGCTTGCCATCGGTTGGTATGCCGGCCACGTCGAGTACACGCTCTGCCACGGACAGCAATGGTATTTCAGCAAGCACACCACCCATGTACCGCCTGTGGATGTGGCCTATTTTGTCGCCGCCATGCTCGATCAGTTTCACCTTTCACCGAGCGATGTCGGCCGAATACGTGTGTACGGGAACGCCGTTGACGTCTCACTCTTTTCAGATCTTGGGGATTTATTCGAATTGGACGTACGCACGCTGAACCCACTTGGTCTACTGGACCTGGATCCGGGAAGCCTGGCCTCCGATTTTGAAGTGGAGGCCTACGTCGGATGCATCGGTGCTGCTCTTTAGATGGTAGCGGTATTCCGCTTATGCGCATCATAGCCGGTCGATTTGCACGCAGAAAGCTGCTTTCTCCAAAGGGACATCTGACGCGACCGACGATGAGTCAGACGCGCGAATCGCTCTTTCATCTGGTCGAAAGCCGAATGATACTCGACGAGGCGGATGTGCTCGATCTCTTTGCCGGCACCGGCGCGATCGGTCTTGAAGCGCTAAGCCGCGGGGCTGCATCCACCACGTTCGTCGAGATCGACGGAAGAGTGCTCAAGTTCGCGCGGCGAAATGCCGACGAATTCGGAGTGACGGACCAGTGCATGTTTCTTCGCGCGGACGCCGTTTCCTACCTCCAGCGCTATACCGGACCCCCGTACGACCTCATCGTCGCAGATCCACCCTATGACATTGCCGCGATGGAGCGTATGCCGGAGATCGCACTTCCGCACGTAAAGGAAAGCGGTCTGTTCATTCTTGAGCACGACAAACGAATCTTTTTCGACGAACACCCCAACCTCGACACGTGTCGTCCGTACGGGCGCACATACGTCTCCGTGTTTCGCCCGGACATCGTAGAGTCCACACCCCCAGCAGTTCGGCTTGAAGAAACATCAGACGAGGAGAAGCTAAACGTGGAAGAAGATACCGACGCACCGGAAGATCCATGAGACGTGCTCTCTATCCGGGTACATTCGATCCGTTCACCCTTGGCCATCTGGACATTCTCGAGCGGGCAGTGGGGCTTTTTGACGAGGTCGAGGTGACGGTCGCTGTAAATGCATCGAAGGTTTCGCTGTTCGATGTAGATGAACGCTGCGACCTCATCCGCGCAAGCGTAAACCATCTTCCGGGTGTCGTCGTAGCGGCACACGAGGGCTTAATCGTCGACAGGGCGCGGAGACGTGCGGCGGTGGCACTCGTGCGAGGACTCAGGCAAGTCAGCGACTTCGATTACGAAATGCGAATGGCGCTTGCGAATAGAGAGCTGCACGGCGAACTAGAGACGATATTCTTGCCCGCCGCCGGCCGCCATGCTTTTATCAGCGCGACGATCGTGCGCGACATCCATCGGTGGAACGGGGATGTCTCATCTTTCGTACCGGCACCCGTCGCGGACGCACTCTCGCGAAAGCGATCTGAGAACAGGAAATAGCGAGTATGCTCCAAACACTTACCTTTAATCCCCTCGTCGAGTCTGTTCAGCCGTCGGCAACGCTGGCGATGACAGGCCGTGCAAAACAGCTCAAACGGCAGGGTCTCCCGATTATCGGTCTGAGTGCCGGCGAGCCCGACTTCGACACGCCCAAACCCATCTCCGAAGCCGGAATTCGAGCGATCCGCGAAGGCTATACACACTATACCGAGAATTCGGGTATGCCGGAGTTGCGTGAAGCCATCAGCGCGAAGCTCGCAAGAGATAATGGCCTCTCGTATGCACCTGAGCAGATATTGTGCTCAAACGGAGCCAAACAGTCCGTTGCGCTCGCGGTACTTGCGCTGTGCCGCCCCGGTGATCAGGTGCTCATTCCAGCACCATACTGGGTCAGCTATCCCGAAATGGTGCGGCTGGCAGGAGCGCAGCCGATCAGTCTCCCGACCACAGCGAAGGATGAATATCGTCTCCGGCCAGACGCCCTGGAAGACGCGATCACCGACGAAACAAGGTTGATCATCCTGTGCTCACCTTCAAACCCGACGGGCTCCGTGTACCCGCGACACGAGCTCGAGGCGATTGCCGAGGTGCTGCGCCGCCACGAACAGGTCTTCGTCATTGCAGATGAGATTTACGAGAAGGTGATCTACGATGCCGAACATGTCTCGATTGCCACACTTTCGGGACTGCACGAGAGAACGATCACGGTCAATGGCTTTTCGAAAGCATATGCCATGACAGGGTGGCGACTCGGGTACCTCGCGGCAGAGCAGCCGATTACCGCCGCTGCGTCAAAAATACAGAGTCAGTTCACTTCGGCTCCATCCACCATTACACAAAAAGCTGGTTTGGCGGCGCTGGAAATGGATGAGAGCTACGTCAATGTAATGGTAGAAGCCTTTCGAAAACGGAGAGACTTTATGCTCGATCGCGTCGCTAAAATCGACGGCGTGCGTTGTCCCCGCCCGGAAGGTGCATTCTACCTGTTTCCAGATATCTCTGCTTATCTTGGCAAGGAGACGTCAAATGGTCGGTCGATCAGGACCAGCGAGGATCTCTGCTTCTATCTTCTCGAGGAGCATCACGTCGCCGTAGTCCAGGGTGATGCATTCGGTGCGCCCGGCGGGCTGCGAATCTCGTATGCTGCATCGATGGATGACTTGAGCGACGCCATGGATCGCCTTGAAGCCGGGCTGTCGGAGTTGCGGTAGTTCCGGCGATGTGATGTTTCAGGCTTTGATTAATAGGTAGTATCTGTGGAACCCGCAACCTCTGTCGGCTCAAGGCAACCGCGAAGCCCCCGCTTCTCCTCGAACGGCAGCAGTGCCGCAAAACCCAAGGATCGCTATTGGCTCCATGCGTTGTTGTTCTTGCTGACGCTGGTCTCGACCATCTACATGGGCGGCGAGCTCGTCGGACGCTGGGCCGTGTATATGGAACAGGGAGTCTGGGCCTACGTGCTCGACGGATTCCGATTTGGATTCTCGCTACTGCTGTTTCTGACGGTCCATGAGTTTGGCCATTACATCGCGGCACGTCGACATGGAGTCGACACGTCGCTTCCTTACTACATCCCACTTCCCTTTATCGGCATTGGAACGCTCGGGGCGGTCATTCGCATCCGTGAACCCGTGCCGAGCATGCGAAAGCTGTTCGACATCGGTGTAGCGGGACCTCTCGCCGGCTTCGTCGTTTCGGTCGCGGTCCTGGTGTACGCCCTCGCCACCTTGCCGCCGCCAACCTATATCTTCGATATGGGTCCCGGGCATGAAACGATTCAGCACTACGTCGAGCAGTACGGCGAATATCCGTCTGAAATGCTCGAGCGTGGAGGAGAGTCCATTGTGCTCGTGGTGGGTGATACCCTCCTGTACGCGATCTTATCGCAATTCTTCTCAGCCGCCCCGCCGATGTATGAGCTCTATCACTATCCGGTGCTGTTCGCCGGCTGGCTCGGACTCTTCTTCACGGCGTTGAATCTGCTGCCGATCGGCCAGCTCGACGGTGGCCACATTCTCTACGCCCTGTTCGGCCGGAAATGGCATGGAATGCTCGCACGCGGATTTTTCCTCGTGCTGCTGATCTCAGGCTCGCTCGGATTTGTCGTAGATGCGGTGCCGGCGCTTTATGAGCTGCATCCGTGGTTCGGCGAAGGATCGTGGTTCATTCTTGCCGCCATATTGTACTTCTATTTGAATAAGGTTTTCGACGGCGACCTGAAGATCATCGCTCCATCCATAACTGGAATTATTCTACTCGTAGCGGTCACACAGACAGTGGGACCGTCACTTGGGGATTTTGCCTACAGCGGATGGCTTGTCTGGTGTCTCCTCTTAATTTTTCTCGTGAAGGTGGATCATCCGCCTGTCCTGTATGAACAGCCGTTAACCCGAAGACAGAGAGTGCTCGGGATTTTGAGCATCGTGGTATTCATACTGTGCTTCAGTTTTAAGCCGCTCTATGTTCTGAATGGTCCGATGTAGGGTGATCACGAGAGGTCATGCCAATAGGATGAGCCGACAAGACGCACGTTAGGACCGGGGGCGAAAATAAATCGAGAGGGATCCTCATCGGAGAAAGCTTCGTAAGGGCCGTTCTTAGTGCGGGGGGCGGAGAATCAGGATAGAATGCATTTCTTCAAATCGACAGGCACTGCATAGACGACGACGGCTACGACTTCATTCCTCGCACCGAAATTCTTTCTCTGCTCACGCTTTGCAGCTCGATTCGTGCTTGTCCGCTTCAGGGCGCCGGGTGACGCTTTCCGCGCACCTGATTCTATGTGTGGCGTTTTTTGCAGGCCTTCTTACAGGCTGTGACCAGGCGCCTGGACCGGAAACCCACGCAGGGGACCCTCCCGTTCTCTCCCAATTCGAGTTCGAACCCCACTCCATTTCGGTCGACGGTTCGGTGGGAAACGAGGAGGACGAGGCGATCAGCTTTCCAGTACACGTTACGGTGACGGCCACCGACCCGGACGACGATCTTGACCGCGTCGCTTTTGTCATCCAGTCTCCTTTCGCTGGGCGGGCGCCGCTCGTCGAAGGCACTCTTGAATCGGAAGGAGGATCGAGCTTTGCCCGCGAGATCAACGTTACCATTCCTGCGGGCGAGACCGGTGTCTACAGTGTCCTCGTCTATGCGGTTGATGAGGCCGGGTCGCTGTCTGACGACGTCAGAGGGATGCTTACGGTTGGGGGAACAGGTGAACCGCCCGTGCTCCTGGAGGTATCGGCACCGGACACCGTCAGCCGTCCTCTACCCGGCGAACCCGCAACATTGCTTCTGATGACTGCGACGGTCACAGATCCGGATGGTCTGGCGAACATCAACGAAGTTGAATTCTGGAACGTCACCAATCCGAATCTGCGATTCCCGATGTTCGACGACGGCCGCTTTGATGAATCGGGTGACGAAACCGCCGGCGACGGCATTTACACCGCCGTGGTACGCATCGAGAGCACCAATCAGCCCACAACCAATACCCTGGCATTTCAGGCGAGCGACCGGTCAGGTCTGTTGAGCAACGTCATCGAGAAGACGGTAGTAGTCGAATGAAGCAGCTCATTAATCTGCTCATTCTCGCCGTGCTCGGCGTGTCGCCCCTCGCGACGAACGCGCAGCACCTGACGGTTGCAGAGATTCAGGAGCTTTTGCCGGCCCCCGGGATTCTTCGAAACAGCGTCACCAACCTGCTTGCGAATGGCGACTCGCTCTGGGTAGGGCCCTACCTCAATCTCACGACGGATGGTGGTGGAACGTGGCAGGTAGCTGATGTCGATTCACTCTTGGGCACCCGCAACAGCACGTTTTCGATAGACGGCGATGGCTCGACGATGTGGGTGGGACTCGGCTACTCCAGTGCGGGTGACGGCAGTGGATCCGTGCAGGCGGTTGCCGGCTATCTTTATTCGGTCGATGGTGGTGAGACCTTCACATACGTTCGACCCCACCTCGACGATGCTGACGATACACAGGTCGTCTACGGTGACAACATCCTAGAGGCACTTGCGATTGTCGTTCCCGAGCAAAGTCCACCTTTCGACATCCAGTACGATGCCGGCACGGGAGACGTATGGGTGGCGGCCTGGGCAAGCGGACTTCGCCGATCATCTGACGACGGACGTACCTGGCAGCGGGTCGTTCTACCTCCGGATTCACTGGACTTTATCCATCCCGATTCATCGTATGACTTCACTGTCGCGCCGCAGCGTGGGGGCAGCGGCCATTTGAATCATATGGGATTCAGCGTGCTCATTGATGAAACCGGGACCGTCTGGGCGGGCACGCCCCGCGGCGTCAATCGGTCGGAAGATGGCCTCTCATGGCGGCGATTCAGTGCCGACGGTACAGCGAACGCGCTTACCGGCAGCTGGGTAATCGCGATTGAGGAGCAGCCTATCGACGGGCGTAATCCAATCTGGATGGCGACATGGAATGCCGGCGAGGTTGGGGAGAGCGCTCGGTTCGGAGCAACTGTCACGCGCGATGGTGGAGATACGTTCGAACAGGTGCTCATCGGAGAACGCGTGTACGACTTCGCCTTCGAAGGTGATCAGACGGTGTATGTGGCAGCGGAAGACGGCCTTTTTATATCACACGATGATGGTACAACGTGGAAGACCGTCAGGCGATTTCGAGATGCCGATGATCCGTCGCGTTTTGTGCGTCCCGACGTTAACGTTTTTGCCGTGGCGACCACGACGGACGCTCTCTGGGTCGGCACCTCAGACGGGCTTATGAGAAGCACAGACGGCGGCGACACGTGGCGCATCTTTAGGACAGACGTGCCGCTGCATCCGGATGAACCGTCAGATGCTGTGCCCGACGTCGAGACGTACGCGTACCCCAATCCCTTCTCTCCTGAATCCGATCGCTTCGTACGAATCCGGTACGACTCCCCCGATGGCGGCGCCGACGAAATCCGAATTTTTGATTTTCGGATGACGCTCGTCCGCACATTGCAGGCCGACGCTGGCGCCGCGGGCACAAGTGAGGTGTCTTGGGACGGTACGGATTCCAGCGGCTTCCGCGTTGCGAACGGCGTCTACTTTTATACGGTCGACGCGGATGATGCGTGGGGCAAGATTCACGTCTTGGAATAAGTCAGAAGTATGTACTCCGATTTTCCTAAATCCGCTATCGCGATTCGATTCGTCATTCTCCTGACACTGGCGGGGCTGCTCGTCACGGATGCGCACGCTCAGTCAGCAGGGGCATTTGCTCGCATGGGGTTCGGTGCACGCGGAATCGCGATGAGCAATGCACTCGTTGCGGACGCGTTCGCAGACGGGGCACCGTACTATAATCCTGCCCTTTCACCCTTCGCGAGCGGACAGAGTATCGAGGCCTCGACCGCATTACTCAGTCTCGATCGCGAACTTCAGTTCTTGCAGTTTGCGACGGCGCTCGAACCAAGCGCCGGTATCGCCGCGGGTCTCATCCATGCAGGTGTCACAAACATAGATGGCCGCGACAACAGTGGATATCATACCACGAACTATTCGACCGATGAATTCGCTTTTTTCCTGGCGTTCGGCACTCATATAACGCAGCGCCTGACGGCCGGAATCGGCTTGCAGCTGTTTCGCGCCGACCTTCTTGACGATCTTGAGCCGGTCCACAGCATCGGCTTTGATGCCGGCTTTTTGTATCGTGTAACCGACGAACTTCGCCTGGGGTTGGCTGTCGATGATCTCCTCGCACGGTATTCGTGGGATACCTCGGATCTCTACGGATCAGAGGGCTCTAGGACGTCGGACCGGTTTCCGATACGGATCCGATTCGGCGGGGCACTCAGCGTTTTGAATGGACGAGCACAGGTCACCGGAGAGTACGAGTCGCATATTACTTCGCGTGAATCCCGTACTAGATCAGTCGAACTTGTAGGCGACCAGCCTGAAGAGGTGGTAACGTCCACGACCTCCCGGCTCCATGACAGTATTTTTCGGCTCGGCGGTGAGTACATAGTTGCAGATATTCTCACCCTTCGCGCAGGCTTGGATAAAATCGGAGCCGACGACTTTCGCGGTATGACGCCGACAGGCGGCTTTGCAGTCGATCAGCCCGTCGGCCCTCTAGTCGCACGCGCCGAATACGCATTCCTGCTTGAGCCCTACGGCGCCGGCGCCATGCACCTGATTACATTGCGGATATTCCTTTGAAGCAACGACCTTCAGTTCACCTGATGAGCCGTTTCATCCGTTTTTGGATTTGCAACTGGCTCGCGATGACCGTACCGGGATTTGGTGTTCTCATTTTTCTATTCGCATTGCTGGGCTCTATACCTGCGTACGCGCAGGAGAGCGGGCTTGCGTTTCTGCGGATGGGTCCGAATGCCGAGTCGGCAGCAATGGGAGATGCTCACGTTGCCTCCAGCAGGGATGCGTTCAGCACATTCTGGAACCCTGCCGGTCTCGCTGCGGCGGAGAGGAATTCGGCAGCAGGCTCGTATCAAGCCTGGGTCGGCGACGTGAAAATATTCGCTGCCGCAGTGAGACTCGGCGCAGGCTCCAACGGCGCCTTCGGTATGTTCGTCACGGCAAACGGCACCGATGATCTGGAAGCACGCGACCTTCCGGGCCCCTCTAACGGCGACTTTAGTGTGCAATTCGTAAATGCCGGCATTGCTTACGGCAGAACGTTCGGCCCGATACATGCGGGCGCGACCGCAAAATACCTGACAGAGCGGATCTATACCGAGAGCTCATCCGGATACGGCTTCGATTTTGGTGTACAGGCCGACCTGCTCAGTGAGGGCCTCTACCTTGGTGCAGCGCTTCAGAACGTCGGACGAATGACAGAGTTGTTGGACGAGTCGACAGAGCTCCCAATGCTCGTCCGCCTGGGCGGTGCTTTTTTCCCTCTGCGTGTGCTGATGTCGGATGACGATGCGACTTTGCTCGAGACCGAAATAGTTGCCGAAGTCGTCCACATAATTCCAGAGAACGTCACGCAGATTCATGCAGGTGTGGGCGCCGAGATGCTCGACGTAATTACACTGCGAACGGGATACATATCGAATGACTCGCTGCGCAAGTATTCCTTCGGATTGGGCTTCGAATACCAGGGGGTGGTCTTCGATTACGCATTTCTGCCCTTCGAGAGCGGCTTTGAAGGACCGGGACACGTACTGACGTTGACGTATGAATGGTGATGATCACTGTCGCAGCGGACAGGTGTGCAGCCGACATATCCATCACGCAGTCTTCTCCTTCCCAGGAACGCCGCACAACGATCCGCCACCTAGCCGCCGAAGATCGCCCGGAACGCGTCCACGCCTACTCCCTCCACACCGGTTCTTGCACGCATTGTGCACCAGAAGTCCAGCACCATCATCTGAGCTGCGTGAATCGGAACGGCAATCCAGAATGAACGACACCTCCATACGAGGGCGCCGAGCGCGATGCCACCGATGAGGCTGAGAACGGCCTCCGGCAGCGGTTTATCCAGATGAAGTACTGTGAATGGAATCGCCTGGACGAAGATCGCATAAAGTCCGAGTGTATGGACCGTTCCGAAGAGGACAAAGCCACGCCACAGGTATTCCCAGCCGACCCAGTACATGAGAAAGATCAGCTCATACAAAAGGAAGATCTGCCAGTCGTAGGATGCCGGCTGATAATGAGGATAGCTCGCCTGAAAAGCCTGGTTATCCGAAAGGAACCACGTGGCGGTGACGACAACCGGGAGATAGAGTGCTGCCACGGCAAGGCCGAATTGCCAATCACCCAGTCCAAGGCCGATTTGCGCCGGGCGGCGTCTAAAAATGAACAGAAGAGTGGCTACCGGAAGAACGAATCCGGTGATTCCCTGGATGCCGAACCACCATGCCCAGGACATAAAGCCGCGCCAGGATGCGGGTACAAAGTGGGCTAACTCCTCGAGAAAGAGGCGCCTGCTGCCGACGGCATCCTGGAGAATGACTAAAACGCCGGCCGCGATTAGAACGAAGGCGGTCTGACGATCAACGCTCGCGAGTGCAGCCTTTAGCCGTGCCGCTTCGCGATCGAGATGGGTCGAAAAGGGCACGTCGAACTGATGTAGTGCAGAAAGAATGGATAATAGTGCGGGAACGGCTCATTCGAGACTGACTATTATAACGATCCTGCCGTTGCAAGATTTTTGGAGCCCGCATGCGCCGTAGAATACCTGTGATCTGTGCTGTATTGTTGTGCGCGGCGGTGACGTCAGCGTGTTCCGATGTCGACCCCTCGTCCGATGGCCAAGGTGCCCAAGTCAACGTACACGACAACGGGTTGTCGGATACACTCAACGGCACGACGGGTGCCTTTGACAGCCTCTTTCTTGCATATGGTACCGAGGACATCGGATATCCAGGCGTGGACACGCAGGCAGTCACGCGCTGGGTCGATTCGGTGGCAGCGACGTTCACGTTGGAGGAGAAGATCGGCCAGCTCTTTATTGTGCATTTGGATCCACGGCAATACGCCGGCCTTGTCGACCGGTCTGCTGACGCGGTTCGCGACCTGAACATTGGTGGATTTCTCGTGCCGCGCTTAATGGGACCGCAGGAGGTGTTCGAGGTGACGCAGCGACTGCAACGCATAGCAAAGGTGCCGCTCTTCTTTGCGGCGGACTACGAGCGCGGCGTGGGACGGTTTAACAACACGCTCACGGAATTGCCTTCGAATATGGCGATCGGAGCCACGCGAGACACTCTATTCGCAGCCGCTGCCGGACGGCTAACCGCTATAGAAGCCAGATCGATCGGAATCAACCTGCTCTTCGCCCCGGTCGTTGACGTGAACAACAATCCGGACAATCCCATCATCAACATACGATCTTTCGGCGAGGACCCCGATCTCGTAGGCCGTCTGGCAGCCGCGTTTGTGCAGCAGGCGCAAGGTAGTGGCTTGCTGACGACACTCAAGCACTTTCCCGGGCATGGTGATACATCTGTAGACAGCCATTCGAGAATGGGAACGGTACGAGGTGACAGTGCCTCGCTCGAACAAGTCGAACTGAGGCCCTATCGGATTATTCTGAGCGGGTCCGTACAGCCGGCTGCGGTTATGAGTGCCCACCTCTGGATCGAGGCTCTTGAGCCGGATCCCATCCCCGCCACGTTTAGCTCAAACGTTTTAGACGGATTGCTTCGCCGCGAAATGGACTTCGAGGGGATCGTCATCACAGATGACATCAAAATGGGTGCTCTTCAGCAGGACTACGGCTATTCCGAACGCATCCTGAGACCGATTCTCGCTGGAGCAAATATTATCTTGACCCCAGCAGACATATCGCGGGCTGCCGGAGTCGTGAAAGCCGCGGTGGAATCTGGAAAACTTAGCAGCGACCGACTTGATGCATCCGTAAGGCGTATTCTGCGGGCTAAGGCCGAAGCCGGTCTCAATCAGAACCGATTTGCATCGGAGGAGCGTTTGGAGGATATCCTGGATGAACCCCTTGGTGGCCGCATCGCTCAGGCGATCGCCGATCGTTCCATCACACTTCTAAGGACACATTCAGTCCTTCCTCTAAAGGCTGACTCGCAACGGATAGGGGTGATCCACTTGACGAATTTTCGCGCCTCTGAGAGCATCGAAGCCGCAATGGATTTATTCGACGACGCCCTTGGCGCGGAGACGGAGAGCGTTCGACTTGATGAGGAGCCTTCCGAGCGGCAGATTATGGATGCGGTTGAGCAGGCCGGGCAGTCAGACGTGATCCTGCTGGCATTGTATCTTCGGCTGCAGGCGGGTCGAGGTGAGGCCGGGTTGTTTCCGATGCAGGCCGATTTGGTCCAGAGGCTTCTTAATCTCGATCGGCCGGTCGTCCTCGTCACGTTCGGCAATCCGTATGCCGCCTCGACCTTCCGGGATTCAGATGCGATCTTGGTTGCGTATGATCAATCGCTAGAGACTGTGCATGCCGCGGTGCGCGTCCTAAGCGGCCTACAACCAGCACCGGGCCGTCTGCCCATCACAGTCGATCCGTTCGAATACGGCAGTGGTGTCGACTGGGCGCACAACCCGGAAAACGCCGACCGCTGACATCTATCGACGACTCAGAACCGGTCGACCAATCGTCCATTCAAAAGCGGGCAACCCGAGTCCAGGGAACGACAGCCTCATCCCCCCGTTATTTGTTGCTTCGCATTGACGCCCCTTTGTTCGATTTTTACCCGGTTCGTGGCGGTATTTCGGGACAGCCCATCTGACACCCAGCACCACCAAGTGACTCCCACAGCAATGATGCCAGACGGTGCCGTCGGTAACCGGCACGAGATCGAGCATTACGGGAAAGTCGGTCACTCAGTCTTGGTTCATATATGATTCGTCAGGCGTATTGGCGCGTCTTTTATACCTTTCCGCGCGCAGAGAAGAAGTGTGAAGATCGCCTCTCCCAACAGCAGGTTGAGGTCTTCCTGCCTACGTACACGGTACTTCGTCAGTGGAGCGATCGGAAAAAGAAGGTAGTCGAGCCTCTCTTTCGGAATTATATCTTCGCGAAGGTCGATGAACGCGACCGTCTCCGCGTGCTGCAAACCGACGGCATCGTGCGATGCGTGATGTTCGATGGAGATCCTGCGATCGTCTCAGACGATGAGATAGAATCCATCAAACGTGCCATCAGCTCGGAGGGTGATTTTGCAGTCGTCGATTATGCTCCTCGTCCGGCGATAGGAACGAAGGTCGTCGTTACGGAGGGACCGATGCGTGGGCTTCGCGGAGAGGTCAGGGAGCACCGGGGTCAAACGCACCTCCTTGTAGCAATAGCCGCTATACGTCAGGCAATTCGGATCAATATTCCGGCACAATGGGTTCAGACGACGTGAACATACCTGAAGAAAAATTACGACTCGCCTACAAGAAATATGGCGAGGGAGAGCCCCTGATTATCCTTCATGGGTTGCTCGGTGCGAGTAGCAACTGGCACACTCTGGCTCGATCCGTCTTCTGCCGGTACTTTACCGTCTACACGCTCGATCAGCGTAATCATGGACGATCGCCCCACACAGACCGGATAGACTATCCCACGATGGCGGCCGATCTGTTGCATTTCCTCGAGGATCACGGCATACCTAAGAGCCACCTGATCGGACATTCAATGGGAGGAAAGACGGCCATGGAGTTCGCGCTCGAATACCCCGAAAGCGTGAACAAGCTCATCGTCGTCGACATCGCGCCGAAAAAATACCCGCCAAAGCACGAGGAAATACTCAAAGCGCTTAAGGCGGTGGACCTCTCGAAAATGGACACACGTGCCGATATAGATCATGCCCTCGCAGATGGCATCCCCGATCCAACGGTCCGGCGATTCCTCCTGAAGAATTTGTCGTACGAGTCGCGGACAAAGCGGTACGAGTGGGAGCTAAACCTCTCGACGATTCACGATCATTATGAACGGCTGAACGAAGCAATCAATAACAGCCGGACATTTGACGGTCCTGCGCTTTTCGTGCGCGGAGGGGACTCTGAATACATCGAGCGTACTGACGAGAAAGCGATTAAGGGCCTCTTTCCGAATTCCGAGTTCGCGACAATCGACAATGCGGGTCACTGGGTCCATTCCGATCAGCCGGAAGCTTTCGCCGAATTAGCCAAGGACTTCCTCGGTTAAAGCGTCACTCGCTGCGGAACGTAAGGCTGCTCCTATTCGGCCAGGAGCAACTCACCCTCTCACCTGTACCTACGCTATTCCATTCATCGCCTGCACGAGCCATATATTCCCATGGAGGCGACAATGCACGAGCTAAAATCGATTCTCAAGGAGCGTATTCTGGTGCTCGACGGCGCCATGGGTACGATGATCCAGAAGTACGATCTGGAAGAGCCTGATTTTCGCGGTGAGCAGTATGCCGATCATCCCTCGGAACTGAAGGGCAACTCCGACCTGCTGTCCATTACGCGGCCCGACGTGATTTCAGAGATCCATGCCGCTTTCTTGTCGGCAGGTGCTGATATCATCGAGACAAATACCTTCACCGCAACCGCTATAGCGCAGGCAGATTACCAGCTCGAATCCGCCGTAAGAGATCTCAATCTGGCCGCCGCGGGCATTGCGCGTAAAGCGGCCGACGAGTTCACACGGATGACGCCTGGAAAGCCGCGATTCGTAGCCGGATCGATCGGGCCGATGAACAAATCGCTGTCTCTGTCGCCGGATGTAAGTGACCCGGGTTATCGTGCCGTGACGTTTGAAGAGGTGGCGGAAGGCTACCGCGAGCAGATTGCGGCGCTCATCGACGGTGGTGTCGACATCTTGCTATTTGAGACGGTGTTCGACACGCTGAACTGCAAAGCCGCTCTCTATGCCGTTCAGGAGATCTTCGATGAGACCGGAAAGGCTTTGCCCGTCATGATTTCCGGAACGGTGGTCGATCAGAGTGGACGTACCCTGTCGGGACAGACTCCCGAGGCATTCTGGATCTCCATCTCGCATATGCCGCACCTGCTCAGCGTCGGACTCAATTGCGCGTTAGGATCGGAGCAGATGCGCCCCTACATCGAGGAGCTGTCCGCCGTGTCTACGGCATTCACGAGCCTCCACCCCAATGCCGGCCTCCCGAATGAATTCGGCGGCTATGATGAAACTCCCGAGTTCATGGCAGAGCAGTTCGCCGATTATGCGTCGAGCGGCTTCATAAATATTGTGGGAGGATGCTGCGGCACTACGCCCGATCACATCAGCGCTATAACCGCCGTTGCCGAACGCAGCAAACCTCGTCAGATTCCGGATCCGCCGAAGTATCTGCGTCTGAGCGGACTCGAACCGCTCGTCGTGCGCCCGGAGACCAACTTCGTTAATATCGGAGAGCGAACGAACGTCACCGGGTCGCGCAGATTCGCCCGGCTAATCAAGGACGGAGATTACGAGGAGGCGCTCTCCGTCGCCCGCCACCAGGTCGAGAACGGCGCGCAGCTTATCGACGTGAACATGGACGAAGGCATGCTCGACTCCCAGGCTGCCATGGTCAAGTTGCTGAGCCTCATCGCGGCCGAACCCGAAATATCTAGAGTCCCCATTGTTGTCGATTCCTCCAAATGGTCCGTCATCGAGGCCGGGCTCAAGTGCGTCCAGGGCAAAGGCATCGTTAATTCGATCAGTCTCAAAGAAGGTGAGGCAGCGTTTATAGAGCAGGCTCGAAGGGTCAGGCGTTACGGCGCTGCCGTTATAGTGATGGCCTTCGACGAAGATGGACAAGCCGACACCGTCCAGCGGCGCATCGAGGTCTGCGAACGCGCCTATCGCATTCTGACCGAAGACGTCGGATTCCCTCCTCAAGACATCATTTTCGATCCGAACATCTTTGCGATTGCGACCGGCCTTTCTGAGCACAACCGGTACGCGATTGACTTCCTGGAGGCTACGAAATGGATCAAGAAGAATCTCCCTTATGCGAGGGTGAGCGGTGGCGTCTCCAATCTGTCGTTCTCGTTCCGCGGCAATAGCCGTGTGCGTGAGGCGATGCATGCCGCCTTTCTGTATCACGCCGTGCAGGCGGGAATGGATATGGGCATCGTCAACGCCGGGCAGATCGAGGTGTATGATGAGATTCCAGACGACCTGCTGGAGCGCGTTGAAGATGTGCTGTTCGACCGCCGCGAAGATGCGACCGAGCGGCTCGTCGACCTCGCCGAGACGTTTGCCGGCGCCGAGCACGAGTCGAAGAGCCCGGTTCTCGAATGGCGGGAAGCCCCCGTTGAGGAGCGCCTGCGACATTCTCTCGTCAAAGGAATCGTCGAGTTTGTAGAAGCAGACGCCGAGGAAGCCCGCAAAAAGTACTCAAGCCCGATCGACGTCATCGAAGGTCCGCTGATGGATGGAATGAATGTCGTGGGCGATCTTTTCGGGGCTGGAAAGATGTTTCTACCGCAGGTTGTAAAGAGCGCCCGGGTCATGAAGAAGGCCGTCGCCTACCTGATCCCCTTCATCGAAGAGGAGAAGCATCGTCGAAAGGATACGACCCCCCAGGCGAAGGTGCTTCTTGCCACAGTGAAAGGTGACGTGCACGACATCGGCAAGAACATCGTAGGGGTAGTACTGGCCTGCAACAACTACGACGTCATCGATCTTGGTGTGATGGTGCCAGCCGACAAGATCCTGCAAGCGGCTATAGATCAGAAAGTAGACATCGTCGGCCTCAGTGGTCTTATCACGCCGTCGCTCGACGAGATGGTGCATGTGGCGAAAGAAATGAAGCGACTGAGCTTCGATCTCCCGCTGCTGATTGGTGGTGCTACCACGTCCAAGATTCATACTGCGGTCAAGATTGAGCCGAATTATGGCAATCCCGTCGTCCACGTTCTGGATGCTTCCCGCAGTGTGAGCGTTGTGAATCAGTTGATGTCCGATCACCGCAAAGCGTTTGCTGATAAGACGCGCGAGGAATACGAATCACTACGGGCACGTCACGAAGGACGGAGGTCCACAAAAACTTACCTCTCCCTCGCGGATGCTCGCGCGAATAAGTTCACATGCGACTGGGACACAGTCCCGATCACCCGTCCCACTCTGAAGGGCACGAAGGTGCTCCGGGATTTCCCCATCTCAGAGATCCGGAAATACATCGACTGGACGCCGTTTTTCATCACGTGGCAGCTCAAGGGCAAGTACCCGATGATTTTCGAGTCTCCCGAGGTCGGCTCCGAGGCAAAAAAACTGTTCGATGATGCGAACCGGCTGCTGGACCGAATCGATGAGGAGGGATTGTTGACGGCGAATGCCGTAGTCGGACTCTGGCCCGCCAACTCCGTGGGCGATGACATAGAAATTTTTGCGGATGAAGATCGATCCGAGACTATCGCAGTGCTGCATACACTTCGACAGCAGGCGCAGAAGACGCCCGGGCATCCAAATCGGGCACTCGCCGATTTCGTCGCTCCAAAGGCCTCAGGCGTACAGGATTATCTCGGTGCCTTTGCCGTCACCGCCGGGCACGGCATCGAGGAGCCGCTGGCACGATTCGAACAAGACCATGACGATTACAACAAGATCATGTTGAAAGCACTCGCGGATCGACTTGCCGAGGCCTACGCAGAGCTCCTTCATTCGCGCATCCGAAAAGAGATGTGGGGATATGCATCCGATGAGACGTTGTCGTCCGATGAACTAATTCTCGAACGATATCGTGGAATCCGTCCTGCTCCGGGCTATCCTGCCTGTCCTGATCACACGGAAAAACCGATTATCTGGGACCTGCTGGATGCCGAGACGACAACCGGCATCAACCTGACCGAAAACCTCGCCATGGTCCCGGCCGCCTCTGTATGCGGGATGTACTTTGCCCACCCGGACGCAACCTACTTCAACGTCGGCAAAATCAGCAGGGATCAGGTCGTTGACTATGCCCACCGCAAGGACATGCCTGTTGAGGACGTGGAGCGGTGGCTGTCGAGCCGTCTTAATTATGACCCGGAACCCGTTGCCATGGAAGCAGCTTGATCATGTCACGCCTGCAAAAAAGATGTCACGTATATTGATCCGAAGACGTTTAAGCGAGCCACGTTCTGACGCGTAATCGACGAATCGCATCTCGATTGGCGAGCAACAGTACACAATACCGATAGCGTTAATACACCCATCCTGAGAACTATGGCTTCATCCGCACTGCGACTGTATTCACCTCGACTGGCCGGCGTAGATGCGCTTCGCGAGGAACACGCATCCGCAATGGTGCAGATATTGGCCATCACCGGCTTTGCCCTCCTGACCGCGCTCGGTGCGCAGGCTCGAATCTATATCTGGGAGGTCCCGTTTTCACTTCAGACGGTTGCCGTCTACGGAAGTGGCCTCTTTCTAGGATGGAGGAACGGTATGCTCGCCCAACTCCTCTACCTTACCGTAGGTCTGTTTTTGCCCGTGTACGCAGGTGATGGCTACGGATTCGCCTATTTGTTTACCGCCGCCTCGGCCGGATACCTGTTTGGATACCCTTTCGCGGCGGCGTTGGTGGGGCTCGCCTCAAGGCGCTGGAATTCCCTCACGGGAAGCACACTATCGATGGCGCTGGGATCCGTGATAATATTCACGACCGGCGTCCTCTGGCTGCATTTCGCGGCAGGTCATGCTACCTGGTTCGAGTCGCTGGATAAAGGCTGGTTGCGATTCATTCCTGTAGACATTGCGAAGATCGTGATGGTCAGCATTCTGTACACCGGTAGCCGGCAGTTGACCAGGCGATCGTAGTAAGTTAGTCGGTGAGTTTGTCTAACGGGGGCGCCATCCGTCGAGGATGGTGCCCTTTTTGCTATCACAGAAGATGTCAGATGTCTCGTGAACTCTGCGCGCGGCATAGATTCTGCGTGCATCATAATTGCGGGTGCGAAACATGCCGGAGCCGAAGAAATTGCAACGGTTGCGGCGATCTATGGAAAAGCGAAGTTTCCAATGCGATTGATTCTCTCAGCCATACTAACCCTCGTCGTCTTCTGTACGACCATTTCGGCGGATGCTCAGTCGTCAGCCGGTGCCAGTCCAGCGACGCATGCGGCAAGCGCCTCGATCCTCGACGATGTGGTCGTCCAGCATCAAACGAAAAAGGGGCTCGACTTTCTCTACGATATGAAGTTTGAGAGAGCACAGCGGATGTTTGAATTGATTGATGAAAGTCATCCGAATCACCCGGTTGGGCCCTTTCTGCTGGCGCTGAACACGTGGTGGGAAATTCTGATAGATCTATCGGATGAGTCTCGTGACGATGAATTTTACGCGGCCATGGACGAGGTAATTCGCCGCTCAGACATTCTCCTCGATAGAGACAAAGAACATTTCGATGCGTGGTTCTTCAAAGGGGCGGCTCTGGGTTTTCGTGGCCGGCTCCGATCTAACCGTGGCGAATGGTTCAGGGCGGCGAAAGACGGCATTCGTGCGATGGACTATGTGCTGGGCGTCGTCGAACGTGAGCCCGACAACGCGGATTACGCGTTCGGAAAGGGGATCTACGATTTCTACGCGGCTGCCGTACCGGAAAAGTACCCGTACGTGAAGCCGGTGATGATATTCTTCCCGAACGGCGACAAGGAGCGAGGGATACGCGAGCTCGAGCGGACGGTTGAAAATGGCCGCTTTATCCAGACAGAGGCCGCTTACTTTCTCCTGCAGATTTTCTATCTGTACGAGGATGACTATGCGAAGAGTGTCCACTATGCAGACTGGTTGCGAGAGCGACATCCGGATAACTCGTTCTTCCACAGTCTCGAAGGACGTGTGTACGCAAAGTGGGGTCAGTGGCCGGTAGTTCGGGATGTATTCCAGGGTGTGCTGGCGCGTTACAAGGACCGCCAGACCGGATACAACGCGGCGATGGCGGAACAGGCTCTGTACTTCCTGGCTCGCAGCCACATGGCCGACGCATCGTATGACCAGGCACTTCACTTTCTGGATCAACTACAGTCCCTGGCGGCGCGCGATAGCGAAAAAAGCTACTTTGAAGTGCTCGGGCGGCTGCGGCAGGGCATGGCACACGACGCGCTCGGGCGGCGTATGGAAGCTGTCGCGGCGTATCACGACGTTCTTTCGATGGACGATGCTTCAGGCTCGCACGATCGCGCCGAACGCTATTTGCAGAGACCGTTCGGCAGTTAGACCGCGGGGATAGCTCACGGAGGATTCGCGGGTGCGAGCGCCACCAGGTCCAAACCGCCTCTCTCTCTCTCTCTCTCTCTCCCTTCGGCGGTCTACCGGGCGTCGGAGCCCTTCCATCTTCGATGCGTACGAGGACGAACAGTGTGACGCGTTATGATGATGCTTGGGTGCTGAGCGGCAGACTCGAACTGTCCGCAGCAGACCCGGCGCAGAAGGCGTACAGGCAGAATTCGCAGAGCTAGCAGGCAGTGCCCAATGCATTTCAGGTATACGGAATGGGACGCGACTCGCCACGGTGATACGCGTCCAATCTTCGATCAACTTCTTGATCTATTTCAACAGCTGCTCCAGTACACTGCCGGAGACGCGGGGGAAGCTCTCCACTGGCTCACGCAGCTCGACGAGAAGTACGGCCTTACCGATGAGGACATGGGCATCGGTGATTTTATCGAAGAGTTGAGAATGCGCGGATATCTTCAAGAAACTGAAGATGGGGAAACTCAGATTACGGCACGGACCGAACGTGCCCTGCGCCGACGTTCACTCGAGGAAGTGTTCCAACAACTTAGAAAAAGCGGGCGCGGCAACCATAAAACACCCCATGCCGGGAGAGGCGACGAACGTCTTCCCGAAACACGGTCCTGGCGCTTCGGTGACGATCCACATCTCATCGACATAACAGGCACCCTTTCGAATTCCTATCGCCGATCCGGGGTAAACAACTGGAATCTATCAGAGGACGACTTCGAAGTACATGAGACCGATCACCAGACCAATATGGCAACAGTACTGATGATCGATCTGTCTCACTCGATGGTTCTATACGGTGAGGATCGCATCACACCGGCGCGGAAAACCGCACTGGCGATGGCGGAGCTCATCATGTCGCAGTATCCCAAAGACTCTCTCGATATCGTTGCGTTCGGCAATGACGCCTGGGAGGTATCCGTGAAGGATTTACCCTATCTGAAAGTCGGCCCCTATTACACGAATACGCGCGCAGGATTGCAGCGAGCGAGGGACATCCTGCACAGGCGGAAGAACCGAAATAAGCAGATCTTCATGATCACCGACGGTAAGCCCAGCTGCCACGTCGAGTATGGCCGCATGTACCGTAACGCGTTCGGTCTGGATCGCCGGATCGTCAATAAGGTTCTGGATGAGGCGGTAATTTGTCGGCGCGAGGGTATTTCGATTACCACCTTCATGATCGCTCGTGACCCCTACTTGCAAAACTTTGTCCGCGAGTTGACGGAATCAAACCGTGGCCGGGCCTACTATGCCAGCCTTGATGATCTGGGAGAATATATTTTCGAGGACTATATCAGAAATCGCCGGAAGAGGTTGCGATAACTTCCTCTCAGGCACCCATGCAATTTCGTCCCAAGCAAAGCCTGGGCCAGAACTTCCTGCACGATCCCAATATCGTGCGGAAGATCGTCGAGTCCATACGTGCTCCTGAAGATGCCCACGTTGTGGAGATCGGGCCCGGGACCGGCGCATTAACGGGTTTGCTCCTCGAGCGTTTTCCTTCCTTCACGGCCGTTGAGATCGATCACCGTGCCGTTGACCTCCTCCGAAGAATGCATCCTGGACTGGACGTGCGTCATGAGGATGTTCTGAAGGTCGATTGGCGCGACCTTGCCGGTGAGAAGGGCAGGCCGATCTACGTAGTTGGTAATTTGCCTTACAATATCACGAGCCAGGTACTCTTCGGACTCATGGACGCGCGCTCGGTAGTTCGCGAAGCTGTTCTGATGATGCAGTATGAGGTGGCACTCCGCCTCATCGCGCAACCCCGCACCAAGGAGTATGGAATTCTCAGCGTTCAGACTCAACTCAATTCCCGACCGGATCTACTATTTAAGGTGTCGCCGAATGTATTCCGGCCGCGGCCGGATGTAAAGAGCGCCGTCATGCGTGTCGATTTTGAGAGGGCAAACGAGGAGCTATGCTCGGTCGATTCCGAGTTCCTTCGCAGCATCATTCGCTCCGCCTTCAATCAACGGCGCAAAACGCTTCACAATAGTCTCAGCAGATGGACACGCGAACAGGACATCGAACTTCCTGGGACACTCAAAAAACGCCGCGCGGAAGAGCTTACTCCCGCAGAGTTTATAGATTTGGCTCGCTATCTTGAGGCCCACGTAAAGGGCGAAGCATGATCTCATTCAAATCGGTGCAGTACCACTGTCAGCATGGAAGATCCGGCCGTTGTTAGAGGGGACGAAGAGCAGCGAGGGCTCCTGGAGATCGACTCCGGGCTGGTGAACGATATCGCCTCCCTGCTGGCATCCGGCCAACGGGGCATGGTCATGAATCTCGTGGCCGATCTCTATCCAGCCGACCTTTCGCGCCTCCTGACCCACCTGCCTATGGAGGACGCGAGGCGACTCTTCCGCTGGCTTTCGGCCGAAAAAGCGGGCCTTGCACTTGCGGAATTGGACGACGCCTTCCGCACCGACCTGCTCGAAGAAGCCAAGGCGGCACGACTCACAGCCCTTCTCGATCACCTCGAGACCGACGATGCGGCTGATGTGCTCGCGGATCTCCCACCTGACATCGCGTCTCAGGTGCTCCCCACCCTTGAGGACAGCGCCGACGTGCGTGCTCTTCTCGGCTATGACGAGGAATCGGCCGGCGGCATAATGGCTACGGAGTTCGTTTCCGTACCGGAGATGTGGACGGTTGCCGATGTAACAGAGGAGGTGCGGCGCAATGCGGAGTCCGTGGAAGACCTTTACGCGGTCTTCGTATTCGACAGTGAGAATAAGCTGGCAGGTACCGTTTCGCTAAAAAGCATTCTCCTTTCGCCGGCCCACATGAGAGTCGGTGACATCATGGATACCGACGTGATTTCTGTACCGCCGGAAATCGACCAGGAAGAAGTCGCACGGATTATGCAGAGATACGATCTCGTCTCGCTGCCCGTCGTGGACGCTGACGGTCGAATGCTGGGGCGGATAACGATCGACGACATCGTCGACGTGATTCGAGAGGAGGCTGAAGAGGATATCCAGCTCATGAGCGGCATGTCCGGCAGCGAGGAGCCAACGGATTCCATTCTGCGGATCAGCAGGGGGAGGCTGCCGTGGCTCCTTGCTGGATTGGTAGGCGCCGGGTTGTCCGGTCTCGTGATTGGTCGATTCGAAGGGGCACTCGAGCAGGCCGTAGTGCTTGCAGCCTTCATCCCAGTTGTAATGGCGATGGCGGGAAATGCAGGAATTCAAAGCTCCGCAATCGTCGTTCAGGGCCTCGCGAGCGGTGATCTCTGGCTCAGCGATGTGGCTCCACGCCTGGTGAAAGAACTTGGTGTAGCGCTGCTGAATGGGGTAGTACTGGCGCTGGTCCTCGGCGCCGCAGTCATGCTCTTGCCGATTACAGAACAGAACGTCCATCTGCTCGCTGTCACGGCGGCCGTTTCGATGCTGCTGGTGATCGTATTAGCCACGATCATAGGAACGACTGTTCCGATCTTCCTTCACAAGTTCGAAATCGATCCGGCGCTCGCTACGGGGCCATTCATCACTACGAGTAACGACATCGTAGGGCTGGCCGTTTACTTTATCCTCGCGACCCTGATCTATCTGTAAACTCGGAGTTGGTTTCGTTGTATTTGGAGGGGCACTTCACAAGGATGTGCTTTGCGACGAAGACATCTCCATCGGGGAAGCCCTCGATGACGAGCCGCTCGGCGTCCTCGAAGTTAGCAGGCTTGGGGTTCGGGTAATTGACCAGTCGAACCGCGCCCGACTCGTCTTCCATATAGAAACTGAAGACGTTGCTCTCGCGATCGTACCCATACTGCCGCTCCTCCACCCACGTCCCTACGACGTGCGCGCTTGCGCCGCTCGCGTGTGCTTCTTCGAAGCCCATGTAACCACCCACCTGCTCGCCGAAGTTGGCGAACAGCAGCATGCTGAATCCAAACAGGAGGACGACACCAAATATCGTTTTAGGCTTCACGGCCGAAAGACAGAACGATTGGGTTACAATTGTGTGGTTTCGTCTGGAATGCGCTCATCACTTTTACGTTCCAGTCGGTCGATCTTGCGATCGGTTCTGTAAAGGAGGATTACGATGCCGATCCAGATGATGAGAACGACGCCGAGCACGACGTAGAGTTTGTCCTCGGCAAGCATCACTCGCTCGATGCCTTCGCGCTCCTGTGTCGGCACCTCCTCGATGCTCCACACCGTGTCATACGGCGCAGATTGCATCGCGGCGGTGGTGTCTTCTTGAAGTGGGTGTATCGTCATGTGGTCGCTTCATCAAAATCGTCGTAGCGGAGTGCTATCCGCGCGAGCCGCACACGCTGCGTGTAGAGCACCCAAAAAAGGCCGATGAATCCTATCACGGCCGGGTAGAACACCAGCCGCATTACCGGATGCGTGATGTCGCTAAAGGCTGGATTCCCTTCCGCACCGGGATGCAGACTTTCCATCTGACGCGGTAGCACGTACAACAAGAAGGGCACGGTCACAGCTGCAAACAAGTTGTACACGGCAGCAATCCGCGCTCGTCTCTCGACCTCGTCTATCGCCGACCGCAGGGTAAAATAAGCGCCGTAAATAAGCAGCTGCACCGCTGCCAGGGTTTGCTTCGGATCGAAGTTCCACCAGACATTCGTACCCTGGTACCACGTAAATCGCGCCCAAACAATCCCTGTTATGAGACCGAGGATCCCAAATACGGCGCCGACACGCGCCGCCTGGAGTGCACGAATATCCCGTATGCGATCGCGGCTCTGTAAATATCGTAATGAATGATAGGCGGACACGAAGAACGCCGCCATCATCGTAAACCACATGGGCACGTGGAAATACAAATTACGAGCGGTGTGTTCGAGAATCTGAATTCTCGGGATGTCGAGTAGGAAGCCGGCGAGAATGACGAGCGTGAGCCAGACCACCACGACGTTTCGTACCACCCGGTACGTACGAGAATGCATATCGTCAATCAATCAATCGTTCCATACGTAGTCGAAAAGAAGTACGGATGCCGTGATAACGACGCCGGCGAACGCCACAAGCGTCGTCAATTCATCCAACGCAAGCTGCCACGCAGCCTCGCCCAATAATGAATGACGAGTTGCCGATACGACAGACATCAGTAATGGTGCCAGCACCGGAAACAGCAGCACCGGAAGGAGCGGGCCATGCGTCGCGGACCGCGCAATGATAGCTGCCAGAAGCGTCGTCGCACCTGCGAGCCCGAGCGAACCGAGAAGCACCACGATGGCCAGCAGCCCCGGCTCCGCCACCCGCATGCCGAGAAGAATCGCCAACACGACGACGGCAACTATGTTGAGCACGAGGACCAGAAGAAAGTTGAACAGAAACTTGCCGGCATACACCATGCTCGGCATGGTATTGAGGCGCAGAAGGAGTACCGTCCCGCGCTCCTCCTCGCTTACGAAGGAGCGCCCGAGGCCTATCGATGCGGCGAAAAGTATCACGATCCAGAGCAACGCCGACTCTACGCGCCGAGTCAGTGGCTCCTGACCTATGGCGAAGAGCATCAACAGCAGTGACGCCAAAACGAACATCAACAACATGTTGATCGCGTACCGGCTGCGTAATTCCAGCCGCACATCCTTCTCAAAAACGGCCCACGCACCCGCAAACCATCTCACGCCAGCCGCTCCTCCGATGCACGCACCGGCTCCGTCGACGTAGGCGGATAAAACTCTCCGATAAATGATATCTCCGGCTGGAGGTGATAGCCGGTCTCGCGCTCGACGACCTCTTGCACGTACGCGATCATCGCCCGAACGTCGGAAGCCTTTGCCCCGCCACGGTTGATCATGATGTTTGCATGACGTGTCGTGATCTCGGCACTTCCCACAGACATTCCTTTCAAGCCGCACTGATCGATCAGCCGCCCGGCGCCGACACCTTCTATTTTCTTGAAGATCGATCCCGCACTCGGCTCCGTGTCCAGCGGCGGATGACGCTCGCGTCGCCACGCGAGATTGGCCCTCATGATCTCCTCCATGCGCCCGGCGTCAGCCGGCTCGAGCCTGAACGTGGCCGACAGCACGATGTCGGCACGATCGTGCAAGATCGAATAGTCATACCCGAAATTGAAGTAGTCGACGCCTACAGACTTTCTGTCGTTTTCCTCGGTGAGGATCTCTGCTTCATCGACAACCTCTTCGATAAACATCGTCCGCTCACGTTCTGGAGGCGGTGAAAGAAAGTGTAGATTTTGCCACAATGCACCTCCCACCGTCGATGGAATGCCGACGTAATGCTCGAGTCCGGACAGACCGCAGTTCACGGCCGTGTGGATGACGTCTGGGTACATGATCGCACCGCTCTCGACCCACAATCGTCCGGATTCAACGTCAACATGCATGTGGCGAGCTGCACTCCGAATGACGAGTCCGCGGAAACCGCCGTCACCAATCAGAATATTTGCTCCGAGCCCGAGAAGGAAGTGCGGAATCTCGTACTCGCGCGCAAGAACTATCGCCCTCGCCAGTTCGTCCCCCGTGTGTGCCTCGTAGAACAGGTCTGCTGGTCCACCTATCTGAAAGGTTGTATATGGACCCAATACAACGCTCCGGAGAACTCGATCTTGCCCGAGCTCGCTGTCCAGCGCTCGCAGCGCCTCCGGAGAAATACTCGAACTAATGCTCATTTATAACGTCGTGTTTTTCGAGAACGACCGTTTTGGCCGCCAGGGAAAATTGGGCGCGCTAGGCGTACATTCAGTCAGCGAGACAGTGCAGTCGTTCAACCAAGCGATCATGTGCATTCGATCCATCGGATAACATTGGGCAGTCGAGCTTTGTTGCTGACTACCGGCGAATCCGGCCTCTAATGACTGAGCAAATCGACTTCTTCGAGCGCGTGTGGGATGTCGTTGCAAAGATCCCCTTCGGAAAGGTCACCACGTACGGCCATATAGCGGAGCATTTAGGCGTGCGGAGCGCGGCGCGCACGGTCGGCTGGGCGTTGAGCGCAGCATCAGCAGCCCCGCTGCCATGTCACCGAGTAGTAAATCGGTTCGGCGCCCTCAGCGGGAAGCGCCATTTCGAAGGTCCTGACGTCATGGAGGAGCGGCTGCGGAGTGAGGGCGTTGCATTCGATGATCAGGGCTGTGTGGACCTCGTGAAACACCTCTGGATACCATCCGGGGACATCTAGGCCACCACAACTACCAACAGAATGCAGTCTAGCCTAGAATCGCTCCTAGTTTATCCCAGAATCCCGGGAAAGAGACGTCGGCGCATGAAGCGCCGGAAATTACGGTTTCACCTTCTGCCACCAAGCCCGCGACGCCCATCGCCATTGCGATTCGATGGTCGTCAAAACTCTCAACGTCCGCGCCCTCTAGCTTCGCTCCGCCTTCGACTGTAAATCCGTCTTCAAATTCCTCGACCCTCGCACCCATGCTTCGGAGGTTGTCCACCATCGCGCGGATTCTGTCTGTCTCCTTGACCCGGAGCTCCCCGGCGTCGCGGATCTCGGTGCGCCCCGAAGCGATGGCTCCCGCGACAGCCAGCACCGGTATCTCGTCGATGAGCGTCGGAATTAGCTTTCCCGAAATCGAAACGCCGTTCAACTCGGAGGATCGAATGTGAAGGTCGCCCACCGGTTCTCCCCCATCTTCGTGCTCATTAAAGACCCGAATGTCCGCACCCATAGCTCGAAGAACGTCCAGCAATGCGCTCCGAGTCGGGTTGAGTCCGACCTTCTCAAGACGAACGTGTGAATTTGGAATAATCGAACCTGCTACCATGAAAAATGCCGCTGCCGAAAAATCGCGAGGAACGATCCATTCACGAGGTTCGATACGCTGACCTCGTGCGACCCTGATCTGCCGCTCCCCCTCCATGTCGAGTGTAGTTAGTCCGAGCATGCGCTCCGTATGATCGCGTGACATTTCCACCTCGACGACCGTAGTGGTTCCCGACGCGAAAAGGCCTGCCAGCAGAATGCACGACTTGACCTGCGCCGATGCCACGGGCAATCTATACGTTATGCCATGCAGCGTCCTGCCGCCCTCAATTTTAATAGGGGCGTGCCCGTTGGTCAGCGAAATCCGAGCACCCATCTCGCGAAGGGGAAGGGCGATGCGATCCATCGGCCTTTGGTTAAGCGAGGCGTCGCCCAAAACGGTGCTGTCAAAAGGCTGTCCCGCCAGAATGCCTGTGAGAAGCCGCATCGTCGTACCTGAGTTGCCACAGTCGATGGGTCCGTCGGCGGAAGCGAGGCCTTCAAGACCCTGCCCCTCCACCTTGAGTACCTCGTCACCGTCATGCTCGATGCGAACACCGAGCCGACGCAGACACGAGAGCGTCGTCTGGGGATCTGCAGAGGAAGGATAGTTACGGATCGTCGACGTCCCGTCGGCGAGTGCGGCGAAGAGCGCTGACCGGTGTGCGATGGATTTGTCCGCTGGAAGACGCACATCCCCCTCGAGACGATTCGCCTGACCGACCACGGCCGCATCGCGCAAGGCAATATATTCTACCAACGCTTCAAGCTTTATAATTTGAAGTCTGTAAGCTCAACCCGAAGATTACCACACCGGCGACTGATCCGATGCGGCGATCGGCATGTCCTCGATCGCGGATCTCAGCACTTGTTGCTTCTCATCCCACGGAAGAAAGCTGTACCTGAATCCATTCAAAACGATCTCACGCATGAGGTGGGCAGGTATGCCAGCTTCCGTATGGACGCGCCAGAGCTCGTTCGTAACTGTCGTTCGGCTAAAAAGTCGATTGTCGGTATTGATCGTGACCGGAATGCCGAAGCCAACGTACTGCCGTAGAGGATGCGTTTCAAGATCGTTCACGATGTGGGTCTGCACATTGCTCGTCGGGCATATTTCCAACGGAATCTGATGATCGAGGAAGTACTGCATAAGCTCCGGATCCTGGTAGAGCGTCGTCCCATGGCCTATCCGATGCGCACCACACACAAAAATCGCCTGCTCGATCGAATCCGGGCCCCACGATTCTCCTGCGTGAATCGTCATGTTCAGGAGATTATTGCGAGCGTGGTAAAACGCGTGCAAATGATGCTTCGGGGGATTTCCGGCCTCGCCACCGGCCAGGTCAAAGCCGACGACGCCGTTCTTGCGATACGCACTTGCCAGCTCTGCCTGTCGCAAGGACGCGCTCTCGAAACGATCTCGAAGTCCGCACACGATCAAGGCTGTGCGAATACCAAAATCTTGCTCTGCTCGGGACAGTCCATTCAGGACGGCGTCCGTTATTTCTTCGAGAGAAAGTCCCTCTTCCGTATGCAAGATTGGTCCGAAACGGACCTCGAGGTATCGCACGTGCTCTCGTGCATTGTCCTCTGCGAGCTCGTACGCGATCTGCGCCAGAGCAGAGGTCGTCTGCATGAGAGGAATGCTGTATCGAAACCATGAAAGATATGCTTGGAGCGTCTCGGACTGATCGATGGTCAGTAGTATCTCCTCCAGACCCTCCACGCTATCTGCAGGCAACAGATCGAGCTTGGCCTCAGCTCGCGCGATTTTAAGCATCGTCTCCAGCCTGAGAGAGCCGTCTAGATGGCAATGTAGTTCTGCTTTGGGCCACTCCAACAGCTGCTCGCGCGTAAGCCTGTCTTGCTCCGAGGATCCTTTGGTGGTCACTGATGATACTGCCATACCGAGATTTACACCTCGCCGCGCCAGCCGGTTTCCCTGTTGCCCTGCTGAGCTCGCGGTGCCGCCTCCCTGCTCACATGCGATGCATTCTCGGCCTCTTCAAACCGTACGTTCCGAAGCTGATAACCGGAACTCCACCCTGGTCGGATCGTTTTTCGTCTTTGCAGGTGCATGGCCTTATCGAAGGGGTCACATCGGGCGAAAACAGCCCACCCTTTCCCAAAACAGTTTTATAGGTGGATACTATGAGTCTCGGAATGCCGGAAATTATCCTGATTTTTCTCGTGATACTGCTGGTGTTCGGCGCCAAAAGAATTCCGGAAATTGCGCGCGGACTGGGCAAGGGTATCCGCGAGTTTAAGGACGCCACAACCGATATAAAGAACGAGCTCAATCTCGAGGACAATCGGAGTCGAATCCAACAGCCCCGCCCCACGCAGCACGGCAGCACAGCACCACGTACTGACGAGTACGCCGCGCAGAGCCCTGCCCCTGAATCTCCTAAGCGAGCCGCTGCACCGGAAGGCAAAGAGTAGCGGTCCGATCACGCCTTAATCGCGTTATTTCGAGTACACCTCGGCAGAGGAGCATCCATGAGCTACAGGACGTTTACGGACGCCCGTAGAGCGTTGGACAACGGAGAGACGAGTTGCGAAGAGCTCGTCTCTTCTTTTTTGGAACGCATTGACGAAGAAAACGACCGCCTAAACGCCTTTATCTCGGTCGACAAGGGTGCCCTTGGTCACGCGCGCTACATCGATAGCGTTCTACAGCGTGGCGAGAGCCGACCCCTGGCGGGCCTCGTGCTTGCCGTCAAAGATGTGATCTGCATTAAGCGTCGGCACGTGACATGCGGCTCACGTATGCTTGAGCATTTTGAGTCGCTGTATGATGCGACCGTGATTGAAAAATTGCGCGCCGCCGGCGCCGTATTCATTGGTACGACGAATTGCGACCAGTTCGCAATGGGTTCGTCGAACGAGATGTCATATTTCGGCCCTGTCCGAAATCCCGCCCATGAGGACTTCGTCACAGGTGGATCTTCAGGTGGATCGGCGGCAGCAGTCGCGGCGCGGATGTGTCATGCCGCCCTCGGATCGGATACGGGAGGGTCGATCAGGCAACCGGCCGCGTTCTGCGGTATTGCCGGTCTCAAGCCCACGTATGGTAGAGTCAGTCGGTATGGTCTCGTAGCTTTCGCATCATCGTTCGATGCCATCGGACCGATGGGCCACTCCGTCGAAGATCTCGCTCGGCTACTAAACACGATCGCAGGCCACGACAAGCGCGATTCTACGAGCGCACCCGTCGCCGTACCCGACTACCTCCAGTCATTTTCCGGCAGCGTCCGCGGCGTCCGCGTCGGTTTGCCGAAAGAATACGTAGCCGATGGGCTCGACCCGGAAATTCGGAAGATGGTAGAGGAACGTGCACGCGATCTCGAACAAGCCGGCGCGGAGGTCCACGAGGTTTCATTGCCACACACAGAGTATGGAATCGCGACCTACTACATTCTTACCATGGCCGAGGCGTCAAGCAACCTCGCTAGGTATGATGGGATTCGCTATGGTCACCGCGCCGACTTCGAGGCGCTGGATACGGATGATGAGACGATCCTGCAGCAACTTTATACAACCTCTCGTTCGGAGGGGTTTGGCGAGGAAGTGAAGCGGCGTATCATGCTGGGCACGTACGTTCTGTCGTCCGGTTACTACGACGAGTATTACGCGAAAGGCCAGCGTGTACGGACGCTGATTCGGAGTGATTTCGACCGCGCATTCGAGGAGGTCGATGTGCTCCTTACGCCGGCCACGCCGACACCCGCCTTCAAGCTTGGAAGCAAGCTCGACAACCCGCTCGAAATGTATCTGAGCGACGTCTACACCGTCAACGCCAATCTCGCGGGCATTCCAGGCCTGACTGTTCCGATAGGCAGGCATCCGACTGCGCCTCACCTACCGGTAGGCCTGCAGCTTCTCGGTCGGCACTTTGATGAATCCTTACTGCTGCAAGTAGGTCACGTCATCGAGAAGCAAGTCGA
>CAZKNF010000018.1:0-7320 GCA_964554105.1 uncultured Rhodothermales bacterium | reverse complement strand
GACGAAGATGCTTTCAGGCATCCTCACTCTGGTCCGTCAACTTTTTGACTGAACCTTTATCGATAGGCACGTCGTCGATCACTAGGTTAGCATCATCTCCTCCGTTCCGCTCCTCAACTTCAAAAATCCAATCTCTGGACTGACACATGGCGATTCTTGTAGATCGAAGCACCCGGCTTATCGTTCAGGGGTTCACGGGTTCGGAAGGGACATTTCACTCCGAGCAAATGCTCGAATATGGTACCAATGTCGTGGGCGGAGTTACCCCGGGCAAGGGCGGCCAGAGACACCTCGACTTGCCTGTTTTCAACACGGTTCACGAAGCGGTCGAGAACGAGGGAGCCAATACGTCCATCATATTCGTACCGCCTCCGTTTGCTGCAGATGCTATTCTTGAGGCCGCCGATGCTGGCATCAAGGTCATCGTCTGTATAACGGAGGGCATTCCGACAGCCGACATGATTCGTGCCTATCACTTCGTGCAGCAAAAGGGTGCGCGACTCGTCGGGCCGAATTGTCCCGGTGTGACAACGCCAGGACACGCTAAGGTCGGGATCATGCCCGCGATGATTTTCGAAGAAGGACCAATAGGCGTTATCTCACGATCCGGGACGCTGACGTACGAGGCCGTTGACCAGCTTACTCGGCAACGACTGGGCCAGAGCACGGCCGTGGGAATCGGCGGAGACCCGATCATCGGCACGCGCTTCATTGATGCGCTGGAACTGTTCGAACATGACGACGACACCGAAGCCGTCGTCCTGATAGGCGAAATCGGTGGGACGGCCGAGGAGGAGGCTGCGGATTATATCAAAGAACATATGTCCAAGCCGGTGTTCGCATTTATTGCAGGTCGGACAGCCCCGCCCGGAAGGCGCATGGGACACGCCGGCGCCATCATCTCGGGTGGAAAGGGGACGGCTGAAGACAAGTATGAAGCGTTGGAAGGTGCTGGAGCCGTCACCATCATGAATCCGGCCGTCATTGGCGAGACCGTAAAGGACCATTTGGTTCGCGCTTAAGCTGGACGTTGGGACGACCGGCGCCGCGAGGTGAATACTAAACGCGTACGCACGGCGACGTCGTTATGTGGCTTCCGAAATGACGGCTATCCATACTTCGCAACCAACGTGCTGAATTTCCGCGACGTAGAATTTGTGATGGGCGCCACGACGTGGGATGCCCTGCCGCGCGACAGGCGACCTGAAGTTGCCTTTATAGGTCGGTCGAATGTCGGCAAGAGCTCCCTTCTCAACATGCTCGTGGGGAGGAAAAGTATCGCTCGTACGAGCCGGACGCCGGGCAAAACACAAGAGTTTAATTTTTACCTCGTTAACAGGCGCATCTACTTCGTCGACCTTCCCGGATTCGGCTACGCTCGAGTTTCTAAGAACGTGCGCGATCGGTGGGGCCGGTTTATCGGACGATACCTCACCGAACGAGAGACGTTGAAGCTCGTCATTCATCTCGTAGACGGGAGGCATGAACCGACCCGTCTCGACAGGGATATTATGGAGACGATGCGCGGGGGCGACGTTCCTTACATGATCGCTCTCACCAAGACCGACAAGTTATCTGGAAACGAGAGGACAAAAAGCGAGAAGCGGGTGGATGACGTTCTCAAAGGATATGCTATGGAGGTCCCCGTACTACTTACCTCCGCCAAAGACAAACGTGGCCGAAATGAGCTCATAGGCTGGATCGACGACGTGGTCGCTTAACGGCGCTCTGCTGACCTCCCGATCTTGAGTCTGGAATACTGAACCCGAAATTGAATCCTACCCTGAACTCTGAATCCTGAACTCCGAACGCCCAAATGAAAGTACTGATCACCGACGCCGTCGATGAGATCTGTGTCGAACTCCTCGAGGCGAACGGCATAACGGCGGATGTCCAGCTTAAGAAGTCGGATGACGAACTTCGATCACTCGCCAGGGATGCGGATGGATGGATCATCCGGAGCGGTACGTCCATAACGTCCGACCTGATCGATTCCGCCGAAATCCTGACCGTGATCGGACGAGCCGGCGTAGGTGTCGACAATATCGATCTCGAAGCAGCGACGCGGCGAGGAGTGCTCGTAATCAACGCTCCAGACGGGAATACGATATCCACGGCTGAGCACACGGTCGCCATGCTGATGTCGCTTTCACGCCGGATTCCACATGCATATAAGTCGCTGTTCGACGGCAAGTGGGACCGGAAGACGTTCACGGGTTCGGAACTCTTCGAGAAAACACTCGGCATCGTCGGTGTCGGGAAGATCGGTCGTGCTGTAGCCGAGCGCATGGCAGGGTTTGGAATGACGATTCTCGGGTACGACCCCGTGCTTTCCCCGGATACAGCGGATCGAATCGGCGTGCGCCTGGTCGACATCGACGAGATTTATGAAAAGAGCGATTTCATCACGATCCATACGCCGCTCAACGATGCCACACGCAACCTGTTCAACGAGGAAACACTCGGACGATGCAAAACGGGCGTCCGCATAATAAACTGCGCTCGCGGAGGAATTGTAGACGAGGTGGCGCTGCTCGAGGCACTCGAAAGCGGCAAGGTGGGAGGGGCCGCGCTCGACGTATATTCGACGGAACCTCCGCCTGAGTCGCTGCAGGCGCTCATTCGGCACGACCGTGTGGTGGCCACTCCGCATATCGCTGCATCTACTGATGAAGCGCAAACGAAGGTCGCGAAGCAGATCACCGAGCAGGTCATCCACGCGCTGCGACGAGAGCCGGTTCAGTCCCCGGTCAATGCAATGGCGATAAAGATGGCCTCTCAGCCCGAAGTCCAGCCGTATCTCAGTCTCGCCGACAAGCTGGGCCAGATCGTCGGCCAACTTGGAGACGGTCATATGAACAGCGTGACGGTGCGCTGCCGCGGTGACGTTCCCCGTCGTTTCGCGGAGGTTCTGACTATCGCCGCCGTTAGGGGTGTGCTCTCTAGATGGATTAGTGAACCCGTGAACCTGATAAATGCACCATACCTCGCTGAAGGGATGGGCGTAAGCGTTCGTGAAGAGCGAGACACGGCTCGAGGCGGCTATACGAACCTTCTCGAAGTAGAACTCGATGCAGGGGCAGATAGTCGACTCGTGGCAGGCACGGTGTTCGATACGGACGAACCGCGCCTCGTGCGGATAGACGAATACTGGATGGAGGTGAAACCCGAAGGGCGACTGATACTCTACAAGAATGTCGACCGGCCGGGAATGCTTGCATCGGTTGGACAGATCCTCGCCAGGAACAGTATAAACATTGGAGCGCTTTCGCTCGGGCGGACCGGGAAGGGGTCCCTGGCACTCACGGCGGTTAGTGTGGACGAAGAGGTGCCCGACTCAGTAATTCAACAAGTCTCAATGTTAGAAGGCGTCGAGCAGGTCCGACGTGTAAACTTCTAAACGTAAGTCACTATGTATATTACTGATACGCGTTTCATTCCGTCCAGATCGACCCTGGTACCGTTCAGAGGAAAATAGCACCGTTTACCGATGTATATCCGTCGATCAGGACATGAGTGTGGCGCAAGCGGTCCGAATGACGTTCCTTACGTTCACCGAATGACGTTATACAAAACCGTGCCGTACGGAGCCGGAAGGCTACTGGTACCGCTTCCAGTGGGGGCTAAGATGGCCTTGACTATCGAAATGTCCCCCGATATATTCTTCGGTCGCATTGGGATGCGGCGGGCAGTGAAATGGAACGAACGATTTTCAGAACTCGGAGGGAATTGATTAGCGACAAGACTGATACAGCATCTCCATCGTCAACTGATCCGACGATTGCACTTCAAAGGCTCCTGATTATCGGAAGTGCGGATTCGTGCTGAATCTGTGTCGCTGCCGCCCATGCAGGCGAGCGGCCTGTTTGCTGATCTTCAGTTAAGAACATCATCGCCGATACCGTGTGTGGCCGGTCCCTGCTCGTAATGCCGGACCTGCACAGGCATACACCATCAATAGAGAGGTAGCATATGTTGCGCAAGTGGGGTACACTCGTACTCTTTCTTCTCGTTACGCCAGCGCTGGCGTTAGCACAAAACACGGGTAGGCTCGCCGGCGTCGTGACCGACGCATCAACCGGGGAGCCCCTGCCGGGCGCAAACGTGATCATCACTGGCACGCAGCTCGGCACAGCGACAGACGTAGACGGCAGCTACTACATCATCGGTGTCCCTGTTGGCACCTACGACATTCAGGCGTCGTTCGTAGGCTTTCAAGAGCAGACGGTCGAGAACGTCGAGATCAATGCCGGATATACCCGTGAGCTGGATTTTGCCCTGACGGCCGGTGCTGAGCTTGACGAAATCGTCGTCGAATATGAACGCCCGCTGATCCAAAGGGACGCCGTCGGAGCGACGAGGGTCGTTACCGGCGAAGAGCTTCAGAATCTTCCGATCCGAGGCGTCGCCCAGGTCGCCTCTCTTCAGAGTGGTGTCGTATCCCGCGAAGGGTCAGACGATCTATTTGTCAGGGGCGGCCGCGAAGAGGAGATCGCCTATTATGTGGACGGCGTCCGTATTACAGGCTCGCTCGCGATGAATCAGCAGGCGATTGCGGAGCAGGAGATGCTTATCGGTACAATTCCGGCGAGATATGGCGATGCGCAGGCAGGTATCATCTCGATAACCACCAAAACGGGCGGCGATCAGTTCTTCGGAACGATCGAGGGTATCACGTCCGAGGGCCTGGACGGCTACGGCTACAACGTGGGATCTCTTTCACTCGGAGGTCCGCTCCTCTCTGATCGCCTCGGTTTCTTTATTTCAGGGCAGTACACGCACCAGGCTGATGCCAGCCCCTACGGTATAGATACGTATCAGCTTTCTGACCAACAGCTAGATCAGTTGAAGGCCAACCCTCAGGTCGTCAGGGTAGTCAACGATGCCGGTGACGAGCAGTACGTTCCTTTCCCGTGGGATGAAGCCCGTGCCGCCTATGACGCAGGAACGCCTCTGACTACCGATACGCTGGCCTCGTTTATCAATATACCGGAGGGCTACGAGCTGGGATCGGGTGGACTTATCAACGCGCCCGACACATATACGGCGGACCAGTTCGAGCGAAATGCGGCGAAGAACCGGCCGTTCAACGAGTTTATATTGAACGGCAACCTGTCGTTCGATCCGACGCAGGCAATCACTGTCCGTCTAGGTGGCGGGTATGAGACCCAGCGGGAAGACGAGCTCAACTTCGACGACCTCGCATACAATACGGACCGTTTCTACGTCGACGAGCGGGATAACTGGCGGCTCTACGGCAGCGTCCGCCATCGTCTAGCCCAGAATTTCTTCTATCAGCTAAACGTCGGATATCAGGATTATTATTTCACGCAGTATCCGAACGGCTTCTCGTCCGATATCGAGGACGCCTTTTCGTACGGGGATCTACAGCATCCCTACCTCGAAGTCGCGAGCAGATACTTCGCGACACGCGGCGACGGCACGTACGAGCCGCTCTACACCTCGGACGGCACAGCTGATGTAGGCCGAGCCATTGGCCTGGGCTTCACTCTCCCGGGTGCGCCGGCTGCCAATCGCGGCTTTGTAGCCATGAACTACCAGAAACAGGATCAGCAGTCCCTGAACATATCCGGTAACGCCACCGCGCAGCTGGGAGTACATCAACTCGAGTTCGGCGGGGTTTACCAGACCCTCACACAACGCTGGTTCAGTCTCGCCGGCTTCGGTCTTGCCCGCTATCATGCCGACGGGAATTGCGAGCAGAGTTCCTGCGTCGAAAATTACTCGGACCTTCCGTTCGATGCTTTTCGCGAGAGGGCGTCTTATTGGGGCTATGACTTTCGTGGTCTGAATGAAGTGGATGACCAGGACATTCAGGGATACTATGATCGCACTAACGCCAATATCGCGCCGTACGAGCCGATCTACTACGCGGGCTACATTCAGGACAAGATCGAGTATCGTGACCTCGTTCTGAATCTGGGCGTCCGTGTAGATGTGTTCGACAATAACTCGCTGGTGCTCAGGGACATCTACGCGCCCGTGCCGATCGTGCGTGCCTCTAGCCTAGACAGTCGCCCGGCAGGAATCGATGGCGACTATGCACCCTACTTCGACGATGCCGGTGACGTTGTCGGATATCGCGACCACGCCGGAAATTTCTACGACACGGATGGCTCGAGAATCGATCCATTGATTATTGTAGAAGATAGGTCGGGTCAGGTTGAACCGACGGATGAGCCTATCTCAGAAGCCTTTGAAGAGTACGACCCGCAAGTCACGTTCATGCCCCGTATCGGAGTCAGCTTTCCGGTGACGGACCAGGCGGTCTTCTTTGCGTCGTACAACGTAACAAGCCAGCGTCCGACGGAGCGTCAGTTTACGCCATTTCGGGGCTACGAGGAGATCACTACGCAGGATTCGAGGACGCCGAATCCGAAACTCGAGCCGGAAGTCACAACTCAGTACGAACTCGGATTCCGGCAGCGCCTGACGACCACTGCTGCGCTCACGATTTCGGGCTTCTATAGGACGCAGGAAAACAAAATTAGCAACCGGCGTCTCATCGGCGGTTTTCCGTCCTACGGCACCTATCTCAACGCTGACTTCACAACTACGAAGGGTGTGGAATTGGCGTTCGATCTGAGACGCACGCGCAATCTTTCTCTCACGGCGAACTATACGCTTGCGTTCGCACAGGGAACCGGCAGCGATTCGGAAGCCACGTCGGTGATCGTATGGCGGGGTCAGGTGTTTCCAAATACCATCAGTCCTGCCGACTTCGATCAACGCCACACGGTGAATGCATCGGTCGACTATCGACTCGGTGAGGACGAGGGTCCGGTGCTCTTCGGCGCTCCAGTGCTTGAAAACGTCGGATTAAACGTGCTGGTCCAGTACGGAAGTGGCCAGGCGTATACGGCGCTCCAGTCGGCCGTTTTCAGCATCAATGACAGCTTCACATCCGATGCCGTCGGCGAGGTAAATTCCGCTCGACTTCCGGCGACCCACAGAATCGATTTACGGCTCGACAGGAGATTTAATCTCGGCGCCACGTCGATGAGGGCCTACCTATCGGTGCTGAATGTTTTGGACACGCAGAACATCCTTGCTGTTTATCGTGCCACCGGTCTCCCAGACGAGGACGGATATCTCCTGACGTCTGGTGGAACCGGGTTCGTGCGAAATCAGCCGGACACAGACGCAGCTACCTTCAATTACCGGGCTTATACCGGGGGTCCGGTAAACGTCGGCGCGAACCACACATCGGCATCGCCGCTTATGTATAGTCTCCCGCGTCGTGTCAGACTGGGCGTGCAGATCAACTTCTAAGAATCCGTGGATCATCGGCTGTGCCGC
>CAZKNF010000017.1:28460-56248 GCA_964554105.1 uncultured Rhodothermales bacterium | reverse complement strand
TTCTTTATAAAGCTGTAATCGAAGGAATTGTAACCGAATCCGGCGGCGTGTACGTCGATGCTACTCTGGGTGGGGGTGGCCACAGTGCTGCACTGTTAGACGTCTTATCACCGAGAGGCAGGGTGGTCGGCATCGATCAAGATGTCGAGGCGCTCGAAGCAGCTCGCAGCTTACTCGCCGCCGATATTGAGCGCAAGCGGTTCACTGCCCTACAGGGCAACTTCGAGCACCTCGAGCGATTGCTCGCGGAGGTGGGCGTGACGGAGATCAACGGGCTCTTGCTCGATCTCGGCGTTTCGTCTCATCAGCTCGATACCGCTGAGCGCGGATTCAGCTATACCTCCGATGCGGAGCTCGACATGCGGATGGATCCTCATGCCGGGATTTCCGCCCACGACATCGCTAACGCGTGGGATCGGAGAGAGCTGAAAGAATTACTGTCTGCGTACGGCGAAGAGCCGCGGTCCGGACGGATCGCTTCAGCCATAGTAGCTGCGCGTCCCCTGAGGACGACGGAAGACCTGGCGGAAGTCATTCGGCAACACGTGCCGACACGTGATGAGGTGAAGTCCCTGTCCCGTGTTTTCCAGGCACTGCGAATTGCGGTGAACCGCGAGCTCGAAGTGCTCGAACGTGTGCTTGAGGCGTCGGTCGATCTTATCCGGCCGGGCGGACGCGCAGTAGTGATAAGCTATCATTCACTGGAAGATCGGCGTGTAAAGCGGTTTTTCAGATACGGAAATTTTCAAGGAGAGCCGGTGCGCGACCTCTATGGCAATTTGCTCACGCCGTGGAAAGAGCTGACACGGAAGCCCATTCAGCCGGACGAAGCTGAGATCGAGGCGAATCCGAGGGCGCGTAGCGCACGGCTCCGCATTGCGGAACGCACGCGTACAGAAACACCGCGGCAAGCCTGATGCGCGAACGGCGGACGGTCGGCAGTTTTTCGAGCATCGGCATTTGCAAAACAGGACGATACGATGGAAGCAACGGTTGAAATCAATGGCACGGTGGTGGAGTGGTTGTCGTCGATGGGATACCCGGTGACGGGCATGCCAGAGGCGCTGCTGCGCGGAATGTTTTTGCGTGAAGCACGCCAGTGGCAGCTGTCACCCACCAGCCTCGCGGCGATCATACATGAAGGAGAAAGGCAACCGGACTTTGGGAATTATGGCCAGCGATTCGCCACTCCGGAGACGCGGCCGTTTCAATCTACGAACAGCTACATGGGCCTGCACGGTTGATCAGAAACACCGTCGCACCCCGCATTGAAATCGAGGAGTACGTGCGTAATGGCGGTTGCACGACAAAACAAAAAGCAGTACAGCGCAAGGAAGCCCAGGGCTCCGCGGCCGGCTAACGGACTGCAGCCGTCCCTTCGAAACCGACGCGAAAGCCGAACCGACGCACTTCCCGGCTGGAGCGAGCTCTCTAATGCGAACAAGCGCCAACCGGCAGGGAATCGGGGCGCAACCATTCTCGCGCGCATCCCCACGATGCGGTTCGCGCTGCTGATCATAGTACTCGCAGGCCTTTTTACAACCTATATCGGCCACGTACATGCCACGCAGGATCTTCTTGCGGATGTCCAGCAGCTTCGACGGACAAATCTCGAGCTACATCTGAAATACAATCGACTTAAGGGAGATTTCGATCGAATGGTCGGGCCAGGTGTCATCTACGAGCGGGCGAGTCAACTCGGGCTCGTAGAGGATGTCACTTACGGCCCTACGATCGAGGTTAACCATTGATGGAGATGCACCGCGCAGGAAGAGGCACAGCAGTCATCGCCGCCGCTCACGCAGGATTACGTGGAACCGAAAGATCAAATACTTGCGCGGATGTACGTTGTGCTCACCCTCTTGAGCATCATCCCGGTATTGGTCGTTTTTCAGGTGCTGCGCATTCATCTGTCGGACGGAGAAGAGCTGCGTGAGCAAGGCGAGAGACAGGCGAGTTCATATGTCAATATTCCTGCGATACGCGGAGCGATCCTAGACAGAAGCGGGCGCGTGCTGGCGGTAAATACGGCACGGTACGATCTGGCGCTCGATCCGACGGTTACCGGTTTTAGTAGTACAGAATCTTCGTTCTTTGAAAGATTGTCAAAGCTGACAGGGCGTTCGGCCGCCTCCTTCCGTACGAAGGTGCGCCGGCGGAAAAGCCCGCAGTACGTCCGGCTGATTCGTGGAATCTCGGAGCGGCAAAAGGAAGAGATCGAATCGTGGAACGTACCGGGAATTATACATGCTCCCACGTTCGCGCGGCGGTACAACTATGGCCCTACAGCGGCGCACGTCCTCGGCCACGTGAACTCGGATGGGCAGGGATTGTCGGGGCTCGAGCTCCAGTACGACGAGTACTTGCAGGGCGTCGCGGGCCATAGGGCCGTGAAGAAGGATCGCCTCGGCCACATAAAGGCTTTCGTGCAGGGGAAAGTGGTGGAGCCGGAGCATGGCGAGTCGCTAATTCTCACCATCGATCTAATTCGACAGACAATCCTCGAAGAGGAGCTGGCGAATGGCGTCGCCGAGACCGGCGCTTCCTGGGGCTCCGCGGTTGCATTGGATCCGAGGGACGGAGCCGTGCTCGCGATGGCCAACGTGCCGACGTACGATCCAAATCGCCCGGCAGGTTTCGGCGCGCAGGCGCGGAGAAACCGTGCCATCACGGATCGGCTGGAGCCGGGTTCGACCTTCAAGCTCGTAGCCGCTGTAGCGGCGGTCGAGCAGGGCGCCATCTCCATGGCAGACTCGATCGATACCGGTGATGGATGGGCGGTACTTGAGGGACGTACCCTTCATGACACGCACGCGCACGGGATGATATCGTTCAGGGATGTAATCGCTGTATCGAGCAACGTGGGAGTCGCGCGAGTCGTCTCGAAGATGAAGCCGGGAACGATTTATCAACACGCCCGCAGTCTCGGTTTCGGGCATCCAACGTGGATCGATCTTCCCGGCGAAGTCGGCGGTGTCTTGAAGCGTCCGGAAACCTGGAGCCGAACGACCTTAACCTCTGTGGGCATCGGATATGAGGTGGATGTCACGCCGCTTCAACTGGCAACAGCATATGCCGCGCTCGCAAACGGCGGGTTGCTCGTGCAGCCGCACGTGGTTTCGGAGCGACGAGACGTAACCGGCAAGTCGACCTGGCGAGTCCGCCCGGATTCAGTGCGTCGCGCGTTTCGTCCAGAAACAGCCCGCACACTGCTCCCGGCATTCGAGCTTGCAGTGGCGGAAGGCACCGCCGTGAACGCCAGAATCGACGGACTTCGCGTTGCGGGCAAAACGGGAACGGCTCGCAAGGTCCGCGACGGTTCCTACGCGGATGGAGCGTATCGCGCATCATTCGTGGGGTTTTTCCCGGCAGATGATCCGAAAGTTGTTCTCGCAGTCGTTCTTGACGAGCCAAGCTCAGTACAATACGGCGGCTCGGCGGCCGCTCCGATTTTCGAGCGCGCCGCCAGGCGGTGGATCTCAACATTTCCGGAGATCGCCAGGCAGGTTTCCCCTTCAACCGAGCTACCGAAGGACGCCAATCTCGCGGTGCCTGACGTTCGAGGCCTTCCCACCGTGATCGCCGAACGCACGTTGCGCTCTGCCGGATATCGCGTCCAGGCTCGGGCACCAGACGGCATTGTTCAGCAGGTTGCCCAGCAGCAGCCTTCTGCCGGAGACATCGCGCACCCGTTCGCAACCGTTAAACTTACGTCGGCAGACGGTGCGTTAACCGAGAGAATGGAGATGCCGGATGTGCGAGGACTCAGCAGCCGCAGTGCACTGCACTGGCTGAGGTCGGCCGGTATCGAGGCGACATTGGACGGCTTGGGTGTAGTTGTCGCACAATCGCCGGCACCCGGCCAGCCGATCCATGGCCGCGCGACCATTCGTTCTCGTTGAATCGGCGAAGACGGTATGCAAAATTTTAGACACGCCGTGAGCGGCTCTACCTCTGATCTCGTAAAAGGATCTGGATTGGACCATGCCGCACATCGAGCGAGCGAATGATTCGGTTAGAAACGCTTGTAAACCGCCTGGAACGTGTAGGAATCGTTTGCGAGCGCAGGGGAAGCTTTGACGACCTGACGATTGACCATCTGGCGAATGACAGCCGGAAGGTCAGTCCGAACACTTTATTCGTGGCTATCAGCGGAATTCATGCCGACGGCCACGTGTTCATTGACAAGGCTGTTCAAAACGGAGCTATCGCTGTCGTGTGCGAAGCGGTGCCGGAGAACCACGAAAAACGGTTCCCCGGCATCGCCTTCGTACGCGTAGCGAATGCTCGTGCCGCTATCGCTGAGCTGTCCGCGGCTTATTACGGCGATCCCACAGAGGCAATGACGATGATCGGCGTTACCGGCACAAACGGAAAAACAACCGTCTCATTTCTTCTTCATTACGCGCTCGCAACGCTCGATCGCTCAGCGGGGCTCATCGGAACCGTTGATGTCCGGATCGGAGACCAGGTGCACGCCTCCAAGCTCACCACACCCGATGCGCTCGAGATGCACAAATTGTTTAGGGAAATGGCAGATGCCGGTTGCGAGTTCTGTGTAATGGAGGTCTCGTCCCATGCTCTGGACCAGGAGCGCGCTCGAACTATCGATTTCAAGGCGGCGGTATTCACCAATCTCACGCTTGATCATTTGGATTATCACGAGACGCTCGACGCTTACTTCGCAGCGAAGAAGAAACTCTTTGACGGACTCAATGAGGAGGCAGTTGCCGTCTACAACATAGATGATCCCGCCGGTGCGCGGATGGTAGAAAATACGAAGGCACGCAAGTCCTCGTACGGGCTCTCAAAAGCTGCCTCCACCCGGGTCGACATCGTCGATAATCGTATCGATGGCTTGCGAATGCGGCTTGACGGAGAGGAACGACAATTCCGACTGGTGGGACGGTTCAACGCCTACAACCTCGGTGCGGCGTACGCGGTCTTAAGAGGGTTGGATATCGATCGAATCGATGCACTCAACTCACTGGCGGCTGCACCGGCCGTGCCCGGTCGATTCGAGATAATCCGCTCACGTAACGATGTCACGGCCGTCGTCGATTACGCACACACACCGGACGCACTTGAGAATGTGCTACAGGCAATTCGCGATACGAAAGCTGACGAGGGATTGCTGTGGTGCATTTTTGGTTGTGGAGGTGATCGCGACAGAGAGAAGCGGCCGATGATGGGTGCGGTGGCTGAGCGATACGCGGATCGCGTCATCGTGACCAGCGACAATCCGAGAACGGAAGATGCAGAGTCGATATTGAACGATATCAGAGCCGGATTCAGCGAACCCGACAACGTGAGGTGGATTGTCGACCGTCGAGCTGCCATTTACGAGGCCGCAGTACGGAGCGATCCCGGAGATGTCATCCTCGTAGCCGGCAGAGGCCACGAGCCACACCAGACGATAGGATCGGATAAGCTTCCGTTCGACGATCGAGAGGTAGTTCGCGAGGCCTTCCGCGACACGGATTTTTAGCACTTTTTCTCACACTCCGATTCCACGCGTTCGGAAATGCTCTACTACCTGATCGACCATCTGGAGCAACTCTACCAGCCCCCGGGCTTCCAGGTCATTCAGTACATCACCGTTCGGGCGACACTTGCGGCCATCACCGCAATGTTCATCTCTCTTTTCATCGGGCGGTATATCATCAACTGGCTGAGCCGCAAGCAACTGGGCGAGCAGGTGCGTGAAGGTCGTACGGCGGGTGTCGTAAGCCACGCCCACAAGGCCGGCACGCCCACGATGGGGGGAATCATCATACTGCTCGCGATTCTGGTGTCGACCCTGCTCTGGGGCGCTGTGGGCGAGATCTATGTGATTCTTGCCCTCCTCTCCGTCGCCTGGATGGGTCTGTTCGGATTCCTCGACGACTACATCAAGACGGTCAAGAAGAAGAAGGAAGGCCTCCCTCCTCGAGTAAAGCTGGTCGGGCAGATTGCGCTGGGAGTCCTTCTGGGGTCGGTGCTGTACTTCCTCCCACAATTTGAGCCCTATCACACGCTCACCTACGTTCCCTTTCTGCGAGAAAAGGCAATCGACTACGATTTTCTAAGCAACTATTTCGCGGGCAGCGACCTCGGATTTCTCGTGTACATCCCGGTGGTCGTATTCATCATCACTGCCGTCACGAACGCGGTCAACCTGACCGACGGACTCGACGGATTGACTGCCGGTGTTACGGCATTCGTAGGCGGTGGCCTGGTGATATTGAGCTATATCACAGGAAATACCGTCCTTTCTGAGTTTCTGGACGTGATGTACCTACCCGGGACCGGTGAGCTAGCCGTCTTCGCGGCTGCAATGACGGCGGCCTGTTTCGGATTTCTCTGGTTCAACGGGTACCCCGCGACTGTCTTTATGGGGGATACAGGTTCACTTGCGCTAGGAGCTGCGGTCGGAGCGCTCATGCTCATGATTCGACAGGAACTCCTTCTTCCGATTTTAGGAGCGGTGTACTTCATGGAGGCGCTCTCAGTAATCATTCAGACCGGCTATTTCAAGTACACGAAGCAGCGTACCGGAATCGGGAAGCGTGTCTTCTTGATGGCGCCCCTGCACCACCATTTTGAGGCTCGGGGGACGCACGAGGCGAAGATCGTCACGAGATTCTGGATTCTAACCGCGGTCATGGTCGTGGCGACATTGTTGACACTCAGAATTCGCTAGGATTCAGGATTTCGCTTTTTGGGAATGAAGCCTTCCGAGATTCAGACGAAGCGAGTTACCGTCGTCGGTGCGGCTCGAAGTGGGCTCGCCGCCGCCGCGTTGCTGGCTCGCGCAGGTGCAGAGGTGTTCGTCACCGATTCTACCGAGATCGACGAAGAAGCTCAATCGAGCCTCCATGAGATGGGCGTGCCTTACGAGGGAGCGGGACATTCCGACAGGTCGCTCGATGCGGATTTACTCGTCGTGAGTCCGGGCGTGCCATCGTCAGCTTCTGTCGTGCAGCGAGCTATGGAGCGAGGGCTGCCTGTCTATTCCGAGATTGAGCTGGCATCCGGATTCTGCCGCGCTCCGATCGTAGCCATTACCGGCTCGAACGGCAAGACCACGACGACCGCGCTGGCAGGGCATCTCTTTCGGCGTGCGGGGAGGCGCGTGCATGTGGGGGGCAATATTGGAAATGCGTTCTCGACGTTCGTGATGGACACCCGGCCGGACGACGTCGTTGTGCTGGAGGTCTCAAGCTTTCAGCTGGACCACATTCACGAATTCAGGCCGAGCGTCAGCATCCTGCTCAATATCACCCCAGACCATCTGGATCGGTACGACCAGGATTTCGAGAAGTACGCCCGAAGCAAGCTTCGGATCATAGAAAATCAACGCAACCAGGACGCGTTCATCTACAACGACGACGATCCGGTAGTGCGCGGTCATGTGAAGCGGGCCGCTGATCGTGCGGAAGCGCCCCGCGTGCTGAGAATCAGTATTGAGCGCGAGGTGGAAGCTGGCGGCTTTGTGGTGAACGACGAACTAATCCTGCGGACTCATCAACAAAAGGAGGTACTCATGCGAGCGGAAGAGTTATCCCTGCGTGGCAGGCATAATTTATATAATTCTCTTGCGGCAGCTGTGGCAGCGCGCGTGATGGAGGTGCGCAGCGATATTGTGCGCGAAAGCATGATGAGCTTCGAAGGCGTTCCTCACCGACTCGAGTTCATCCGAGAATTGGACGGTGTTCGGTACGTCAACGATTCTAAAGCGACCAACGTAAACGCCGTCTGGTACGCGCTGGAGAGTTTCACTGAGCGAGTAGTGTTGATCGCCGGCGGTCGAGACAAGGGTAATGACTACTCGTCGCTCAAACCGCTCGTTCACGAGAAAGCACGGGCGGTCATTTCTATCGGAGAAAGTGCGGAAAAGGTGGCAGCGGATCTGGGTTCGGAGGCAGGAATCTCTGCCGAGGCCAAGAATCTCGATGAAGCGGTCAGGCTCGCCCGAGTCTTCGCGGAACCCGGTGACGTGGTGCTCTTGAGCCCGGCGTGTGCTTCCTTCGACATGTTCGAGAATTATGAGGAGCGCGGAGACCAATTTAAACTGCTAGTCAACAGCTTATAGATGTCAGTTACTGCATCGCTTCGAACGAGACTGGGGCGAGAACGCCCAGCTGACAAGTACGTCATCTGGATCGTTCTCCTGCTCGCGGCCATGGGGGTCGTGGCGGTCTATAGCGCCATCTCATTTCTGGCCGAAACGAAATCCAGCGGCGATACGGAGCGCTTTCTATTCCGGCATGTGGCTCGCCTCGGGCTGTCATTCGGCGTCATGCTCGCCTTCAGCCTGCTGGACTATCGAAGGGTGGCAAGCTTAGGCCGGATCGCGTTGATCGTTTCGCTGGTGCTCCTGCTGGCCGTGCAGATCGTAGGTGTTGCATCGGGTGGCGCAGAGCGCTGGCTTCGCATGGGGTCGCTCGGATTTCAGCCGTCGGACTTAGCGAAGGTGGCGCTGATCCTTCACGTGGGCGTGCTGCTTACGAGAAAGCAGGCGTATATAAAGAGTTTCACACGGGCATTCATTCCAATTTTCTTGTGGATTGTGGTCACGTGCGGTCTGATCGGTATCGACGACCTTTCCACTGCGGCCCTCGTCCTTTTGACGACGATGGTGATGTGTTTTGTCGCGCGCGTGAGCATCATGCACTTGGGCGGGCTGCTCACGTTAAGCGTGGTGTTCTCTCTTCTGCTCTTGCTCGCTTCACCCCCTCGGGCCGCTCGAGTAGAGGCGTACCTGGGTGTAAAGATCTTCCCGAACACGACAGCGGAGCATGTGTTCGATCAACAAGCCGAGGGCTACCAGGCACAGCAGGCGCGTATCGCGTTCGCTCTTGGCGGGGTTACCGGGGTAGGCCCCGGCAAGAGCGTACAGAGAGACTTCCTCCCCGCTCCTTATAACGACTTCATCCTCGCCATCATTGCCGAAGAGTACGGGCTGCTCGGCGCGTTCACCCTGCTGGCACTTTTTGTAGCGCTGCTTTTCAGGGGCTTCCTGCGCATCGCACGCCATGCACCGGATCCTCTTGGCCTTTTTCTCGGCGTAGGATTCACGACGATGGCCGTCTTATACGCATTCACACATGCAGCCGTGGCGTCCGCACTGTTCCCAGTTACCGGGCTTCCACTTCCGTTCGTCTCCTATGGTGGAACGTCGATGGTAGCCATGGGAATGATGCTGGGGATTCTTCTTAACGTGTCGAGGCGGTCGGAATAGGATGAGTGACTTCAGCGAAAGGTGATGAATCTATGACGCGTCCGCCGCGAATACTTTTTGCAGGAGGTGGGACCGGCGGACACGTCTATCCGGCCATTGCAATTGCGGAGGCCGTCCAACAGCTCCTCCCGGATGCCGCCATCGAATTTGCCGGTACACGTGACAGGATGGAATGGGAAGCCGTGCCAAAGGCCGGCTTCAAGATCCATCCGATCTCGATCAGCGGGTTTCACCGAGGACAGATGCTCAGAAATTTGACGCTTCCGCTAAAAATTGCGATGTCGCTTCGAGAAAGCTTCGCGCTCGTAAACCAGTTTCAGCCCGACGTCGCCGTCGGAACGGGAGGATACGTTTCAGGCCCGGTTCTTCTCGCAGCGAGTCTGAAAGGTCGACAGATCGTCATTCAAGAGCAGAATGCATATGCCGGAGTGACGAATAGGCTCTTAGGCAAACGGGCTGTCCGCATCCATATCGCATTCGAGGAGGCGAAGGACCATCTACCGACCGACAAATGTGTTTTCAGCGGCAATCCGACGCGTCGAAAGCTGCTCGTCGCCGAGCGCAACGCGGGGCGGGAACTGTATAAGGTACCGCCGGATGCGTTCGTCCTCATCGTGCTCGGTGGATCACTTGGAAGTCGCGCCATCAATGAGGCGATTGCGCGCAATATCGAAGATCTGCTCGAGGATGGCGAGATGTTCGTGATCTGGCAGACAGGAAAACAGTACTTCGAAGAGATGAACGCGCGCGTGAGTGAGCATCCGCGACTGTGGATGCTCGAATACGTAGATCGCATGGACCTGACATATGCCGCAGCCGATCTCGCGCTGTCGCGGTCCGGCGCCATCACTTGCAGTGAGCTGATGGTCACGGGTACTCCTTCAGTGCTGGTGCCCTCACCCAACGTCGCGGAGGATCATCAGACCCACAACGCGCTGAGTATGGTGAACTCGGGTGCATCCGTACTTCTCCCGGAAACGGAAATTGAAGTGCGCCTGGTCGAAACCATTCGTGCGCTGCGCAGCGATTCTAAACGATTGTCGGCAATGAGCGCCGCAGCTCGCAGATCTGCACGGCCGAAAGCGGCCGAACAGATAGCGAAGGACATCCTCGAGTTAATAGGACACGAACTGCCGGGGGCGAATTGACACCCTATACGCTCCAGCTTACACGCACCATTGGACATGATGACTGAACGCCGACGGCAACCTTCTCTAGGCCGAATTCGCCGCGTCCACATGGTGGGAATCGGAGGCATCGGCATGAGCTCGATCGCCGAAGTCTTGCTAAACCGCGGGTATCGAATTACGGGATCGGACTTGCAGCGATCGGACGTAACCGATCGGCTGGAATCCCTCGGGGCTGTGATCTATGAAGGGCACGGCGCGCAAAATGTCCGCGATGCCGACGTGGTCGTGTACTCGTCTGCCGTAAAGCCGCTGGAAAATCCTGAGACGCTGGAAGCGGAGCGAATGCGTGTTCCGATGATTCCGCGATCTGTAATGCTCGGCGAGCTCATGCGGATGCAGTTTGGCATCGGCATCTCTGGAACACACGGGAAGACGACTACGACGTCGCTGACGGGGCTGGTAGTCGGTGAAGGCGGATTCGATCCGACGATCATCGTCGGCGGGAAGGTGACGGTATTCGGGTCAAATGCCGTGGTAGGAGAGGGCGACATCATCGTCATAGAGGCAGACGAATACGACCGAACCTTCCTGCGGCTCACCCCCTCGCTGGCGGTCATCACTAATATTGAGGCCGATCATCTCGACACATACCGCGATCTCGACGACATCAAGACTACGTTTACCCAGTATGCCAACAGCGTTCCGTTCTTTGGAGCTGCAATTCTCTGCCTCGATGATGCAATCGTGCAGGAGATCGTGAGCCATGTCGATCGACGTGTGCTTACTTACGGCACGTCCCGGCAGGCCGAGATCCGAGCGGAAGACGTGGTTCAGGACGGGCTGCTAACAAGCTTCAACGTCGTGGCACATGGCGAACCTTTGGGGCGGATAAATCTGCAAACACCGGGTCTGCACAATGTTCGAAATGCGCTTGCCGCGGTAGCCGTCGGACTCGAGCTCGAAATCGAATTTGAAAAAATATCGTCCGGCCTCGCCAAGTTTACCGGTGTGCAGCGACGGTTCCAGAAAATTGGCGAGCACAACGACATCTTGATTATTGATGACTACGCACATCATCCAACCGAAATTTCGGCGACATTGGCGGCGGCCAATGAGGGCTGGTCGAATCGGCGCATAGTGGCGGTTTTCCAACCGCATCTATACAGCCGAACCCGTGACTTCAAGGAGGGCTTCGCTCGCGCATTCTTCAACGCCGACGTCCTGGTGTTGACGGATGTATTCGGTGCCCGCGAACAGCCAATCGAGGGGGTCTCCGGACGACTGCTCTCCGACATGGCGACGCGATATGGTCACCGAAACGTGCACTACGTCGAAAAGAAGGAGGCGCTGCCAGAATTCCTGGCGGAGCTGGTTCGGTCGGGCGATACGGTGATTACGATGGGAGCCGGGGATATCTGGCGCTATGGGCGTCAGCTGCTCGAGAGATTGAAGGAAGAATGAATCGATTAACTGCTGATCCCGCACGATCAACCACATATGGCCAGACCTAAGCGAGGCCTTCGCAATACGCTCATTTTTGGAGTTACCCTGTTGGCCGTCTGCTCGATGGGCCTGTTGGGCTGGAACTGGCTCGGCGGACTCACCCTCGGGAAGGTCGATGTCTCCGGTAATGTACAGGCCGCTTCAGAGGAGTTGATCGATGCGGCGCGAGTCGATACCGGTGGACTCCTATTCGATATCGATCCAGAAATGATCGCGGATCGCGTACAGCGTCATCCCTGGGTGAAGACTGCTGACGTGATCCGCTTGCCGCCGGGTACCCTGTCCATCCGAATACGGGAGCGGGAGCCTGTTGTCCTGGTGATCGATTCGAAAGGCATTCCATCTTCATACCTGGATATCGAAGGCTACATGATGCCCGTCACGTCGACGTCAAGCTTCGACCTGCCTCTCCTTACAGGCATAACGCTTCCTGCGAATCCGACGCGGCCGGTTGAGAACGGCGAACTTATGGATTTGCTGCAGGCGACGGCGCAGCTAAGTCCCGAAACGGATGTGTTGATCTCGTCCTTTGAGATGGAGCGGTCGGGGCGAGTTTCGCTCCGCACGGCGCCGATCGACGGCCGGGGATCGATTGACGTGCGGCTCGGGCGGCGGGATTTCGGCAGCAAACTTCGGCAGCTGAATGCCTTCTGGCAGGATGCGGTCGTAACGAGACCCCACACGAGATATGAATGGATAGACCTCCGTTTTGATGGCCAGATTGTCACCCGAGAAATCTCGGGCACATAATTAAACTTGCGGTACCCTTATGGAAATGATCATGAATGAGCGCATTGTGGTGGGCGTCGATATTGGCACGACGAAAGTCTGTGCCGTTGTCGCGGCCGTGGATGACCTCAACAGAATTAACATCCTCGGCGTCGGCGTTGCGGAATCGGACGGTCTGAATCGTGGCGTCGTCGTGAACATCGATAAGACAGTCGCGGCCGTGCAGCACGCCGTCCACGAAGCGGAGCGGGCGGCGGGCGTCACCGTTCGGAGCGTATTTGTTGGAATTGCGGGCGACCACGTCCAGAGCTTTCAGAGCCGCGGTGTGATCACGATCTCGAATCGAGATGGTGAAATTTCGAGCCGAGACGTGCAGCGGCTGCTGGAAGACACCACGCACGTTGCGATGCCGGCAGATCGCGAGATTCTTCACGTCATTCCCCAGGAGTTCATCGTCGACGGGCAGGACGGCGTGGCCGATCCGGCCGGTATGAGCGGCGTGCGGCTTGAGGCGAACGTCCACATCATCACCGGGCTCGTCACTGCCGCGAAGAACATTTACCGGTGCATTGAAAAGGCTGGATATCACGTGGCCGACATCGTGCTCGAGCCACTCGCATCGAGCTTTTCGGTGCTGCATCAGGATGAGCGAGAAGTGGGCGTTGCGCTGATCGATATCGGCGGCGGAACGACGGACATCGCGGTTTTTGAGGATAATACGATTCGCCATACCGCCGTCATCGGTATAGCAGGAAGCAAGGTGACAGACGATATCAGGCGCGGTCTCGGCGTGATGCGCGATCAGGCGGAGCAGTTAAAATGCCAGTTTGGTACCGCGCTCGCGGACATTGTCGATGAAGATGAGGAGATCACGATTCCGGGCCTGGGTGGCCGACCAGAGAAAAGTATCGGGCGCAGCACGTTGGCGCAGATCATCCAGCCACGAATGGAGGAAGTGCTGGAGATCGCCGCGATCGAGATCAAGCGGAGCGGGTATGCGCGCCATCTTGCCGCAGGGGTCGTCCTGACGGGCGGCGGATCGCTCATTACGGGTTCGGCGGAGCTTGCCGCGGATGTGCTCGGCCTAGAAACGCGGGTCGGGACGCCGATGGGCCTGGCCGGAGGTATGGTCCAGGAGGTCAGCGATCCGAAATTTTCGACCGGAGTCGGACTTGTGCTCTATGGACTTCGGCCCAATGTGATCGGTCGAACGCCGCTCAACGGCGAAATGGGTCGCCGCGTTGCGGTGAAGGATTCGATAATGGACGGCGATACGCTCGTCGACAAAATTGCCGGCCGAATGAAAAGCTGGTTTGATGAACTTTAATTCCGCCGTCGGCATGGTCGAGTGTGCTCAGCTTGATTTGTTTTCTGTCGACCGCGGGTCTAATGAACCATGTACTTTATTCCAACTGGAGGGATCTATGGAAAGCTCTTTCAGCTCTCGCTTCTCGTTTGACGATTCAGTAAGCGACGACGCTAAGATCTGTGTTGTGGGCGTTGGTGGTGGCGGTGGAAATGCCGTCAACAACATGATCGACCGCGGCATTCAAGGTGTCGATTTTATCGCTGTCAACACCGACGCACAGGCACTGCAGGTTAATATGGCACCGCATAAGGTGCAGGCAGGGCATTCCCTGACCAAGGGACTCGGCGCCGGCGCACGGCCCAGCGTCGGTGCCGAAGCCGTGGAGGAAAGTCGAAAGGAGATCGAACAGGCATTGTCGGAATTCGACATGGTCTTCATTACGGCCGGCATGGGCGGTGGTACCGGTACCGGCGGTGCTCCGGTCGCGGCCGCTATCGCCAAGAAACTCGGCATCCTGACCGTGGCGATCGTTACGCGCCCGTTCGATTGCGAAGGACGGCGTCGCACCAAGACGGCGGATGAAGGCATTGCCCTCCTGCGCGAGCACGTGGATACACTTATCATCGTGCCTAACGAGCGCCTGCTCGATATTGCGGAAGACAATACGAGTCTGCTCGAGGCCTTCGGGATGGCCGACGACGTGCTCTACAATGCGACGCGTGGCATATCAGATCTGATCACGGTGCACGGGCTCATCAACCTTGACTTCGCCGACATCAAGACGACGATGCGGGGCGGCGGAACGGCACTCATGGGTGCTGCAACGGCCGCAGGCGAAAACCGCTCGCAGACGGCGGCGATCGAGGCAATCTCTAGTCCGCTCCTGGACGGTTTGTCCATTACGGGTGCGCGGAATGTGCTCGTTAACATTACCGCCGGCACGTCGCTCGGGATACGCGAAGCCACGGCGGCGACAAGTATAATTCAGAGAGAGGCAGGCGATGACGTCGAGGTCATCTTCGGAACCGTCATCGATGAAGCGATGGGCGATGATCTGCGCGTCACCGTAATCGCAACAGGGTTCGATCGAGAAAAACGACAGAACGAATCCGGCAGGCGCCGAACCGTACCGCTGAATCAAGGCGGACCCGTCTTCCACTACAAGGGCGAAGACAATCTGAAGCATCTCGACAAGCCGGCGTTCGAAAGACGCAGCGCGCTCTCCAATGGATCAAATGACGAGTATCAAGAGGACGCGTCGAATGAGGGAGACGGCGCGGCGGGGAAATCAAACGTTAAGCGCCTGCAGGTCGACGACCTGCGCGAACGCCCGGAGAGGATCCGAAAAGACAATACGGACACGCCGGCATTCTTGCGAAAGATGATGGACTGAGGCAGCGTTCCGAGAGTTACCTCCAGACCACAGAAGCCTCTGAGCAAGGCTGATCTCTATCATCCGGAAGGAGGAGAGGAGGTCAAATGTGGTTCTCCCGCGGCACCCTCCTCAAAGCCGCGGAACGTAAGAAGCCGCGCTTCCCGGACGGGGGCGCGGCTTCTTGCATGTTCTAAGGTCAGGCTGGCCTATCGGCCGACGGCTTACTGCGCCGGACTAACGGCTGCCGACGTCTCGCCGCCGCGTGAAAACCACGACCAGCTTTGTACGCGCGCTACTGCGCCATTGACTGTGACGTAGACGACCGGAATCAGCACGAGCGTGATGAGTGCCGACGCTGTCAGACCGCCGATTACGACGCGAGCGAGAGAAGCCTGTATTTCTGCTCCGGCGCCGAATCCGAGCGCCAGCGGGAACAGCCCGAGAACGGTGGTCAGTGTCGTCATGAGAATCGGCCTCAGACGCAGACGGCCCGCTTGAATGACTGCATCAACCAACTCCAAACCCTGCTCGCGCCGCATCAGATTTATGTAGTCGACGAGAACGATTGCGTTATTTACGACGATGCCTATGAGCATCACCATACCCATGATGCTCTGCATGTTCATCGTCGTTCCGGTCAACAGAAGTGTCGGCACGACTCCAACGATAGCGACCGGCACGGAAAACATGACGATGAGCGGATCAATGAACCGCTCGAACTGGCCCGCCATCACCATGTAGATCAGTATGAGGGCCATCACGATCGCCAGCATGAAGTCGCGCTGCGCCTTCTGCTGCTCAAGGTATTCCCCACCGAAAGTAATCGAGAACCCTTCCGGCAAAGCCATGCGCGAAAGATCAGCTCGAATGCGCTCCACGGCATCTCCAAGTGCGACGCCTTCTTCGAGATTTGCCGAGACGTACGTGACACGTTGACCGTTAACACGTTGAATCGTAGTAGGTCCTCGATCGCGTTGCTGAGTGACGAGGCTGGAGACTGGTATGACCCGGCCCGTTGACGTTTCGACTGCAATGTTCGCCAGATCCTGAGTTGTCAGGCGGTCCTCCGATCTCAACCGAACGATAATCGGAAATTCATCGCCACCGACGCGATAGCTGCCGGCACGGCTGCCGCCAACACTCGTCTGGATGGCCTGGGCGACCTGCTCGACCGATAGCCCGAGGCTCGCAATCTTCTCCCGGTCGAAGCTGACATTCTGTTCGGGCCGACCTTCCCGACGACTTACGCGCGCGTCCGTAACGCCCTCCGCCCGTTCCATCCGCGAGACCATCTCCTGTGCTATTTCCTCCGAAACGTCGAGATCATATCCGCGAAGCTCGACCTGTACGGCCTCCGTACCGCCACCCGAGCTAAAAATGCGTCGGAGAATCCAGAGGCCGGACTGAGCCTCGACGCGGATCTCCGCACCGGGAATAAGGCCGACGACTTCTCGGCGGATTCGATCGGCAAGCTCTGAACTGCTGACGGTGCGGTCTCCTGCGGGCACCATCGTGATCTCGACTTCCGCATCTCCACCACGTACTTCGCTGGACACGCTCAGGATGTCGTCCATTGGAAGCAGCGGGCGAACTGCCCGTTCGAGCTCGTCGAGATAGGTCTTTACGACGGCGATGTTCGTGCCCTGAGCCATCTCCATGTCTACATCGATCTCGTCAGCATCCGTCTGGGGCGCGAGTTCGACGGGGACGAGGGGCCAGATCAAGAGTGTGGTCAGGATCAGAGCACCGGTGATTCCGAATACAATGCCGCGCCGCGAAATGGCCGAGCGGACAAGTCCGGAGTATCGATCTTCAAGGCGCCGGAAAAAACGCTGGAAAGCGGATTTCTTAGGCGGATCGGGTTTGGCGGGTGCTACGACATCATCGGCGTCGTCATGCTCTGCGACGCTTTCCTCACCGGTGCCTTGCGGCTTGATGGTCAGGAAGCGGCTCGACAGCATAGGCACGAGCGTCAATGCAACGAGGAGCGAGCATCCGAGCGCAAACACGACGACGAGGGCCAGCGCCTGGAAGAGCGCCATGGAGGTCGTTTGAGTAAACGCAAGCGGCAGAAAGATGACGCAAGTCGTCAGGGTCGACGCAACGATGGCCCCGCTGACTTCCCGCGTTCCGATTCGTGCGGATTCGAGAAGCGATCGCCCGTTCTCCTCTCGATGTCGGACGATGTTCTCCAGGACGACAATGGCGTTGTCGACCATGAGTCCGATACCGAGGGCAAGACCGCCAAACGTCATCTGGTTGAGCGTCAGACCACCGAAATAAAGAACGCCGAACGTTGCGATCACGGAGATCGGAATGGCGAGTGCCACGATGCCCGTCGACGAACCGTTTCGAAAGAAAAGATAGAGGACGAAAATGGCGAGGAGGCCACCCCAGAATGCGGACTGCTGCACATTCGACATGCTCTGCCGGATGAACGTGCTCTGATCACTGACGATCGCCAACTCGAGATCGGTGCGCTCCCCATTTATGCGCTCGACCTCCGTACGCACGGCGTCAGCGACCGTCACGGTGTTTGCGCCGCTTTGCTTCTGAATCATCATGCGTATGACCGGTACGCGGTTGTATTCAGCGAGGCGGCCGATATCTTCGTATCCCAACTCGACGTCCGCCACGTCGGCGACGCGAATTGGATTCCCCTCGGTGTAGGTGATCACCGTATTTGCGATCTGGTCGATGGATGTATATTCACCGACCGTCCGGACGTACAGGTCGTTAAGCCCATCCTTCACATTCCCGCCCGGAAGCGTCGTATTTTCACGGGCGAGTGCACTGCGGACCTCCGCCGGTGTGAGTCCGCTGGCCTGCAGTCGGTCTCGCTTCAGATCGATGTGCACCTCCCGGTAGATGCCGCCTCGGACTTCGATGGTGCCGACGCCGGGGATCTGTTCGAACCGCTGCGCTATATCCCGCTCCAGCAGCCTCGTGAGCTCCTCGAGGTTTCGCGTGGATTTCGCGGACAGTGTGACGACCGAAATATTATTGGGGTCGAACTTCCAAATGCCGGGCGGCTCGGCTTCTTCCGGAAGGTCGTCGCGAATGCGGTCGAGGGCTGCGCGAAGATCGTTGGCAGCCTCGTCGAGGCTGGTGCCCTGACCGAATTCGAGGCTCACGTAGCTGACGCCTTCCTGCGATCGCGAACTGATTCGCTCGATATTCGGTACACCCGAGACCGCATTCTCAACGGGATCGGTGATGATCTGCTCGATTTCCTGCGGCCCGACATTTCCGTAGCGAGTGTAGACTGTGAGCCGCGGAAATTCAATCTCCGGGAGGAGGTCGACCGGTAGATTCACAAACCCTGCGATCCCGACGGTAATTACGACCAGATAGAACATGACGGTGGCAACAGGCCGCCGAACCGATATGTTGGTCAATGACGCCATTTCTCGCGCAGAGTCTGATTAAGAAGTGGATGAGGATTGGCCTGCTGCTGAGTCCGGTGCGGCGCCATCGGTTGATTCGGCGCCATCTGGATTGCCGGCAGCTTCCTGCTGACGTCTCATGAACTCGCGAAGGAGGTCCTGATCCTGCAGCCGCTGTAGATTTACGACGCGTTCCCACGGTACGGGTCTAGCTCGAGCCTGCACATCCTCATTTTGCTGATTCGTCAGTAAGTTCTGACCAACCGTGACAACCCACTCGCCGACTTGCACGCCCTGAACACCTGCCATCTCACGGCCCTCCGCCAGAACGGTGACCCGCTGAAAGGTCACACGCGTCGGTTCACTGGTGGGGGGTGGGTTATCCGCATCAAACGTTTCGGGCATTTCGACCGGCACTTCCTCGCCCAGCAAAGGGGCTGTATATACGCCGATCGCACCGGAATTTGGATCTTCATAGAGTGCGGCGAGCGGAATCAGCGTCGCCTGCTGGCTCTCTCCATAATGGACGTCGACCGTCACGAACATTCCGGGGCGCAGGAGACCTTCGTCATTCGGCACGTCAATCTGAGCATCTGCACTGAAGCTGCCTGCCTGCAAAAACGGTGAGATCCTCGAAATTTCAGCGCGAATCATCCTCTCACCGAGCGTAGGTGCTGAAACGAGGGCTGTCTGTCCCGGCTCGATCTGGCCGAGTATTTCATCGGATACGGCCACCGTTACGCGCACGTTCGAGAGATCGCCGATCGTGTAAAGCTGTGTGCCCGAGTCGACGCGCATCCCGACTTCGACGTTGCGCTGGCCGACGTGGCCGGAAATTGGTGCGCGGACTACGGTGCGCCGAAGCGCCTCCTGTCGTTCTTCCACAGTGGCTCTCGCTTGTTCGATTCGCGCAAGAGCTTGTTGATGCGACGCAGCGGCGGCATTGACCTGCGCCTGAATGGCCTGCAACTCCTGCTCACTCTGAAACTGCCGCTCAGCGAGCTCTTCGGTGCGGGCGAGTCTGCCCTGAAGCTCCGTCAGTACAGCCTCACTCTGATTCGATTCTGCGACTGCTACCTGAAGAGAGGCTTCTGCCTGACTGAGCTGCTCACGATATTCGGTGTCTCGAAGGTATACGAGAGGCTGTCCCTCCTGGACGTAATCTCCGTTCTCAGCCGCGACGCGAAGTACAGGGGCTGCAATTTCAGAATAGATGACGACCTGATTTCGGGCACGCACCGTTCCGGTAAACCGTTTCTCCAGAGGCAGGGCGCCGGAAACTGCTCGCACAACTTCCACGGCAGCGATTCCATTCTCGTCTGCACCCTCACTCGAGCTTCCATTGGATTCGGCTCGGCTGCAGGCTGAGAGCAGCAAAAGCGCCATGAGGACCGGCACGTATTTGGCACCGATGCACAAAGCCGGTCGGGGGTGATTCATCGAATGGAGTGATTTACTGTTCGGACGCACGGGTACTGTTGTCTCATGTACACGCGCAAGGCGCACGGGATCGTCAGTCTCGAACGAGTTGCACGCCTGCGTCGTGAATTGCACACGGTTGCAGTAAGAAATTCCGAACTCTAACGCTGCTGATTTGGAGGCAACCCAACTCTTCAATAACATTGCGCACAATAATCGCTCCCGTCGTCGAGTCCGTTCCCGGATTTGAAGTGGCGGGGATTACCGATAGAAGGATCCGGCATCCGGAAGTATAATGAGAGGTAATGTGCGCCCACTCGCATGTTGAGGCACCTGGTACGCCTACTTATCGTCAGCGCGATGTCGGCGGTGATACTACTTCCGATCCTCCAACACGCCGCCGCGCAGCCCGCACCGGATTCGCTCGACGCTTCACATCAGGACCCGCTTCGCGGCGTTGTCTGGGACGCACCGGCATACCTGCCCCGAGCCGAAGAAGACCTTCGAAGAATGCGCCAGGCAGGAGTCGAGGCAATCCGTACGAGCGTGATCCGCGACAGAGATTTGCTCTCGTTCATCGACACGCTCGGACTCTCGCTCTTCGTCGATCTTCCGATTTCGCGCGTTCCCGGCACCAGACTGAATGATACCCTCGGATACGCTATCGCCGTACTCGATTCGGTGCTAGGACTCGCACGAACCCACCCGTCTATTCGCCGCATCGGCCTTGCCCGCTACATTGATTCAAGTGATTCTACCTCCTGCACCTATCTTCGCGACCTTGCCGAGCGTGTTCGCGATCACGGTGAGGCGGGCATGCAGGTGTATTACCTGACACGCTTTATCAAGTCGGATCGATGCGCGGACACCGTGAACTTTGTTCTGGCCGATGTGACCGACTTGAGCGATCCCGTTGCGCCTCTCAGGAGCTGGCGGTGGGCTGCAGGCGATCGGCCGATTCCTCTCGGCGTCGGCTCCGTCGGCAAACGCGTACGCTCCGATACGCTTTCCGGTCTTCGCGTTCCCTGGTCCCCGGAGGCGCAAGGGCGCTACTTCGAGCAGTATTTGCCGATCCTTCTGTCTGATACGCTGGCGGTTGCACCACCGGCTGTGTTCGTTTTTCGGTGGCGAGATGTACAAGTGAACAGGCTAGCTACGTTGATCGACCTCGAAGATCCATATGTCCAGCAGTACGGCCTCCTTACCCGCGAGAATATAGAGCGGTCGGCCGCGGAGGTCGTCGAGGGAATCTATACCGGTAGACAGGAGACGTTTGCTTTCCGCGTCGGAAGGGCTAGATCGGATAGTGCACCCATGACGACATTTTTCGGGTGGGCCGTCATCGTTCTCCTCGCGACGTTCTATGCCCTCTCTCCGCGCTTTCGCCATATGGCGCCCCGCTATTTCAGTGCGCGCTTCTTCTACCGAGACGCCGTCCGTGAAGGTCGTGACGTGCTCTTCGGCGCAAGCACCGTATTGTTGATCACACTTGGAGCGGCTTTCGGCTTAACATTGACCGTCGTCCTCGACGTACTTCGCGAAACCGAGCCATTCCTGGTCGCGGTCGGCTGGCTTCCGAAAACGTTTCAAGATGTAGCGGTAACGCTGCTCGAAGACTCCTGGGTGCTGATCGTTCTGGCAGGGTGTATCTACGCGGTCGGAATCATCCTCTGGACATTCGTCCTGTCACTCCTCTCAAAACGTGCGTATCTCATCTCCACTGGTCAGGCACTCATGCTCGTAGTCTGGCCGAGATGGCCCCTGTTTCTCGTGATGATGGCGTCGATGGTCCTCGCCTATTCGACCGATGCATCGACATCTGCAGTCCTCGCTCTAGCGGCAAGCTGGTTGGTCGTAAGTGTCGTCGCTGCGGTCCGCACCGTGGTTGACTACGTGCTAGTGACGCGGGTGCCGGTCCCATTTGCGTTGTTGGCACTGGCGCTCAATTCAGGTGTCGTGGGGACGATACTGATGTTGATCGCGGTCCTTCCGTATCGACCCGAAATGCGCTATTTGTGGCATCTGGCGTCCCGTAGCTAAGCACGCGTCAGTCAGCCGACTTTAGCGAGTACAGGCTCGATGCGCCGCGTACGATTCGTCCATACCTGTTCGGAGAAAGCGTGAAACGGCGCTTTGTGATGCAGCCAGCCAAAATGCAAGGCAATGGGACGGAAGAGTTGATAGTCCCCTCGGCCAGGAACGAGTGAAAACAGTTTGATGAGCGAGTTTCTGACGGCATCGTTCCGAATTCCGCGAATTGAGTACACGAAACGGTCTGTGAAATACCGGCAGGTCACGTCCCTGAATTCAGGATCATACTCCGTCAAGCTTTCGATGAAATCCAGCTGCGGGCTCATCCGACCTTGATGCCACGGTATGATCTGTAGATCCAACCGGCTCATCGCCATCGCGAGGCTCCACTCACAAGACTCTTCACTCCGCCCTTCGTTCAGACGGCTCTGAAAGTGCGTCTCCTCGCGGCGATCCAGGTACTCTGATGCGAGCTCGCATACCTGGCGGGTCAGCTCGGGATCTGACGCATAAATCATCCCCGCCTGCACGCGCGGAAGATGCGTCAATCCGAAGTGTGCCATCGTACGCCTTCGACGATTCAAGAGGACGTCAAAAATGACTTGCCAGCCTTTTGGTCCGCCAAAGAAAAAGTCGGCGCGTTCCATTCCGGTCGCTGTAAACGAATACGCTTGCAGCTGCTGCCAGAGAGGCTGGGGATCGCGGCACCAGACCACGTCGGCGTCCACGAATAGACACTGATCGAACGGCATGAACTCGTGGAGGTGATGCTTAAATCCGACGATAGAACATCGGTCGTCAGGCAGGTCCTCGACAAACTGGAAGAGACCGTCTAGACCGTTCTGCTCCAGCGATTCTCTGTGGGAGCGTGTGCAATAGAGGGCGACCGGCCGCTTCGGATCGTGTCGACGAAGGGTTACGACACAAGCAACGGCGTGACGGAGGTACCGCTCTGGACCGTACGCGTGTAAAACGTATCCTTCGGTAGGGGAGGACATGTATATCGACTGCTTAACGGATGCTCGGCGCAGGCTCCAGCGTCGGGTGAATTCGCCGGTGCCGTCGGAAGTAGGGCACAACGTAAGGCAAACGTGTCAACTACGCTATGCCGCCTTTGATGTTCTCGCGCTCGGCCCGGGGGCCGAGCGCGAATCGAATGCAGCTAGGAGGTCATCGACTGAAGTTTCTTGTTCAAGCTCGTCATGAGCGCATCGAACCCCCGTTTTCGAATGACGGTTTGAAAGGAGCGGGCATATCCTTCTGCCGTGCTTACATCATCCAGAATGATGTCCTGCACGCGCCACTCCCCATCCTTCCGGGCCATGGCATAGCGGACCTCCGTCGGGACGCCATCATAGACGGTGGTCGTCGTAACGTGGGCGGAGTCGCCATCGACCGTCACGTCCTCATAGGTCACCGTCGACCGGTAGACATCCAGATTAGAAAGGGACTGGGTGCGGACGATCTGGCTGAAAACGTCGACGAACTCGTCGCGCTGCTGCCGCGTCGTTTCGTTCCAGAAGCTTCCGAGCGCGAAACGCGCCATGCCCTCGAAATCAATCCCCTGGTTGATGACGTCCTTCAATTGCTCGCGCTGTGCATCGGAAAGGCGATCTGAGTCGCCTAACACGCGCTTGATTTCATCATCGCGCTCCTCGAGGAGTTGTTGAATCTCCGAGGCGCCATCCTGCGACTGTGCGACTGCTGTCGTCGACAAGCCGCTGACTATGAGCAAGAGGATAAGAGCGGATATTATTCTGGTCATTATCATGGATACCGTCGTATCTAAATGTGCTGCTAAACGCACTGCAAGAGGGTTTTAACGTCATTTGCATCTGCACCAACATATCATTCAACAAGCGTGCCGGACTGTGCGTTCTCCACGAGGGTGCCCATTGACGCCATCAGCCGGAGCACGGAGATATTGTACGTCCGCACACGCTCGAAATACGACGCCTCCAGCTCGAGAGATGTCTGAACGGCATCTACCAGGTTTTCGGTGTCTCCCAGGTCTAAATCGAAGTTGATCTGCTCCGTCCGCAGCCATTCTCTGGCGATGGTTAGCGCCTCTCGCTGCGTCTCCATCGCAGACCGTTCGATGATGACACTGCGGTAGGCATCCTCCACCTCGAATCGCACGAGCTGACGCGCCGCGGTGAGTTGATGTCGCACCTCACTTCGTTGGGCCTCAGCCTGCTCGACACGCGCATGCGTTTGTGCGAAATTGAGGGGCAAGCGGAGGCCGAGCCCCGCTCTGAGGCTGCGCCCGCGGTAGGGATCGCTCACATATGGATTCGGCTGTCGAAAACGCCCCTCTGTCAGGGTGATCCTGGACTCAATGCCGAGGAAGAGCTTCGGAAAATAGTTCGAACGTTCGACGTCCACGAGCGCCTCCCGAGCGGCGAGTCCTGCCCGAGCCTGTGCGATTTCCGGCCGCGCATCCTGCGCGAGCGCCTGATAAACGGACAAAGAATCGAGCTCGAAGGAGAGCGGGCTGAGAATCTGATCGTCCGGCGCGATACGGGCGCCGGAAGGTAGGAATAACTGCAACTCGAGTGCCCGCCGAACGGTCTCGAGCTGCTGTTCGACTTCGACGACACGCCGAAGAAATTCCTGTTCCGTGATCTGAACCTTAAACAGATCGGCATCATCGACATCCTCGGCGCCCTCACCGAGGAGGCGGCGGATCTCGGATTGCGCCTGTTCGACGACGTCTCCGGCCTCCGACGTAAGTCGCTCAAGAGCTTCTGCGAGGAGGAGACCGTAATAGAGTTCGCCCGTACGGAGTGCCACTTCCATTTCCGTGCTTCGCACCGACGCCTTCTCGACATCCACCCCGAGCCGAGCCGCACGGATGCTTCCGCTGAGCTCACCCCACGTGTAGATCGGCTGGATGACGTCGACTTCGAAGCGGTTGAACGGCCGTAGATCCTCCCAATTGTTGCGTACGTCGGGATCGAGATACAGCTCGTCATCCGGGATGCCCGGGTTTGGAATATCCAGTCCCGGCGCCGCCGCATGAGCCGTCTGGAGGTTGAATTCGGTTGCGAACCGGCTGGCTCGTGCCAGTTTCCGGCGCGCTTCTGCGAACGCCGCTTCAGATGCGACTGCATCTACTTCCGGGCTTACATCAAGAGCGTAGCGAATCGCCTCACTTACATCTACACGAATCGTATCCGCATTCGCTGTTGGCTGGGCATACGCTGCGGGCTCGACGAAAAGGGATACGCAGAACAGAGCCGACAGAATACTCAATTCGCGTACACGACAGAAATACATGGCCCGTCACGCCTCGCCTTCCATGGTATCGAACGCAACGCGCTCTCCAAACGAATCGATCAGATCGGGCAGCTCATCGGAGTTTCCGATCACGACATGAGCGCCGCGGTCACGAAGCAATCGCTCCAGCTCAACTTTGTCCTCCACGTAGGGCGGCACGACGCCGATCGCCCACATTCCGGCCGCACGAGCGCACGACATGTCGTCTACGGTGTCGCCGATATAGGCGCTGACTTCAGGGTGCACTCTGTGACCTGCAGCATCAAGAACTGCGAGTGCATGTTGCAGAGGGAAGGGATCAGGCTTTGGCCTGCCCTCGTGATTCTCCTTCGAGACGACGAGGGGAAAGTAGCGCTTCCAGTTGAAGCGATCGATGGTCCATCGTGCTTCCAACTCCGGACGTCCGGTCACGATGCCCATGATCCGGTCCGCCTTGCAGAGCTTCTCCAGGGTTTGTGTCTGAATCAAAGGAGGCTCTTCGGCAATAAACCCGTCCCAGTTCTCGCCGCGGTATCGGCGCTGGAATTCCTCGACGATTCGGCCAAACGGCACGGTCATGCTCGTGTCTGTGATAATGGCGTGGGTAAGTTTCCAGTCATCGCTGAAGCCCCCCACATTCTTATACCGCTGGATCGTGCCGGGAAGAATCTGCCGTCCGGTGAACTGCTCCACCGTTTCCTCAATTGCACGGCGGTACGATCGCGAGACATCGACCAGTATGCCGTCCATATCAAAGAAGATTGCTTTCAGTTCCAGTTTCTCTATCATTGTTTAATTCGTCATTTCAGTCTATACCGGCAGGGTTCTGCCGTTTACGAGTTCATCGTGACGAGAAACTCGTCATTGTCGCGGGTTCCACGCATTTTGTCCAGAATGAATGTCATCGCTTCGATCGATGACATGTCGGCGAGCAGCTTGCGAAGAATCCAGATTCGACTCAAACGTGCCTCGGGAATAAGCAGCTCTTCGCGCCGCGTCCCCGATTTGATCACGTCGATTGCCGGGAAGATGCGTCGATCCGATAAGTTGCGATCAAGAACGATCTCTGAGTTGCCGGTGCCCTTAAATTCTTCGAATATCACCTCATCCATACGACTGCCGGTATCGATCAGCGCCGTACCGATGATCGTGAGCGATCCGCCTTCCTCTATATTTCGAGCCGCTCCGAAGAACCTCTTAGGCCCTCGAAGGGCGCCTGCTTCCATACCGCCGGAGAGGGTCTTGCCCGTGTTCGGGGAGACCGAATTGTGCGCTCTCGCCAAGCGCGTTATTGAGTCGAGCAGGATCACGACATCCTGGCCCGACTCGACGAGGCGTTTGGCTTTTTCGAGCACGATATCGGCAACCTGAACGTGCCGTTCCGCTTCCTGGTCAAATGTCGAGGAAATGACCTCGCCGGTCACGTTTCGTTCCATGTCGGTGACCTCTTCCGGCCGCTCATCTACGAGCAGTACAATGAGGTACACTTCCGGATGGTTGGTCGTGACGGCATTGGCGATCTTCTGCAGCAGCACCGTCTTACCGGTTTTCGGCTGTGCGACAATGAGTGCACGCTGGCCCTTTCCGATCGGTGTAAAGAGGTCAAGAACGCGCGTGCTTTGCTCGCTCGGCAGTGTTTCCAGGCGGAGGTGCTCCTCAGGATAAAGCGGCGTCAGAAAGTCGAATCCTTGACGATGCTCGATTTCCGAAGGTTTCCGTCCGTTGACTTCGATGACCTGGATGAGTGCGAAGAAGCGCTCTCCTTCCTTCGGCGGACGAACCTCACCCTTGACTGTATCGCCTAGCTGGAGACCGAATCGCTTAATCTGCGACGGCGACACGTAAATATCGTCGGGACTCGGCAGATAGTTGTATTCGGCCGAGCGCAAGAAGCCATATCCGTCAGGAAGGACCTCGAGGACGCCCACCTTGTGGATCATCCCCTCGAGCTCGGTCTTATTCGGATCGTGCTGCGCCATGTAATCCGGGCGCCCGTCATAAACGCGTCGCCGGCGATCGTCGCCGCCTCCGCCTTTTTGGTTGTCACGTCCACCGCGACCCCGTCGCCCGTCACTCTTGCTGCGGCGCTTATTCTTACGGCGATTCCGGTCGTCGTCAGACTCGTTGCGATTCTGGTTACTGCGGTTCTGACTATGTCCGCCGCGATTCCGGTCGCTTCGATTCTGATCGCCTCGATTTCGATCACTTCGATCCTTATTCCGGTTCTGGCTGCCACGTCCACGATCATCTCGACTCTTTTCGCCGCGATTCTGATCAGAACGCTTCTGGCCATCCTGCTTCTGATCGCTCCGATCCGTACGGCTCTGGTCGCTGCTCTCGCCACGGCTCTGATCTCCACGGCTCTGATCTCCACGGCTCTGATCGCGGGTCTCGCCGCGATTCTGATCGTCCCGAGCTCGTGCAT
>CAZKNF010000017.1:0-28360 GCA_964554105.1 uncultured Rhodothermales bacterium | reverse complement strand
CCACGGCTCTGATCGCGGGTCTCGCCGCGATTCTGATCGTCCCGAGCTCGTGCATTTCGACTTTGATCACCGCCGCGCCGGCTCTGGTCCTGCTGGTTCTCAGTCGAATCTTCGCGCGCATCTTGCGCACGGGTGTCGTTCGAACCGTCACTTTTCTCCTGGGCCGGGGTTGCCGTTCCATCGGATGTCTGTGCGCCGTTTTCACGACGTTCTGGCCGCTGCGACTTGGATTCGCTGCGCACATCCTTTCGTTCGCGCGAACGGCTGCCGTTTCCAGCTGCCTGCTCCGCTCTTGCTTCGAGGATGCGGTAGATCAGGTCTTCTTTACGTGATTGAGAGTATCCGCTCAGCCCGAGGCCGCGCGCAATCTCTTTCAACTCAGGAAGCTTCTTTTCTTGGAGTTCGGAAATCTTCATAACTGACGATTGGGCTTGTAGAAAGGAGCCGAACGGCTCCGTGTGGAAAGTCTTTTGAGTGGTTGCGCGGCGAACCGTCGCTGGGGCTAGTCTAAAGCCTCGAAACGCGAATCAGACCGGCGGGTAAGGCGATTCAGAATTCCCCTATGGGGCGAATCAGGTAGGTAGGACAATAAAGAGGCGGGTTGGTCAACCCTAGTCGGCAATCCGGACAAGAATAGGTGGATCGCCTGCAGGATTCGATGCTCACGCACGAATTGCTCTAGGCATCCAAAATAGGAGATATACGGCTAAGGTCAATCGTACCGTTTCGGGGTGTTGGGAAAATTATGTTAATCGAATACGCAGACAGACCGTTGCGAACCCAACCCGAGGTCGGCGGCGGAGCGAACGTCGCCCGAGCCGACGCGCCGATTCAACGCAACAAGAGAATGCACCATTTTCGTGCCAATCCGCAAGCACGCGTGGGACAACTCCTGGAGAACGGCTGCCGGAGCTCACATGAACCGGCTACGGCAATACATTCTCGAGTGCGGCAACCACGAGGTGAGATCCGGTTACCAGAAGCGCGTCCTGAGGTCCGGCCGTCGCGATAAAGTCGTGTACTCCCTGTTTCACCGTACACGTACGACCAATTGCCGGGTAAACTACCCGAAACTGTGAAGCAAGTTCCTCAGCCGAGAGGCCGCGCTCGGATGGGACGGTGATGGGACGGACCATGGCGCCGACCTCAGAAAGGGTTCTCGCGATGGCCTCGACATTCTTATCGCGCATCACGCCGAGCAGGACGTGTATTTGTCCTTCTGGGCGTATCACGGATTTGACATAATGCATGGCGCCCCTGATCCCATCCGCGTTATGAGCGACATCGGCTATAATTAGGGGATCCTCGCGTACTACCTCGAGCCGACCTCGTAGGCCGCTTAGCTCTCTTACGCGACGCATGCCCTGGACGACAGCACGCGCGTGAAGGTGTACATCATCGTAGACGATTTCAGCCGACCGAAGTGCGGCGCGGGCGTTGCGCAGCTGGTGTTCACCGGCAAGTCCGACGAAAATACCCTCGTATCGACGCAGCGGTGTTTCGGCAGACCAGCGTGTGCCGTGCAAGCCAAACGATTCATCTCTAGATTCCACCTCCATCAAGGCGTCATGATACGTTGAACCCAGGTCACGCGCCACATTCTCGATCACACGCGCCGCCTCCGGGCAAGCCGATGTAACCACCGGCACGCCGGACTTGACGATCCCTGCTTTTTCACCGGCCACTTCCTGTATGGACGAGCCGAGAAAGTCCGTGTGGTCGAGCCCGACGTCAGTAATCACACTGAGTTCGGGATGCAACACATTTGTCGCGTCGAGCCGTCCCCCCATTCCCACCTCGACCACGGCGATGTCGACGTCCTCTTCCGCGAAATAAAGCAGGCTCAAGGCCACGGTAAATTCAAAGTAGCTCGGCTTCACGGATTCCGCCAGCTCTCGGTACCGCGCGACAGCGTTCCAAAGCCAGGCGGACGGAGCGGGCTTGCCGTCGATTCGCATTCGCTCGGCAACGTGAAAAAGATGCGGGGAGGTATGCAGCCCGACGCGGCGGCCTGCCGCCGTCCCTATTGCCGCGATCATCGATGCTGTCGACCCCTTGCCGTTCGTGCCGGCCACATGGATGCAGTCGAAAGCGTCTTGTGGGCGTCCCATGCCGTCCAGCAGCCGCTGGATTCGCTCGAGCCCCGGCTTATACGCCCTCCCCGCCTTATCGGCAAATCGCGGAAAACCGCTGAGGTACGCTTCGGCGTTAAGCTCGGTGGAATTGTCAGCCATTCCCCACCTCAGGCATGCTCGGGTGCGGATGCGCGGTCGTCGTTCGCTGCGACAAGGTCGACGTGGCGCACATCACCCGTAATATGTTTGATGCGGATTCGAACCGCGCTATCGGGTAAAAGCGCCTCGATCTTTCCCGCCCATTCAACGATGCTGATCCCGTCGCCGAAGAAGTATTCCTCGTATCCGATGCCGTAGAACTCGTCGATCCGCTCGATGCGATAGGCATCGAAATGATATACCGGCGGGCGACGGCCGCGGCCGTCAACATATTCGTGTAAGATGGTGAACGTTGGGCTCGTCACGCGTGATGAATCAACGCCCAGACCGTCGCAGATTCCCCGGACGAAAACCGTCTTGCCCGCTCCAAGATCACCATACAGGGCGACGATGTCGCCGGATGCCAGCTGTTCTGCCAAGGTGCGGCCGAGAGCGGCCGTTTCCTCCGGAGTACGCGTCTCAGCCGGAAAGAGCCCGGCGAGCTCGATTTGTGGATGCATATCCGTGCCCGCTATCCTCGCGGCCGCATGGTGATGACGGGCAAAATCATCTCCTCGAGGGAAGCACCGCCATGCTGCATCGTGTCGTTATACAAATTTTGATAGTGATGATAGTTCGTCGGATAGACGAAGTAGAAGTCTTCCTTCGCGATGATAAAGTTCGTGCTGATGCCGTCCCGAGGCAATCCGTAGGCTTCGGGCTCCTTTATAAAAATGGCCTGCTTGTCGTCACACTTCAGATTTCGTCCGTATTTGTACCGGAGCGCAGTCGACGTTTCACGGTCGCCTATGACCTTGGCCGCGTGAAGGCTCCGAACAGCTCCGTGGTCGCTCGTGACAATCACGGTAACGTCCATCTTGGCCAGATCATTAAACGCCTGATAAAGCCAGGAATGCTCGAACCAGGTTCGGGTGAGCGCACGGAAGGCCCTTTCGTCAGGCGCGATTTCTTTGAGGACGTCGGAGTCCGACCTGCTGTGCACCAGGATGTCGACGAAGTTGATGACGATGGCACTCAGGTCGTACTGACCGTAATCGGCGATATTCTGCGCGAAATCCCGACCATCTTGCGTGCTGACGACTTTGGAGTACCGGATGCGCGCGTCGACATGCCGCTTTGTGAAGAGATCCCGGAGAAACTCTTCCTCGTTCCGATTTCGGCTGTGCTCGTCGTCCTCCCCGCTCGCCCAAATTTTCGGATACTGAGTTGCAATCTCCCTCGGAAGAAGTCCGCTGAAAATAGCGTTGCGAGAATACGGCGTCGCCGTCGGGAGCAGGGAGTAATAGAAATCTTTCTCCAGCTCGTACGAATCGTAGAGCAGCGTCTCGAACTCGAGCCATTGATCATAACGCATGCAGTCGATCACGAAAAACACGACGCGTTTGCCGTCTTTCAGCTCCGGAAGCACGAAGTGCGGGACGACCTCGTGGGAGAGTACGGGGCGGCGATGATCAGGACGATCGCCAACAGAGGCAATCCAGTCGACGTAGTTGTCCTCGACGTATCTCCCGAACGTCCGGTTCGCTTCCCGATATTGATCTTCGAGAATCTGACGGGCTCCCTCGTCCCCCTCCAGTTCCATGTCGAACCGTACGAGTCGTTGATAGACGTCGACCCACTCCTCGTGCGAGAGCGGGTTCATCAGTTTCATCGTAATCTGATTGAACGACTGCAGGTAGTTCTGTGAAATCTTCTCCGTACGAAGGCGGGCGCGTTCGAGCAGGCGCTTGATCGTCAGAAGGATCTGACTAGGATTCACGGGTTTCGTCAGATAGTCGCTGATGCGGCCACCGAGCGCCTCCTCCATGAGGTGCTCTTCCTCGCTCTTAGTGACCATCACGACCGGAATCTCCGGAGCATACTGTTTGATCTCTTCGAGCGTCTCGAGTCCACCTATTCCGGGCATCTGCTCGTCGAGAAGTACGAGGTCGAAGCGTTCGTCTTTCACTTTTTCCACGGCATCGGCGCCGTTCGCTACGCTCGTAATGTCGTAGCCCTTCGATTCGAGAAAAAGAATGTGCGGCCGGAGGAGGTCGATCTCGTCATCGGCCCACAGGATGCGGGGTTCGTTCGCCATGCTTCGGAATTGCTGGTCTCGGAATTGCTGCTGGGACGTTCTACAAGGTGTACGCTGAAACGCCGGAAGCGTTTGCGCCAGCAGAGGTGCGGCGATTCAATACGGTTGGCTAAAAAGGTGCCGCTGTAGAAATAAGGAGCGGTCAGTTCGTCGGCTCCCAGACGAATTGGCCGGAACGGTTGATGTAGCCGTACTTGCCGTCGACCATTACGAGGGCGAGACCATTGTCGAATTCCCAGGCCAGATCGAAGGCAGGCTCGATTACCACCGTGCCGCTGCGATCGATAAAGCCCCACAGGCTGTCGATCATTACGCGAGCCAATCCCTCTGAGAAGTACCAGGCATTCTGGAATTGGGGTTCGATGACGACGTCGCCGTCCGGAGTTTGAAATCCGTATTGGTCGTCGGAATGAATTAGCTGCAGCTGTCGAGGTTGGTAGTCTTTCTCGACGAGAGATCCGAGCTGCAGGGTGAAGTTCGGATCATTGGCAATATCGTTCTGGCGGTCGATGACATCACCCTCTTCATCGACAAACTGCCAGGTGCCGGCCGTTTGTACCGGAGCTCTCCCTCCGGCGAAATGCCAGGCGTCTTCGAACTGCGGCGGTATCGAAAAACTTCCGTCCTCGCGGATATATCCGAAGCCGCTGTCCGCCTCAACGAGCCCTAGGTTCTCGGAGAACGAGAACGCACGTTTGAATCGGGGCTCTACGACGAGAGTCCCTGTGGTATCTATGTATCCCCATCTTCCGTCCTGAAGCACCGGAAGAAGCGTCGATCCATCCTCCAGAGCATTGGTGGAGACGTCCGACGTCTGGTCGGCGTCGGGCTCACACGCCAGCGACATGGCTCCGATGGCGAAAAGCAGGATCGTAAGCTGGATTCTACGCATCATAAAACGTGTTTTTTAGACCTTGGATGTACCGCTCCAACTGCCGGCGGTTTTGAAAAAGTAGAAAATGTTACCCTTTCATGAATCTGTTCGCTGCATAGAACGCGCTGACGACGTATGCTAGTTGGGGCTGGGGCGACAAGCTATGCAGGTACACGGCACGGCCGTAGATGAACCCTCAGGGTGCCGGGCGGTTCAACGCGGGGCGTTGATTTTGGTGCGGAGGTCGGTTTTTGTTGGCATGTCAACATACGGATTTGTCGGAGAAGCGGATCTGTCAGGGGGCGTGCGATGAACGGAATGCGGGATTGCAAGGAGCGGGAGGTCGATGAGTGATTCTATAGATGGTGGTGGGGGATCTCGCCTCGAAAATGCAGATTTCTGGGAGGACCTGCAGGAGACGTTCGAGACGGCGATCGGTCTCCTGCATGAAATAGCCGAAGCACAGGGCATTAACGTCGAGATGCCTGCTGGTGGTGAGATACGAGAAGAGGAGGAGCGACTGGATAGGATCGCACGCAGCCATCCGCTGGTGCTCGAGGCCGAGGCTTATGCCGAAGAAGTGGATATATGGTTTCGGGGAGCGAAGGAGGCCGTCCGAACCTGGGGAATTGAAGCCACCGAGATGGCTGAGGCGGACGTCCTGACGTTTGATATCGAGCGCGAGGCCGATGACCTGCAGGAGGCAATCGAAACGATCGCGGATGCGCGCTACCGGATCAACGTAAAACTCCTCAGAGCGCTTCGCAGTCGTTTGCGAATGGAATCAGCCGTTTTGTCCACCATTTCCGGTGCGTCCGAGAAAGCGGCCGTCGAGGCGTACGTGCTGGTGGAGGACTCGATCAGACACTGGATGCGCCTCCGGGAAATCATTCCAGGAGAAGAGGATGCCATTCTTCGGATTCTTGTTCGACTCGGGAAACTTCGGAGTGGAGTCGAGGCCGAATTTGCGGAAGTCGCCGACGTGAACGAGGTTCAAGGTGCGGATCGCCTTGAATATTCGGGTACCGGCGTGCAGCCGGACAAACTCGAAGAATCCGGCGGCCACGATGGCGTCGACTGATCGCCCACTCAATCTCTACGACCTTGGACAACCTAGCAGGCAAACCGGCTCCTCGCGAGCTTTTGGTCAACATCCCTCGACTGATCTCGTCGTACTACTCGCTGTCGCCGGACGCATCCAATCCATCGGAGCGCGTATCCTTCGGGACATCAGGACATCGCGGCAGTTCATTCGATTGCTCGTTCAATGAGAATCATGTCGCGGCGATAAGCCAGGCTCTGGCGGAGGTTCGCGCCGCGGACGGTGTGGATGGGCCGCTGATTATGGGCATCGACACCCATGCCCTGTCAGAAGCCGCATTTACCACGGCCCTGGAGGTGCTGGCGGCCAATGGGGTCGAGGTGCGCATTCAGTCCGGAGGAGGGTATACGCCCACGCCCGTCATCTCACATGCGATCCTTACCCATAACGCCGGCCGGTCGTCGGGCCTTGCGGATGGTATTGTGCTGACGCCTTCCCATAACCCACCGGATGATGGAGGCTTTAAGTACAATCCTCCCTCCGGTGGACCTGCGGGGACGGAAATCACGAGTCGTATTCAGGATAGGGCCAATGCACTCCTCGAGAGCCGTCTCAACGGCGTGAAGCGAATCCCACTTGCCGATGCGAGAGCAGCAGATTCGACGCAGGAAATCGACCTCGTTCACCCCTATGTAGACGACCTCGAGCACGTTCTTGATATGGATGCGATCGGGCAATCAGGGCTGAAAATCGGCGCGGATCCCATGGGGGGCGCCGGCGTCGGCTACTGGGAGCCTATCGCCGATCACTACGGTCTCGATCTTGAAGTCGTCAATCCAGTCATCGATCCGACCTTCTCGTTCATGACGGTCGATAAGGACGGACAGATACGGATGGACTGCTCTTCTCCGCACGCAATGGCGAGCCTGATCGAGTTGAAGGATCGATACGACATCGCATTCGGCAACGACCCCGACTTCGACCGGCATGGCATCGTTACGCCGAGCGTCGGCCTCATGAATCCAAACCACTATCTCGCGGCGGCGGTGTGGTATCTCTATCAGAACCGCCCCGGCTGGCCGGATGCCGCGGCTATCGGCAAGACGCTCGTGTCGAGCTCAATGATCGATCGCGTCGCACGACATCTCGGCCGGCGGCTGGCCGAAGTGCCGGTCGGCTTTAAATGGTTTGTGGATGGGCTCGTCGATGGGTCCTACGGATTCGGCGGGGAGGAAAGCGCCGGCGCTTCGTTCATCCGACGCAATGGGGCGGTGTGGACGACCGACAAGGACGGAATCATAATGACGCTGCTGGCTGCGGAAATTACGGCCGCGACCGGTCGAGATCCCGGAGAACAGTATGCATCACTGACCGAGCGTTTCGGAGATCCTGTCTATGAGCGGATCGACGCGCCCGCCACACGTGGTCAGAAAGAGGTTCTCAAGCTTTTATCTCCGGATGAAATCGAAACGAGTGAATTGGCCGGTGAGAAGATCGAGGCGAAGCTGACCAGGGCCCCTGGTAATGACGCGCCAATCGGCGGCCTGAAAGTAGTTACCGAGAATGGGTGGTTTGCGGCGCGGCCGTCGGGCACCGAGGATATCTACAAAATCTATTCGGAGAGCTTCAAGGGAGATGCACACCTAAAACAGATCCAGGATGAAGCACAATCCATCGTATCTGCGGCCTTTCGATCTGCCGGCGTTGCGTAGCCGCTCGGGGCGGCGGGTTGCTAGAACATTTCCATAGAGCGGGCAAGTTTTAATCAAGCCGATCACATTAGGAAAATAACGCATGCGTTTCATGGGTTCGCTACGAACGCGTTACGCGGGAAAACTTCGATGCTGCTAGTCCGGTTCGGATATCCGATCGGGAGGTGGACGATCACCCGGGTGGCTATTATGATCTCTAGAAAGGTGAGGGCATCATGCAGCGAATCGGAACCATGCAATATATCGTAATCCCGCTCCTCTTGGTTTTGGTGGGATGCGCCACCAGCGGCGTGAATCGGGGAGATCTAAATCTAGTTTCCCTTGAGGAAGAATGGGAACTGGGCGCACAGCTCGAACAGGATATCGCGCGGGAATTGACGCTGGTCAATGATCAGGCGGCGGTCTCCTACATTAATGAGATGGGCAGGCGGATCGTCGCGCAAACTGAACTGAGCGATATGCCGTGGGAATTCCACATTGTCAGAGACCCATCGATTAACGCGTTCAATATTCCGGGTGGCCATGTCTACGTACATACCGGGCTCATCGATCAGGCCGGGAGTGCCGCAGAGCTTGCGGGCGTGATGGCACATGAGATTTCGCATGGCGTCGCACGGCACGGTACCGAACGCCTGACGACGACGTACGGCTTGAATATTATCGCCTCCGTCGTACTCGGACAGAATCCCGAAGCGTATCAACAAATTCTCGCACAGATACTTGGGACAGGAGCCATTGCCAGCTTCTCTCGCAGCGACGAGCGCGAGGCCGACGATCTCGGTGTGGAATACATGTACGGGGCAGACTATAACCCCGAGGGCATGATTGACATGTTCCAGACCCTTCTGGAGCAGCGCGAACGCCGGCCGAGCTCGATTGAGCAATTTTTCTCGACGCATCCGCTCAGCGAAGATCGGCTGGAGAACGTGCGTCAGAAGATCGAAGAACTGCCGTCGAAGCAGGGACTCGTAACAAACGAAAGCGGCTTTAGCTCGCTTCAGCAGCGGGTCGGCAGCTAGTTATATCCGGCCGATTGTCCATCGTCATTCCCACATCCTCCGTAGATTTTCCTTCTTCGTCCGAGGCACTGTTCGGACGAAGCGCTCCGTTGATTGCTGAAATCGGAGTCGGAAGCGGCCGATTCATTGAGGCGCTGTCGTCGAACCATCCAGAATGGAACGTGCTCGGTATCGACCGGGCGCCCGATTCCGTGGTGCGGACATTTCGACGGCTGAGGCGAACCGGTGCCAGGAATGCACGTGTGATGAAAGCTGACGCGACATTCGTCCTTCGGGATGTGGTGGGGCGCCACGGCCTTCAAGCGGCGTATATCAATTTCCCGGATCCGTGGCCACGGCGGAAGCACCGCAGCAGGCGTTTGCTGCAAGCTTCTTTCCTGCGGCTGCTGTCATCGCGACTGGAAGGTGACGGCTGCATTTTTCTGACGACCGACCATCCAGCCTTCTTTGCATTCGCCTGCGAGAACGCCCTCGACTCGGGGCTTTTTCGAGTCGAGCACAGAGAACCGCCGTCGGAGGCGCTCGAAACGAAATACGCGCGTAAATGGCGGGAGCGGGATCTGGATATTTACCACGCCGCGCTGATCAAGACGGGTGAGGCGGATGACGACGCAATCAAGATTGAGTCAACGGATACCATGCACCACGCCGTATTAGAAGGCGAACTACCGGAGCTTGCGTCCTTTGAGGAGGTCGTCTTCTCGTTTCGAACGGGTACCGTCGTCATTCGCGAGGCATACCGGGCGCTCGATGGTGCAGGATATGCGTTCCTCGTACATGTGGAGGAGATCGGGCTGAGTCAAGAAATTATCGTCGAGGCTCGGGAGGGAAGAAACGGCTACGTTGTTGGAGTAAAGCGTTTCGGCGAGCCCCTCCAGACGAGTGGCGTTGGACATGCCGTACGAAGTCTGACCGAATGGTTAGAAGAACGGGGCATGACGGTCGTACATCGAAAATATTGATCATAACCAGCGATCATGTCGAATCAGACGATTGGCCTATCAGACGTGCTTTATGAATATCTGCAACAGCACGTTCTGCGCGAACCGGAAGTTTTAAGGCGGTTGCGGGATGAAACGTCACGACATCCTGAGGCTCAAATGCAGATCGCCCCGGAGCAGGGGCAGTTCATGGCGCTAGTGGCAAAGCTGATCGACGCGCGGCGGGCGCTCGAGATCGGTGTGTTTACGGGATACAGTTCCATCGCCGTCGCACGTGCGATGCAGCCGGATGCGCACCTGGTGGCCTGCGACATCAGCGAAGAGTACACGTCGATCGCAAGAAGATACTGGGAGGAGGCTGATGTTTCTGACAGGATTGAATTGCGGATTGGTCCGGCGATCGATACGCTCGACGAACTCCTGGACGAGGGCGCTGCCGGAACGTTCGATATGGCCTTTATCGATGCCGACAAGGTCAGCTACGATGCGTACTACGAACGTTCGCTCGAGCTAGTACGGACAGGAGGTGTGATTTTGCTCGACAATATGCTCCGCGGCGGACGGGTTGCCGATCCGGATTCGGAAGATGAGGGTACGCTGGCGATTGACGCGCTGAACAGGAAGTTGAAGGCGGACGAGCGGGTCGACACGGCCATGGTCCCAATCGCCGACGGTGTGATGATGGTTCGCAAGCGCTGACCGCTACCGGTATTCACGCCGCCGAATCCAGCGTGCCGGTGCGGCTCCGTTGTCCGATTTCCGACTCAGACGTTCACCGTTCACGCGCTCTATTCGTGCGAGGGCTGCTGCAACGGCGGCGGCTTCCGCTAACGTCGGGTCCGTGGACTGCGTCTTTTCGGGTTCAAAAAGTTCGCTCACGAAATGCGTGGAAAAATTGCCGCTGCGGAAGGTGGGCTGATCCATTACGAAGCGGCAGAACGGTATGGTCGTGTGCACGCCGGCGATTTCGTACTCGCGAAGGGCCCTCGTCATGCGATCGATCGCGATGTCGCGGGATCGCCCCCACGTTATGAGCTTCGAGATTAAAGGATCGTAGTGAATTTCAACACGGCCCCCCTCCTCCAGGCTTCCGTCAACGCGTACGCCAAATCCGGACGGCATCTGATGGCGGACGAGTTCTCCAGGGTCCGGCAGAAATTCGTTCGACGGATCTTCGGCGTAAATCCTGCACTCGATCGCGTGTCCGTTCATCTCAAGGTCCTCCTGCCGAAATCCCAGTTCCGACCCCTCCGCGAGACGAATCTGTTCGGCGACGAGATCGATTCCAGTAATCGATTCAGTCGTTGGATGTTCGACCTGCAGCCGCGTATTCATCTCCATGAAATAAAAATTTAGTGCGTCGTCGACGAGGAATTCAACGGTCCCTGCATTGACATAGCCGCAGGCTCGGGCGGCTGTGACTGCGGCAGCGCCCATGGCTTCCCGAACGTCGGGAGTCAGTATCGATGAGGGAGCCTCTTCGATTACTTTCTGGTGGCGCCGCTGAATCGAACACTCGCGCTCAAAGAGGTGGAGTACGTTGCCGTGGATGTCAGCGAGTATCTGAATTTCGATGTGCCGAGGCTGAGTGATGTACTTCTCAATAAAGACGTGGGGATCTCCGAACGAGGATTCGGCCTCACTCCGTGCCATTTCGATTGAGCGGCGCAGGTCGGATTGACTCTCGACGATGCGCATACCCTTGCCGCCGCCGCCTGCCGCTGCCTTGATCAATACGGGGTAGCCGATGTCGTCGGCTATGCCAGCGGCCTCGTCGAAATCGTGGACCACGCCCTTCGATCCGGGCGCCATGGGAATGCCGACCTCAGCCATGAGTGTGCGTGCGGCCGTCTTGTTGCCCATCAAGCGGATGGCCTCAGCCGGCGGGCCGATGAAAACGATTCCGGCGTTCTCGCATTTTTCCGCAAATTCTGCGTTTTCGGATAAGAAACCATACCCGGGATGAATCGCATCGGCGCCACATTGCCGTGCAGCCTCAAGTACTTTTTCCTGCGCGAGATAGGAATGGGCGGCGGGTGCGGGTCCGAGCTCGTAGGCCTCGTCAGCCATCCGCACGTGTGCTGCATTTCGATCGACTTCGCTATATACCGCGACCGTCTCTATCCCCAGCTCGCGGCACGTGCGAATGACGCGCACGGCGATTTCTCCGCGATTCGCTATCAAAATTTTCGTGAGACGGGTTGCCATTTTAGCAGGAATCAAACGATGGCACGATCTATGTTCTAATATTAGGCGCGTAGTCCTGACTCGGACGCGGCGGGTAAGGTAGGGAAATCTGCAAAAACGTCGTGTCGCGGGCCGGATAGCGCGAGCATGTTAAAGTTTATTGAATCCGGCAGACGAAGAGACTGAAGGAATAGGAACAGGGGAAGAGATGCCAGCGGTGAAGGACTTTTATGAAGTATTAGGAGTGGCCGAGGGGGCGAGCGCCGACGAGATAAAGAAGGCGTATCGCAAACTGGCGCGTGAACATCATCCTGATAAAAATCCTGATAAGCCGGAGGCTGAGGCGAAATTCAAGGAAATTCAGGAGGCCTATTCGGTACTCTCCGACGAGCAGAAGCGCAAGGAATACGACGCTCGCCGGAAAAATCCGTTCGGCGCATATGGTGACGGCTTCAGCGCATCGGGGAGAAATGAGTATCGTGCTCCGGACGGGACGTACGTGCGCTTCGATACCGGCGGCGGAGGTTCTCCATTCGGGAGCGGTTCGACGTTCGAGGACACCGGAGGAAGCTTCGGCGACATTTTCAGTCGTTTCTTCAGCGGCGAGGCGCCGGATGATCCGTTTGGACGCGGACGTGAGCGCCGGACACGCGGCCGTGACATAGAGACGACGCTGAATCTTTCCTTCGACGACGCACTGCGGGGAGGCAAAACTGAAGTGACCATCCCCGACGGTACGCGCGTCCGGATCGATATTCCGAAAGGAGTCGAGAGCGGTTACAAGATCCGCCTCAAGAACCGTGGCGCCGAGGGTGCAGGCGGTCAGCGCGGTGATCTGTACGTTACATTCAGCGTACAGCCCCACGCGAAATATCGCCGGGAGGGCAATGACCTGTTCACCAGGACGAAGGTGAACGCATTTCAGGCCATGTTCGGTTCGAAGCGCAGCGTTCGCACGCCGTATGGAAAGCAGATCAAGATAACCATTCCTGCCGGCTCGCAGCCGGGCGATCGGCTCAGACTTCGTGATCAGGGCGTGGAGACGGAAACCGAGCGCGGCGACCTGTATGTTGAAATCGATGTGGAAATCCCGAAGAATCTGACTTCTGAGCAGTTCAAGAAGCTGCGCACGGCAGCTGAAGAGTCAGGACTTCTGTAAGAGCACTTCGCAGCGGGTACGATTCGGACGGTTGAAATCGCTTCTTATCCGAAGACGTGGACATCCGCCCTACGAAGTCACTGCTCCCGAAGCACCAGTCGAATCAGTTCTTCCGCGGCCAACGGCTCGGTGCGATCCTTGAGAATCTTTCGGATGCTCTTTTCTGCCGCCGCACGGCTAAATCCAAGCGATTCTAGCGCAGCCATGGCGTCCGATCTCGCGGCACGGCGATCCCCTGCATCGAGGGCGGACGGTGCCGCATCATCCTCCAGCGGTTCGAGATCCGCGAATCGATCACGCAGCTCTACGATCAGGCGTTCCGCAGTCTTTCGTCCAACACCGGGTATGTTCGTCAACACGGCTGTCTCACCATGCACGACGTGATCGCGCAGTTCGGCCGGACGCATCGACGAAAGCGCAGCCAGCGCCAGTTTCGGTCCGATTCCGGATACGGCCAGCATCAGCTGGAACACCGTACGTTCGGAATTCGAGCTAAACCCGAACAGCTGCACCGCATCCTCTCGGACATGATGGAAGGTGAAGAGGCGCGCATTTTTTCCGATCGCCGGTAGGGTCTCGAAAGTGGATGTGGGGATATGGAGGCGATAGCCGATGCCATTTACGTCGAGCACGGCCTCGGTAGGGCGCTTCTCGGCCAGCATTCCGGAAATGTAGGCGTACATCTAGCAGCGTTTTGTAAAAGTAGGGACGGGCAGCGTCACTTCTCCATTATACGTGAGCGGGCGAGCGTTGTCACGTATCCGAATTACCGTACGTGACTGAAGAGCGATCCCACTTCATGGCGAGGGGCATTCGACGGCCGCTTCCGAAGGACTTGTCGCTCACGCGCAGGGCCGGCGGAGCCTGCCGACGCTTGAACTCGTTCCGGTCCACGCGCCGAAGCACATCTTCGACGAGATCCCGGTCGGATCCCGTCTTCTCTACGATCGCGTCGAGGTCGGACCGGTCTTCGATGTACGCTTTTAGAATGGCATCGAGCACCTCGTATGGCGGGAGCGTGTCCTGATCGACCTGTCCGGGACGGAGTTCTGCCGAGGGTGCTTTGTCGAGCACACTGGAAGGGATAATCGGCCGGCCTGCTCGGGCATTGATGAAGCGAGCCAGGGCGTAAACCTGCGTTTTGTAGACATCCGACAGAACGCCGATGCCGCCAATCATATCACCGTAAAGGGTCATGTAGCCCACGGCCGTCTCGCTCTTATTGCCTGCGGAGAGGACGAGATAATCCAACGTATTTGAGATGGCCATCAAGATCACTCCGCGCGTGCGCGCTTGAATATTCTCTTCAGCGATGCCTGCTGCGGAGCCGTCATTGACGACGGCGAGCGTATCACGAAACGCAGTGAACGGGTGGTCAATCGGGATCTCGTGAAGTTCGGCGCCGAGGTTCGCTGCAAGGAGTCGCGCATCTTCGAGCGAGGACTCGGCCGTATACCGAGACGGCATCGTAACTCCTAGCACGTTTTCAGGGCCGAGCGCATCGGTGGCGAGGGCCCACGCGACCGCCGAATCGATACCGCCGGACACGCCAAGGACTGCCTTACTGAAGGCATCCGTCTTCCTGAAATAGTCCCGCACACCAACTACGAGTGCACGGTGGATGTCCGCAGTGTCATCATGTGGTGCAACATCGGTGGCGGACTCCTCGTCGGTATCCCAGACGAGCACTGACTCCTCGAACGACGGTGCACATAGCGCGAGGCGACCGTCCGCCAGGTGCACGCGGCTGTCGCCATCGAAGATGAGATCCGTGTTGGCGCCCACCTGGTTGACGATCACAAAAGGACGCCCGTATTTCGCGCAGATGTCTTCCACAAGTTTGTTGCGCTGAGCGTGCTTTCCGGCTGCGAAGGGCGTCGCACTTAAATTGATGAAGAGGTCTGCGCCGTCGCGAGCCAGGTCGTCGAGGGGATCGGCACCGTACATCCGAAATTCCGCCATTTCATCACTGTTCCACATATCCTCGCAGATGTGAACACCCAGGCGCAGATCGCGCCACTCCATACAGCGACGTACGGCGGCTGGTTCGAAATAGCGGTATTCGTCGTACACGTCATAGGTTGGAAGCAGCGACTTGTCGATTCGATCGGCAATGCCGCCACCGTCGAGCAGTATGGCGGCGTTGAATAACCGCTTTCCCACCGGATCCGGATTACACATGGGCGCACCGACCAGTACGCCGAGATCACCGGGGACCGAGGTGGCGATCCAAGAAATGGCCCGATCCACGGCAGCGAGAAACGTCGGATGCTCGAGTAAATCCAGCGGCGGATAGCCGGAAACGCTCATCTCTGGGAAGACCGCCAGGGCGGCTCCCTTTCGACGCGCCTCGCGGGCCGCCTCGACAATCATCCGGCTATTCCCTGGCAGGTCTCCGACGATCGGATTGATTTGGCACAGCGCTATCTTCATCAGTAGTCAGGTCGCGTTCGCAGTGCGATTGCCGTTCCAGGATCTCTTTCGCTTACAGCGGAAAGCTCGTATTCTGGAGATGAGTGATGCATTCAAATAGAACCGAGGAGATTGCTATGTGGCGCCTGTTCATTCTATTTACACTGGTGATGTCGACGGCTGTGTACGCGCAGGATACTCCGACAGCCTTCGTGAATGCGAACGTCATATCAATGGCAGATGATGCCATTCACGAAAATTGGACAGTCGTCGTCGAGGGAAATCGCATATCCGACGCCGGACCGTCGGTAGACGTGCAGGTACCTGACGGCGCGCAGGAGATTGACGCTGCGGGTCGCTATTTGATGCCTGGACTTGCCGAGATGCACGGCCACATTCCATCGATGGACGAATCGCGGCAGTACATAGAAGACGTGCTCTTCCTTTTCGTGGCGAACGGCATCACGACGGTGCGGGGTTTACAGGGCGCGCCGGGGCAGCTCGATCTCAAGGAGGAAGCGAACAGCGGCGCTATCGTCTCGCCCTCGCTCTACCTGGCCGGTCCGGCATTCAGCGGTGGATCGATATCGTCGCCGGAACAGGCCGCAGAGCGGGTATCCCAACAAGTTTCTGAGGGGTGGGATTTTCTGAAGGTGCTGGGCGGTCTCACTCAGGAGGAGTACGATGCCATGGCCATTCAGGCCCGGGAGGAAGGCATCCCGTTTATCGGCCACGTTCCGTCGGACGTTGGTCTTGAACATGCCCTCGAAATGGGCCAGCAGACGATAGATCATCTGGATGGATATATTGCTTACCTGGATGGTGCCGACCGCCCTCTCGACGAGGCGGATCTTCAGGAGGCAGTCGAGATGACTGTGGAATCCGGCGTTTGGCTCATCCCGACTATGGCGCTCTGGGAGACGATCATGGGCGTTCCGAGCGTGGATGAGGTGAGTGCGTATCCGGAACTTCGCTATATGCCGAGCCAGACGCGAGAGGACTGGGTGGCTTCGCACACTCAGCGTCGGTCGTCCGGGGATTTTGATCAGGCGAGCGCAGATGTGGAGGCTGAAAACAGGATCCGCCTGCTGGGTGCGCTGAACGAAGGCGGTGCGCGGATACTAATGGGGACCGACGCACCTCAGCAGTTCAGTGTCCCGGGATTCTCGCTCCGTCGTGAATTGCCGCTCATGGTCGAAGCCGGAATGTCGCCCTACGAAATTATCTCTACCGGAACACGCAACGTAGGTGAGTATCTGGCGGAGCATGATACGTTCGGTACAATCGAGCCGGGTAGTCGCGCGGACCTCATCCTCCTGCAGGAGAACCCGCTGACGGACGTGATGAATGTATTCGAACGCGCGGGAGTGATGGTGCAAGGGCAATGGCTGGATGCGGAACAGATCGATGCACGGCTGGAGGAGATTGCGCAGCGTAGTGAATGACGCGACCTTCGGGTCGAAATCGGGATGTAGGCGGCGCTATTCGTTTGTGAGCCGGTAGTCCTTTATGAATTGATCGACGAGATTGTCAACGGACTGCGGTATCGTCGAGAGTAGCTCGAGCGACACAAGGCCGAGCACGCTCTCTCTCCACGTTCCCGCCGCCATTTCACTGCCGTTGTCAAGCACACGGACCTGTTGGTAGAAACCAGCGGATATCGCGAACGGAATAAGACCGCGATCGAGTTCGAGCATGTTCAAGTGAACATGCAGATTTGGAACCGCATCGTCGGCTTGCTGCACTCGAAGGCCGGCCTCCTGCAGCCGGTGGAGAATTCGATGGGCGATCACGTCACGACGGACCTCGTCCGCGCTCACCAGGTGATCCGGACCTTCAATGGTTACGTCTACGCTAAATGATTCGATTCCTTTAAGTGACTCCCGTTCATCCACCAGGTCACCCTGTGCACGGACGTTGCCCGCAACAAAGAGGGCTAGTATCAAGAGTGAGAGCGCGCGACAAAACATAAACAAACTACCCTGTCGTAACGTGTTGCCAGCTAGAACTTACGTGACCTGATCACAGGTTAAGATACTCCGATGTAGGTCGTTTCTGAAGGTCAGGTGCATGGCTGAAGCAGGTGCATGGCTGCAGCTCGAGTCACATACCTTGTGACATACGTTATATAACCTCCCTGGTTCATCTCTCTTCAGGATCCGATCGGCTACATCGAGTGCCGTAACCTCGGAACCGAGACGACGAAATGCCGGCGGGCGGGGCGATCCATCGCATCGCCGGAACGACCGGGAATGCCGCGGGTCTACAGGTGGTCCATGCCGAAACGAGAATTCCACGCCGTAAAATGCGTATAGTCGGAAGATTGAAATGCCGAGCGACGCACCTGGCGGCTAGGTTGCTGGTAGCGGCAAGTTTTGTTGTACTGGGCTGCGAGCAGTCCTCCGATACGGACGGTCCCGTCGTGAGCCGGATCGATACCCAGGCGACGCAGGATTTTACGAATGATCTGGATGTGGAAATCGACGGTCAGCCTGCGCCATATTTCACTCTCCCGACGCTCGATGGTGACACCTTGACAATGGCGGATCTCGAGGGGCAGGTTATTGTCCTCAATTTCTGGGCAACCTGGTGCGCTCCATGTCGGGTCGAAATCCCAGATCTCATCGAGATGCAGACGGAGCTTGAGGATGAAGGTGTACAGTTCGTCGGCATTTCGATCGACGATCTCGGAATCGAGGCCGTCCGAGCTTATGCAAAGGAGGCTCGTTTCAACTATCCAATTCTACTAGGGGACGGCGAGATCGCCAATGCATATGGGGGTGTGTATGCACTTCCTACGACCATTCTGGTTGACAGGGAAGGGATGGTAAAGCGGAAGATTACCGGGCTTGTATCTAAGAGCATGCTGATGCCTATTCTGCAGGAAATGGCGTCCGTGTGAGCAAGAACCGGCAGAGCTTATGCCTTCAACCGAGCCACGTAGTCCATATCGCCACGCTTGAGGTCGATTATGCTCGGCATTCGCTCGCGCCGCATCAATTCCTCAATGGCTGACATTTCCGTATCGAAATCGGCACCAGCGGCTGCGAGCACTTCGTCGTCTCTTACATAAAAGGCGATGAACTTCCGCTCCTCCGGGCTCCCGTGATATATGATTTCGTCCCACGAATCGGCGTAACCGACGTACCGAATACTGGTGCCGAAATGCACCGTCCAGAAGAACGGTATGCTTCGATACTCTGATGCCTCGCCTGCGAGATTCATGCCGGCCAATCGGCCATGCTGACAGGCCAGGCGCCAGTGCTCGATGCGGATTCGCCGTCCGGTTCGCCAGTCGGGAAATGCCGCGATGTCGCCGGCGGCGTAGACGCCGGAAGCCGCCGACAAGGACGAATCTACGATGATCGACCCGTCCTCGGCTTTCTTGAGTCCCTTAATGAAATCCGTCGCCGGGCGCACGCCGATTCCGACGACGACGAGATCTGCGTCGACGGACGATCCATCATCGAGGACAACGCGTTCCACCATGCCGTCGCCGCCAAATTCCTTCACGGTGTGGCCGAGGCGAAATTGAATCCCGTTTTCTTTGTGGATGTCTTTCACCATCATGCCGATGCGTTCTCCGAGCTGCCGTACAAAAGGTACCTTCTCCGGCGCCACCACCGTGACCTCTTCGACTCCGAGTTCCTTCAGGCTGTAGGCCGCTTCCATTCCGATGAAGCTTGCCCCCACTACCGCGGCATTGATGCTGCTCCGCCCTGCCTCTACGATTTTGCTGCTGTCGCGCAAGGAGCGCAGGGTATACACTCCGTCGAGATCTGCCCCGGGCACGTCAAGCGTATTTGGGACGCCGCCGGTGCAAAGGATGATGCCGTCGAAGCTAATCGTGCTTCCGTCCGCCAGCGTAAGCGTTCTCGATTCTGCATCTACCCCCGACACCGTCGTCTCGTGCAGTCTCTCGATATTGTAGTCGTCGTAAAAATCCTCATCGCGTAGAAACATCCACTCCATCGGGGCTTCGTCCATCAGAAACTCCTTGCTGCAGTTCGGTCGATCATACGGTGTCTCGACCTCCTTCGTGATCATCAACACGCGGCCCTCGAAGCCGTGTCTTCGGATCGATTCCACGGCGTACGCTCCTGCAGCACCGCCACCCAGCACGACGAATATTCGGGGATCCGCATCGCTTCGTCGCACCATCTCCACAACTCGGTGGCCGGCAGGATCATCGGGCACGCGGACGACTACGTCCTCCCCTTCAAGTATGACGCGATACCGTTCGAGCGAATCGAGCCCTGGAGGTTCGATCTGATCGCCCGAGGCGGCATCGAAACAGGCGTGATGCCAGGGGCAGATAATGCGGCCGTCGCTCAGTGCGCCATCGACCAGCGGCGCGCCGTAATGACTGCAGTAAGCGTGAAGAGCGTAGAAGTGATCGTCGTGGCGGACGAGCAGAACGTCGGACTCGCCGACTACCACCTGCTTCATCTCGCCGTTTTCAAGGTCATCCTGCTGCGCGACGACTTCTTCGGTGTACGTCATCTAAAGAGATAGCGGTTCGGGTGAAGAATAGGTTTACGCTACGAGGCGACCTGGTGCGCCTGCACACACGGCGGCCTTCGAAACATTCGCCGGCGAACTCCCGGGAACGCACTCCTTAGTATCGTACAAATAGAATGAAGGCGAAAGTGTCGCTTTCAGATCAGTGTCGCGACGTTTGCGGCCGGTTTTCACCCGCAGCTTCGGTTTCGCTGGATGTACGCTGAGACGAGTGCGACGTGGATTCCGAAGATCTCCCCGAGGTCGTGGCAGCGTCACGCTGAGACCGCGAGAGTGCATAGACGATGCCGAGTCCTGCCATGATTAGCACGACCGCGATAATCCACTCCTGCCCGAGGCCCGCAGCGCTCAATCCGTAGGCCAGACCGATAATGGCGATAATGTATCCGATCAGGTAAACAATGAAATTGCCGCTCATCCTTACACTCGTATATATGATTGAATTCAGTCACATACATGAACGTGGAATGGTCGATTATTTCCCGACAGCGGTGTAAAAAGCGAGAAACAAACCGGGTGGAACGGAAATACCTCCGCCGCTTGTTGCCTAAACCGGCGTCTCTCGATGTTCATCTACCTCGCTGCCGGAAGCGATGGAAGCATGACTTTCGAGAACGACGGCAGGTTCGAGGGCGCGGACATGAACGCGGTCACCCGTCTTGAATGCGATGCGGTTCGGGGTGTGGACGAGGTATTCACTCCCTTCAAAAAGCACCCGAAAGGTAATGTCATGGCCCTTGAACTCGCGCGCGACGACTTCCCCTGATCGGGTTTCAGTATCACGTGCGGCGGCTTCGAGGGTTAAATGCTCGGGCCGTATAGACAGGAGAACGTGCCCCTCGGCGCGTCGATTGAGCGTCACTCGTCCTACCGGTGTATCTGCTTCTGCGCCGTGGGCGTCGGACATCATCAGGTTCGTCCGCCCGAGAAACTGGGCCACAAAGAGCGTTCGAGGTTGATAGTAAACCTCTTCAGGAGTGCCGATTTGTTCAATCTGGCCGTTGCGCATAACGGCTACGCGATCGGCGAATGAGAGCGCCTCCTCCTGGTCATGGGTTACCATCACGGCAGTCATCCCGGCGCGCTTCAGTACCGAGCGGAATTCCTGGCGGGTAGTCTGGCGAAGGAGGGCGTCGAGATTCGAAAAGGGTTCGTCGAGCAGGACAAGTCTCGGCTCGGGAGCGAGCGTGCGGGCGATTGCGACGCGCTGCTGCTGACCGCCCGACAGCTCGTGTGGCTGCCGTTCTTCATATCCGGTGAGCCCTACGAGGTTCAGGACCTCACGACATCGGTCCGCGCGTTCACCGCGTGCGACTTCGCGAAGGCCGAAACGTACGTTGTCGAGTACGCTGAGATGCGGGAACAGGGCGAAATTCTGAAAGACGAGTCCTATGCCGCGTTTTTCGGCAGGTACGTGGGTTCGTGGCTGATCGAGGACGTCGCCGCCGAGGTGAATTTCGCCACCGTCGGGTGTCTCGAGACCGGAGATAAGGCGCAGCGTCGTAGTTTTGCCGCATCCACTTGGACCAAGCAGTGCAAAGATTTCACCTCGCTTGACGGCAAACGTCAGATCGTTCACGACAGGTGGAGCGCTGGTCCCGAACCGTTTCGTAAGTCCTATAACGGTAAGGAGATCGGTCATGATCGTCGTATCTCGCGACTTCAGCCGGTACTTTCGGCGTGTGCTATCGCGTACCCGGCGCTTTCTCCTGCAGAAGCAGAAGTCCGACAAAAAGGGACGAAAACAGCATGATGGTTAAGGCGAAGGGCGCTGCGGCACCGAAGAGGGCCTCACTCGTGAGACCCCAGACGTTCAGCGCCAGCGTTTCAAACCCAATCGGTGAAAGCAGGAAGGTGATGGGGAGTTCCTTCATCGCCGAGAGGAACACGAACGCGACGCTCACGAGAACACCGCGCTCCAGGAGTGGGAACGTGGCCTTGAAGAAGGCACGAAGAGGCGAGCTCCCCAGCGTACGGGCGGCTTCCTCCAGTGTCGGTGGTGCCAGATACAGAGAGCTTCGCACCGGTCCGATCGCCTCTGCGAGAAAGTGGATGGCATAGGCGAAGATCAGGAGACCTAGGCTCTGATATGCCCACGGAACGGCCTGAAGCGAGAAGAAAATGAGCGCCAGCGCAAAGGCGAGAGGCGGCGTCGCGTACCCGAAGTACGCAAGGCGCTCGGTCGCTCGCGTAAACGCTGAAGGCATGCGCACGCTCATATAGGCAAGCGGCACTGCTAATGCACTGGCGAGGAGGGCCGCGGGCGCGCTGGCAGATACCGATCCCCAGAGCGCCTCTCCGAGGTGTGCCCAGTCGAAGCCGGTAGTCATCCAGTAAAGAACCGTGAGAATCGGCACGATGACGGACGCGAGCGTCACGAGTCCGATCAGCGAATACGCTAGAATCCGCCAGGAACCCAGCCGAACGAACTGCAGCTTACGGCCGACGCCGCTTCCTGCTCGATGAAGCAGTAGCCCCCAGAGCAGCCGCGCCTCGAGAAGCAGGATCATACCGGTAAGCCCGAGCAGCATAAGCGCCAACCACGCAGCGTAGATGCGATCGTACGAAGCTGAGTACTGCAGATACAACGCGTAGCTGAAGGTCTCGAAACGCATGAGCGACACGACGCCGAAATCACCGAGCACATGGAGACCCACTAGCATCGCGCCGGAATAAAAGGCTGGCCGGAGCTGAGGCAAAACGACACGGTAGAGTACGGCACCGGGACGGTAGCCGAGCGATCGGGCAGTCTCCTCCAGCGACGGATCCAACCCGTGGAGCGCCGTGCGAAGATTCAAAAAGAGATACGGGAACGTCGATAGACTGAGTGCCAGCAGCGATCCGTAGTAGCCGCTGAGCCTCGGCAGCCGGATGTCGAAAAGATGCGCGAGCGTCCCGTAGCTCCCCGTAGTCGCCAGAAGCACGTATGCCATCACATAGCCCGGAATCGCGAGGGGAAGCACCCCGAGCAGCGTGAAGAATCTGGCGCCTTTAAGGTCCGTACGCGTAGTGAGCCACGCCAGGGGAAAGGCGATCGCGGTACCGATTACGAGCACGCCGACCGCCAGAACGAAGGTGTTGAGCAATAGGTGCAGATTCCGCGTACGGATAAGAAGATCCGCCAAAAGACCGGCATCTGCCTGGAACGCACGTACGACCAGATAGATGATTGGAACCAGCACCCCCGCCGTGACGACGACGACCGGGAGGATAAGGTATATTCTTGGACGGAGAGGAGATGGCAATGCGTACTCCTGTGACGCTATGCGCGCCTGTTCCTTACTAGAGCAGCTCGACTTCGCGAAGCATCTGGAGCGTGGTCTCAAGATCATCCAAACCGTCGAGATCGACGTTGGGTGCGACCTCGTTCAGGCGGTTACGCGCGGGCAGTTGGACGTCCACGGACACCTCGCCGATGACTGGATACTCGTGCGTTTCGCGCGCAAAGTACTGCTGGGTCGTCGGTGAGAGCAGAAAGTTTACCAGCTGGAGCGCGCTGGATTCGCGATTTGTGGTTTCGAGGATGCCCACACCTGCGACATTGATGAGGTTGCCTGCGTCACCTTCCTCGAAAAAGGTCTGCTCGACAGGATAATCCGGATCCTCGCTCTTGAACCGATAGAGGTAATAATGATTTGGAAGTCCGAGATCGATTTCGCCGTCGGCAATGGCCTGCACGATCGCCGTATTGTTCCGGTAGCTCTTCGCACCGTTATTCTTCATGGCCGTCAACCACGCGTGCGTGCTGTCGTCGCCGACGATTCGTCGGAGCGCCGTAACATGGGCCTGAAAGGAGCCGTTTGTCGGCGCCCAGCCCACAAGGCCCTCATATCGAGGATCGACAAGTTCGAAGATGCTACCGGGCAGGTTCGATGTGTCTGCGCGTTCAGGTGAATACGCCAGCGTTCGCGCACGACCGCTCGTCGCAACCCACGTGCCTTCACTGTTCCGAAAGTGACTCGGGACAAGGTCGAGAACGGAGTCGGGCAGCGTACGCAGCATGCCGTCACGGTGAACCGCGCCGAGCGCACCGGCATCCTGAGCCCAGAATATGTCCGCCCTTGATTGATCGCCCTCTTCGCTGAGGGCGACCGCGAGTTGCGCAGTGTCGCCGTAGCGAACTTCAACGGACCTATTCGTGCTATCCCTATACTGTTCGATGATCGGATCGACCAGCGTCTGGCTGCGTCCCGAATAAATAATGAGTGGATCAGAATCACCCTCCGAGCAGGCAGGGAGTAGGAGAAGTAAAAGAACGAGAAGGATATATTGCTGCCGCATTCCTGAATCCGATGATGATGTACTTGTTTAGACTTAATCTAAACAGCAGAATGGATAATACCACAGTGAACCTGCGGTTGAGAGGAAATCGCAGAAATTCCACATGGCGGCGAGCATGGGTGACGACCTTGGCTGCTGCCTTCGCGACCGTTCTGACGCTCGTCCTCTCTGCATGCGGATCGGCACGAACATCCCCTATCGATGACCAAGCGCAATTCGCTCCACCATCCGGCGAGTTGCAGGCAAGTCTGGAGGAAGCGATCGTTGGTTTCGGCGGCGATGTCGGCGTGTACGCCCGCCATCTCAAAACCGGAGAAATCGCTGAGCTGAATGCAGATACCCTGTTCCCGACCGCGAGCATGATCAAAGTGCCCATCCTCGTAAAAACATTTGATGCCATCGAAACGGGGGCACTCTCATACCGCGACGACCTCGTTTATCGAGATTCCCTGTTATATCCCGGGGTCGACCTGCTCGGTTCATTCCGGGATGGCGAGGAGATTGAACTGAGCAAACTGATTCTGTTGATGACGGCGCTGAGCGACAATACGGCCAGCCTCTGGCTGCAGCACTTGTGCGGTGGCGGTGCTGCCATAAATGAGTGGCTGGACGCGAACGGATTTGTGGACACGCGTGTGAACTCGAGAACGCCTGGGCGAAGCGGCGACTGGGAAGTGTACGGATGGGGCCAAACGACACCCCGTGAAATGGCCGAGCTTATGGTGCGGATCCGCGAAGGCCGAGCCGTCAGTCCGCCGGCAGATGAAGAAATGTACCGGATGCTGTCGAAGAGTTATTGGGACGACCGAGCGCTGTCGCAAATTCCCCCCTGGATCCAGACGGCAGCTAAGAACGGCGCCGTTAATGAATCGCGATCCGAGGTCGTTTTCGTAGACGCCCCGCACGGTGGGTACGTGTTCTGCGTGATAACGAATAATCAACAGGATGAGAGTTGGGAGTGGGATAATGAGGGTTTCGAGTTGATCCGAAGCATATCGGCCCTTCTCTGGAATCACTTCGAGCCGGAATCCGAGTGGACGCCTCCATCAGAAAATGCGGCCCGGTACCGCTGATACGAAGCGCGAAAGAGAATGCAGATGATTGAACAGTGAGGGTGATAAGGAGATGCGGGTGGCAACGATCGGTTTGGATGCTGTGCTGTCGCAGCGCCTCGACGCGCTCCGGAAGATGCCCGCCATTGAGATGGTTGGAATGATTGCCCCTGATGCCCTATCCGAATCGCTCGAGGGTGTCGATGCGCTGTTTATTGGCGTGCCCCGCGCAGAACGCTTTCGTATCGCCGATGAAGCGCTCCGTAGCGGGGTGCATCTGTTTCTCGAGTGGCCGCCGGCGACGTCGATTCGCGAATGTGCGGCGCTGGTTCGCCTGGCCGAAGAAGCGGGGCTCGAATGCGGCGTCAGCCGCCCTCTCCGTTTCAGCCCTATTTTCGATAGTCTCAGGGATGGTCGGCGCCCAAATGTGATCTCTGTGACGATGCACGGCGACGTGGTGCCGGCGAATTTCGCCGGCGCGGGACACACGGTGCCGAAAGTAACGAACCTTATGGCGGATGCCGTAGACCTCTCGTGCTCACTCGCCGGCAGCAGCAACATCCGACGCGTAGATGCTGAGGCCGCGAGGAACGATGCGTCCCGTGCCGACGCGGCGGCTTTCAGTCTTCGATTTCACAGCGGTGCGTACGCGCAGGTCTTGATTCGCTTGGATGAACCGACGACGGATCCGTGGATTTTTGCCGCAGGGGAGGGAGTAAACGTGGAAGGTCGAGTGAAGGGTTTACATCGGGCGATCGGACGGGAGACGCAGGCGTTTCTCGCGTCGATCGCCAGGAATCGACCCGCACCCGTCTCCGCGCTTGACGCCCTGCACGCGATGCGGATCGTGGAGCGGATTCAAGAACTGCTCCGCTGAGCGGCCGACCATTCGTCGCAACGCTGGAATCGCTGAGAGGAAACCTCAGGGCGCGCAGCACGTCGAGTTGAACGGCTGTGGCAGGCTCTCCCATATTGCCGCCCGGCCAGTTTTATTCCCTTGCTACGGGCCATCCTTTTCAATTGACGTGGAAGAACGTGTCGTAATGGCAGCCAATCTCGCTACATCGTTCGACAGCCAACCGTATGGTGATTTGCTTCGATCGATCGGCGTCATCGCGGCTCGAGAGGGCATCGATGTGCACGCCGTGGGCGGCGTCGTGCGGGACGTTCTGCTCGGAAGGGACACTACTGACATCGACTTCGTGACGGTCGGCGAGCAGACCGGTATTGCGCTGGCACGAGCGGTTTCCGACGAGCGCATCGGGCGACAGGTCCACGTATACCCGAATTTCGGCACCGCGGCTATCAGAGTCCCGCATCCAGATCCGGCCTCCGATTCCGCCCCGGAAGACATGGTTCTGGAGTTCGTCGCGGCGCGCCGGGAGAGTTATCGGAAGGATTCGCGCAATCCGATCGTCGAATCAGCCTCACTCGATGAGGATCTTCGCCGTCGTGATTTCACGGTGAACGCGATGGCTGCAGATCTGCATCCGGACCGTTACGGTGCCCTGCTCGATATCTTCGACGGCCTCGCCGACCTCGAAGCCCGGCTGCTTCGCACGCCGCTCGAGCCGGCCTCGACCTTCGAAGACGATCCCTTGCGCATGATTCGCGCCGCACGTTTCGCCGCCGAACTTCGCTTCAATATCGAAGAGGAGACCTTCGATGCAATGCGGGAGGAATCCGAACGCGTCGAGATTCTGAGTCAGGAGAGAATAACCGAGGAGATTCAGAAGATCATGTGTGCGGACAGGCCCTCCATCGGATTCAAAATCCTGTTCGGATCGTACATCCTTCAGCGCATCCTACCCGAGTTGTCTGACTTACAAGGCGTCGAAGCAGTCTACGGGCAGCGACACAAGGACAATTTCTACCACACGCTGCAGGTGCTTGACAACCTCGTCGAAATGACCTGGGACCGTCCGTGCGAGGAGACGCTGTGGCTGCGGTGGGCCGCGCTGCTGCACGATATCGCCAAGCCGATGACGAAACGCTTTTCGCCGACCGTCGGCTGGACGTTCCACGGGCACGAAGATCTCGGCTCGCGAATCATTCCAAATCTTTTCAGACGTCTCAAGCTCCCAACAGACGAGCGAATGAGATATGTCCAGGAGATGATTCGGCTGCACCATCGTCCCGTCGCCCTCGTCGATGAAGACGTCACCGACTCGGCCGTGCGGCGGCTGCTTTTCGATGCCGGAGATCACATCGAAGACCTGATGACACTGGTGCGCGCCGACATCACGTCCAAGAACCCGCGCCGCGTGCGACGATACCTAAATGCCTTCGATCGGGTAGACGAGAAGTTTGCCGAGGTGGAGGAGAAGGACCGGCTTCGCGCATTCCAGCCACCGGTGGACGGCAATGAGATCATGGCCTCTCTGGGGATCAGCGAGGGTATAGCGATCGGCATCATCAAAAATGCGATCCGCGAGGCCATCCTTGAAGGAGACATTCCCAACGAGCACGACGCTGCGTTTGCGTACATGATGCGAATCAAAGACGAGGCGCTGCGGCGGGGCGAACTGTTCGACGAGGTCGTCGGCGATCTCGAAGGTCGCGAGCGGGCCGCTACCGGCGCAATTAAAGAGGCCGTATTCAGCGGTGACATCCCTGCGGATCACGACCGCGCGTACACGTACCTAATGGAGATCAAAGATGCCGCCCTTCGCAAACCGAGCGACGGATTGCATGCGTGATTTCTTGCGGGCCTATGTTTACCGTGCGGTTGCCTAATATTGAAGGTTTGACTAATTTCACTGTCTTACCGCCTGAATAAGATTGATGCGCCAACTGGATGCTCATCATCTTCTCGACAGGCATGCGCAGGCTCACTAGGACTGGCCCAT
>CAZKNF010000016.1:44727-56434 GCA_964554105.1 uncultured Rhodothermales bacterium | reverse complement strand
GTGTACACTCGAAATCCGATCGAATGAGGCCGAGTAACTCGTTCATACGATCACGCCTAAGATCGCTTGATCCAGTTGCCGGATCTGTATTAAATACCGTTATCCTCCGAACATACCACCGTGTGCATGCTTCCTCGCACCTCCAGATTTCTCCGTAGCGCATGTTCGACTCTCATCGCATGTTTGGCGATGTGTGCCGCCTTCACGGGTTGTGCTGCGCGGTCGGACGCAGACACATCGCTGCGAAGCGCCCTCACATTTCACGCCTCATTCGACGGGCAGGTCGACGCCGGCTTCGCGCTCGGTGACCCGGTACTGTATCACGCGCCGGGATGGGAGGATCGCGAGGAACGGACGCCCGGACTTCCGACGGAAGTTACGCACGTCGACGGTGGAGGACGCTTCGGCGACGGGCTCGAATTCGCCGTCGGGCGCAATCCTGTCATCGTACTATTTGACGCAGATCGAAACGTCGCCTTTCGCGATTCCAGCTGGAGCGGTACCGTCTCGTTCTGGTTGAGTCTGGATCCCGATGAAGATCTGGAGCCGGGTTTCAGCGATCCCGTCTTGATCACCCCTCGGAACTGGAACGACGCGGCACTCTTCGTCGACTTTACGCGCGACGATACGCCGCGGCATTTTCGATTCGCCTCGTTCGCCGATCTGGATGTCTGGAACCAGCCGCCGCGCGAGTGGGAGGACATTCCCGTCGATGAGCGCCCGATGATCGAAATCGAGGACGCGCCCTTTGCGCGCGAGCGGTGGACGCACGTCGTGATGACGTTCGAGCACTTCAACACCGGCAGGGAAGATGGAACGCTAACCGCCTATCTTGATGGGGAGCAGGTCGGCAGGCTGTCGGGCCGCGAGCAGACCTTCACCTGGGAATCCGATGAGGCGGTAATCGCCCTCGGCCTCAACTACGTGGGACGATTCGATGACCTGGCTCTGTTTAACCGCCCCCTTACGAGCTCCGAGGTCGAAGAATTGTATCAGCTAAAGGAGGGAGTTTCGGCGCTCTCGCGCTAAGGAGCCACAAAGCCATCTCGCCGCACACTCATTCATCCAGCGCCACGACCTCATAGTCAGCCATCGCGGGTAAGACGAACGTTGTGTATCCGTCCTCGTGCCGTACACTGAGCCGATGCTCCGTGCCCGGAACGTGAGCCGAGGCATACGATCCTTTCACCGAAACGGTGATGTTCCGCATCGGTACGGGCGGATGACAAGACGTCGCATCGCAGCACGGGCGGCGATCGGTTTCTGGTCGTTTTCGGCCATGGTGAAATTTCTCAAGGTGAATCTACATCTGCGGGCATACGCTCGAACATCATCCTGCCTGACCGCCGGAGAATTCCACGCTTCCAGTGTAGTTCACCATCCACCGGACGCCGAACTTGTCGACACAGGAGCCATATTTCTCGGCCCATTCGGTTTTGTCGAGCGGCATCTCGGTTTCACCGCCGGCCGCAAGGGCGTCGAACAACCGATCCGCTTCTTCCCCGCTCTCGGCCTCTATCATGATGTAGACGTTGTTTCCAATCGTAAGGGACCGTCCCCAAGATTCCAGAAAATCGGTCCCCATGAGAATGGCACCGTTCGCCAGTGGCAATCCCATGTTGGCGATTTTGCTCAGGTCCTCCTCCGGCATTGAGTTCATTCCACCCATTCCGCTCTCGCCGAAATCCTTGAACCGTGTGACGCCGAGAAACTCGCCTCCGAACACGGACTTGTAGAAGTTGAAGGCTTCTTCGGTATTTCCGTTGAAATTGAGATAGGGACTTATGGATTTCATGGCATTCCTCGATCTGGTTGCAGTAGCTCGTTAATGTTCGTCAGGATTATGCTCCTGTCACGCACGCAACTATTTCCACGCATCTATCTTTTGGTCGAATCCAGTTGTGCCAATTCGACAACTGCCCCGATTTCTTTTGGAGCCTTCTGCATCTCGGCCGTCGAGAGATCACTCAAAGCGGCTGACATAAGGCTGCCCAGTTCCAGAAAATCTCCATGTCCGTATCTTAGGCTTGAAGGATGACTGCATCACGCACTAACGCGTTCACGCTCATATGCATGTAGAACCTGTGCGCGCTAGACTCCATGCACCGCTGCCTTTCCTTATCGTTCTGCTCCTGACTACCGGATGCTTGCGTGGGCCGTCGTCGCCTTCGCAAAGCGGCTCCAGCCCGCCGGTCACGATCACTCAGACCGAGGACGGCTATTTGTTCGCCGAGGGGCGTGACTCCGTGATGCTCTACCGGGATCGACCTTCCAATCCTCGAGATGTGCATGCGCGGGCCCACTACATTCACCCGCTCTGGGGACCTGACGGCGAGACGCTAACGGAAGATTCGCCGGAGGACCATCCCCACCAGCACGGCATCTACTGGGCGTGGCACCAGATGGTTGTGAACGGAAGCAGCGTGGGTGACGGGTGGACGCAGGAAGACGTCTCCTGGGACGTGCGCGAGGTGGATGTACTCGAGGGTTCACCGGCAGTACTAAGGGCGCAAGTCTTCTGGATTTCACCCAACCACCGAGATGCCGATTCCGAGCTGACGCCGTTTCTAGAGGAGTTGACGACGATCCGCGCTCATCCAACCACTGGATACTTCCGTGCGATCGATATCGACATCGACCTGCGCGCGCTCGTCGACAACGTTCAGATCGGCGGCTCCGACGACGAGAAGGGCTATGGCGGATTTTCGGCACGCATCAAGCTGCCGGAGGATGTCCGGTTTGTGGGTCCCGACGGATCCGTCGAACCTCTGGAGACAGCGGTCGAGCCAGGTCCCTGGGTGGATTTTTCTGCCACGTACGGAGGGGGACCCTCGGGAATTGCGATTCTCCAGCATCCCTCCAATCCGGGATATCCGCAGCCGTGGATCCTACGCAGCGAGGACAGCATGCAGAATGCCAGGTGGCCTGGGGCGGAGCCCGCTTCGCTTCCTCGGAACGAGCCGATCACCCTTCGATATCGCCTTATCGTCCACGACGGACGAGCAGACGTGCAGTTGTTGCGCGAGCTGCATGCGCAGTATGTCTCAATGGAGGATTAGACTCCCGATCGGTGTCACCCACAGGTCCGGTTGCCGGCGCTCGCGGCAGGCCGGGGACGCGAGAGTGCTGAAGGGCGGCTCGCCAGGCACTTTCGAGATTTGATGCGGCGCCGGGCGCGCTCGGCGATGTCGGCTGCCGTAAAATCTCATCTCGGTCTTGACAGCCAACAACGCCTTAATTATTTTAAACCATATGGTTTATCATTCAGATGATACCGCACTCGACCCCATCTTCGCCGCGCTCTCCGATCCGACGCGCCGGTCCATCCTCGAGCAGCTTACGCAGGGGGAGGCAACGGTTGGCGAGTTGGCGGAGCCGCACGACATGACGGTTCAGGCGGTTTCAAAGCATCTCCGCAAGCTGACGGCGGCGGGCCTGGTCCACCGCCGCCGCGAAGGGCGTGAGGTGCACTGCCGCCTGGAGACGGAGCCTATGCGCCGCGCCGTCACCTGGTTGGAAGAGCAGCGTCAATTCTGGGAGATTCGCCTGGACAAATTGGACACCGTATTGAAGGAGCGGCACGAGAATCCGACCGGACAATGATGTGGACAGGCGTATTTCTCCTATTCCCTGGCGCGCGCAAGCTCGACGTTCCCTGGCGAGGGTAAACTCGACGCGAAGACGTCCTCCGAAACTAGATTGAGAGAGTCGATGGAAACGAACATGAGTGAAACCGGCACTTCCTTGCGCATTGTGCGGCGCTATTCGGCGCCACGTCAACAGGTCTTTGAGGCCCTCACCGATCCCGCCCTCCTATCCCAGTGGTTCGCGCCAAGCGACCAATTTGAAGTCTACGTAGATCGCTTTGAAGCAGTACCAGGCGGTTCCTATCGAATCGAGATGCGCCACCAAGACGGAAATGTGCACACTTGCATTGGGAATATACAGGAGATCAATCCGCCCGAGCGACTCGTCTATACCTGGAGCTGGGAAGGAGGCGAGATGGGAGAGACCTTTGTAAGATGGGAGCTGAAGGAGACGAATGGCGAAACGGAACTCATCCTCCTCCATGAGCGCTTCCCGAACGAGGAGGCGACCGCCCAGCACATGGAGGGTTGGACGGGATCCGTAGGCCGATTGCACCGCCTTTTCTAACGTTCCAGTCTCGATTTGAATTCCTGTGCGAAGCGCCTGCCTAGCTACTGATTAGAGCGGCTATCACACGGCGACCACCTCACCGGCGGATTCCGGCTCTTCTATCTTATCGTCAAACATGACGAAGAAGAACGTCGCGAAGACGAACGCCGCCGCGGCGAATACACCCCAGAAAAGGCGCCAGTCCGGCGGCGAAAGCATTCCGCCGTCGCCGAGACTGTTTACGAAGAACCCGGAGAGCTGCGTGCCGATCAGAAAACCGACACCGTACGTAAGGAGGACCAGCAGCCCTTGCACCTGCCCGCGAATTGCCTTCGAGGTCTTCTTGTCGATGTAAATCTGCCCGGTCACGAAGAAGAAGTCGAAGCAGATTCCATGCACGAGGATGCCGACGAGAATCATCACGTAAATGCCGTCGATCGCTGCTCCGGCGAACAGCGTAAACCGGACGAACCAGGCGAGCATCCCTATCAAGAGCATCCACTTGACGCCCAGACGCCGGAAGAAAAACGGGATCAGCAGCATGAAGAAGATCTCAGACATCTGGCCGAAGGTCATCTGAAAGCCAGGATTGTCGATTCCTATTTCGGCGAGGTAGACCGGTGCGTACGGGAAGTAAATGCCGAACGCGATATACGTCAGCATCGCACTGATCAGGAAGACGACGAAGGATCGCGTCTTCAACTGCTTCAGGGCGTCGATGCCGACGATCTGCTTCCAGGTCGTCGTCGTGCCGGCAGATGGCGGAGGCGTCCGCGGCATCGTGAAGCTGTAAAAACCCAGAAAAAGTGACGCCGCTCCCGCTACGTACAGGGGCGTCGGCTCGAAATCGGCCTGCAGGATCTTGCTTACGAAGATGCCGGCCGCGATCCAGCCGATAGTCCCGAAGACGCGAACGATCGGGTATTCCTTCTCAGGGCTCGCCATGTGATGGAATGCGAGCGATGCGGTTAACCCCAGCGTGGGGAAATAGCACAACGCGTGAACGAACAGCAGGGGGATGAAGAGGGCCGTCCCGGCAAAGCCTGGCATCATCACGAGCGCGATGCCGCCTACGATGCAGAGCACGCCAAGTACCTTCTCCGAATCGAAGAACCGATCTGCGACCATCCCGAGGAAAAATGGTGCGACCACGGCGGCAATTGGCCCGAGCGAATATGCGAGCGGGATTGACTCGCCCATGTCGATCGTGCCCATGTAGTTCCCAAGTGTAGTTCCCCACGCCCCCCAGATGAAGTACTGAACGAACAACATCAGAGAGAGGCGAGAAGTAAGCAGGAGATTCATGGGCTCGCTGGGAAGTGTTTTGCTCTGGATGGGACGGGCGCTTCAATATAGCGCAAAATGCTACTTCCCATATCTCCGTTGCAAGCCCTCGCCTCGCCGTCCCCCGCGGACCATCACTCCTGCTGGAGAAACTCGAAGTGACTCAAGGTGCTGTCTGCCAGCTCGCGCATCTGGTCGAGCTCGTCCGGCATCAGGTGATCGTGCGGGAGCCAGATCTGCCGCACAGGCTCCCTCGCCTTTGTGAAAAGTAGACGTGCCGATCGCGGCGTGACGAGCTGGTCGTTGCTGCCGTTGATAAGAAAGAGAGGGGTCGGGGAAATCTCGTCCACGTGACGACCCGGGTCCATCTCTCGGAAGTACCAGGATGCGAATCTAGCAACGATGGCGCGGAGAACGCGGTTTTCGATGGGGAGCATGGACCGGAAGAGGAGATTCAGGTCGGCGCCTCCGTGATGCAGCGCCACACCGCGGAAGATGCGGTCCCTTCCTGCAGGGGCCGCGAAGGGTACGCCAAAGCTCACCCCCACGAGGACCAGCCGCGTGGAATCGACCTCCGGTTGTTCGGCGAGGAACTCCGCAGCTCCCGTAAGAATCCCCGGCATCCTGTATGCCGTCTCACGAATGGACGAGAGTTCGCCGAGCAGCTGCGCAGGCGTCAGATCTTCAGGAATTGTCTGGGGGTACTCTATGGCGAGCACGACTCCGTCGAGCGGACCCGGGATGACCTCCGCCGCCCGGCGGCCCGTCTCACGCCCGGCGACAAGTACGATTCCCGGCAGTTTCTCGTCCGGCCCGATCTCGGCAGGCCGCCGAAGAAAAGTGGCTACCGAATCGCCCTTCGCGTCCACGAGCAGCATGCTATAGAGCAGCTCCCGAGCATCCGTCTCTATCAACTCGCGCTCTTCCAGGCGGAGCGGAATACGTTCCGTCGTGAGACTCGCACATGCCCCCAGCATCGCGGCAATCAGGAGCACTAGCGGAGCACGCACACAGCGATTCGCTCCGCAACCCGCTAATCCATCACTTTTGTTAGCACCCATCGAAGAGAGGATGATTCCTTATGATTGTCGGCGCGTGCGTTCTTGCCTGCGTGTTCGTTCTTCTCAAGGTTGGCTGCGCGTGCATTTTTCTTCTGCCGGCGGCCGGCCAGATGGGCGGCATCCGGACGATAGGGACTCTCCGTCTGCCGCAGCTCCCGCGTGTGCGTGTCGCCTTCCATGAAATCGGCATGTGTGGATGCTGAAGAAGATGCCGTCGGCCCCGCGGTGCCGGCCGGGGCATCCATCCGGTAAACCTCCACCACTCCGCCGTCGGTCTCCAGTCGGAAATAGACACGTTTCTCTTCGCGACCCCACCAGCGGCTCTGCAGAATCCAGAAATCAAGCAGCCGGCGGACGCTGTAGACGCTCCGATCCCAGCGGATTCGACGGGGGACTCCCTTGCGCGCATCTACTGAAACGGGTGTATTGATGAACTTCATAACGCCGCCCCTTTTCTTCGCTCAACGACTTTCAAACGTCTCGAACGAGGCCCGCTCTTCGTCAAATACCGCATCCGGAGCAGTAGCGGGGCGGCGGATCGCGTCGGGATAGCGGCGGTGCACGGCCTCCACGGCTTTCGCCGCAGCCGGACGCCTGAAAAACAGCGACTGCTGCGACGAACGCGCGACACGCAGCGAAGCCAGCTCCAGCTCGACCGCCTGCACTCGGCATCCGGAATCGAGCAGACCGCCGAGCAGCGTCTTGATCGTACCGAACAGCCGGCTTGGATCGCTCGACGGCTCAGGCAGTACACGGCAGGCAAAACTCGAGGGCCGCAGCCGATCGTGCAGCATCACCTTTATGCGCTGGGCTCCGTTTCCCTTCAGCTCGGCGACGGCCTGCTTCAGGATGAACTCCAACGCCGGCAGCATCTCGCCCGGCTCGGAGCACGGCTGATCAAACTCGTAGGCGCGGCTGATCGCAGGCGGCGGCTGGTAGAGAGGCATCGATTCCCCATCAGCCGGATGCAGCAGCCGGTAGAGCCGATCACCGTCCGCTCCAAACTGCGCCTTCAAGTGACGGTGTGCGAGCCCGAAAGCAGCCCCGAGGGTATCGAATCCGAAAAGCGGAAGCTGCTCGATGATCTCCTCCGAAAAGGAGGGCGCATCCCCGATCGTCTCAAATCCACAGATCTGCGTCAGGCGCTCGATCTCGAAGCGATCCAGAAAGGCACGTACGTGATGCGGCCGCACCGCTACAACATTTCCGGGCGCCGTCCGCATCGCCGCCAACATCGCCGTACAACGATGCGGTGCAAGGGCTACCTGTGCCTGCATCCGCGAACTCAACACCCGCACATCTTCCATTACGAACGGCCTGAAATACGCTCTCCCCGGACGATCCGACTCCATAAATGGCGTATAGGTATTGATCTCGTGCAGCACATCCTCCCATGCAGCCTGCTCGAGCTGGGCGTCGCGCCGCCGGATCAGCGTTCCCGCCGGCATCAGCCGCTCCGCACGCTCGACAGGAATGCCCTCCACGATGCCGGCCGCCCGAAGATTTCCGGAAAACGAAAGCACCCGTCCGGATGCCGTAACGATCACTGGTGCCGCCTTCGCCGCAGCATCCACCCGCTCAAAAACCCACGCGGGGAAGGACGGTATGTAGAAGCATCCGAATCGCATTCACTCTGAATTCTGGACCTGACATCTGGACTCTGAACTCCAGAGAAAATGATAGGTGCAAAATATGTGTATAGCAAGACCATCGCGATTTCGTTACCGAGAAAAGGAGCGCCCCGAGGACGCCTCCGGACCCCTCGGCGCACACGCGCGAATCCTCTCTCAATCTTCGCAATAAAGGCTTTTCACGACAGGCGCTTACATATGTGAACAACTGCCGTCCAGGGCATACAGGCGGCCGGATTGCACGTTGCGCACATGTTTGCGCTGACGTCCCCCGTGACGAACCGCCTCCGACTCGCCGCGCTGCAGCGTCTGCCAAAAAATATAGTTTATAAGTCCTGTATTTACAGGAATTTACACATCATTCCACTCTAGAGCCAAAAAGAAATGGCGGAACAAACCCGATCTGCATGCCCCCATGGGTCGAATCACACCCACCCCCCCTGCCGCGCACCTAATCCATCACCTCAGGTCCGTGGATAACCCGTGGAAAAGTGCTGAGAACTGGTGATTCGATGTTAGGAAATTGTAGTCAACTTTTGCTTGCAATGCGGACGGCCCACCTATAAAATGAACCCTGGTTTTGGGCGCCTCCTTTAACCAATCATAGCCTCTCTGAATTACCTCCATCACCCTACCCAATATGCCACCTACCGCTGCTGAGAAGACGTGGGAAAACTGCCTCACCCATATTTCCGACCAGATCTCCACGCAGTCCTTTCGAACGTGGTTTGCTCCGATTACGCCACTTTCACTGGAAACGAACGACAACGCCGTTGAACTTCGCCTCGCCGTGCCCGATGCCTTTCATACCGAATGGCTCGAGTCCCATTATGCGCACGTAATCCGGCGGGCGGCCGCCGACGTCACGGGCCAGGACACGGCCATTTCCTATGAAGTTGCACCAGAGCATACAGAATCCGTATCGAATCGACAGCGTCCAGACGTACTAAACGCGCATCCGCAGGCAGCGGGAGCGCCGGATGCCAAGCCCGCACGCGGCGTCGGACCGCCGCAATTCGACGGGTCGAATTTCGGCAACCAGCCGTCGTATCCCGGACCCTCACATGCAGAACCCCAATCGTATGCACAGCATCGCGAGATGGCGCCGTCTGCCCGGCGGCGCGCCGCACGATCGCCGGGACAGCCCCAACATCCATCGCAGCACACCGCACGAAACACGGCAGGAAATCCCGCAGCGAACACTGTCCGGGCGCCGGCTCGCAATATGGACAGCCGGCTCAAATCGGAATACACGTTCGATTCCTTTATAGAAGGCGACTGTAATCGACTCGCCAGAAGTGCATCCGTGGCAATCGCGCAGAATCCGGGCGGCACGAGCTTCAATCCGTTCATGGTGTACGGCGGCGTCGGACTCGGAAAAACGCACATCGTACAGGCCATCGGCAATTACGTCAACTCAAACCGGAAGGCCGAACGCGTCCTATATGTCTCGAGCGAACAGTTCACCTCGCAGTTCGTCCGGTCGATCCAGGAGAACAGAGTTTCGGATTTTTCCAGTTTCTACCGGACAATCGACCTGCTCATCGTAGACGACGTCCAATTCTTCGGCGGGAAGGAGAAGACGCAGGAGGAGTTCTTCCACGTTTTTAACGAGCTGCACCAGACCGGCAAGCAGATCATATTGTGCGCAGATCGGCCTCCGGCGGAGATATCCGGCATCGAAGAACGGCTTCTTTCACGGTTCAAATGGGGACTCGGCGCCGATATCCAGGCGCCCGATCTTGAAACGCGCACCGCAATTCTGAGGTACAAAGCCGCAAAACATGACGTCTCATTAACTCCGGACGTGGTCGATTTCGTGGCCGAACGCGTGAAGGCGAATATCCGCCAATTGGAAGGGGCGCTGCTCAAGCTCTCCGCCCATGCAGCACTGTATCGGCGAGAGATCGATCCGGATGCAGCTAAGGAGATTTTGCGCGATATGATGGAGGATTTTCAGGTTCGGCTCGAGATCGAGGACATCCAGCGTGCCGTGGCGAATTTTTACGGACTCACGCCGGAAGACCTCTCCGCGAAAACACGCAAGCGTGAAGTCGTAACGGCTCGCCACGTGGCGATGCACTTTAGCAAGAAGATGACATCGCATTCGTTGAAGAGCATCGGCCTGAGGTTCGGCGGACGGGATCACTCGACGGTGATCCACGCCTGCAACTCGGTCGAAAACCGGCTCGAACTAGAACCAGCTTTTCGCGAGCAGTTTGCAGAGGTCGAGCAGGTGCTGCAGCGGCAGTCACCGCCCAGTCCGATGCGAATGCGCCAGCGGCAGGTCGGGGTCGCATAAAGAGTGCCTATGGAGGAGCAGTCCACATCGCTGAGTCCGCGCGAGACCGTGCTTCGCATGCTCAAGCACATGCCCGATGATGTCTCGTACGAAGATATTGTTCATCAATTGCGGATCCTCCGGCAGATCGACTGGGTGGTAGATGAATCCGCGTCGGCTTCCCAGACCGATGGCGATGGTGCGAACGAGGAGACGACCATCGGAGCGGAAGCCGCGTCGGACATCCAGATGGCAATCGAGCTGGATGCCGCGGCTTCGTACCCGGAGGAAACGTCAGCTATTGTCCTTCGCAGCGGACCGGAATTCAGCTGGAGATCCCTCGCCGAGCGCACCGCAGGCGAAGAGAAACCGGCTCCCGGTACGTCGAAGGTTTCACCCCCTTCGGAAACGCTACTCTGGACAGATTAGCGTTCGTATAGTTAAGACTCAGCCTCGAGCACGCTGCCGAGCACGCTGGCAAGCTCTTCTACCACCGCGGGCTGCGCATAGAATCCCTCCTCGATACGATCGAGCACCTCTGTGGCGCGTACGTCCGGGAGGGGCTCTTTTTCGAGCAAGGCGGATATGCTCACATCGACCTCAGGCATTCGCCGCAACTCATCGAGCAACGTACGCGCACGACTAGAGATTGCTATTCTGTCGCGAATGATCCGAAGCGGCGGACGCGCTGCATCTTCATGCAACTGGACGTCGGATCGAGATGCCGAATGCTCATGTGCCGCAGGCGCCGGATACGTTTGATGAAGGCTTCTGATATGCATCGGGGACAATTTTTCCGCCCGAGATGAGTAAAAATCTGAACGTCTACAGTATCGGCGAATCGCCTGCATTCGTAAGCGACCTGTCCGGACGAAACGACCTCTTCACGATCGTCTTTTGACGAGTTTGAACGGGACGGAAGCGTGCCCCTGTACGGGCCTTTGCGCGCCTAAACGGGGGGTGAAATCCTGGTACCGAAGCGGCTGCGACGTGAACACGGAGTCACATACGTAATACTACTAAGCAGTATCCGCTTTAAGATATGGGAGCACAGCAAACGTCTCGAGGGGAGATCAGGAACTATGTCTACATTATTCCTCCTAATCCTTCTGGCTATCCTGGCGATCGGCGTCGGTATCGGCTATGTCGTTTTTCGATCGATGCGCGAACGCGAAACGCCCTCGAAGCCGCCCGATCCACCCGGCACACGTCGCGAACCGCCCAAGTACACGGCTCAAGAAAAGGCGGATCGTGAGACATAGTCGCAGGAGGACCTCCGAAACGATTGTAAACGACGGCGCGCCGCGAAAAGC
>CAZKNF010000016.1:10403-44627 GCA_964554105.1 uncultured Rhodothermales bacterium | reverse complement strand
ATAGTCGCAGGAGGACCTCCGAAACGATTGTAAACGACGGCGCGCCGCGAAAAGCCATCCGCGGCGCGCCGTTCTGCGTTTAAAGATTCAACGCGCCGGGTTAGTCTCGCTCTCACGAGCCGGCCGCGTTCCAGGTCAATCTAAAATCCCGCCATTCCCTCCTGTGACTCCTCGACGGTTAGCTGAACTTCCATTCCCTGCTCGCGATGATTATCGACCGGGCAGTACACCGTGTAAGATCCGGGATCGAGATCAACCTGCAAGGTCGTGGAATCGCCTGGCATTAGATTCTGAGTGAGAGACTCCTCGATTCCCTGCCCCTCAACCTCGAAACTATGCTCAGTGGTACCATCATTCGTTATCTGAAACGTGGTATTGCCCTCCGGAACGTTCATCGGCATGTCGATTTCGAATTCCACGAGCGAAACTTCGATCGTATCCCCATCGGTAAAGGCCATGTCTCCGCCCATCCTCGCGTCTGCCGTATCAACCGGGAGAGCGGTCGTATCCATTGTGGTGACGTCCCCGTCCTGCGTGTCCGTACACGCCGTCAAGCCGACAATCAAGAACATGATTGGTAAAAGCTGAAAAATTGTTCGTGCGGGTGATGTTGAGTTCATCGCTTTCATGGTCGTTATACTCTACTTGCTTGCTAGGTCGCAGTCTATGGTGGGCGATCGCTAAACGTCTCTGATGCTCCAGCATTCGCGATTCACTCTCCGATGCACTTGAATCCTACCCCAACGGTTTCGCCTCTCCCTGGAATTGCCTCGAGTGTTACAAGCTGTACCGACCGGTATGCGGCCACGAACAACACCCGGCCGCACCGCTCCGACCTACGCTGCAGCGGGCAGCTTACTCGCCCAGGAAATCGCAACGTCTCGATCCTCCTTCGAAAAAGCTTTCACTTCAACCTTTGGGATGAAAAGATCTTCGACCCCTGCAGCGGCGCGTATCCATTTGATGTCTGTAATCACGGCAGCGCGATGAAAGCGACCGAGATTTTTCAGCTGCTCGACACCATAGCGGAGATCCTTCAAGATGGCCTCCGTAGACATCCCCGACAACTCCTCGATTTCCACGATGAAGGAGACGCGCTGATGGGAAATCAACATATCCTCCACCGCCTCCATCGCACGGTCGATGTCGGTGGACAGCACTTTTCCATTCACGCGGATGGCCAGAACGTGCTCGGCCTCCATCTCTAAGAAATCAATCATAACATCCTGATCACGGTTATGGGTGAATTGGTGGCTTGAACGCCTGCGCGGCGCGAATCGATCCGACTGACGGAGTCCATGCAGCTCACGAGTTGGATCTCGGACGCAGCTGGCACGCTACATCCGGCGACTATTCCACTCCAGGCGGTGCCCACCACTCGGCGCCCACACGCGCCTCAAAAATCAACACGTCGCCCGGCTGCTGCAGATCGTCTGGCGGCGTCCAGAATGCGAACGACGGTGACATTCGTCGGCAGCGCGGACAAATCAGTGTCAGCGACCTCGATCTCACCGCCAACGACACCCGCGAGGTAGCTGAAGGGGTCATCGTACGGCGCTTCGCGCGATTCGAGCTCCAAAGATGCTTCGTCCCCGTCCGCTCGTACCCGCAGGTGTCGTCCATCTGGCGCAAAAACCGCCCCCCTTTCCGTATATACATCCATGTCCTTTCGGCTGTACGGCCAGTTCCAGGATGCCTGAATGATTCCCTGCGCCTTCGGATAGGTCAAAATGATCGTCGCTTCATCATCCACGAGGGGGTACACATCCGGCTTGATCTGCTGCGTCACCGCAGTCACACTGGTGGGCTCGGCACCATCCATCAACCACGTTATCAGATTCGCCCCGTAACATCCGAAGTCGATGAGTGCGCCCCCGCCGTTCATCTCAGGGTCGGTCAACCAGTCGAGAAATTCATCGCTGACGCCGATCTCTTTCGGCCCCTCATGTCCGTCGCGAACGACCATCTTGCGGATGTCGCCGAACGCATCCGCGTCCTGGAGCCGATCGCGCGCGGCATGCACGCTGGCGTACCACGTCGTTTCGTAATTTGTGAGCAGGTGGATGTCGTGCTCCTCAGCGAGGGCCTGCATTCTCAGCGCATGTTCGACGCTCACGGCGAGGGGCTTCTCGACCATCACGTGGACCCCTCGCGGCGCAGCAGCCTCCACAACTTCTAAGTGCTCGAAGACGGACCCGAAAGCCGTTACCGCCACCGGCTCGACGGCGTCGAGCATCTCGCCGAGCTCCGTGTAGAATAAATCGGAATCGAGGCCGTACTGCTCGGCGTAGCGGGCGGCCAGCTCACGATTCGGCTCATAGATTCCGGTAATGTCGATGTCGCCGCGCGCCTCGCTCTGGAAGATCCAGTGCACGTGATCGTGCGTCAGGCGTGCGATACCGACGCGCAGCGGGTCATCCGCCTGGATCTCACCGGAAACCGGCAGGAGGAGCATTAATGTGAGGAGGCCTGCCGACATGGTGTGGTACCCTGCATGATTGATTCAAAGGATGATTGATTCGCCCCTTCGCCTTGGGACGGCGGGTCGTCAGCGAGACTCGATCACGTCGAGTTCCTCACGACGACGCTCGTACCCGAGCGAGTTGCCGTCGTAGTCGCGAAGATACCAATCTATCGTCTTCCTCATCCACTCATCGAAAGGAGTCGATCGAAATCCGATGTCGCGCTTGATCTTGTCGAGACTGAAAATAGCCGTGCGGCGCGTATTGAATGGGAAAACATCACCACGAGGATTCGTGCTGAAGGGCAGTGCATCGAATCGCTCCTGGTCGATGTGCACGAGCTCGGATTCGCGTCCCAACAACTCAGATAGGCGCCGCAAGTATTCGTTCAGCGAGTAGATGTCCTCGCCCACCACGTTGTACGCCTCGCCCCGGGAAGCGTCGGACTTGAGCGTATCGGCAAACGCACGTGCAGCATCTTCGAGGAATATTTGCTGGAAGGCGTGATCACCGCAGCCCGGCACAAGCAGCGGCTGACCGTCCAGGATCCGCTCGATCCAAAAAAAGTCGCGCGCCGTCTTGTCCCCGGGTCCACTCACAAAAGTCGGCCGCAGCGACGTCACGTCAAAGGCACTCCCATGCGCCTCCCGCAGAACGGACTCGCAGGCGCGCTTCCCGATCCCGTAATCCATCCCGAAAGGGTTGCGAGCCCAGGGCTCCATCACCGGAAGGTCGTCTTGATCTTCCGTAATCGGACATCGCACGTCATCAGAAATCATGTAGACGGAGATCGTGCTGCAATGGATGAACCGGTCGACTCGACCTTGAAGAGCATCGACTGCCGCACGCGTTCCGCCGCCCTCGTAGGCGATCATGTCGAATGCCGCGTCGAATGTGCGACCCTCAAGCGCTCTCCGGAGAGAATCCGGACTGCTGCGGTCGCCGCGCACGTGCTCGAGACGTTCGTCTCCTTGGAATGACGGTCTTCGGCGCCCACGCGTAAAAATCGTGACCTGATGCCCTTCGTCGAGCAGTATTTGCGTCAATCGCCCGCTGATGAATCCCGTCCCACCAATCACAAAAATCCGCATCACGTCCACCTATCTTGGACCACCAGTCACGTCACGATCGGGCATCGCCGGCAGCCGGTCCCAGTCCTCCAACAGGCCCTCGAGCCGATGAAACGACTGCTTGCGCTCCCCATCCATCCGAATCAATCCTCCGTTCGGGATAAACGTCCTGAAGTCCGCGAAATCGTACCAGGACAGGTTCTCGATGTACGGCTTGCTGTAGAGAATCGTGTAGAGTTGTTCTAGCCAATCAGCCTGCAGATCCTCGTCCCACGGCCTGTGCCAGTCGTACGGCGCCTCCGGGATGGACATCGTTTCGTTGAAGATCTCTTCACGCGTCGGACCGGATGTTGCGCCGATCTCCGTGATGTAGACAGGCTTGCCGAGCGCCGCGAACCGCTCGAGCAGCCGCACGATGTCTGCCAGCGTCCGCTCCGGAAAATACATCTGGACGCCGGTCACCTCGAACGGCACCTCGGCTTCGATCAGCTCCTCTACGAACTTCCGCGGCGTGCGCAGCGGCCGATCCATCTCCCCGGCCGAATCATATCCGCTGGCCGCATACTCGCCGAACGAGCAGCAGTTATTGATGATTCGGACGACGTCGGGGTTCACTTCATGCGTCGTCTCGCAGGCCAGCCTCGTGATCTCATTGATCTGATCCGGCGTGTGCCGGAATTCATTCGCCCAATCGTGATACTCGTTGACCACCTCCCAGTGCTCGATCTTGTCGCCGTAGTGCCCCACGACTTCGCGAACGTGCCGCTCGACGTATGTCTTGAGCTCATCGTAATTCTTCTCGCGAAGCCAATCCGGCATCACCCACGGATGAAACCAGAGCAGCGGCCGCCCTTCAATCGTGATCTCGTGCTCCGTCAGCCAATCGACGATTTCGTCTTTGATGCCGAATTGGTGCTCGCCCTCCCGCGGCTCGAATACCGGATACCAGGTATCGTAGACGTAGTGCGTGAGCGTCGCGTAATTGAAGAGCTCCACGAATCGGTCGACCATGGCCACGGATTTCGCCCAGATATACTGGCGCGTCTCGCATCCGAAATAGAACGTGTCGCTGCGCGCCTGCCTCTCGATGGTCCAGCGCGCCTGATCGAGCTCGATCTTTTCACTCGCCCACAGCCCATAAAGAAGGGATTTGTCGGATAGTTCGGCCATCGTCTCACCGTTCGAGCGGGACGACATCCGAACGAGCTCCTGCGCGAGTTCCTGCAGGTGGATGGTCTCCGTTGAGAACTCGGTATTGCTCTCGCTGCGGTATCTGTCCAATATCTTCCGATTCTGCTCGACCAGGCTGCGGGCGAACTCGTGATTCAAATTCAATATGCGGTCATTCGAGAAATCGTCGGCGGTGTACATCTCGCCGCCGTTGTTCGCCTCGAGCCAGACATTCCCGAATCCTTCGATGAAGAACTTGGTGTTGACGGAAAACGACTCGCCGATTCCGTCGGGCACGACGATTCCGGCATCCGTCGCGCGAACCGGAGATTCGAACGGATCACCGTTCTCGTCCGCCAGATACACCGATTCGATCGGGTCCATCAGCGGATGGAGATACGGTCGAAACGTAAGATCCCCCTTGATGAGCGGCACGGCGCCGAACATCTTCATTGCCGGCGAGATGGCCAATCCCGCAGCACCGGCTACGCCCGTCTTCAGCACCTGTCGTCGTGTAACCTGCTTCATAATCTCTCTCCGATGATCGCTAATCTATGAACGCCAACTCTAGACACGTAAATCCAAACCCGTAAACGTCAAACGCTGTCGGTCCGCGGCTCCTTGACCACCAATCCAAACCAAAGGCACGCCCCGACTGAAATCAGACCGGCACCGATAAACACTGCATCGTATCCGTGCACGTTCGCGAGGTATCCTCCCGCGATGCCGGCGAGCACGAACGGTGCCGTAACCACGTTGGTGAGCGCGACGAATGTCGGACGGTCGTCTTCCCGGCAAAGCTCCGCGATGATCGGCAGCCTCGAGATCGTTCTCAGCCCCAATGTGAGCGCCGAGGCCGCGAATGCGAGATAGTAGACTTCCACGCTCTGGGCCAGCAGCGCCGCCGCACATCCAACCACCATCCACGCAGCCGCCAGCACGAGGTTGATGCGATGGCCCCATCGATCGGCGATATACCCGAATACGAGGGTGCCGACGATCATGCTGGCCATCACGACAATTGTGAACCGCCCGGCATAGCTCACGGGCAAATTCAGCGATTCGATGGCATCCACGGCGAAAAAAGCCTCCACCATGGTCGCCGCAACGAGAAGCGATTCGCCGATCAGGAAATTCCGAAAGTTCGTTTCGCGGCGGAGAATGGCCGGCAGGCTGCGTAGATACGTGCGATACCGCACGCGCTTTTTCGGAAGCGGACGATCACCTTCCTCCAGGAGCGTAATGAAGATATAGGAGATCATGATCGCCCCGAATGCCAGCACGAACAAAATGCCGAAGGCATCCGGAAAGCCCCACGTCGCGAGCACCCGCTCGACGATCCAGCCCGCGAGGATGCCGAGCATGCCGCCCAGGACGGTCCGAAGCGCGAACAGTCGACCCCGCATACGTACGGGCGTGATCTTCGATACGATATCGAACCAGACGGGTAAATTGAGGCTCCCGCCCGCGGCGGCGAGCGTCAGGAGGACAAAGAAGAGCGGCAGCGCGATAGCCGGAGACAGGCCGTCAATCAAGGTGAACGTCACTACGGCCATCAAAAGCCATGGCAGCCGCTGCGCGAGGCCCGTCTTAAGAAGAAGCGGCTTCTTCGGAGATATGCGTCCCGTGTAGTTCGCGATCACGATCTGGGGAATGTTGAAGCCGAGGATCCACAGCACCGGAATCAACGAAATCGCGATGCTGTCGCCGCCGATGTTCTTCACGAAAACCGGCAGCACCGTCGAACGCGATGCGAATCCCAGCCCGAATGTAAAGACGGCACCGTCTACGACGTTTAGAACGAAATTTCGCCGGACGACCGACGGCTGTGCTTCGAGTGCGCGGTCATGCACGATAGACACGTACCTCGCCGGCCCTGAGCTGCACCGAGAACGTCACGCCGGCCGAGATACGTACGCCCTGCAGCCGGGCACCGCCGAAAACCTCATTCGCGGCATCGAACTCGACGCCATCCAGATCTACCGAAATGTCGACCGGCCGCGGCTCGAGATTCTGGAGGATGATCATCGCATCGCCGCCTTCGGTGCTCAACGTGTCTACGCGAACGAGAGCGTCACCGTGGACCGTCGGCCCAGCCAGATCCACCGCATCGCGAACGAGGCCTGCCAGCAGCTTGCCGTTCGCAGGATCACCGAATCGGTAGTGACCCAGTGCGACGTACGATCCGATGAGAATGGCCGTCCCACTGCCGTACTGCGCACGCGTGATCGCGGCGCGGCCGTCGTCGTATTCAGCCAGGACCTCCGCCCCTTCGACCGTGTACGTCTCTTTAATGATCGCACCCTGCACACGGGTGCCGGACGCAACACCGGGCAAATCCTCGTTCAGGCGCATGACCACTCGTCCACTTCCGTTCGACACGTCGACGGGCTGCGCCATCGAAGCACCGCCCGCGTCCTCGTGAATTCCCGGATGGAGATTGAGCGGCCCCGGAGTGCTTCGCACGATCCCGCCGAGCTGGAGATACTGATCTTCCGACGCCGGCTCGCCGTTGGCCTGCCGCACCTGAAAGACCTCTTCCAGCCCGAAGCCGGGAATCGTCGTGGAATGGCGCCCCTCGTCGAGATTCCATCCTCCGAGATACGCTTCGCTGATCAGCACTCCGCCGGCCTTCACCCACTCTTTTAGCGCTCGCGCCGTCGCACCATCAAGGAGATATGGCAGCGGAAGGATGACGACTTTGTACTCGTCGAGATGCCCGTTTGCGATGTCCTTTGGGTGGATGAAGTCCGTGCGGATGCTCCGCTCGTAGAGCGCCCGGTGCGCCCCCAAAAGGGACTGCGTGGCGTTCTTCTCGTTACCGGTGGCCGCCCAGGTGAAGATCTGATTTTCCGGATGATACAGTATGGCCACTTCGGCACTCGGCGGTTCGGCATCGAACAGGAAGTCCGTATTCTCCTGCAGCTTCCTGCCGATGTCCGCAAATGCTTCGAGCCAGGGGGTCGATGAGCCATCCGGATGCGTGAGTCCCCATGCGGGCGCCTCCCGGCCGAGCATTTCGGGACGATACTGCCAGAAGATGAAGCCCTTCAGATTGGCCGCGATGCCCGTGAATATGTGCCGCTTGATGTCATCGGTGGTGATGACTTCATGCAGATTGAGCGTATAGCCCATCAACATCAACATCTCGGCAGACATCACGGGCTTGCCGCGTGCGCAGGAGCGCAGGATGTCGTGCATCATCGGGTCGTCCATCTGCGTGAAGCCGTGCAGATCGCCGGTCTGACCGATATTCCACGGGTCATTCGCCGTGGAAGTGATCGGAAAACCCTGAATGAACACATGGTGGCACATCTTCGGGTGCCGGTCGGCGTCCGCGGCCTCGCACACCTCTAGCCGCCGGCGCACATTTCGGCCGAGCGTGTCGACGAAGAACATTCGCCAGTCGATTAAGTCGTTGAAAGTGTTGCGGGTCTTCGGTACCTCGGCCTGGTCGAAGGACGTGTAATTTCGATCCCAGGCGGCGTTGAGCTTGTCGATGTCACCGTATTTATCGCTGAGCCATCCGCGAAAACTCGTTCTGCAGCGATCGCAGTAGCACAGCATGTCGCCCATCTTCTCGGCGTCGTCGGCGTATAGCCGCATTTCCGACATCGACTGCGTGAGTTCCGGCTCGCTGCCGAAATTCCAGATTTCGAGCGCGGAATGGCCGGTGTAGCGCTCGAACGCCTCCTTGAGGAAGCGCATCATGTGGTCGACGGCCTCGTCGTGATTGAGACAGAGTCCGAGCCCGCCGATCTGACGATGCGACTGGGTCTGCGGACCTATACGCCGACCATCCAGCGTGAGCATCGAGGCGTCGTCATACTTCTGGTAAATCCACGCAGGCGCCACGTCGACGATCGTGTTGAGCATTACCTTGAAGTCGTACTTCTCGGAAAGCTCCATCAAACGGTCGATGTCGTCCCAGTAGAATCGGTCCTCCTCGGGATGATTCCAGCGCCATTGGATCCAGTACTTGATTGAATTGAAGCCGAGCTCGGCCATTTTGCGGAGGTCGCGATCCCAGTCCTCCTCCGGCGGAGAAGGCGCTCGGTAGTATTGAGAACCGTATGGAAAATAGTCGCTGCTGAGGAGCTCGCGCATATCGAATATGTTAATGACAGATCCTTACTATCCTGCCTTCTCATTTGCGCTCTCACAGTTGCGCAAACGATTGTGCAGATGGGCAGTTTACCGCTTTTGCATGTGTTTGTCAATCGCGGACGATGCTTGCGCCGGCACTCGCCGGCACTCGGCGGCGCGAATCTTCGCGGATAGGCGGGCGATACTGCATTTTGTTTGGCAGCCTCTCGTCACTCACGTGCCCGGCAGCTGCTCGATGGCCTCGGCGTGCTCCTCTCCGGATACCTGCGTTCCACCAACTTCTTCCGGCGCCGGGAGAAGATCCATGATCACGCGAGCACTGAAGTTGTACGTCGCGTAGTTGTAAACCCAGCTCAGGAAGACGTCGAATCGATTCCGAAATCCTACGAGCTTATAGATGTGGATGAACGCCCACATGAGCCACGCGACGAACCCCTTCACCTCGACCCCACCGGCTAATTGTGCGACGGCGGCATTGCGCCCGATCGTGGCCATGATGCCTGGATCCTTGTATTCGAACGGCTGTGATTCCTGCCCCTCGATCCGACGTTGAATCTGCCGGCCGACGTGGCGGCCCTGCTGGATGGCCACCGTCGCCAGCTGGGCGTACATTTCGCCATCCTCATCCTCCCCGCCGCACATATCTCCTATGACGTAAATTTCGGGGTGACCTGGAATGCTCAGATCCGGCTCGACGACGAGGCGCCCTCCACCGGTCTGTTCCGTTCCAACGGCTGCGGCCAGCGGGCTGGCGCCGACACCGGCGGCCCAGATCAGCGTTCGAGTCGGAATGCGATCCCCTCCTTTGAGATGCACCGCATCGGCTTCGACATGCTCGACCGTCGTCTCGGTGCGAACCTCGACGCCACGCTTTTCGAGGGCCCGGCGCGTGTAGTCGCGAAGCGACTCCGCGTACGGCATCAAGAGCTCCGGCAGCATCTCGAGTAGAATCACGTGTGCATGGGCGGTATCGACGTTCCGATAATCCTCCCTGATCACATAACGGAAGAGCTCGGAAAGCTGCCCGGCCGTTTCGACGCCGGTTGGTCCACCCCCGACGACGACGAATTGAAGCGCTCCTTCTTTCAAGTTGTCCGGCTCGCGTTCCGCCTCTTCGAACTGGCGCAGAATATGATTCCGGAGGTGCAGCGCTTCCGGAACGGTCTTCATCGGGAACGCATGCTCCTCCGCTCCCTCGATCCCGAAATAGTTGGTCGTAGCGCCCGCAGCGACCACGAGGTAATCGTAGGAGATCGGCGGCCCGTCCTCTACTTCGATGCATCGCTGATCGCGGTTGATGGCGCTCACGTTTCCGAGGATAAAGCGCACATTCTTGTCCTTCCTGAAAATGTCGCGCACCGAGTGCACGATCTCGTCCGGTTCGAGTCCGGCGGTAGCCACCTGATACAGCAGCGGCTGGAACTTGTGATAGTTGTTCCGATCCACCAGAATGACCTCGGCCGCGGTGCCTGAGAGCTCCGCTGCCACGCGGAGACCGGCAAAGCCTGCTCCGACAATCACTACGCGAGGGTGGGCGTTCGATTGGAAACGGTTCATCTGCCTATCCGGAACTGTTTTGAATGTGGTGGAGACTAGGAATCGCTTTGTCACGAAACCGTTTCGCACGGGCTGTGACGATCTGAAAAAGCACGGAGCTTACTCGCGTCTGCGCGTGTGATCGTAACCTCTCTGCGATTCCGCCGCACGAAACAGCCGCCGTCGAATCCCGCCTCGCTGCACAGTCATTCAATGTGAGCACGCTGCAAACTGCCGCACGTGTTCGTAACGGCGGTAGGAGAACGGAAAAGACAATGATAAGGGGTACGTGGAGATGAGTGATACAGTGGGAGATTTTGTCGTCGAGCGCCTGCATGAGTGGGGCGTCAGCCGCATCTACGGCTATCCCGGCGACGGTATCAACGGCATTTTCGGGGCACTCAACCGCCACCAGGATAAGATCCGATTCATCCAGGCGAGGCACGAGGAGATGTCCGCCTTCATGGCCTGCGCCCACGCAAAGTTCACCGGCGAGGTTGCGGTGTGCATCGCAACGTCGGGACCGGGGGCCATCCACCTGCTCAACGGCCTGTACGACGCGGAAATGGATAACATGCCCGTCGTGGCCATCGTCGGGCAGCAGGCGACTACTGCGATGGGATCGGACTACCAGCAGGAGGTCGATCTGATTTCGCTGTTTAAGGATGTCGCCGGCGACTACGTCCACATGTGCCACGCCCCGGCCCAGGCGCGAACGGTTGTGGATCAGGCCCTCCGCGTCGCAAAGGCGAATCGGACGGTGACGTGCATGATCTTCCCCAGTGACCTGCAGGAGGCGAAGATGGAAAAACCTCCGAGGCAGCACGGAGCGACATTCACCGGCACGGGCTACTCCTTCCCGCGCGTCATACCGGAAGAAGACGACCTTCAGCGTGCTGCAGGCGTACTCAATGATGGGGAGAAGGTGGCGATGCTGATCGGGGCGGGCGCTGCGGGTGCCGCGCACGAGGTCGAGCGTGTTGCCGACCTGCTGGGCGCCGGCGTGGCAAAGGCGCTCCTGGGCAAAGCCGCGCTTCCCGACGACCTGCCGTACGTCACCGGTGCGATCGGCCTGCTCGGCACCAAGCCAAGCTGGGATCTCATGCAAGACTGTGACACGCTTCTCATGATCGGCACGAGCTTCCCTTATTCCGAATTCCTGCCGAAAGAAGGACAGGCACGCGGCGTGCAGATCGACGTGAAGGCACAGAAGCTCGGCCTGCGGTATCCGACGGAAGTCAATCTTCATGGCGACGCCCGCGAAACGCTTAACGCGCTCCTGCCGCATCTCGAAAAAAAGGACGATCGGTCGTGGCGGGAAGAGATTGAGGAGGGGGTCAGGCTTTGGTGGCGCATACTGGAGAATCGTGCCATGAACGAAGCCGATCCCATCAATCCGCAGCGCGTCTTCTGGGAGCTCTCGCCGAAACTGCCGGAAAACTGCATCATTACCGCGGACTCCGGATCAGCCACAAACTGGTTCGCCCGCGACTTGAAAATCCGGCGCGGCATGATGGCTTCGCTCTCGGGCGGACTCGCGACGATGGGCTCCGGCGTTCCGTATGCCTTTGCCGCCAAAATGGCGTACCCCCAGCGCACCGTCGTCGCCTGTGTCGGAGACGGCGCGATGCAGATGAACGGCTTGAACGGCCTGATCACGATCGCGGAGCACTACCAGGAATGGAGCAATCCGCGCCTCATCGTCCTGGTCCTCAACAACGAGGATCTCAATCAGGTGACCTGGGAACAGCGCGTCCTCTCATCCGACCCGAAATTCGAAGCATCGCAGAACCTCCCGAGCTTCAATTACGCACAGTTCGCGGAGAGCATCGGGCTGAAAGGCGTCCGCATGGAGCGGGACCCGCATGTCGCGCCCGCATGGGACGAGGCATTCGCCGCCGATCGACCCGTCGTGGTCGATGCCATCACGGATCCGAACGTGCCGCCGCTTCCGCCGCATATCGACGTCTCGCAGGCGGCGTCCTATGCAAAGGCCATCTTCAAGGGCGATCCGGACGCGTGGGACACGGTCAGGCAATCCATCAAGGATGCGGGCTCGTCCTACAAGGAGCGGCTGCGCGAGCTGGTAAGCTGATCGCCTGGTAAGCTGATCTCATCCGGTGTGTACCTATGTTCGGATGAGTAATCCACAACACGCACGAGACGCATAATCCACAACACCCCAGGAGAACATGAGCAGCGAACCGATCGGAAAGAAGAGGTGGGCCATAGCCGAAGGCTACATCCCGGAGGGAAGCCACGGGCCGGAGCCCGAAATGGAGAGCCACGAGACCGTCTGCATGCTCAACGCCACCGACGGCGAGGCGCACGTGATGATCACCATCTTCTTCACGGACAGAGAACCGATCGCGGGCTATGAAGTGACGATCCCGCCGCTGCGAACCCGCCACGTACGCTTCGACGAGTTCGAAATTCCCGAGCCTATTCCTCGTGCGACGGACTATGCCTGCGTGATCACCTCAACCGTGCCGATCGTCGTACAGCACAGCCGTCTCGACTCCCGCCAGGCGGAGAACGCACTGATGACGACGATTGCGTACTCTGAATGATGTGCGGATACCGAAACTCCCTGAAGAGCAATTGGCTACGGCCTTAAAACTCTACGATGCGGGTCTGGAAGATCCCTTCCGTAAAGCGGATGGTGTCTGTCCGGAGCGTTTGGATCCGATCTTTCAAAGGGATCGTCGACGACGACCGTCAGCTCAAAACGGCCGCTTATTTCGTCGCTCCCGCGGTCGAAAGAGGTGATCTCGGATGAGCGGCGCTAGTTGAATCGGTTCGCTGCTACTACCTCGTCGAGGTGAGAAACGTCCGCGCAGAGCGTCATCTCCCACGCCTCGCTCTCTCGGACGATCTTGAAAAGACAGCATAAACCGCACTCGCGAACTACCGCGTCGTGATCGAGGCCCTTGGTTGCACCGGCAACGGACACGCCGTGCCCGACGAGAAGAACCGGATCCGGAAACTGTTCCGTGATCGCATGGGCCGCCTCCGCCGAACGCCGCATCGCGTCATCCTCGCTTTCTGGGTACGTCGGCCGCACATCGGATGCGTAGCTGAGATCCACGCGCGGGAAACGCGCGACGAGCTCGCCGCTGGGCAGGGTCTGCGGAGCAGCCGGAAACCATTCGGAATTAAACCACTCGGAGATGCCGGGCTCGATGAATATCGGCAGATCCAGTAGTTCGGCAATCTGATTTGCCGTCTCGACAGTTCTCAAAAAGGGTGAGGAAAAAATCGCAGAAACATCCTCGCTCGCCATGCGCTCAGCCAACTTGCGCGCCTGGACCACACCGTCGGGTGATAGGCCGGGATCGTATGGACGTTCGGCCGACTTCATCCAGTCAGGATCAACAAAGTCCTGTCGGTTCCCATGCCGCGCAATCCACACCGTTTGTGCCATAAGTCTATTCGTCGTCGAACGTGAGTCTACTGCCGCAGTGGTTTACCGCCGATATGAATTATTGCTTCTGCCGAATCGCCTTGATCAGCTCATCCTTTTTCATCTTGCTTCGGCCGCTAATGTTCAGACTCTGCGCCCGGTTATAAAGCTCCTCTTTGGATCGTGCTTCGAGGGACCGCCTTGGATTTCCCGTGCCCTGCGTTCTCTTGTTGGGGGTTCGGCCTTCCTCACGACGGTCTTTGTTAACCTTGCGCGCCGCAATCTCCTTCGCTCGATCCTCAGACTCTCCGCGGTCCTTCGTGCTGTCCTTGATCTTCTCGTATTTGCGTCGATCCTTATTCGTCCATTCAGGCATGGTTCCTACCGTTTGCTGTTGTGGCGGTGCTCACATTCTGAATGGATCCAGCACGGAAGCGTTTCGCGACGGCTGTGACGATCTGATAAAGCAAGCCGGAGCCGACAGACGACGCCAGTCTCAGCAGCCAGTATTCACCACCCCGCGGGCATCCTGAAACCGGGCGATCGCGTGGACCAAACGCGCGCACGGATCCGTAGATACGGCAAGCACGCCTTCGAGGAAGTCGAGCGAGGCCTGGAGGTTATCGTAGATTTCAAAATCAACGATTTATGGCTATGGAGTCAGTGAGTACGGATACGATTTCGCGCGTTGCAGAGGCGGTTTTCGGCGCTCAAGCGGAGGTCCCGTGTGTGCGAGAAATTGCCCCAAGCAAAAGTCACGGCATTACGGAGACGCCACCGTCCACTCGAAATATGCTCTATGTCGTGGAGCTCGCCGGCCATTCTCAACCCTATGTGTTTCGCTTCAGTCGAGTCGAGGACGATGTCTACGAACAGGAGGTCCGGAATTATCGGATCCTTTCCGAGAACACCGGGGTGCGGGTGCCGACGATCTATCACCTCGACGCGAGCCGCGAAATCGTCCCCACGTCGTATATGGTGATGGACTACCTGCATGGCAAGCTGTGGAATTATGTCGCACACCCGAAAAATCCCAATACCGATCCCACGGACAAAGCATCAATCGCGAAGTCAATCGGCCGCTTCTATGCCCGGGTGCATGCCGTTAAGAAGGAACGGACGCAGCCCGGCGTAGAAGCACAGACCCTGTTGTATTCGATGGATCGTCTCGAGAAGGCGGCGGAGCAAGGAAACGTGGAGACAACCGCCCGAGAAATAGATCTATGCAGGCAGGCGATCGTCGAAGAAGAGGCATTTCAAGACAGCGAAATCTCGCTGTGCCTCGCCGATACGGAGATCCACGTTTCTAAAAAGAGCGACGAATGGGACCTCGCATTCGTCTGTGATGCGGAATGGGTCGAGTTCAGACATCGGTTCTCGGATTTGACCCAGGTGCTCGGAGGTGCCCGGGCGTGGTGGAAAATCGATGAGGCCGCTCCGAATCTAGATCCCTCAGAAGTCGCCGCCCTTCCGTTTTTCCAGGGATATGATTACGACCGTTCGCTGGATTTCCGGGAGCTGCTTCGATTGGCAGCCTATTATCAGCTCGGCCTCTGGGCCTACGTTGCCATGTCCTGCCAGTCTCCCGACAAGAAGACCTGGGTAAAAGAGGCGAAGGGACCACTCATTCGCGAACTTATCCGTTATGTGTCTGGACAAGCAGTCCCGAGGCGGACAGTCATTGCAGTGAACGAGGCACCGTGAACCGACCTCCCGGTTCGACCGACCGTCTTACTGCAGAAAGGTTCACATTCAGTCTGAGGCCGACGCAATTTGCCCATTTACTGCGGCTTCACTCGCCCGGCCATTTCCACTTGCCTGTGCAGGACGTCTATTTCGCCCGCGGGACGACGCAGGATCAACTGCGACGCCTCGGATAAATTCCTCCGTCAACCACCGGGCTTCATGGTCGCCCAACTGTTCCGGAGGCGATTTCATGAAATAGCCTGAGGGCGCAGCAAGGGCACCGCCGATATTTCTATCGAGTGCAAGCTTGGCGCAGCGCACCGCGTCGATGACGACTCCCGCGGAGTTCGGGGAATCCCATACCTCCAGCTTCATTTCGCATCGAATCGGTACGTTGCCGAACGTCGTGCCTTCCATATGAATGTGACACCATTTTCGGTCCTCGAGCCACGGCACGTAATCACTCGGACCTACATGAACGTCGTTTTCTCGCATGACGTGGCCGAGCTGGCTCGTCACCGCGTTCGTCTTGGATATCTTCTTCGAGTCGAGCCGCTCTCGCTCCAGCATATTCAAGAAATCCGTGTTGCCGCCGAAATTAAGCTGGTATGTACGGTCAAGCCGAATGCCGCGCTCCCTGAATAGACGGGCCAGCATGCGGTGCGTTATCGTCGCACCGACCTGCGATTTGATGTCGTCGCCGATAATAGGAAGTCCACGTTTCTCGAATTTCTGCTGCCACTCCTGCTTCGACGCGATGAAGACCGGTATGCAATTCACGAATCCACAGCCGGCCTCGAGTGCCTGTTCCACGTACCACTGGGTCGCTTCCTCGGACCCAACCGGAAGATATGAGACGACCACGTCGGTTCGGGTCTCCCTAAGAATGTCGGCTACGTTGGATTCGGAGCCGGGCGATTCGACGACTTTCTCCTTGAGGTACTGACCGATTCCGTCGAGCGTCTTCCCTCGATGAACCGGTACGTCGAGGTCCGGCACCTCGGAAAAGCGAATAGTATTGTTCGGCTCAGCGAAGACAGCTTCGGACAAATCGACACCGACCTTATTGCGATCAACGTCGAATGCAGCACTAAACTCGATATCGCGCACGTGATATCCGCCGAGATTGACGTGCATGAGTCCCGGCACGTCCTCGTCCTCAGGAGCGTTCTCGTAGAACTGAACACCCTGCACGAGCGCTGAAGCACAATTTCCAACTCCGATAATGGCTACGCGAATCTTGCGATCTCGTCGTTCCATCTCCATTTTTATACCCCTTTCTTGTATCAGAACGCGTCGCTATCGACGCTCAACTCAGAACGCTAAATCTGGACTTCAGCTCGGTCTTCCACGGCAATCTGCGAAGCATACCTGCGCGTCATCTCTGCACAGAATTCGGCATACTCATCGACGGCCTTAGGCGGGCTCGTATGATGACATTCGATGCCGCAATGCTCCGGCGTGAAGCAGTAGGTCAGAGTAACATCGAATTCGGAAAGCGCCTCCATCTGCCGATCGAACCAGGCCTCGGCGTTGGGCCGAAAACTGTCTGCCCAGCTGATTCCCGTGCGAAGATGCTTGACTCCGAGCCGGCGGAGCCAGGTGACCGCCTCGTCGAGTCGATGATCCTCGAAATGAAACCACTGGCAGATGCCGAGCTCCGGCGTGTAATTCGAAAACAACTCCAGAGCAGGTTTGGGCGAGCCGTCCTCGCGAAGAAGCCCCATAAAGAAATGCCGGTAATACGACGAGCCTTCAGCCTCTTTGTGGCGCGTTGTTGCCGGCCACGCCTGTGGCAGATCGTACAGACTGTACCAATGTATCCGCGGAGCGCGGCCGATCAAAAGCTCGGCCGTCCGCTCAAGCCCGAATACCTGAACCTCCTCTGCTCCGAACGTCGACACACCTACCTCCGATACCCATACGGGCAGATCAGTCACCTCCTTAATTTCTTCGAGTTTCGCGGGCCAATCGTGGACCGTCCACAGATTCCAGTCGAACGGAAATCCGTGTACGGCGACAGCATCTATTTCGTCAAGGACGCCGTGCCGATCCATCGTCTGCATGAAGCCCGGATCGATGGGAGACATGCCGCCCAAAACACGCACAAGGTCCGGATTCTCCGCAGCCACGGCTTTGGAAGCCCGAGTCACCATCTCCGAAAACGTCTTCCATTCCGGATCGAGCTCAAACGACCAGTGCGACTTGTTATTCGGTTCATTCCAGAACATTACGGCTTCAACCATAAGCGATCTCTCCTGGATGACATTAATGCGGTGGAATGTCTCACCTTAAGAGATGCTCAGCACATCCGAAATACGTACAAGAAGTTGCTGCATCGGAATATGCAGTTTGTTACGCGTGTAATCGGAATGTAACTACATCAGCAACCACCATGATGAACCAATTGACAAAGGGAGCGACAGCCGATCTCGCATACATAATCATCGGAGCTGCTACGCCATTGGATACGTTACCGAAAAGGTACGGCGCGGCACCCCCTTCGACTACGGTATACGACAACAATAGAGCGGGTCCGGATGTAATATAATTCGGAGCCGGGAGAGTCCCGGAAAGTGCCATGTGAAGTATGACAGAGGAGAAAGACGTATGAAGAACCTGCAAGATTTATACATCCACGAACTTCGGGATCTCCACGATGCCGAAAGCCAGATCATCGAGGCGCTGCCGAAGATGGCAAAAAAGGCAGAGCACAAATCGTTGAAAGATGCGCTTCAGGAGCATCTTAACGAAACAAAGGAGCAGCGAAACCGGCTCGATAAAATTTTCAAGCGGCTCGACAAAGGCCAGTCGGGAACGGTCTGCAAAGCGATGCGCGGCCTGATTTCCGAAGGAGAGGATTTGATGGAGGAAGCGAAGGCATCGGACGTACGCGATGCAGCGATCATAGCGGCTGCGCAGCGGGTCGAGCATTACGAAATCTCCGGATACGGAACCGCGGCAACCTACGCAAAAATGCTCGGCTTCACCGAAGATCACGACCTCCTCAGTAAAACCCTCGCCGAAGAGAAAGAAGCGGATCAGAAGCTGAACAAGGTCGCTAAAGAGGCGGTAAATCCGGAAGCTATGCCGGCATAGCAAACTCCGCGACCGCGTCTACCTACCGCGCCGGCCAGCCGGCATCCGGATGGTACCGGTCGAAAATCCGTCAAGCCGCGGCCCTCGACCGCGCGTCCTTAAGGAGGGCGTCGAGTTCGGCCGCCCGATGGGAGTAAGTGTGTTCCGAGAGCACGCGCTCGCGGGCAGCTTCACCCATCGGGCGAGCCCGGCCGGCGTCGAGATCCCGGAGGATTTCGATCACTTCGTCGCCGGTCTTGGCCACAAGGCATTCGGAGCCCGGCTCGAGAAACAGCTCGATGCCGTCCCATGAGTCGGTGATCAGGCACGCGCCTGCACCGGCGGCCTCAAATACGCGGGTGGCAGGCGAATACCCGAAGCGAACCATGCTCTCTCTCGTAATATTAAGGACGGCAAGCGGCGTGCAATTAAAAGCGTTGTGGTCACGCGTGTAGACGTGGCCCAGATACGCGACGTTGCCCGCCTCCAACACATTCTGATCCCATCCACTTCCCCCGATCAGAAATCGTTTGTCCTGAAGCCGACGAGCAGGGTGAAAGAAAAATTCCCACACGCGCATCTCCCGATCCGGCATCCGATTTCCGAGGAATCCGAGATCGCCTTCGAATCTTGGATCCGGCTCCACCGGATGGTGCGTGGTCGGATCCAGTGCATTGTAAATCGGCACGCAACGCCGCGCACCCAACGCCTCGTATGACTCCACGACAGGGGCGCCGCCTCCGTACGTCAATATCATGTCGTATTCGGGCACGAGTGCCCGAAAGGTATCTTCGGGGTCGTTCTGCATCCTTTCGAGCGTGGCAGGGGCGTCCACATCCCAGAAAACGACTAGACGATCCGGTGACTTGAGGTCCAACACGGCCTTCTCGAGCAGCTCGTCATGGACTCCGACACCGCTCGCTTTGACGACGAGATCCGCCTCGCGCGCGCTTTCGACGGCCTCCAGAACGTCATTCTCCTCCTCCGCCTCGTAGACCACGATCTCCGCGTATTCGGGGTCCGGAATATCCCGGTGTTCCTGGCGGTCGTATGCGTCTGGTTCGTAAAACGTCGTTCGGTATCCGCGCTCGTGGAGTGCCCGGATTATACCGCGATAATATGTCGCCGCACCGTTCCAGTAGGCTGATACGAGGCTCGAGCCGAAAAATGCTACGTTCATAGGTCGCTCCGTGTCTTAGAGAAGTAGATTGCTGCGAGTAGTACGTATCTGTGCGACGGAAGCTGTACCGCCGAGGCGAATCAATGTAGAAGGTACCCACTCAGGCCACCACTTGATGGCCAGCTTGTGAGCATCTCGTGAGCGATCGTTTACGATCCTGTAATGCTAACGCTTCGTCATACCGCCCGAAAGATTGGCGGGTTACGTTCCCGGAATCGCTACATCTTTTCCGAGCGCATCTTCAACATACAGCATTGATATCATCACCATCGCGACGACTACGAGGGGCGTCGCGACTAGCATGCCGAGTACACCGAAAAGTAAACCGCCGGCTATCACGGCAAATAAGACAAGGACCGGCGGCACCGATACGGCTCTACGCTGCACAAGTGGAGTCAGCACGTTTCCTTCGATCTGCTGAGCTGCAAAGTATACCAGCGCTGCATACAATGCATTGGATGGCCCGACGGTCAATCCGAGCAGTATGCCGGGCACGGCGGCAACTATGGGCCCAAAAAACGGAATGAAGTCGAAAAGCCCGGCGATAATTCCAAGCGTAAGTGCCAGTGGGATCCCCAGCAAGGTGAGGCCGACCGTTACGGCGACGCCGACAAAAAGCATCGCGACAATTTTGCCCATCAACCACTTCCAGAGAGCATCTCCTGTCGCGTCGAGTGCATCCTCGAATCTGCTCTCCTTGCTTTTCGGAAGAAGCAGCGAAACACCCCTCTTGTAAAGACCGGGATCGATAGCAAAAAAGATCGCTGCAAAAAGTATGAGCACCACGTCCATGAGGCCTCCGATGACCCGAGATGCGGTGCCGGTTAGCTGAGAAAAGATGTTGCTCCCGAGGTTTAGACCTCCGTTCGAAGTCTGCACTTGTTGGAGAACATATGCTCCCAACTCCGTCTGCTGAACGGCTTGCTGAAGCTGACCGATTGATTGCGGCAGCGTTTCCGTAAGTTGTTGTACCTGATCGGAGATTCTCGGCCCCATCAACAGAACCATAGCAGCCAGCACCGCGACGATAGCGAGAGAGACGACGGCGAGCGCCCATGAAGTAGAAAGCGGGCTGTGGTCGCTGAGACGATGGGCGAGTCCGCGGAGAAACACGGCAAAGAGAACACCAACGAACGCGAGAAGAAGTACCGTGGCAATTTTCCAGATGAATAATGCCAGGGCTACTACAGCCACGAAAATAAGCGACAGGCGCGCTCCCTCAGAAATGCCGCCATCCCTAATCGCTCCACTTTGACTTTCTCGCATAACGCCTCGCTACAGCGACCTTGATGGCCATTGTGGAACGTGTCCACTCGCGTTTTTCAATATCCTCCTCTCCAGGCGACCTGACCGCTCGTCGCTGAAAACAGCTGTTGCTGGATGAACTCCTGCGCGGCCGTGGGGTGCGCGTCATCGCGCTCACACAGATACATGTCGTGCGATGGCTGGGCGGTGATTCGCAAGCCCGCCGACCTGAGCATCGCCTCTATTCCAGCATGATTCGGCACCCACCAGTTCGTCGGATCGCCGGCGAACCGTTCCTCCACGAAGGCCATCTTGGGCCATCCGGGATCGAGAAATGCTTTGCGATCCTCGAAGTCGTAGTCCGTTCTGCTGTCCAAAGTACCTTCGCCGGGAATTGTGAGAGATTGAAACGCCATCACACGTTTCACCTTTTGGGACAGAATGTCCAGTGCCAGCAGCGGATAGCGAAGGTGATAGAAGACTCCGAGGAACAGAATGAGATCGAATGAGCGCGTCAATTTGGCCAGATCGTATACCTGCATCTGTTCAAATTCGACAGAACCCGCCAGATCCAGTCGTCGAGCCGCCCAACGAGCCTGCTTCAGGTAGCGCGCTTCGACATCTATCCCGAACACGTCCGCGCCCCGCTTTGCCAGCTCGAACGTATAGAATCCGGCATTGCAGCCAACATCTAGGGCCGTCCATCCGGACAGATCCGCCGGAAGACGATCCTCAATCTCGATCCATTTGGTCGCAGGGAAATCGCCTAACCTGTGATTGGGCGCCGTCTGCGTGCCGTCGGGCAGATGTAAATTGTGGAACCAAGGTCCTAGTTCGGCAAGCTCCCGCTCCGTCGCGGACCGCGCCGACAGAATTTCCGTCTCCAGGGTATCGGCCATCTCTATCTACTCCGCTGTAGGGGCCTTGTCGTAGCTCATCGCTTCGGCCATGAAGTCTTCGAGCTCCTTCGCCCGGCATGCAGCCGTATGCGAAGAGAGAACCCGTTCTCGTGCGCGGCTGCCGATCGCCCGACGCTCGTCGTCCGGCATCTCTCTCAGATAGCGCAGGGTATCTTCGCCGGAATGGCTGATCAGGATCTCTCGGTCGGGTTCGAGAATCGTTTCAATGCCCTGCCAGTAGTCGCTAATAATTGGAGTACCGCACGCTGCAGCCTCAAATAACCGCACACTGGGCGCGTAGCCGACGCGCACCATGTCGACGCGCGTGATATTGAGGGTAAAGCGCTGAGAATTGTAGAATTGCCGGTGCTGCGATGGCGGAAGGTGATCCACAAACTCGACATTCGGCGGACGCGACACATCGTCGGGATACCCCGGACCCGCGATAATGAAGCGTCCTTCCGGCCAGAGGCGTGCTGCATCCGAGAGCCTTCGTTCGAGCCGGGGCTGCCGATCGTCGCTGTACGTACCCATGTACCCGAGATCATAGCGAAGCTCGCAGGGTTCAGGATAGTAGTCGTCAGGATCGACCGAGCAGAAGAGCGCACGTGCGGCCCGCGCACCGAGCTGACCCTCTAATCTGTCGAGTGTGCTTCCGCCCGTAAAGGAAAGGTAGAGATCGAACTCGGGAATAAGCGCTGGTTCGATGTACTCGTAGTCACCACGATCCATCTTCGCCAGCGTGACCGGCGTGTCTATGTCATAAAAGGCCACCGGCGCCGCAGCCGTCGCCAGCACCCATCTCGCAACATCCACACCATCGGGCACGAAGGAACCGACGATCACAAAATCCGCTGCGCTGATCTCCTCACGGTACCGATCCCGAAGGTCATCGACGCTGCCGTACAGTGCCAGACTGCAATAGGACGGTTGTGGCAAGTCGCGATTCGATGCGTACCATGGCACATCACGCTCGAGAAATGTCAACCGGTGACCACGACGGTGGAGCTCCCGCAGAAGCGATCGGTACGTCGTGGCGTGACCGTTACCCCAGGACGAACTGATGGACAATCCGAGAACAACAATCCTGAACCCACCTGCGGATCCGCTTCGACTGCCGGGCTCGCTCGTTCCGTCCGGACCCGCATCGATCGAAGGAACATCAGCTCTATCCGTCATCGATATAGCGTCTCCAGCTTTCTTCCCTTCGTTCATGCTGCTGCTGCATCTGTCTGTCTGACGCCAAGATCCGCGCATATCGCCATAAGCTCGTCGACACGATGGGCGCACGTGTGCTTCTTCAGCACGGTCGCTCGACCTCTCATCCCCAGTTCACGTGCAGCGGCGGGATCATTCAACAGGTAGCGGAGATGCTCCTGCATTTCTCGGCCGCTCCGCGCCACCAGAAAATCCTTGCCCGGTTCGAAGAGGTCCTCAGCATCGTCCCACGGAGCGCTGATAAGCGGAATTCCGCAGGCCAGCGCTTCGAAAGGCCGGATCGTGGGAATGCCGGGAAGAGCCGCTGCGTACGGCCGCCGCGGTATGTGAACCGTTACGCCGAAGCGAGAGAAGACGGTCGGCACCATGTAGTTCGGAAGCCAGCCGTGATAGCGGATTCCGGACGTCAGCAGGCGCTTTCTGGCAGCCGCGGGGTAGCGGACTCCGTACACGGCCGCGCGGAGTCCAAGGCGCCGCACGGGACCCACCAAGAACTCGTCAATTTCATCGCTGCGTTCGTCGTCACCCCAATTGCCGATCCACACCACATCACCTTCTACAGCCGGCGACTCTATCGGCTGGAACACCCTCGTGTCCGCTCCTTCGTGCCAGATCCAGGCGCGCCGTGCCCAGCCATTCGCGATATAGATGTCACGGAGGATTCGTCCGAAGGCAAGCACGCCGTCGTAGCCTCGCAGGTCGTACTCAGACATCTCCTCCGGCTCCGTCACGCACCGATGATGCGTATCGTGAAAGAGTAGCGCGTAATCGCGAGCGGTGCGGCGCCGATGTTCGCCAATCCGTCGAACAACTCCAGGTGCATTCCATTCGTGCACGATCACCAGATCGACGCCGTCGAGAGCAGTATCCAGATCGAGGCTCTTTTCATCGTACTCGATGCTCCGCAGCCGCGGGTACATCTCGGAAAACACCTCGATCGGTCGTCGTCCATGCTCCGCCACGAGGTTCGTCTTGCTCCATCCGTCGCGCGGCTCGAAGATCTGCACGTCGTGTCCACGCACCGTCAGTTCCGTCGCCACGCCCCGGAGAAAGTGCGCATTTCCGTGGTTCCAATCGGATACTAGAGAATGGTAGAACAGCGCGATCTTCATGTGGTCATCCCTCCGAATACGTTCGAGGACTGCTCGTTCTTGACAGGTATCGGCGGACGGTCCCTCCGGGTCGTTTTCGCAGCCGACATCATGCATCCATACATCTCCAGGTACGTCGTCACCATGTGCTCAGGAGTGAACTCGGCCGCTCTGCGCCGTGCCCGGTCGGCCATCTCGTCGAGCAGCCTCCGGTCGGAGATCAGCGTGTTCACGGTTTGCGCGAGTACGTCGCTGTCTTCGGGATCTACGAAAATTGCCGCATCCTGCCATATCTCTCTCAGAGAGTCGATGTCGCCGAGCACGAGGGCACATCCGGCATGCGCAGCTTCGAGAGCGGTCAAACCGAATGGTTCGTACCGCGCCGGCAGCGCGTAAATCGACGCCCGTCCCATCCACCTGCCGAGATCGGAAGGCGGAAGAACGCCCAGCAACTGCACAGCCCCGAACTTTACGTCACCACCGTCCGGATTATTCACAGCACCGGCGGCGAAAACGGGCCAGTCGATCGATTCAGCTGCTGCATCGAGGACGTGCACGTTCTTCGCTTCGTCCCACAGCCGGCCGGCCGTGAGCACGAAATTCTCCCGCTCCAGTGGAGTCAGCGAGTCGGTGCGGCGGGCGTTGTACGCCACACCGCCTGACGTGAAGCTGCCGTAGTGCCTGCGAAGCTCCGAGAGCATCGCGCTCGTCGGCGCCGTCACCATGGTTGCGGAATGAAGGCCCTCCGCGATTCTCGAACGATACCGCTCCCATCCGGCTGGCGGCGCCTCGCCTCGGACGGCATGAAACCACGACCATACGCACGAATGCCCCACGACCAATGCGGGCGCGGTCCACGGAAGCGATCCGTGAGCATAACCGTTCAGGTGAATGACGTCGGGCCGATATGACGCTTCCAGGTCGAGGAGCCACTCCCCGGCGGCATCTACGTCGTCCCACGCGCCCCGCATCCATTCGAGCTTGTACGGCCGCGACTCGAGTACGAGCGTGTCTATACTCGCCGCTCCGTCGAGCTGAGACGGGGACGGCTCATCGCCCATCGCAGCCAGAACGACGCGTATACCCCGTTCGCCGAGCGCACGAGCGAGTTCGATCGCGTAATTCCAGACCCCACCGACGGTGTCTGTGCTCATTAGCACCTTGTCGGGCGTTCCCTCAGCTGCCATCGTCGACCTCATCTTCCGTACATCATGTCTATGGCTTCGGCGAGATTTACAGCATCCTCAATTCGAGCATCGTAGCGCGCCCCCTCGGCGAGCCTCTCGGCCCACGCCACGGCGGCTCTGCCACCCCATGCATCCGGCGGCGACACGAGCACCTCGGTTTGCGCACCACGGCGCAATTCCGCGGTAAAATCGTAGAAGGATCCCTCCACGTTGCGGAAGCACAGCGCGCCCTCCGTGCCGTGAAACGATGCTTCGATGACTGCATCGCGGCCGCACGAAAACCGCCAGGAGCAGGTGAGGCGCGCCGAGGCACCTCCGGTAAGGCCCAGTTCAATTTGGGCATAATCTTCGATTTCGCGGGTCGGCAGTGTGAGCCGTCGCCCTTCACTGAAGAGGGCGCTTGTCGCGTGTTGAACTTCTTTTTCGTCCAGCGTCCAGAGCAGGAGGTCCGCGAGATGAATGCCCAGATCGATGACGCAGCCGCCACCCGATAGCTCCGGATCGTGCGCCCAGTCCTTATCCGGACCATATGCATTATGGAACACAAGATCGGCGCCAAAAACGCGGCCGATTTTCCCTTCCCGAATCGCCGTGTGGACAGCTTGCATCGCTGACGTGTAGCGGTATGACAGATCGACTCCGAGTAGGCGATCGTTGCGACGCGCGGCTTCCACGACGGCTGCCACCTCCTCCGCTGTGCGACCGAGGGGCTTCTGACAAAAAACCGCCTTTCCGGCATCCAGAGCACGGATAGCTTGCCCCGCATGCAGACCGCTCGGTGTGGCGATCACAACGCCGTCGACGTCGCTGCTCAACACGTCGTCGAGATCCTCGCATGCGGTGGCCGATGGAGCGGCTTCCAGCGCGTCCCGCACTGCGTCCGTACTCCGATCCGCCAGTACGGCGGCAACGGCACAGTCCTCATCCAGTATCGCCTTCATCCGATGCAGCCCGATCCACCCGACACCCACAAAAGCCAGGCGAGGCTTCACGACGGTAATGGAATCAGCATGGCTCATGCGTCGGTTCTGATCAGTGCTTTCACAAAACCGTCGGGCCGATCGCGAAGAAGATTCAGCGCCTCGCCGAGATTCCCGAGATCGAGCGTGTGCGTGTACAGTGGAAAGGGATCGAGACGCCCCTCATCGATGGCTCCGATCGCATCGCGGATGCCGCGGGTATACATCGACGGATCCCGTTCATGCGCGTTGATGACGTCGATTCCACGCCAGTTCCACAGCTGCATGTTCACGTTTCTCTGCCCGTCCTGATGATACCCGGCAACAACGAGCCGTCCACGCTCGGCCGTAAGCTCAGCAGCAAGATCCAGCGGCCACTGCAGGCCGACAGCCTCGATAACTCGGTCGCACATGGCGCCGTCCGTCATCTCCTTTACGATCTCGACGATGCCCTGATGATCGTCCATCGGAATCGTCGCTTCGGCGCCGCACGCCCGTGCGATTTCGAGCGAGAACGGGCGTCGCGAGATGGCAATCACCCGCGCACCTGCAGAAGAAGCAAGCTGCGTGAGCAGCGCTCCTAGAAATCCGATGCCGATGATTGCAACCGTGTGATTCTCTTCGATATCCGCTCGTCGGAACACGTTCATCGCACAGCCAAGCGGCTCACCGGGGAACGCGCGCCCATCGAGCCAGCCGGGAAGCCGCACGACGGCGTCCCGATTGGCCACATCGAACTCGGCGAAGGCGCAATAGGAGAGCACCGCCACGCGATCGCCGGGCGCGAGGTCATCCACATCATGCCCGACCGCATCGACGACGCCCCAGCCCTCGTGGCCGGGAGTGCCGGGATCCCGCGGGTAGTCGAACCAGTCGCGTCCCTCCCACAGCGGGAGATTTGAACCGCACACACCGCAGCCTTCGAGGCGCACGCGAACCTGCCCCCGCTCCGGCTCGGGCCTCGGGCGCTTCTCGACCCGCACCGTTCCCGGCGCAGTGAGGATAGCCGCACGTACGTCCGTCTTCCCGTCTCTGGAACGCTTGCGGCTCTTTGCGGTCGTTGATTCCATGAGGCTAGTGCGTAAGCTGCAAGATGTCTGTTGGACTTTCCACGAGCCAATCGTAAAGGCGGCGAATTCCTTCGTGAACCCCTACCTCGGGACGCCAGCCCGTAGCCCACTGGAGCTGGCTCGTGTCCGACACATAGTACTTCTGATCACTCGGCCGCCATTCGGTAAACACAACGTCTGGCAAACCGCCGTGCAGCTCCTCGAGAATGTCGATCACCTGGAGCAGGCTCACGGCACGTTCCGGACCGCCTCCGACATTGAATGCACGACCGCGGACACCTTCCATCTCATCCGTCGCGGCAAGCATTCCTTGGATGAGATCGTCGACGTACAGGATGTCGCGAACCTGGCGACCGTCGCCGAAGATCGTAATCGGCTCACCGCGCAGCACGCGAAGCATGAAATGGGCGATCCAACCCTGATCCTCAGTCCCGAATTGATGCGGCCCGTAGATACAGCTCATTCGGAAGACGACGGTCGATAGGCCGAAAATCCGCGAATAGTCGAGAATGTATTCGTCCGCCGCTCCTTTCGAACAGCCGTACGGGCTCTCGAAATCGAGCGGACGCTCGGGTCCGATTCCTGACGCGTGCTCTTCTTCTAGCGGTAAATAGGCCGACCCGTTCACGTCCAGCCGAATGTCGTCGAGCGCGCCGTAGACTTTGTTTGTAGATGTGAAAAGGAGGGGCGGCGGCTCACCGAGCTTGCGCAGCGCCTCGAGCACATTCAACGTTCCTCCAGCATTTATGTCGAAATCCTCGCGGGGATTCTCCACGGATGCGGTGACAGCAACCTGCGCCGCAAAGTGGAATATCCTGTCCGCCCCCACGACCGCGTCGTAGACGGCCCATGGATCTCGAATGTCTTCAATCTGGACATCCACCCGATCCCCATATCGGTCGCACAGCCATCTAAGATTTTTCTCGACCCCCGGACGGGCCAAACTGTCGAAGAGCCGAACGCGCCGCCCTTCGTCCAGTAGCCGCTCTGCCAGATTGGTGCCGATGAATCCAGCACCACCCGTGATGAGGGTGTATGGCCGTTTCGAGGCGCCATTCGTCCGGATGCCCACCGATCGGAAGGGACTCAGCGCGCCGGGCTTATGACCGTTTGTCGAATCACCGTTCATCCTTCCGTTCCCACCCGCATGCTGAGGTGAATCTCTAAGGGTTCGGGCGCCATGGCGTTTTCCAAGGTCCCCCAGATCCTGCACGGCGGAAATCCCACCCTCCGACCACAGACGAGAAAGGAGCTTCGGCCGGCCATCGCTGCGGAAAAGTCCGAAGTGATAGTGCCGCTCGTCAGCGTGAAATCCGTCCTGATGCGGAAGCGTGGGATGAAGGTCGTGCGCCGAATACCAGTAGACGCGCTCGGCGGGCGCCTGGATCACGTCGATGAACGCTTCCATCTGTGCAAACTCGTCGTGCTGCCACGTCGAATAGCCCGCTTCGGTGATCCAGACCTCAGCGTCGACTTCATGTCGGTTCAGAACCTCTCTCACCTTCGAGACGGGCACATCCCAATCCGACCAGTCGTACTCCCATGTACCGGGAAAACCGTGAATCCCGACCGCATCGAAGTATTTCAGCACATCGTGCCGCGCAAGGAGATCCAGCCATCCGGGATCCGTCGGACACATTCCGCCCAAAACCGTCTTCATTCCTCGCTCGCGACTCCAATTCGCCGCCCCGACTATCATTTCGCGGAAAATGGCCCAGTTTGGATCCATCCTCCAATCCCAATCATTCAGATTGTTCGGCTCGTTCCACAGCTCCATCCACTCGAAGTGTTCACCAAAACGCGTGATGATCTGATCGATGAAGTCAGCGTAGTCTTTCGGATTTCGAGGCGGAGAGGCGGTTTTTGGCTCGATGCCCAGCGAGGGCGGTGTATACGTGAAGCACGGCAGGATGTCGACCTCCGGTGAGAGCCGCTTCATGAGCCACTCATACCACGAGCGCCCGGCGGGCGTGCAGTAATCCGCCCAGGAAAAGCCGGTCCGCAGGTGGACCAAGTTCAGCTGCTTCATGTCAGCGAGAACGCGCTCGACGCGCTGATGCTCACCCGGCCGAAACCATTCGATTGCGCCGATAGTCGGTAGCGGTCCGCTCCTGCGTTGATCGCTCATCGTCGCCTCCTAAACTGTAAGTCCGCGTTCCGTCAGCTCTTCACTTGCGGCATCGACATAGTCTTCCGCGACGCGGCCCTCGAGCCAGCCGGCAAGCTCCTCAAGTCCTTCGCTCAAGCTGATTTGCGGATCATATCCAAGCACGCTCCGCGCGCGGCTGATGTCAGCGAAACAATGGCGTATATCGCCCATCCGATATTTCCCCGTGACTTCCGGTTCAACGTCATGTGCACCGAGGACTGCAGCGGCCTTTTCCGCGATCTCGCGGACCGTATAGTTGCGGCCACTGCCTACATTAAACACCTGTCCCGCCGCGTCCGGCACCTCGAGCGCAAGGCGGCACGCCCTGCTGACGTCATGCACACTGACGAAGTCACGCTTCTGGTTGCCGTCCTCAAAAATCAGCGGAGGTCTTCCGTTGAGAAGGCGCGAAGCAAAGATTGCCAGAACGCCTGTGTATGGATTTGACAGCGCCTGCCGCGGACCGTACACGTTGAAGAAGCGCAGCGCAACGGTATCGATGTCGTATGCTCGCCCAAACATCAGGCACAGGCGTTCCTGGTCGTATTTCGTCAGCGCGTATACGGATGCGAGCGACGGTTCTTTTGTCTCGGGTGTGGGACACGGAGTCAGGGCGTTCCCATTCTCATCCATCAGCTCCCAGCGACCGGCCCGCAGCTGCTCGAGAGAGCGGTCGCGCGGTGTCACCGGCGTGCCGTTCGCGCCGCTGCACAGGCCCTCGCCGTAGATGCTCATGCTGGACGCCACGACGAGGCGCTCGACGGGCATATCGTTCACCGCTTCGAGAAGAACGGCCGTACCGACGTCATTAACGCTCGTATAGCGTTCGATCTCGTACATGCTCTGCCCGACTCCTACGACGGCAGCCAAGTGCAGCACTGCGTCCACGCCGTCGAGTGCAGCACGAACCATCTCGGGATCCCGAACGTCCCCCACGATGAGTTCGACGTTGGAATCGAGGTATTCGGGCCTGCTTGCCAGTGCGCCGTGAACCTGCACCGCCAGACTGTCAAGCGCTCGCACGTCGTATCCTTCCGCAAGCAGTTCGTCGGCGACGTGCGACCCGATAAAACCCGCTCCGCCGGTGATAAGCACCCTTCTCCCCACCTCTTCACCTCCTTCTTTCACACCAACAGATTTACCGTGACGTGTAGAAGGTACAAGCGTACTTTGCTGCTGTGCCCGGCTACTTGTGAGCAGGTGGTAAAGGATCGTCTACAAAGCTGTTACGATCCCTTTTTGGGCACGCCACGGCGACTGCTCCGGAAATGCGGCGATGATCAGGGAGACCAACGCATGTAGCAAGATGAGCGACGCCGCTCGCCGTCCGCATGCGCGAGGGGAAGATCGACGGGTGAATGTTCGGGCCGTGGGCGTCTTTGTCAAACGATGTCAGCGAGATGGCGAAGGCCGATTTGCAGACCCTCTTTGACTTTTTCCTCGCTCCCTTCGTACTCGGGATCCTCGTGCTCGATCGAAAGAACCTCATCGTAGCCGACATCCCGTAGCGTCGTTATGAACGCCTCCCAATCGACGCCTCCGCTGCCGGGCATGCGGTACCGCCACCAGCCCGACCGCCAGGGATTCCCACCGAGCTGCTCGGCCAGCACGCCGTAGCGGTATCCGCCTTCCTCAACAAACTCGGCGTCCTTCGCGTGCGCATAATAGATCTTTGACGCATACTCTCGTGCGGCGCGAAGGTAATCGATCTGAAGCCAGTACAGATGCGAGGGGTCGAAATTCAGACCGAGGCCGTCCGGGACCTCGTTGAAGAGCGCATCCCAGAGCTCGGGAGAGTACGCGTAGTTTCCAGGCAGGCCCCACTGCACCCAGTTGTCCATGGGGCAGTTCTCGATCATCAGCTTCACGCCGCGGTCTGACGCGTACGATACCAGATCACGAAACAGCGCGCCCGCCGCACGGATAATCTCGGACGGATTTCCGGCCCAGGCACCGACAAACGTACCCACCAGCGGTACCCCGAGCATCTCGGCCGCGTCGATGACTCTCCGCAGGTGCTCGTGGTACTCTCGGCGAAGGGACAGATCGGGGTGCAGATTGTTCTCGTAATAGGCCATCGCTGAGATCGACAGATCATGCTCGCGCAGCACGTCACGCGCCTGCGCCGCCTCGTCAGGCGCGAGACGAGCCACGTCGATCTGCCCGGCTACGCCGCCGCGCTTCGAATCGACGGGCCACGCCGCAAGCTCGATGCTTTCAAACCCCTCGCCCGCGGCCCAGGCGACGAGTTCGTCGAACGGGACTCCGGGAAGGCATGCTGTTAGAAAGCCGATCTTCATGTGGCCTGGACCAGGTTATGTCGTTCGCTGTCGAGTGCACGCGTTCGTTCCAGCATCCGCTGAAGCTGCGGCACGTCGATCTCGTGAGATTTGTTGTACAGCACGAGAGCCGGTATTATTCCGAGCTCCTCGTACGCTTCCTCCTGCCGCTCGTATACCGTGCTGGTTGGGTGTTTGGTGAGAAGGTGAGCCATCAAACGCGTGAATGGGCCAAATACATAGGAAGACACTGGATGCACTCTGCGCCACTCTCGCGCCCCCTCCAGGCCGTGAATACCGGCTATACTGTCGATGCCATGGATCTGCGTCATCGGCAGTGCGCTCACGTTCTGCTCGTGAAAGCCCTCCCCGGCGAACAGCACCCGGGGATACGCCTTCTGCAGGCGCTGAACGTGCTCCCGCATCCCGCGGACGAAGTTCGGGCCGCGCCCGACATTGAACGCGAGCAGCGTCTGGTCGAGAAATATGCCGTCGATACCGAAGGAGTCGATCAGATCTTCGAACACCCCCTTCATGTGCTCCGTCCATTCCACGAAACCGGGATTCATATAGGCGAAAAACGGCTCCTGAAGCCAGTCGCCGTCGATGTCGTTGCCCCAGCCCTGCAACCGGCCGAAACAGTCTATCACCTGGTATTCCCGGAACCGCTCATACAGTGGATGTGAATACGCCAGCGCAAGCACGTTCGTGTGGATCATCACGCGGTATCCGAGGTCGTGCGCCTCATCGATGAGTACTTTGAATTTCTCCCGGCCGCCGCATTTTGGCGCGGGATTGTAGTCGGGAGCATTCGAGTCGATTCCCTCTTCGGCGAATCCGGGCAGATACAGCAGCGTCTTCGCCGGGTCGTGATACTTGGCGAACTCCCGCACACGTTCGATCATGTCCTCGAACGTATGTCTCGGCTCCGGCGCCTCTTTGCTCATCCCCCAGATCTCGAGGATGAAATTCACGTCATTTGCCCATGGAGGAAAATGCGGATGCTCCGCATAGGCGTGGACATCGAACGCATCGCGAATCCATTCCCGATGTCGATCCGCAGGCGCTCTCCACGTGCCCGTGTACCCGTCGAGATACCACGATGCAGAAAGCGATGCACCCTCGAGCGGCCCATCCGCCTCAATGCCGAGGCCAATCGTAAACCGATTCGGCTCCGATTCCGGCCGCCGTACGCGCAGCACCTTGAGGCGCGGATCGACATCCATCGTGCGTATCCACACTCCGTCTCGATCGTCGATCTCCCCGACGGCAAACTGAGACTGCCACCAAAACGGATACTTGTAGGCAACGGACGCACCTGCCGGCATGTCGGCCGTGAGCACCTGTCCGCCAAGAGCAGGCACTACTACACCGCGCACGTGGAGATTTTCAATCCGCCATTCGAGCATCCACGTGGGGTCCGATTCCTCTAAAGAAGCCCGCCACTCGACTCCTTCACTTCCAAGCGCTATTCGGCACGTCAAGCGAAATTTTTCGTCTGGATCCGTCAAAACGAAGGACAGCGCACCTTCAGCAATATCTACGGACGCCAATTCCGTCAAGAAGTAAGGATCCGAAAGCCGCTCGGGCGTGCGAACGAGAAATCGCTGCATCGTACCCGTGGCAATCTCCCGACCGGAAGAAATGTGAACGATGCGCCGAATATGCAGCGGATTTTCGGCGTCGATCTCGAGACGCAGTCCATCCGAACTTACCGTAAATACACTCATGCCGAGTCGATGCTAACAGGTTCGATATCCATCTTGGTGACATCCTCCTGGGGCGTGCCGCGCCGGAAAATGACAAAGTATGCAGCCTCGTCGCTGCCAAACGGTTTGCAGGCACTGTGCCGAACGTCTTCGCCGATCACGACGGCCTCACCGGGCTCGATGAGAAAGGCGTCTACCTGCCCGTCGTCCGACATCACAGGCAGAACAACGGCGCTGTCTATCGGGATGATGATCTCCGGCGAACGCGCGTGCTGCTCCATCCAATCGACGATATCCCGATCCTGGCTGTAGACCGTGCAAAATCCGATCTCCGTCTCTCCCTCGATTCGATAGTTTCCTGCATCCGACCAGTACTTGAATGTTGCGTCCTCCGCCAGCGGCGGCCCAGCTGGACACACGGCTACTGAGCCGTACCGGCGGAACGCCTCGTCATCGATTCGCCGTATTGTGGTTCGCTTCATGTGCACATCGCTTGTCTGACGTTACGTGAACCTTATTTTACCAACATCATGCGCCGCGTCGTGGATTGCCCCTCAAACGTCAGCCGGTAGACGTACACGCCGCTGGCGAGCCCGCTGCCATCGAATCGCACTTCGTGGCGCCCGGCAGCAAGATCCTCGTCCGCAAGCGTCGTGACCGCCCGACCGAGTACGTCGTACACCACCAGCCCGACACGGCCCGAGCGAGGCACCTCGAATGCGATCG
>CAZKNF010000016.1:0-10303 GCA_964554105.1 uncultured Rhodothermales bacterium | reverse complement strand
TCGACCATATTGGTCACACCAACGATATTGTCCGTGCCTTCCCAGCGCCGAAAGGCATAGACATAATCTTCGGCTGACGTCAGCACGTCCACGCGCTCGAAGTTGTCGCTGGACAGCACGGGGAACTGATCGCGGATCGCGATAAGCCGTTCATAGAGGGGATATAGGCCGTATTCGTCCTGCTCCTCCATCGATTCGCCGTAGTCGAAGATGCTATTCGTCTGGTATGGATGCCGATCGAATCCGATCTCCTGCCCGTTGTAGACGAGAGGCACACCGGGCAGAGCGAAGAGCAGTGCGGCAGCCATTTCGGTTCGCTCGAGGCCGTGGTGCCTGATGAACCGGAACGTGTCGTTGTTCTCCATGAAGCGGAGGATCTTTGCGTCCGGATGCCACCCCTGCCCTGCATTCGTGAGGGCGTAATGCAGCCTATCGGCTCGATCATCCTCATCCGTGTCATTGAAGACAGTCAGATTGACAGATTCACTGTAGTCCGTCTGCCATGTCCAGTGAGACACCCAACTCTCCTCTGCAAACCAGTCATACGCGACGTCGAATCGGTTTTCGAACGACTCCGGACGCGTGCCCTTGTCCTCGCCCAGGAGCAAAACCTCCGGCTTGTATCGCTTTAGCGCGTGGCGCCATCGCTGCATCATCTCCGGCGTCCGTGCATTCGTACCCCAGACGGCATCGATTCGATAGCCGTCGATGTCGAAATCTTCAATCCAGCGGCGTCCGGCTTCGATCATCCACTGCTGTACATCCGGATTATCATGGTCGATGATGACCAGATCCGTCCAGAAGTAGTAGAGAAACGTCATCTCCCCGAGATTGAGACGATTGTAGTGCTGCGAGTAGGCTACGTTGTCCTCTTCCCGCAGGTAAAAGTCGTAGTAATACGATTCCTCGCCGCCATCGATGGCATCCTGCGCATAGGGATGCAGCAGCGCAGTGTGGTTCGGAACGAAATCCAGCAGCACTTTGAGATCCAGACTGTGGGCTTCATCTATCAACTCGTGCAGATCTTCCTCGGTGCCGTAGTCCGGTCTAAGCTCGAAGTAGTCGGTGATGTCGTATCCCTGACCGCCAAACGCCGTCTCGAACACCGGCTGAATCCACACTGTATTTACTCCAAGATCCTTGATCTCGGAAAGCCGTGATGTAATCACGGACAGATCCCCGTTTTCGAAGAAGTTGTACGGCGTGATTTCATAGATCACCGCATCATCAACCCACGCGGCGTGGTCTGATTCGATGTCGAACGGCGTAATGCCGGTCGAGTCCACCGTAACAAACGTCCGCGCTCGTCCGACGACGCCGTCGGCATCGACTACTTCCAGATTGAAATAATACTCACCGGTAGGTGCCGATTCGGAAATCGCTGCCGTGGCCTGCGTATCGGCCGTGGCCGTCAGATTAGCCGCACCCGGATTCGACGGGTCCTCCTCCCAGGCGTACGACACCACCTCAGCATTCGAGCTGTCGACGATTTCCGAATGCAGCGTGACGGCGGAGCCGTCCACCGTCGCCCAGATGAACGGTTCGGGAGCGGGCTGATATCCGAGATCCCAGATGAGGGTGTCGGAGCACGCCCCTCCGGCACAGGCGACCATGGGGTTCAGCCCGTGCTGAAGCCGGACATCTACCGCAAACTCGCCGTCATTGACCTCGAATGCCGTGCTGTCCTCACCGGCGTAAAGGAACCCCTCGGTAGCTTCGCTCGCCTCCAACGCGCCGCGAACCGTTTGATCCGGAAGCCACACTTCGGCATCGCGCTCGAGCAGAACAATCGATTGTGCTGTAACGGACACGGAAAATCCGAAAAGGAGCGCGGCGGATAAAAGACACACTGCTGCCCGATGACGCGCCCTCAGCTGCGCCGTCGCCATCACCGCAGGTGATCCTGCTCTGCTGTCGTTCCGATTTCTCTTATGCAAAAGCATGCATTCGCGAGCGTTGATGTAGTCGCGCCGTCCCGTACACGGAATGCGAAAAGAAAGGTATCGCGCCGACGGCGCGAACCAGTCCGTGGAACGTGTTGTGATTCTTCTAAAACGTCACGCCGGAGATGAGCATGATATTCGCGTACGGCGTCGCCTCACCGGTCCGCACGAAAAAAACGTTCTTGTTCGCGTTCGTCATCTCCTTGAATCGCTCGTGAGATACGGCTTCGATCTCGACGCCACCGAGCAGCTCCTGAACATCCGCGAAAAGCCCGTTGCTGACGCGCTCCATTTCGTCGGCAAGGATCGCGCGCTCGACCTGAAGCTCCTGCAGGACCACGCCGAGCGTCTCCAGGAAACGTGGTACGTTCGCGGTCAGTGCCAGGTCAACCACTGTACTCCCCCTGGGAATCGGAAATCCGGCATCGCAGACCACCAGTTTGTCGGTATGACCCATGGCCGCGACGATGCGCGCCAGGTCGGCGTTGAGGATGCCTGCCTTTTTCATTGAAGATGCCTCGTCTAATAGGTTCGACTTTCGCGCAATTCGTCTGTACTGACCGAATGGTCCGCAAATCGAACGGCCTTCGCCGCAGATCAATGCCGCTCTTCCAGAACCGGTCGGTCCTGGTGTTTTCTGAATGTTTCTAACTCTTCCATCGTGGGCATCGATGCCTGAGCACCCATACGGGTGACGCAGTAACCTGCCACAGTGTTTGCGAATGGCACGGCCTCCTCGAGATGGTCGCCCCGACTCAGTGCAAACGCGAGCGCACCGTTAAACGCATCACCTGCCGCTGTGGTATCGACGACCTCGACCTGGCACGCAGGATATGAACCGGCGTCGTCCTTCGTCACGTGAAGCACACCCCGCTCGCCGAGTGTCAGAATGACGTGGCCAACGCCCCGGTCGATGAGCGCGCGAGCGGCGCCAACGGCCGATTCATCATCATCCACAGTCAGCCCCGTGAGCTGTTCTGTTTCGGACTCATTGGGCGTGATGTAATCGACGGATCTTAGAAGAGAGCTCGGGAGGTCGGCCGCCGGAGCCGGATTAAGGATCACCTCCGCACCACAGTCCTTCGCCAGCTGAGCAGCGCGAATCACTGTATCTAGCGGGATTTCAAGCTGCAGCATCACAATACCAGCTCGCTCGAACAAATCCGTCTTGGATTCAATCTCTCCCGGCGTCAGCTTCATGTTACTGCCCGAGACGACGACGATCTCGTTCTGACCCGATCCATCGACCGTAATCAGCGCGATTCCGGTAGTGGAATTTTCATCGGTGAGAACGTGATCGAGGATGACACCGTCGCTCGTGAGACTCTCGGACAATTGATCAGCGAACATATCCCGGCCCATCTTCGCCAGAATCGTCACGTCACCGCCAAGCTTGGCGCAGGCGACAGCCTGATTTGCACCTTTACCTCCGGAGTACATACCGAAATCGTCGGCAAGCACCGTCTCACCGGGCTGGGGAAAACGGGCCGTCGACACAACCATATCCATATTGGCACTGCCCACAACCAGAACCGAACCGCTCGTAGCCTTCTTGCTCATATGTTCGTGGCGTTCGTTGTACGGGACACGAATCTCATAACGCTCGTGTAGTCTAAAGCTCGTCCGGATGCCGCTCGGCAAGACGCTTGGCGTGCTGCGCCCGGCCTGTCGCATGCAGACGACGCAAATACTTCGGGAGACTGCCCCGTACATGGAGCGGCCCTTCGCGAAGGACGGTCATAAGCGGATCGATGTTAGTCGAGCTTGCTTGCATCATCTCTCCCGTCCATTCGTCCAGCATCTTCGCGCCGCGGCGCACGAGATCCAGACGTTCGTCAGCCAGGTTGTTCTGCTCGTGTGGATCATCCGTCAGGTTGAACAGCATCACGGGGTCGACCATCTTATATCCGTCGTGATGACTTCGGAGATACAGTATCGCGTCTCCATCGTGGTCGAAGCGCACGCTGCGCTGCGCCGAATGTGCGCACTGGCTCAAAATGAGATAATCGCGGCCGTCCTCGCGGCCGTTTCGAAATGCGGAAGCAAAGGATTCTCCGTCCCAGTTCTCGGGCACGCTGCCGCCGACGAGATCGATCATCGTTGCCGCGAAATCGAACTGATAGTGCAAAGCGCGGTCTGCGCGCGTGCTCGTCAATCCGGGCCAGCGGACGATGAGCGGCACGCGGCACGTTAGATCGTCGGCCGTCTGATGATCCCCCCACACGTTGAGCTCGCCCATATTCTCGCCGTGATCGGCGCCGATGACGATCGCCGTATCATCCAGGACACCCAGCTCATCCAGCTTCTCGACTATTCGACCGATGTGGTCGTCCATAAACCGAACACCGATGTCATATCCGTCGAACCACTGTCGGACGGCCTCCATCGAGTCAATGGTCGTCGGGAAACGGGGGAAGTTTAGGAAGTATTCCTCGCCTCCATATCCATGCGGCTCCTGCGGGCTGTGAGGGCCAAACCCCTCCCAGCCGCGTCGCCAAACTGCCTCCGTCATCCATTCTGGAAGCGGCTCGTCCTCGAACGGATTGCCGTAATCCACCGGCGTACGGTACGGAATGTGCGGATCCCAAAAGTTGACATGCAGGAACCAGTTGTCCTCCTCGCCCCGGCGCTCCAGCCAGTCCATCGCGATCGGCGTCACCTCGTCGGCACGATCCATTCCCTCGCGGCCGGAGTTATGGATTTCGTTGTAGCCGGCATACCAGTGCCACGCGGCATGCCGTTCGGCGAACGTGCTCACGCTCGCGGTATAGTATCCGGCGCTCCGCAGACAGGCCATCCAGCTCGTATCGTGGAACGTGTCGGTGACCCATCTCGACCTTCCCTCCACAAACGGCTGAGCCGCCGTTCCACCGTGATTGACAACGCCGTTGCGAAAACCGCATCGGCCGCTCCACAAAGCAGTTCTCGACGGAAGACATGGCGCATCGCTCACATACAGATTCTCAAAACGAACGCTCCCATCGGCAAGAGCGTCGATATTCGGGCTCGTGTCGCGATGATATCCGTAGCAGCCCAGGTGGTCGGCTCGCAAAGAATCAACGTCGATGTATAAAATGCGCATCCGGAAAAACGTATCGTACTGGTAGGTTGAACGCCGTTAAAATGGGTGGTGGGACGGTCAGCCGTAACCGGTCCCGCGATCCTCCTGGGCGGATAAGATATAGCGGTGTTCATGCACCAGCCGCGGCGCCTTGAACAGACCCGACGCCTGCGCCTCACCCTCGAGAATATTGAGAAGCGTGTTCGTCACTTTGATTTCGAAGGTATTCGTGCCTTCGCGCAGATGCTCGCTTACGTCCAGTGAATAGGGATGCCACGGCGCGACAAGCGGTTCGCCATCATTCACGACCACCTCCAGTACATCCTCGCCACATTCTGCTTCCAGACAGACACGCCCTGAGCCGACGAATTCCGACGGCACGTCAACCTCCGTCCGGTAGATACCCGTACCCGAATAGTACGGATAGCCGTGCTTCGTCCAGTCTTCGAATGGCATCTCAGTGGGCGTAGCGACGATCACGTCGTCGTCGACCGCAAAGTCGCCGATCACCTTCAACAGATCGAGCATTCCGTCGGTCTTCCGAGTCACTACAAGCCGGACGGCAACCACATTCGTGCCTTCTTGAAGCGGAACATCAACCTCCAGCATTTCTGAATCCAGCCGACTTCTGCGACCCTCGTCGGTGATCTCGTCGCCGTTCACGAAGAGACGGTGCTCGCTTCCGGCGAATCCATCGATCATCAGCCGCGGATTACTGGGGACATCCCGCACGTCGAACTTCGCACGGTACCATACCGCGACCGGGTACTCCGCTTCGTCGCGTTCGTGCGGCAGCTGCGGTTCCCACGCACCCATTTCGACGTCCAACCAGTCGGATTCGTCGAGATCCGGAGCAGCAAAACCCACATCATCACCGACCTTCATTTTGTAGCGGCCGATCGCTAGCACGTTGTCTAGTTCGGCGTGCCAGGCCCCCCCGCGGCCTAGGGAAACCGCTGGGAGCGGCTTCTTGCCCGGAGCGCTGAGGCTCACTCCTCCGCCCTCGGTCACGATGCGAGCGAAGCACTCGTCGATCCTCTTGCCCGAAAAGCCGACGATACGCCGCCCGTCGAATTCCCTGACGTCGAGATTCGAGGAGGTAATGTGCGGAATTTCGAGATCTCCCCTCAACACAACGACATGTGACTCCGCCGGTGGAAAATCCAGCTCGATGTGGAGACGTCCATCATCCACTCGATGGACAAGCAGCGGCCGAATCTTGCCGGTGTTCGGATCCCAAAGCTCCGGACGCGCCACATTCTCGAAAGTGATGACAACCTTGCCCTTGTCTTCCTGACTCGTGTTCACCAGATAGTAAATGTCGAAATCATCCTTCACACGATGGAGATAAAACACGTCTTCATCGCTGACCGTCACATCCGGAGGCGCACATTTCTGCAGCACATCAAGCAAGGCCCGCTCTCTTCGTTCGTCGAGTGCGCTCTCCTTCTCGATGTAGTCGTCAAATGAAGCTCGCGAGCCGAGCCCCTTCTCACGGATCATCATCTCCTGGAGCCGCTTGTTCTCCGGACTGCCGTGCGACAACTTCTCGGCCCTGATTTTCCGGCTATACATTCCTTCTCCACGGAGGAAGTAGAAATTGCCGTGCTCGGTGAGATGCTGCACCTCGAAGGCCTCCTCCTCGTGGGCTTTGAAGCGCCGAAGGATACTCTTACCGTCGAGCCCGAGAAACCGGTCGAGATTCGAAACCGAACCATTCTGCCCCTGCTCCAGAAGTCCGACCGGCACGAAAGCATCTGCTATCACGCTTCCACCCGCTTCGAGAAAGGCTTCGATCTTCTCGTACGAGGATGCCTTGATGTGCGTAACCGGCGGGAGGATGAGAATGTCGAACGCTTCATCGGCGATTCGAATCTGGCCGTCCACGATCTCCGCATCCGCCAACACGTCCTCATCGACGTAATCGAAGTCGTAATGCATGCGGAGCAGGATATCAGTCAAAAACTTGAAGTCCTCCTCTATGAGCTCGCCGACGCGGTTGATCTCGTGCGGGACGTAGTTGATCCAGATGCTGTTGATTGGATACAGCATGAGGACTTTCGCAACGTGCCGTCCGCCCGAAAGTAGATGCGACAGCCTGGCATTGTATTCCGTAAAACGGTCGTAGTATTTCCACCAGGTGTGGTGATAGAACTGCGAAGGAGGCCAGTCTCGCTTCCGCTCACCTTCGATGGTGTAGTGATAGCCGTGATTGTTGAAGAGATTCACACCCAGGACGTACTCCCAGTTGTTCATCCACTTCATGCGTTCGAGCGTGCAATTCCAGTACGTCCCTCCCATCGATTCGCAAAGCAGCCGCGTCGAACCGAAATGATGGGCCGCGGAACTGCCGACCTTGAGCGCGACATGTTGATTCGGCTCCTCACGTGAACCGATTTTCGGATACAGATGGTCGACGCCGATGAGATGCATGTGCTGGAGGTACTTGAAGAAGTTTCCCTCGCAGCGCGCGGCCAGGCGCAGATGCTCTTCGAACAGAAGGTGACCCGTGAAAATGACGTCGTTCTCATCGCACCACTCGCGCAGCCGGGCGTAATACGTCTCCGCGTACTGCTCGGTGAGCGTACGCCAGAAATCATAGCGGATCTGCGCCGTCTTTTCGCCGACGTCCACATAGAGCGCCGGCAGATGCGGCTTCAGATTGTATCCGCGGCGATCGCGGAAAATTTTGAACATCTGCTTCGACCACGGCACCACGTAGTTCTGAACGCCGACATGGTAGTAGTACATCGCCGGTTCATCCGTGAAAAAGCCCGGAACTGTCTTTCCGAATTCCTCACCGACCGTCGACTTGTATTTCTCATGAGTCAGCTCGATGAACTTCTCTGTCGATGCCGGATTCAGCGTGTCGATGTAAAACGGCGCCTCTTTTTCGAGGAAGTACATGAGCACCCAGTCCCCCTCAGGCGCCTCCCATGCGATGGTTTTCTCCCACGCGAGATTCTTGTTCAAATCGACCACGTCGTTGACGACGGTGTCGTACTCCTCACCTCGCACGCCGTAGGCTGCGATCGGATTCGAATTGCCTGTCGGGACGTATCGATCGTCGTGCGCCTCCAGAAAGGTGAAGATCGGACCTTCGAGACGCAGCGGAACGAGCTCGAGATAGCGCTGGCTTAATTCAGGATCTGCCTCCAATACCTGCTTCTCGGCCGTCCCGCTCGGCCAATCCATCTCGTCGTACACCCACGCGTCGATTCCGATCTCCCGCGCCTTCTCGACGCAGAATTCGACGCGATCAAACCATTCTTCGGATAGATATCCTATACCCAGCCCCATTCGGCCGTGAATAAACAGGCTGCGCACACCGCGGTCGTAGTACTCCCGCAGCTGCCATTCCATCTCATCCTTGTCCAGATCGCCGTTCCAGAACCAGAACGGCACGATGCCCATTTCGAGGGGCGGATTTGAAAAATTCTCACGAGTGAGAGTGACGCCGTTTACGACCCGGTCACTAAATGCCATCTATATCGACTATGGACGTTTGAAATTTGCACGTAGATGATTTTCGCCGGCGCGGAACGCCGGATGGTTCAATAAGCCAGAGTCAGCGAAAACCGATGGGGAGCATCCAAAAACTCGTACGAGACGTACGCATAATCGACGCGCACCTCCATCCCGGAAATTTCCGGAGCGATGCCGAAGCCCATAGCTAGACTGCCCTCGTCGTAATTGATCCGATAGCCGCCTCGAAGCGCAAAGAAGTCGTTGAATGTGTATTCGCCGCCGACATGGAATCGCTCGTTGTAGTCGTTGGTGTTGATCGCCTCCACGCCGAGACGCAAGTCGTGTCCGCCTCCCAGGCTTGCAAGCCCGTTCGCGTCCGGGCTTAGTAGATTCACCGACATCCCAATCCTGAAAACGATGGGGAGATCGAACGATTCCGACTGACTTCCTTCCTCTAGAAACTCGACGGCGCCTCCGAAATTCTGGGCGCTCATCGCGAGGCGGATACCTTTGTATCCGACGTCGTAATTCGTACCCACATCCCACGCGAACGTGTGCGCGGAGTACGTAAAGAGACCCTCATGGATGTATTTCCCACCAACGCCGATCGAAAGGCGATCGGTAAACTCTCGAGCGAACGAGAGTCCGGCCATAAAGTCGTTGCCGGAGAATGTGTTGCCGGTCCGCGTGTCGCTCGACCCCGTCCCGCTGCTCACGAGTGATTCCGGAATGTCGCCATAGTCAAGCGAGGAGACGAACCCCGAAATGACGCCGATGCCTCCGATCCGATATCCCATCGCGCCGGAAACATAGTTCATATCTGCGAGCCATCGCACGTATGAAAAACCCGTTTCGAATTTCTCGATTCCGGAAATGTTGGCAGGATTCCAGAAGACGCTGTTGACGTCGCGCACGAGTGCGACGCCGGCTTCACCCATTGCCGCCTGTCGCGCTCCGACGCCAATTTTCAGAAACTGAAGCGATGTCCGAGCACCCTTGTTGAAATCTTCCCCTGGTTCGAGGGACTGAGCCGCACTCGTATCCGCACCCCAAATCAGCAGACCCGCCAACATCAGCACTAAGACGGCCGATCTCTTGTGGTCCTTCTCACGTTTCGTGAAGCTCATGGTATTCGCAACTCTTGGCTTAGTCCGATTCAGCGGATAATCATCAATTTGCCGGTAACCGATCCGCTTGCGTTCTCGTCCTGGGACTCCACGTGATAGACGTAGAGTCCAGGTGCCACAATCAACCCGGAATCCGTTTTCTGATCCCATACAGCGGAGCCCGACAGGTTTCCGCGTTCATCCGGACCGTGTTCGATCGTCCGTACGAGGTCGCCCGACACCGTATAAATGCGTATGGTGGCTTCCTCAGGCAGATTCCGAAATTCCATTCTAAACGGATCGTCGATTCCGAAGCTGCGCTGCTCGTCGTTGAACACGTACGGGTTCGGAACGACGTATATATCCAGCGAGCTCACCGGACCGGCCGCCGCCGAAGTGGGCGGCGTCCTGTTCAGGCGCGTTTCGTCATCCGGGGCGTACCATTCCACATCTGCAGAGGCTAGCTCCGGCAGGTCGGTGACGACCGTCCCGTTTGCCGATGTCCACGGCGCCGGGTCCGAGTTGTATGCCGAAACGTAGTAGGCGTAGCGCCGCCCGAAATCGACATTCTCGTCCACAAAGCTGTAACGGCCGAGATCCATGTCGTACCATTGCGAAAATTCACTCCGCGGTATATCGGCAATCAGGTCCCATTCCCCTCCTCTCAGCACCGGATCTTCGTTCTCGCTGACATACTGAAAGTCCTGCGACCGGTACACACGATA
>CAZKNF010000015.1:5710-58733 GCA_964554105.1 uncultured Rhodothermales bacterium | reverse complement strand
CGTCGAGGCCGAAGGCATCGGCGAGACGACGGGTAAATTTGCCATCGTGAAGTAGGGCGATATGACGAGAGCAATTCGAGCAAGACCAGCACAGACGGTTATGAGAATTTTAATCTGCGTGCTATGTGCTGCGTGGATGGCGCCACCCGCGTCCGCCCAGAGCCGCGTAAGCACGTCTGCGGCCCAGTTCCTGACGATCGGAACCGGCGCGCGCGGCAGTGCGCTCGGACACGCCTATACAGCCATCGCAACCGGCGCCGACGCGCTCTACTGGAATCCCGCAGGCGCGGCGCGCATCGAGGATGTACGAAACCGCGGATCGGTGTTCTTCAGCCACAACCGATGGCTGCTCGATATCGATTACAATGCCTTCGGCCTCGTAGTGCCGGTCACGTCGTCGGGCGTCGTCGGCTTGAGCCTGGCTCAGGTCGACTACGGTCGCATGGATCGACGCACCGTCGACCTGCCGGAAGGCACCGGTGAAACGTTCGGGGCGGCCGATCTGGTCGTTGGCGCAACGTATGCACAGCCGCTTACCGATCTCTTCTATATTGGGGGCAGCCTGAAGTACATCCGCCAATCGATCTACGATATGTCTGCTAGCACGATGGCGGTGGACGTGGGCTTCGTGCTGGCCAGCAACTACTTGAACGGACTCAAACTGGCTGCATCAATCTCCAATTTTGGAGGAAAGATGCAGATGGACGGCATCAACACTCGGATATTCACCGACATCGACGCGCAGAACAGCGGGAGCAATGAGAACCTTGCAGCGCGCCTCGAAACCGGAGGGTGGGACCTGCCTTTATCGTTCAAATTCGGTATTGCCCTCCCGGTAGTTCAGACGAGAAATGCACGGCTGGATCTGCTCTCGGATGCCCATCAAACAAATGACAACAACCTGAACGCCGATCTCGGCGCCCGCCTTCGTTTCGACGTGTCGTCACTCAACCTGGATCTCAGAACGGGTTACAAAGATCTCGCTCTGGGCTCGGACATCACGACGCACATGACGTATGGCGCCGGCATCAGCGTCGATGCAATGGGGCTTCGTTTCGCGATCGACTACGCATACGTACCTTCGGAGTTTTTCGAAGCTGTCCAGATAGCCGATCTGAGGTTGAGCTTTTGAAGCTACCTCCACACCGTTCGGCTCACCTAACGATTCCGAATTTATTTGATCGATATCATTTACCGCTACTATCACTATCCACACACCGGGGCGTGAAAGCGCCCCTTTCGAATCAATCCATCAGAGGAGGTCACCTATGAACCATTTTTGCCACAACCCGGCGAAGTACGTGATTACACTGCTTTCGCTAGCACTTTTTGTATTCATTGCCGCACCCGCAGAGTCTCTTGCGCAGTCGGTGCTCTTCGTCTATGACGCAACCCTCAATACCGGCGTGGACGATCGGGACGAGGATACCCGTTATCTCGAGATTTTGGAAGATGAGCTCGGACTGACGGTGCAGACGATCGACCATGAGGTCATTGCGACGAGCGATGCCGATGATGTCGATCTCGTGATCATCTCCGAATCCGTCGGCTCCGGCAATGTTGCCGACATCTTCAAGGACACGGAGGTGCCGATCGTCAATGCGGAGGTGTTCACGTTTCTTCCCGGGCGCATGGACTGGGTTTCGGATCAGCTCGGGATCGACGTGGACATGGGCTTCGCCAATGCGAGCAAGATCAACGTCGCCAATACCGACCACCCGATTCTCGGCGGCCTTCGGCCCGGAGAGCTGACGGTGTATGACGATCCACCGGCCGGAAGTGTCCTTGATCAGGACGCGCCGAACCAGATAGGCTATGCTGTTCCACTCGAGGGAGCGGACATTCTAGCCACGCTGCCGGCGTACGTTGTGGGTCCGAGTGGTGCTGATCCATTGGAGCCGTCCAGCGGTCAGCGTGCGACGCTGTTCACCTACGAACCGGGTGATGTGCTTTTTGATGGGAGTACGGTTCCGGCACGCTACGTCGGCTTCTTTGCTCACACGCGAGGTTCAGAGAACATGACGCAGATCGGTGAAGATCTCTTCGCCAATTCCGTGCTCTGGGCACTAGGGCAGGAGGACGACCTGCGTTCGATCAGCGCACCGGCGCCGACCATCCTCTTCGTCTATGAGGCCGATCTTAATACCGGAGTGGACGATCGTGATGAAGACTTCAGGTATCTCGAAATTCTCGAAGACGACCTCGGATTCAACGTGCAGACGATCGATGCCGCAGAAGCAGCGCCGGCAGACACGGCGGGTGTAGATGCGATCTTTATCTCCGAGTCTGTCGGTTCCGGGGATGTCGGAGACAAATTCAGCGGTGTGCGACTTCCGGTCGTCAATGCGGAAGTGTTCACCTACTCGCCGGATCGGATGGCGTGGGCTCAGCCGGACATACCCATCGACATCGACATGGGCTTCGCGAACGCAAACAAGATTCAGGTTGCAAGCAGTACGCACCCAATCATGGGCGGCCTTCCGTCCTACGAGGTAGTCGTGTACGACGATCCACCCGCCGGCAGCACGCTGGATCAAGATGCACCGAACCAGATCGGATATGTAGCGCCCGTCGAGGATGCAGAGATCATCGCGACGCTGCCGTCAGCGGTCACCGGTCCGGACGGACAGCCGCTGCCGCCTTCCGATCGGGATCGCGCAACGATGTTCGTTCTAGAGCCGGGAGACATGCTCTCGGACACGTCCGTCGTGTGGGCGAGGCAGGCCTCCTTTTTTGCACACACGCGCGGATCGGAGAATCTGAGCGAGATCGGAGAGGCGCTTTTTGCTAACACGATCCTCTGGGCCGTCGGGCGAGAGGCCGAAGCGCAATCCATCGATGCACCGGCACCCACGATGCTGTTCGTCTACGACGCGTCCCTAAACACGGGTCAAGAGGATCGTGACGAGGATCTCCGGTATCTCGAGATTCTCACCGACACGCTCGGCTTCGAGATCCAGTTGATCGACCACAACAGCGTAACCCGAGAGGATACGGTGGGTGTGGACGCGATCTTCATCTCAGAGTCGGTCAACTCCGGAGCAGTGGGAGGTACGTTCCAGGGTGTCCCGCTTCCGATCATCAACGCGGAGGCCTTCACGTGGACGCCGGAACGCATGTGGTGGGTAGAGCCTGACCTCGCGATCGACGTCGATCAGGGCTTTGCCAATTCGAACAGCGTAATCGTAGAGGACGTCGATCATCCGATCCTCGGCAACCTCGCTCCTGGAGAGGTCGTGGTATACGACGATCCGCCGGCCGGAAGCACGCTGGACAACGATGCCCCCAATCAGGTCGGGTACGGTGTTGCGCTGCAGTCAGCGCGCGTGCTAGCCACGCTCCCGGACGATGCGATTGGCCCGGACGGCGAGCAGATGCCGCCGTCGGACTTCACGAGAGCTACGTTGTTTACGTATGAGCGAGGTGATACGCTCGTCTCGAACGACACGCTGCTGACGATCGCACCGGCACGGCGCGTCGGGTTTTTCGCCCATACCCGCGGATCAGAGAACATGAGCGAGGTCGGCGAGAAGCTCTTTATCAACTCGGTTGCATGGGCAACCGGCCGCGAGATAGAAGTACGCACGATTACCCCGACGTCTAACGAAAGGGACATCGAGCTGCCGAATAGTTTCGCAATCGAAAGCGTCTATCCGAACCCGTTCAATCCGTCGGCGACGGTGGAGCTGAGCGTTCTGCAGGCTGGGCCGTACGAGGTAAAAGTGTATGACGTGCTGGGTCGGCTCGTGCAGAGACATGCACTCAACATCACGACACCGGGGATACAGCAGGTGTCGCTGGAGATGAACGATCGCGCGAGCGGGATGTACATGATCCAGGTGGTGCAGACAGACACGGGCAAGGCCGCAGTAACGCGTGCCGTGCTCATGAAGTAGATGTAGCTTGCAGCTATATCACCTGAAGTAAGAAGGCGTGAGGTACGGGGTTTCGACCCTGTACCTCACGCCTGTTTGTAGAACTACATGTCACCCCAAGTTGATGGCCATCACTGAAACCCTTCAGGAACTCCTTGGCGAAGAATCAGACTATCTCCTCGAGCATCGCTGCCGCACGATTCCGTGCGACAACTTGCATCAGCCCGGCCCCGACTACGTTAGCCGCGTCTTCGGGTGTTCGGATCGTTCCCCTCCCATACTGCGCAGCTTAGAGTCCCTGTTCAGCCACGGCCGGCTCGCCGGGTCGGGATACCTGTCGCTCTTTCCGTTCGATCACGGTATCGCCTTCGGCGCAGGCAGTGCATTCGTGTCGAATCTTCGATACTTCGATCCGGAGACGGCGCTCGAACTCTCCGTAGAATCAGGTTGCAGCGGCGTCGTGACGACGTTCGGCGTTCTCGGAGCCGTCGCACGCCGATTCGCCCACAGGATCCCGCTCGTCCTAAAGTTCAATCACGACGAGCAGCTTACCTATCCGCAGCGCAACGACAACATCGTATTTGCCAGAGTCCGCGATGCATGGAATATGGGATGTGTCGGAGTTGCCGCGACGGTCTTCTTCGGTTCGCCCGGCTCACGGCGGCAGCTGCAGGAGGTGGCCAGGGCCTTCTCTATCGCACACGATTACGGAATGGCAACGATCCTTTTCTGTTACGTACGCGAGGCTGCCCTCCGCAGTAACGGGAAGAACTTCGAATTCGCGGCGGACCTGACAGGGCAGGCGAATCATCTTGGCGCCACGATCGAAGCAGATCTCATCAAGCAGAAACTGCCGAAGCTCAACGGGGGCTTTACTGCCCTGGGGCCGGGTTACGGTAAGATCGATGAGCGCATGTACGACACCTTGATGAGCGATCATCCGATCGACATGACGCGCTATCAGGTCGTAAACGGCTACGCGGGTCAGTGCGGCCTGGTGAACTCTGGCGGGGCCTCCGGACGAGATGACATGCGTGAAGCCGTTCGCGCGGCGGTCATCAACAAGCGAGCGGGAGGCCTCGGCCTCATCGCTGGACGAAAGGCCTTCCAGCGTCCGATGAGCGAGGGCGTCGAGCTGCTGCAGGCTATTCAGGACGTCTATTTAGATGATCGTATCAAGTTAGCCTGAGTGTGGCTGGCTCTAGCCGTGCAATAGGTCCAAGTCGATCTCGATGTTCGCCTTCTCTCGAAGCGCTCTTAGAAGGTGAATTTCGGGAAGGAATGGACCGACCGTCGCCTCAATCTCATGACGGACATCCTCAAAGCGGTTGTATTCGATCGACCGATCGTCGACCCGCAATACATGCCATTCATCATCTGCAACCCCGACGATGACGGGCATCTTAAGTGGTGCCGTTCGGATGTAGGTATTCAACTCGCTGGTCGATGTGAGATCGGCGCCGCTCTGGGTTTCGAACTGCGCAAATGCAGAAGGTTCGACATCTCCTGATTCGATCCGGCTTTTCGCCTCTTCGGCAGCGGCGAGTACGTCAAACTTAATGTGCCAGTAATCGGCCCGCGCGTTCTCGAGCTTTCCATAGCCGAGCCGCTCATACGCTTCTCGGAGATCCGATTCGGTGGGCACGACGTCGGGTTCTCGTCGCAGCTCATTGCGAAGCGCCGCGGCGAGATATGCGGAGGCGCGATACTCGATTTCATCCAGAACGATCGGGTCATTGTGCAGGCCCATGGTCAGTCCTCGTTCTGCGAGCACCTGATTGCGCAGTGCACGGCCAACCGACGCAGCAGTGCGGTGACGGACTTCGTCGTACGGAAGGTGGCCCAGCCATTCGAAATAATCCGCCGCAGTAAACACTCTGCGTACCCCGTCGAACACGTACGTGGCCAGTGTACTTTCTCCGGAGAAGTCGTCCTTGATCACAGCGACCTCCTCAGATTCCAGAGTCGTTCGCGGCATCTGGGGGGCATCCTCCTGCGCGAGCTCCCGTATGACGATTGTGCGGAGCGTACTCATCGCTTCGACGTTGACGTCGACGTCCAGACTGTCCATAAATGCACGTACGAAGCGGCTGCCATCGAGCCTAAACCGACGCGCCCGCACCCGATGCGCCAAATCCTCACGCCGTCGCTCGAATGCGTCTGCGGTAAGGATTGGATTTCGGAGACGGTCTTCCACACGAAGAATATGCCACCCGTAGCGACTGCGCACGGGTTCGGAATATTCGCCGACCTGGAGCGGCCACGCTGCTTCCGCTACTGCGTCATCTAGGTCCCAGTATTCCGCTGCTCCCAGAGTTCCTGCCGTCGAGTCGAAGCGGGACGTCTCGAAAATCTCGTTCGCAAGCTCCACGAAATCAGCCCCATTTTGCAGTCGATTCCGCGCGGCCCGTGCTTCTGCGCTTGTCCGAAAGAATAGGTGTCGCAGGATCACCTTCTCATTCGTGCGGCGGAACGCTTCGCGAACCTCAGCTTCCGACGGATCCGGCAGCGAATCGGCGAAAGCTACTTCGAAGTACCGTCCGCCGACTACTTTTCGAATCTCGAGATCGATGTACGACTGATAATCTGCGTCCTCCAGGCCGCGGTCGCGGGCAACCTCGGCAAGTAAATAGGTATCTATGAGGTCGTTGAGGTGCGAAAAGCGCTGCTGGGGAGTGTCGTTCTCGCCGGTCTGAATGAGGTGGCGGACGTAAGATCCCTTGAACCGTTTGATCGTGATCTTGTCGTCGTTGATGCGTGCGACAACCTCGGCGTCATGCGCGGGTGCGGAGCCATCCGCTGCATTCGCGGAGGCGCTGGTGGAATCCGTAGCACCGAGCGGCTGGGAACCCACGTCGGTCGGGAGCCAGGCAACGGCAAAAACCAGCGAGATCGTGAGGAGAGGTATACGCACCATGCGCGCTCGAACGATCGGAATACCGCCGAGTTTCTCAATCGAATCGATGCGAACCAGCCGGGTTGTATCTAGCCCAATGCCACCGTAACATCGTTGGCGTCCCTGCAATCCAAGCTTCTCTCAATGGCCGAATTTCAGCAGGCCCGATGGGCTCTTCCGTTCGTCGTCATCACCGTTCTCGTGAGCGGGTCTGTCATGGCGCTCATGCACCGAGGCGCGCAGCCTGCGCTTCACGTGACGATTGTCGAAGAGGCATCGGGAGAACGAACACCCGTCCGAGTGCAGCTGAAGGATTCGAACGGGCGTGCGGCCGGACTTCCCGAGCAGGCCATCAGCATCATGTACGGGATGTGGGATCACGCTGATGGGTACGGCTACCAGCCGGACAGTTCGTTTTATGTCGACGGCTCCTTCGACCTTGCGCTCGACGCCGGCACCTATGTTCTCTCGATCACCAAAGGAAACGAATTCCTCGAAGTGCAAGACACGCTCCATGTGTCCGGCACCGTCCAACGTAAATACGAGATGGTACGCTGGATCGATGCCGCGGCGATGGGATGGTACTCAGCGGATGATCACATCCATATCCGCCGGTCACCTCGCGAGGATCCGCTGCTGACCGATTGGATTGCGGCCGAGGACATCCGAGTGGGAAATTTGCTTCGGATGGGCGATTTCTGGGAGAAATATTACTCCCAATATGCGTTTGGCCGCGATGGCGTCTATCGCGAATCCGGATACATGCTCGTTTCGGGTCAGGAGGATCCGCGCACGCCGGAGCTCGGACATGTGATCGGACTCGGAGCATCGAAGTTCGTCCGTTTCCCGGATCGATACTACTTCTACGACCTGGTTTTTGACAGCCTACGTGCACTGGGCGGAGTCGGAGGCTACGCCCACCAGGCTGAGACCTTCCACGGCTACCGCGGTCTCACGCTCGACGGCTTGCGCGCCAAAGTAGATCTTCTTGAAGTCGTCCAGTTCTGTGCGCCGGGAGGACCACTCATCACCGAGCACTACTACCATCTCTTGAATCTCGGAATACCGGTAACCGCAACGGCTGGCTCAGACTTCCCATGGTGCGGCAAGGCGCACGACGGCACCGCCGAGATCCCGATTCACGAGAACGCACAGATCGGGAACGCCCGTTTCTACACCTTTATTGACGGTGATCTGACGTATGAATCGTGGATGGAAGCCGTTCGCGCCGGCCGAACGTTCGCCAGCAGCGGACCGCTTCTCTTTCTGGAGGTAGATGGCCGCAAGCCGGGGACGTTCGTGGATGTCGAGCCGGGAGACAGTGTGCACGTTCGCGTCATTGCGGACGGCCACTCACAACAGATCCCGCTCGAAACGGTTGAGATTTTGTCGCACGGCAGGGTGATGGCTGCCGCTTCTTCCGGTGATGCGGGGCAATCTCGCGACCGAGTTGAAATCGAACTCAGCATGCCGGTGCAAGAGGGTATGTGGATTGCGGCGCGTGCGGAGGCCGGTCCAACGCAGGTAGCGCACACCACGCCCGTCTACGTCACGGTGGATGGGGGCGGATTTCACGACCCGAACGCACTGGACAGTCTCCTTGATCACTCCGAAATGATTTTATCCGAGCTCGAACACGTCACCGGCGAGCGCCACGAGCACGTCGACCATCAGGCCTGGCGCTATCGGGACGGATTGCTGGAGCGGATCGAGGCGACCCGCGGCGTAATCGATCGAATGCGAGGAGAACAGTAGGCCGTTCGTCCATCTGCATGAGGAGGGTGTTACGGTACCGCGACAACCCGCACTCCTTGCTCACCGACCGCTGCAGCGATGCCGGTGTCGACAAGAGCAAGACCCAGAATTTGATCGGCGATTTTGACCTCATGGATGCGCTCCATCGGCTCGGATGTAGATGTCACGGTAAGTACCCCGCTGAGATCGCCGACATATACGCGGTCACCGTCCAGCGCCAGCGCGGTTGCGAACGACGGTGTTTTCACGTGAGCGACCTCTGCAGGACGCTCTGGATCCGATACGTCGATCACTCGCAGCCCGTCGTCGCATGCGACGTATAGACGGCTGTCCCGCAGCAGCAGCCGATACGCACGTTCCGGCAGGGCGTGCAGCGCAACAAGCGCGGGACGGGCGGGATCGGAAATGTCGATCACGCGAACGCCGTCGTCGAAGGCTGCAAACCCGAGATCCTCGGAGATCACAACGTCCCACGCAGATGGCGGAGTGCGCAGCACCTGGTGCCGGTCGCTCGAGGCCATGCCGGCTCGATCCGGCTCGAAGGATCCGACTTCACGCAGGTCGCCGGGTGTGCCGATAGCCAGAAATCGGACGCCGAATTCTTCGACGGCGACCGCGACGATGTCGCCCGAAGCCGCCAATCCGTGCGGTGTCCCCGCCATATTCGAAGTGACGATCGCAGACGTAGGGTTCGATCGATCGTAGAGGCTGACACCTCCAGTCCCCGCCGTCAGAAGCCGATTGCCGTGAAATATGACTCGTTGCGCCGGAGTCGCGATAGCCGCGCCCTTGCTCCAGTCCGCCGACGCGCGGTGGAGATTTACTCCGTTCTGGCTTCCGACCGCTGCGAGCGTGTCGCCAGCGACCGAGACGTCCACGATCACATCGGCGGCATCTACGTAGGCGATCTCGTGCGGATCATACGGGCGGGAGATGTCGACGACGCGGAGTCCGCCCTCGCGCGCAGCGACGTAAGCGATGTCTCCTTGCAGAGATACGGCCATCGAACGCCCCGGAAGTTTTACCGAGCCAATCTCGACTGGCTCTCTGGGATCTGCCAGGTCAAGGACCCGCAAACCGGCGCTCTGATCGGCTACAAACGCCGTGCGACCGCGCACCGCGGCGCCGGCCGGAGCGAACAGCCCGCGGTAGACCCTGTACAGCTTAACGTCTCGCGGATCAGAAATATCGACGGTCCGCAGTCCCATTTCCGGCACTGCCGCAAGACCGATCTCCCCATCAACATGCACGGACCATGCAGCGCCGTTGTCGTAGCTGTCGTACGATGCATAGCTGACCTCCTCAAGAGCCGCCGGATCGCGGATATCGACTACGCGCATGCTCTCGTACCACGCGGCGATGTACGCGAAGCCGTCACGAACGACGACATCTACGGCTTCGTCCGGCGTGCTGAAGTAAGCGGCCTCGACCGGAGTCGCTGGGTCCGTGACGTCAATGACTCGGAGTCCCTCTGATCTTGCTGCGACATAGACGTAATCGCCGTCTAAATCCACACCGTACGCCAGATCTTTAAAGCGGATACTGCCGGTTGCGGCGGGCGTGTTCGGCTCGGAAAGATCGATAATGTGAAGTCCGCCTGAGTCGGCGGCTGCATATACGTTTGTTCCGCGAACAGCTACGTCGCGAATCTCGCCCGGCAGCGAAACGGATCCGATCTCAGCGGGCCGGGATGGATCTGAAACGTCCACGATGACGACATTCGTGCCCCGGCCGAAGACCGCTATCGTGTCGTGTACGTCAACAGCATATGTCAACGACCGATCGCCGCCAATCGCTTCGACGATTCGGACGTCAGCAACGGTGTCCGCCGGCGCGTCTCGGGGATCCGTTTCGGCGTCTCGGGATTCCAGCGGCGCACAGCCGCATACGAGCCCGACAACAGCGAGCAGCATTCCACATATATGGCGGCTGTGAATCATGGAACAGCCAATTCAGTGGAATCGGAGTCCATCGCCGCAAAACCGGCGCCGAGATTGACTCGCACATTCGGGAGGGCGGATCGGAGCTCCCGGGCGCCCTCTTCCGTCGCGCGAGTCTGCCACAGGTAGACGGATCGAAGCGTTTCCAGACCGGTAAGGTGCTGCAGACCACCGTCTCCGACCTGCGTACCGTAAAGATTCACATATTCAAGGTACTCCAGTTCATCGAGATGCAGCAAGGCATCGTCGTCCATCGCGGTATTTTCGAGATGGAGGCGCGTGAGGTGCGGCATCTCTTCGAGCACGCCCGCACCAGCACCGGTCACGGAAGTATGGCCGATATCGAGCTGCGCGATCTGGTCGGCGATCGGCCGCAGTTCATCTAAATCGGCATCGGTAAATTGATCATGCAAGCCGGCTGCGCTGACGAGTAGAAAGGGCGCGCCCGCATCGATCTGCGAGATGACGAGTCCGGTGGATCGCAAGTCCGCGAGCGCGGCCGAATCGGCGAAGGGAACGTCGAGGGCGTAAATGCCCGAACGTACAGGAACCCGTGGTGCCGAGACGCGCCGGAGATACGTCTCGACGGCGGAAGGCATCTCTTCGATTTGCGCAACCTTTGTCTCGGGAGAGGCGCCGTTCGCAATCCACCAGCGGATCACCTCCGTCTCGCCGACGTCCAGCGGCGCTTCACCATCGGGAGGCATGGCGTCCTCATCGAACGGCGGCAGCGTGATCCGACGCGTGATTTCGCTCTGCGAGGGATTTCCCGCAACGACGGCGACGCCGTCACGGCCGCCCTCCTCGACACCCTCCCATGAATCGAGCCGCAAATCGCCTTTCGACTTCCCGGCACCGTGGCACTTCACACAGCGTCGGTCGAAAATCGGCTGGACGAGATCCACATAGACGACGGCAGAATCGATATTGCTAATGAGCCCTGCACCCGAACCCGTCTGGAGCCCGACGAACGCCTTCACCGGCTCGGGCAAGTAATACGTCAGATAGCCTCCGCCACGAGCAAGGCTGCCGCCGAGATGACCCGCCACAACGACGAGGATGCCCAGTGCAAACAGCGACCCGCGAAAGAGTGGACCCGGCGACGGATTCCACATGGAGATGAGGGACAGCACAAACGCAAGTACCATCACCGCGAGGCCAAGCCACATGTGCACCGAAAGCAGATCGTCGTCGTATCCGCCGCCCAGAGAGAGCAGATAGCCGACAGTGACGGCCGCGAGCGCACTCAACGCGCCCAGCAGCAGAATGAAAGGAACGGCGGCGCGAACCCCCGCTACGTAGGAGGACCGGGGGGCCAGCCCCTCGATCAGGATCGCAAGAATTAGAAACGCGATGGGGAAATGGACGATGGTCGGGTGGAATCGTCCCACGAAGAGCACGAACGTCGGGGCACTGCCGCGCTCGACGCCGAAAATCAGCACTGTGAGTATCGCGACTGCGATCACTACCGCAGAAATCCACCACTTCCTTTGCATAGACTACACTCGGTGGAGCTTAACAGGATAGGTACCGCCCGCATTCCACTGGCACACGTAGAGATTCTTCTCGTCATCCACGCACACGTCGTGGCAGTGCTTAAAAATGGGATCCGCCTGGACGACGAGTTCGAGTTCGCCGCTCCGATAGATCGGTTCCGTGCCACCAGGGTTCGAAACGACGCGATCCGATTCGTCGAGAATCGTCACGAATCCGGAGTCGGGCGTTTGATTCAGATAGCGTAGGCGGGACCAGCAGACCCCCGCATAGACGTGATCGCCGTCAATGACCGCGCGGCACACGTACGCACCTGGCAGAAATATCGTATCGCGATAGACACCCTCCAGCGTGAAGCGCTTAAAGCTGTTGTGGCCACGGGAGGTGCACAGGAGCGTCGGTTCTCCGCTGCCCCGATCATCGACGGTCACGCCGTGTACGGTTGAAAATTGATCGTCAGCATCCCCCTGCCCACCGAATTTCCGGATGAACTCGCCCTCGTGAGAATACTGCAGGACGAACTGTGATCCATAACCGTCCGCCACGTAGATGTCGCCGTTCGGACCGATGGCCGTCTCCGTCGGCAAAAATGGCGCGTCCGTGGGATATTCGCCGATCGTGGATGGGTGTTCGAGCGTCATCAACACCTGGCCGTCCAGCGTCGCTTTTACGACAATTCCGCGCTCGAAGTCCGTGATGAACAAGAACTCCTCGCCGCCGGCATCCCAGAGGGTAAGACCGTGGCCGCCGGGATATTCAGTGCCCCACGAATCGAGCAGGCGGCCGGACTTGTCAAAGATGAGGATGTTGTTGCGCACCTCGTCGGTAATCATGATGAGGCGCCGCCGGCGGTCCATCACCATTTCGTGGCAGTTCTTGACCGGCGTCTTCGACGGGTCGAGAGCACTCCACCCTGCGTCCACGCGATAGCGAAAGTCACCGTGGCCGATGATGACTTCGCGCCGAGGCACCCCGCCTGTCTGCACGAATGGTGCGCCGATCGCTGCGACCGCCGACGTTTTCAAGAATTGCCGCCGTGAACTTGCCATTTTATTATGCGAGAATGTCGTGTACGACGTGGCCGTGGACATCCGTCAGCCGGAAATCGCGGCCCTGATAGCGATAGGTGAGCTTCTCGTGGTCGATGCCCATTACCTGGAGAATCGTCGCATGCAGGTCGTGAACGTGGACCGGATTCTCGACGACGTCGAATCCGAAGTCGTCGGTCTTGCCATAGGTTACGCCGCCGCGAATGCCGCCGCCAGCCATCCAGATCGAGAAACCTTTAATGTGATGGTCGCGGCCGGTGCCCTGCGCCATCGGCGTGCGGCCGAACTCGCCGCCCCAGATTACGAGGGTGTCCTCGAGCATGCCGCGTTGCTTCAGATCCATCACCAGTGCTGCCGAGGCCTGGTCCACCAGGCGCGCCACCGTCGGCATCGATTCTTTGAGCTCGCCGTGATGGTCCCATCCGCGGTGATAGAGCTGGATGAATCGGACACCGCGTTCGGCCATGCGCCGCGCAAGCAGGCAGTTGGCGGCGAATGTGCCGTCCGCCCCCTCGGTCCCGTAGAGATCTTTGATGTGCTGTGGTTCATCCGAAAAATCGACGAGCTCCGGGACGCTCATCTGCATCTTGAAGGCCATCTCATACTGTGCGATCCGCGTGGCGATTTCGGGATCGTCGACAACTGCGTTCTTGGATTGATTGAGCTGCCGGATCGTATCGACCAGCTCTCGCTGACGCGAAAGATCGACGCCGTCCGGTAGATCGACGTAGTTGACGGGATCGCCCGTCGACTGAAATTTGACGCCCTGGAATTGACCAGGCAGAAACCCGCTGTGCCACTGTCGCGCGGCGATCGGCTGGCCCTGCCCACCGCCTTCGGAGGTCATCACCACGAATCCTGGAAGATTGTCGGATTCCGTGCCCAGGCCGTAGGTCATCCACGAGCCTACGCTTGGCCGGCCCGGAATCATCGAGCCCGTATTCATGAACGTGTGAGCCGGATCGTGATTGATCTGCTCCGTCTGCATCGAGCGAATAATGCAGATGTCGTCGGCGATCTGGCCCATGTACGGAAACAGCTCTGAGATCTCCTGGCCGGACTTCCCGTGGCGGGCGAAATCGTACTGAGGACCCATGCACCGAAGGGTTTGACCCTGAAGCTGCGCGAGCTGTTGGCCACGGGTTACCGACGAGGGAATCGGATCGCCGTGCATCGCCGCGAGCGTCGGCTTGTAGTCGAACGTCTCGAGGTGCGAGGGCCCGCCGGCCATGTAAAGATAGATGATCCGCCTTGCACGCGCAGGGAAGTGGCGCGGATTGACGACGCCTGCCGTCGCATCGGCGATTCCCGACATCGAGCCGGACCGCGTGGCCAGACCTGCTCCATTTAGAAGCGTTGCCAGAGCCATCGTGCCGACGCCCTGCGCCGATCGCACGAGGAATTCCCGACGCGTTTCTTGCCTCGATATCCGTTCAAAAATACTCATATCCGTGTGTGTCTAGTAGCGCGTCACAAACTCGTGCGTGTTGAAGAGCGTTCTCGCCACAGCGGTCCACGATGCGAGCTCGACGACGTCGAGATCGGCCGGCGCCGGAGCCTGCCCTACCGCAGCCAATTTGCGAGCCTCGTCCGCCCGCTCTTCGAACCATGATAGTTCCTCTTGAAGAAGGGCGTCTAATGCAGCGGCTTCTTCGTAGTCCGGATCTCGCGAAAGCGCCTGCTGAAAGGCCCATCGAATCCGGTCGGACGCTTCGTCACCTCCTTCCTGAATGATTCGTCCGGCGAAAACACGTGCGGCCTCGACGAATGACGGATCATTGAGCAAAACAAGTGCCTGAAGCGGGGTGTTCGAACGGGCTCGCTGCGCCGTACATTCCTGTCGATCAGGCGCGTCGAAGGCCATCATGGCAGGATGGATGAACGAGCGTTTCCAGTAGGTGTACAGGCCCCGCCGATACTGCGCCGCCCCCGCGGAGCTGTTCCAGGTTCCGGCCGGACCATCCGCACCGAACGTCTGAATTTCCGACCAGTACCCCTCCGGCTGATACGGTTTGACGCTCTCGCCGCCGATTGTCTCGTCGAGCAGACCACTCACGGCCAGCGCGTTGTCGCGAATAACTTCGGCATCATATCTGAAGCGGGACTGGCGCGCAAGCAGCCGGTTCTCCGGATCCACCCGACGGAGCTCGTCGCTAGCGCCGGACGCCTGCCGGTAGGTCGCCGAAGTGACGATCAGACGCACCACGTGTTTTACATTCCATCCACTGTCGACGAACTCGAGAGCCAGCCAATCGAGAAGATCCGGGTGCGTCGGCCATTCACCCTGCGAACCGAGATCGTCGAGCACGCGCGAAAGGCCATTTCCGAAGAACCGCGCCCAGAGGTGATTTACGAAGACACGAGCCGTCATCGGATTCTCTGGGTCGACGAGCCAATCCGCCAGATCCAGTCTTGTCGCGCGGCGGCCTTCCACCTCGAGTGCAGGAAGGAACTCCGGCACTCCGGGCTCTACTATCGGGCCGCTGTTGTCCATCCAGTTTCCGCGTCGAAGGACCCGCATCAGGCGAGGTTCGACCTCTTCCGTAGCGAGCATGTGCGGGATCTTCGCCAGCAGCTCCTCGCGCCCGGCCAGCGCGACCTCGACAGGAGCATTCCGGCGACGCCCATCGGTGATCTGCCGGTCGAGATCGGCCAGCTGCCGCACTTCATCACGATCGGCGAGCGGCATTTCCGGGTCGAGGCGGTTTAGATTCAAAAACACGCCCTTCTCTTTGACGTCTGCGAACAAGGACGTCATACGATAGAAGTCCGCCTGCGTAAAGGGGTCGAACTTGTGATCGTGGCATTCCGCGCATCCGACGGTGGAGCCCATCCAGGTAGTAGAGACGGTACGGACGCGGTCGCCGGCATACTTTGCGAGATATTCCTTCGGCTGCGCGCCGCCTTCCTTCGTGGCCTGGCCGATGCGGTTGAATCCAGCCGCAACGAGATGCTCAGTGGTGGCATGCGGGAGAAGATCGCCGGCAAGCTGCTCTCGTGTGAATTGATCGAAGCGCTTATTCTTGTTGAATGCGCGTATAACGTAGCCGCGATAGGCAGCAACGTTTCGGTGGAGGTCGGAATGATATCCGTCGGTATCGGCGAACCGGACGAGGTCCAGCCACATCATCGCCATCCGCTCTCCATAGTGAGGCGAGGCAAGGAGCGTGTCGACGAGCTGTTCGTACGCGGCGTCGCTCGGGTCAGCGGCAAAAGACGCCACGAGGTCCGATCCCGGAGGCATCCCGAGCAAATCGAATGAAAGTCGGCGGATCAGCGTGACGGGATCGGCCTGTTGTGCGGGTTCGAGGCCCGCTTCCTCAAGGCCGGCCACCACGAACCGGTCGATGGCACCACGGACGGCCGGAGCGCCCGCTCTCGTCGTCGGAGGCGTGTGGCGAACGGGGGGTACATACAGCCAGTGCGGCTCCCATTCGGCACCCTGATCGATCCACCGCTCGAGCAGGGCCTTCTCTTGATCTGTTAGCGACCCGCGCGTATCCTGCGGCGGCATTCGCTCATCCGGATCTGAGGCGTGGATGCGCCGAACGAGCTCACTATCTCGAGGATTTTCCGGGATGATCGCCGGGCGTTTGTAGCCGTCACGGCGTGCGACGGCCACCTCGCGCATGTCGAGACGCAGATCGGCTTCGCGCGTCCCCGGATCGGGTCCGTGGCACGTGAAGCACTTATCCGACAGAATAGGCCGAATGTGTCGGTTGAAGGTGACGTGCTCGGGAAGCTCCTCGTCGGCCGTCGTGCACGCGGGCTGGAGTCCGGCCAGCACGAGAAGCGTCGCACCCACTATGATCGATCGCGCCCGTTCCGGCAGAAAGTGCTCGATGGAAATAGGAAAACACTGCACGAAAGCCGGGGACATGTGGAAGTTCATCGAATCATCAAATTACGCAGTCGCTCTCTGGCGAACAAGATGCTACGCTGCAAGATTTCCCGAACTACCGCACTCGATTCTCTATTCCGGATTCCCGTACCTTAAGACGGGCCTGAAAACGGCCCCACACAGCAGATCACTTAAACGTTAAAGAAGGAGTTTTCAGATATGAAGATTGGCGTTCTCACGGGTGGAGGTGACGTACCCGGGCTAAATCCGTGCATCAAAGCGATCGCCTACCGCGCCATCGATCAGGGACACGAAGTCATCGGGCTTCGACGCGGATGGGGCGGGCTTCTCTGGATCAATAAGGACGATCCGAAGTCGATCGAGCGGTACACGATGAAGCTCGACAAGCAGGCGGTCCGTACAATCGATCGTACGGGTGGAACCGTACTCCATACGAGCCGCGTGAATCCCGGTCGCGTGGCGCCTTACGACGTCCCGGAATATCTGAAGGACCCCGAACATCTCGAAGCAGAGGGAAAGGATCCGAGACCACGCGATTTCACGCCGCACGTTCTGGAGAACCTCGAACATCTCGGCATAGATACGCTGATTCCCATTGGCGGCGACGACACGCTCAGCTTTGGCGAGCGGCTGCACCGGGAAGGATTTCCGGTCGTCGCAATCCCCAAGACCATGGACAACGACGTTTTCGGCACGGATTACTGCATCGGATTCGGAACGGCGGTGACGCGGAGCGTCCAATTCATCCACCAGCTGCGAACCAGTGTAGGATCCCACGAGCGAATCGCGGTGGTCGAGCTGTTCGGCCGGAACTCAGGTGAAACGAGCCTGATCAGCTCATACCTCTCGGGCGTGGACCGCGCGATCATCTCCGAGGTGCCGTTCGATCCCGAGCGCCTCGCAGAACTGCTGATGCGCGATAAAACGGCGAACCCCAGCAACTATTCGATGGTAACCATCAGTGAAGGCGCACACATGGTCGGCGGCAAAGTCGTCGAGTATGGTGAGGCGGATCCCTATGGGCACCGCAAGCTCGGCGGTATCGGCATGATCACCGGCGAGGCGCTGAAGGATCTGACCGGAGAGAACATCATCTATCAACAGGTGGCGTATCTGATGCGCTCCGGTGCGCCCGACGCCCTCGACCTCATGGTCGGCGTGAACTTTGCAAATATGGCGATGGACGTCATCAAGAATGGTGAAAGGGGTCGGATGGTCGCACTTCGCAGCGGCACCTATACGCACATTGCGATGAGCGACGTGTCGAGCGGGGTGAAGCGCGTGGACGTCGACGAGCTCTACGACGTAGATGCCTACCGTCCAAAAGTGCACCACGTCATGGGCAAACCGATGTTTCTGTATTAACGGCGGCGCTCGCGGAGGAGGCTACAGACCACTCGTCCGCGTTGTACACCTGGCCGCTGCAATCGAATAAATAGGCAGCTCAATATGACTCGCGGGACTGTCATTTCGTACGACGTTGAAGAGGAGGAAGGCTATATCCAGCCGGACGACGGCGACGATCGGATTCCATTCGATCGGAAGTCGCTGGAAGATTACCCGGAGGGCGAGACGCCCGTAGCAGGTGCGCGCGTGTCCTTCGTCGTAGAAGGTGCGCTGGCCGGACTGTGGGCGAAGAAAGTGAGACGGCTCGATTAGCGGATGAAAACTGTCGTTCAAATTTCGCTTGACGTCACCACGATTTCCGAGGCGCTCGAGACGGCCGCGATGGCCGTGAGAGCGGGGGTTGACTGGCTCGAGGTTGGAACACCCCTCGTGATCGCCGAAGGCATGCATGGCGTGCGAGCTTTGCGAGAACGCTACCCCGACATTCCCATCATCGTCGATCTGAAGACGATGGATGGCGGATGGCTGGAGGTCGAACTAATGGCCCGCGCCGGCGCCAGCCACGTCGTCGTGATGGGTCAGGCCCATCGCGAAACCATCGAACTCGTCGTGCAGGCGGGGCGCGATTTCGGCGTGCAGGTGATGGGAGACAATCTGGGAATGCCCGATCCGGTCCAGGGCGCTCGATTCATCGCGGAGGCGGGTTGCGATATCGTGATTCATCACGTCGGATACGATTACCGGACGGTGCGAAGGGAGCGCGGCGAGTCCGTCGATGGCCCGCTCGTGAAGCTTCGGGAGATCGTCGATGCCGTTCCAGTGCCCGTCCAGGCAGTCGGCGGATTGACCCTGGAAGAGGCCGTCGACGCGCCGTCGTATGGAGCACCTATCGTCGTTATCGGAGCGCCGCTTGCCATCGATGCGCACGCGTTTCAGGCAGCTCAAGGAGACGTCGAGGGCGTGCTGCGCGAGATCTGTGAGCGCGTGCATGCGTACGGGGATATTCCCGTAGGTTGATCCGATTGCCCGCCGTGGCGTTGCAACACCCGAGCCGTATATTACTCCTGGCAGTCGAGCCGCGAATTCCCAGCAATCATTCGAGTCCATGCGATGAAACGATCGAACGCGATACCCTCCATCATATTTTCCACGCTTCTCGTCTGTACGCTCGCCGCTTGCGAAGGACGCGAGACCGACCTCATCGAAGGCGCCGGCACCGAAGCCGCACAGGACGATTCTATTAATGTGCTCACCTCCGCAGAGCAAGAGGAGGGGTGGGATCTCCTGTTCGATGGACAAAGCCTCGCGAACTGGCGAGGATTCAACACGGACAGCATCTCCGGCAAATGGACCGTCGACGATCAGGCAATCCATTTCGATCCGGACGAGCCCGGCTCCGGCGGAGACATCATGACCCCGGACGTGTACGAGGATTTTGAGCTGGCATTCGATTGGAAGATCGGTGAGTGCGGCAACAGCGGTGTCATTTACCTCGCCGAAGAAGCCGAAGGACGCGAGACAGCCTGGGAGACCGGCCCGGAGTATCAACTCCTCGATAATACATGTCATGCCGATGCCGAGAACGGACCCGATCGAACCGCGGGCGCCGCGTACGACGTCTATGGTCCGGATACGGATGTGACGCGCCCTGCCGGCGAGTGGAATGAGTCGCGCATCGTCGTGGACGATGGCCGCGTCGAGCACTGGCTCAACGGCACGAACATCATCGAGTACGAGCTGGGCAGCGACGAATTTCAGGAGCGGCTCGCCGACAGCAAGTGGACGGATTATCCGGACTACGGGACGGTGGATGAGGGCCACATCGCACTGCAGGATCATGGCGATCCGGTCTGGTTCCGCAACATTAAAATTCGCAGGCTATAGTGGGGTTGCTGACGGGCGCCGACTTATTTGAATCCATCCAATCCAGTGATGCGGCGGCAGCGTTCTGGTGGCTGGGCCAGCATACGTTTATCATCCGGATCGGGGAGACCCGCGTTCTCGTCGACCCGTTCCTGACCGAACTCGAGGATCGGAACGTACCGCCGCTGTTCGAGCCGGCGGATGCTGCCGGCCTCATCGATGTCGTCGCGTGCACCCACGATCATCTAGATCATATCGACCCGGCGGCGATTCCGGGGCTGGCCGAGCACACAGGTGCCCGGTTCGTCGCGCCGTCTGCCCACGGCGAACGAATGCGCTCGCTCGGCGTCCCTCAAGACAGGCTCGTGCTCTTGAACGACGAGGAATCTGCGCCGGTTGAAGATCTTCGGTTTCACGCCGTCAAAGGGGCGCACGAGTTCTTCAATCGCACCGACGACGGCCTATTTCCCTTCCTAGGATACGTGATCGAAGGCGCCGGAAAGACGGTGTATCACGCCGGCGACACGGTCTGGTGGGAGGGGCTTCAGGCGCGATTGAAACAATTCGCTCTCGATGTAGCTTTTGTGCCCATAAACGGGCGCGACGCGAAGCGATTTCGCGATGACATCGACGGCAATATGACCTATCAAGAAGCGGCGGATCTGGTTGGCGGGCTCGACGTGCAAATGGCCGTACCGGCGCACTACGATATGTTCGATTGGAACGCCGAAGATCCGTATTTATTCATGGAGTACGTGGCGGCGAAGTATCCCGGCCTGAGAGTTTGGGTAGGTGGATACACGGAGGAAGTACCCTTTTAGAGGCCGGCAGCCGGGCCGACTACTTTCGAACGAAACCGATGGGATTCGACGCAGCGAAAGACCCCCTCAACCTGAATGCTCGCGAGGTTCGGGTGTTAGGTTGTTTGATAGAGAAAGAGCTCAGTACGCCGGATTACTATCCGATGACGCTGAATTCGCTCACGACGGCATGTAATCAGAAGTCAAATCGAAATCCTGTCGTTGCATACGACGAGTCGGACGTGATCGAGGCCCTCGACTCGCTGCAGCGAAAGCGCCTCGTCGGACATGCGTCTAGCTCGCACACGAGGGCCGACAAATACAGGCATGCGCTGTCAGAGGTCATGAATTTGGAGGAGCCGATGCTGGCGGTGCTCGCTTCGCTGATGCTTCGCGGACCGGAAACGCTCGGCGAGGTGCGCACTCGGACGAGCCGCATGCATTCGTTCGATTCACTGGATGAAGTGGAAGACGTGCTCCAATCGCTCGCCGATCGCAGCCCACCGCTTGTGGTTCATCTGGCAAAGAGACCCGGCCAAAAAGAAGCTCGCTACGGCCATCTGTTCGCCGGAGACCCGAAAGAGGACGACGTGCAGGCTGCGGGTGGGAACGTGACCCTTGAGGGTCGTGTCGGCAATCTCGAAGAAAAGATGGAGTTGCTGCAAGAACAGATCGACGAGCTGACCGACGCCTTCGAGAGCTTCCGCAGGCAATTCGAATAGGTCGGGTGTACGGGAAGGGGGAGCGACATGGAGACGACGGACCGGGAGACGATTCGCGCGCCGCGAGGCCCTGCGCTTATCTGCAAAGGTTGGCATCAGGAAGCCGCCCTGCGGATGCTCATGAACAATCTCGATCCGGACGTGGCCGAGAAGCCCTCGGAGCTCATCGTCTACGGCGGCGCGGGAAAGGCGGCGCGAAACTGGGAATGCTACCGCAAAATCATTGAGACGCTTCGTCGTCTTGAAGATGACGAGACGCTCCTCGTCCAGAGCGGCAAGCCCGTCGGCGTGTTTCGTACGCACGAGGACGCACCGCGTGTGCTCATTGCGAACTCCCATCTCGTTCCCCGCTGGGCGAACTGGAACGAATTCCGCCGCCTCGAAGCCGCAGGCTTAATGATGTACGGCCAGATGACGGCCGGATCCTGGATCTATATCGGCACTCAGGGCATCCTTCAGGGGACCTACGAGACGTTCGCGGAATGCGCACGCCGGTATTTCGGGGGCACGCTCTCCGGCCGAATAGTCGTCACGGCCGGACTCGGCGGCATGGGTGGTGCGCAGCCGCTAGCCGCTACAATGAACGGAGCCGCCTTTCTCGGCATCGACGTCGATGCTGCTCGAATCAGGAGGCGGGTCGAGACGGGATATTGCGACGCGATGGTCGAGAATCTCGACGAGGCGGTCGAACGGGTGCTCGAGGCGCGCGCCCAGCAGGAGCCGTTGTCCGTCGGTCTCGTCGGAAACGTCGCTGAAATCCTTCCGGAAATCGTGCGTCGTGACATTGCTCCCGATATCGTCACCGATCAAACAGCCGCGCACGACCTGAAAGTCGGGTACATTCCGGCGGGCTTTTCGCTCGAGCGTGCAGACACGCTTCGCAAAAATGATCCCGATGCATACGAAGAGGCCGTGCTCGATTCGATGGAGACGCATGTCCGTGCCATGCTCGACCTGCAGGAGAAAGGAGCAGTCACGTTCGACTACGGCAACAATCTCCGCGGCCAGGTTTCCGATCATCGTGGCATGAAGGAAGCCTTCAAGATCCCGGGATTCGTTCCGGCGTTCATTCGACCGCTATTCTGCCGCGGAGCCGGTCCGTTCCGGTGGGTGGCGCTCTCCGGGAATCCCCATGACATCGCCGTCACGGACGCTGCGCTCCTCGAGGCCTTTCCGGAAAAGGAGTCCCTGAAAAGGTGGATCGAGCAGGCCCAGGAGAAAGTCCGCTTTCAGGGTCTGCCTGCGCGCATTTGTTGGCTCGAGTACGGCGAACGCGCCGAAATGGGCGCACGGTTTAACTGGCTCGTAGAGAAGGGGAAGATCGATGCGCCTGTCGTAATCGGCCGCGATCATCTCGATTCCGGTTCTGTTGCTTCACCGAATCGCGAGACGGAGGATATGGCGGACGGATCCGACGCCGTCGCCGACTGGCCGCTCCTCAATGCGCTGCTGAACACCGCGTGCGGCGCGAGCTGGGTCTCTATTCACCACGGCGGCGGAGTGGGGATCGGATACTCGATTCATGCCGGAATGGTGTGCGTGGCGGACGGCACCGAGCAGGCGGCCCGGCGCCTCGATCGTGTGCTCAACGCCGATCCTGGAACCGGCGTGATGCGTCATGCTGATGCCGGGTATGATCTGGCTATCGAGACCGGCCGCGCACGCGGCATTGACCTCCCGATGATAGGTGGCAGTTCGGGACTCTAATCAGATCCACTATTTGCCGGCGGGCGGATATCCGACCTCACCGAACCTCTTCGTTCCAAACCGAATGCATCCGGAAACAAGTAGTGGAATCCGCGTCCGCATCGGCTCGCTGACAGAAGATCTTGCTGCGAGCCTGGCCGGGTACCGGCGTGATCCAGGGCGGGTCCGCCGCTCCCGAGCCATCGTCGATCGTGCGCTTACGGACGGCGGGACGTACTACGGCATCAACACGGGGTTCGGCGCGCTCGCCCGCGAACGAATCAGCGACGATCGCCTCGAGCAGCTTCAACGCAATCTCATCCTCAGTCACGCCGTCGGCGTCGGTGATCCCGTACCGCGCGAAATCAGCCGTCTGATGCTCTCCCTGAAGATCCACTCGCTGGGACTGGGATACTCCGGAGTGTCGCTGCCGACGTTCGAGCGCCTGCTCTATTTCGATGAGCACGACCTCATTCCGGTAATCCCGAGCCGCGGCAGCGTGGGCGCTTCGGGCGACCTGGCCCCGCTGGCGCACATGGCGCTGCCGCTCATCGGGCTCGGCTCGTTCGCGCAGGTGGATGGTGAACGTCCGGCGGCCGACGTGCTCGCCGAGCACGGGCTGGAGCCGTTAACATTGCAGCCGAAAGATGGCCTGTCATTGATCAACGGCACGCAGCTCATGAGCGCCTACGGCGCCTTCGTTCTCGAACGGGCGCTGCGCCTCGAAAAGATCGCGGACCTGCTGGCGGCGATGAGCCTGGAGGCGCTCCAGGGGAGTCTCACCCCATTCGATGCGCGGCTCGCCGCCGTGAGGCCGCATCCCGGCGCAGCTGAAGTGGCTGAGAATATCCGGCGCCTGCTTACCGACAGCGAGATTCTCGAATCGCATCGCCACTGCGGCAAGGTGCAGGATCCTTATTGCCTGCGCTGCGTGCCGCAGGTACACGGTGCAAGCCGCGACGCGCTCGCCCACGCGCGGACCGTGGTCGAGACGGAGATCAATTCCGCCACCGACAACCCGCTCGTCTTCGAGGACGGCCACATCATTTCAGGGGGCAATTTTCACGGCCAGCCGGTGGCGCTGGCGCTGGATTACGCCGCACTGGCGCTGGCCGAGCTGGCCAGTATTTCGGAAAGAAGAACCTACCTTCTGCTCGAAGGACACGACGGGCTGCCGAAACTGCTGATGAAACAGACGGGAATCAACTCGGGGTTCATGATCCCGCAGTACACGGCCGCCGCCCTCGTTTCCGAAAACAAGGTGCTCGCACATCCGGCGTCCGTCGACTCGATTCCGACGAGCCTCGGACAAGAGGACCATGTCAGCATGGGAAGCATCAGCGCATTGAAACTGCTGTCTGTGCTGAGAAACGCCGAATACGTCCTCGCCATTGAGCTTTTTGCTGCGGCTCAGGCGCTCGATTACCGAAAGCCGCTTCGGCCGGGGCGAGGCGTCGATGTCGCCCATCAGTATGTTCGCGAACACGTCCCACATCGCGAAGAAGATCATTTCTACAATAGAGACTTATCGCGCTGCCTGGAGATGATCCGGAGCACCGAACTGATACATTCCTTCGCAGGTGACATTTCGCCGTTGAGCTAAGAGCATCCGTTAATCGAGTTCATCGGCGACGAGGCGCCGCTAAACGTGCCGGTTCTGACCAATATCAGGGAACTGTTGACCTGCCGCGACGGCGGCGGACAGGGGGACGTCCACGCAGTTGCGAATGCGGCTCTCGTCTGGGAAGCCGACCGGATAACGTGGGTCGGACCGAAGCGGGATCTTTCGGCGGACCACGATGCAGGCGAAACGATAGATGCCGGCGGCGCACTCGTCGTGCCCGGCCTCATCGACTGTCACACCCATCTGGCGTTCGGTGGATGGCGGGCGGATGAGTTCGAGCGTCGTTCCCGAGGTGCGACCTACCAGGAGATAGCGGCGGAGGGGGGCGGCATTCTGAGCACGGTCAAAGCGACGCGAACGGTATCTGAAGAGGCTCTCATCGAGCGGATGACGGCCTTCGCGCGGGAGATGATGGAGCTTGGCGTGACGACGATCGAGTGTAAGAGCGGGTACGGCCTGTCGACCGAGGAGGAATTGAAGTTGCTTCGCGGTTATCGCAGGCTCGCCCAGGAATTGCCGGTGGAAATCGTGCCGACGCTGCTCGGCGCTCACGCCCTGCCGCCGGAGTATCGCGATCGACGCGCGGACTACGTGGAGCTTGTATGCCGTGAGATGATTCCGGCGGTAGCCTCCGAAAATCTCGCCGATTTTTGTGACGTATTCCTTGAGTCAGGGGCGTTCACGAGAGACGAGGCGAGGACGGTGCTCGAGTCCGGCCTCACACATGGCCTTGAGGCCAAGCTGCACGCCGATCAGCTCACCGATGGCGGCGGCGCGTCACTCGCTGCCGATGTAGGGGCCGCTTCGGCCGATCACCTCGAGTTCGCGTCAGAACAAGGCATCGCTGCCATGGCCGCGGCAAATGTCGTCGCCGTCCATCTTCCGATTGCGACGTTGTATCTTCGCCATGGATCATTCGATGCACGATCCTTCATCGAAGCGGGTGTGCCGGTCGCCGTGGCCACGGATTTCAATCCCGGGAGTGCACCGAGTTATCACTTGCCGCTGGCCATGACCCTTGCGTGCACCATGAGCGGGATGACGCCGAGCGAAGCGCTAAAGGGCACGACGATTTATGCTGCTCGAGCACTGAATCGCGCCGACGAAATCGGGTCCATCGAACCCGGCAAGCGCGCGGACTTCGTACTTGTCGATGCGCCCTCGGTGAACCACTGGCTCTATCACTTTCGATCGAACGCCGTGCGGGCTGTTTATGTCGCCGGCGCCGCCCTGTGATTGTGCCGAGACGGCACGGAGCGTTTTCCGTGTCGTGGACCATTAGGAGTCTGTTGAAGAATGTCGAGTCTGTGCCGGAATTTATCAACGGCCCTTTAGACCATCCTCGAACCGGAAAGTATATGCCCCAACGACTTCCCCGGCTATCGCCGCCTCAAATCGATTTGCCTGACCGCAACGGCGACGATTTGCGCGTCGGTCATCTTCTCACCAAAGACATCGTCTCCGGCGACGCTTCATGCGTACTCGTCGGATTTCCATCGGATGCAGGGGTAACGCTTAACGGTGGGCGCGAGGGTGCCGCTGCCGCACCACAGGCTATTCGAGAACAGTTCTACAGGTTCACGCCGGATGCCGCCGCCGCACGACGGTTCACCTCGCTCCTTGAACGCATCAATGACATCGGTGACGTCGTGCTTGAAGAGGGACTCGAATCCAACCAGGAAGCGCTCGGACAGGTTGTGGCGCCGATGCTGAAAAATGGCGCCGTCCCGATCATTCTCGGTGGTGGCCACGAGACCGCTTTCGGGCACTTCCTGGGCCATGTCTATGCCGGCAGGTCCGTATCCGTGCTGAATTGGGATGCACACCCGGACGTGCGGCCATGGAGCGAAGGACATCCGCATTCCGGGTCGCCGTTTCGACAGATGATTCTGCACCTGTCCGGGAGCTGCATCCGATACACAGTAGCCGGGCTTCTGCCGCATCAGGTCAGCCGGGCGCACGTCGATTGGATCCTGGAGCGAGACGGCACTGTGCACTGGCGATCGGATCTATCCGGGTCGGTCGTGAGTGAGCTATACAGGGATCTCGAGGGTCCTGCGATGGTGTCGTTCGATCTCGACGCTGTGGATCAGGCTCATGCCCCGGGTGTGAGCGCGCCGGCGACCGGTGGTATGGATGTGACCACCTGGCTGCACGCCGCCTTCGAGGCGGGCCGCCATCCTGCGGTCGCCTCGATGGACATCGTGGAGCTGAATCCCCGATTTGATGTGGATGGCCGCACCGCGCGGCTTGCGGCGCTTACCGTATGGACGTTCCTTCGCGGCCTCAGTGAACGCGAGGTGCGCCGGGATCGTTAATCCTGTTAGATTCCGCGCAACGCGCCGGTATGAGCGAGCACTCGATTAACGCTGCCACGACTCCATGCAAGTCAAAATATTCACGACGGGTGGAACGATCGACAAAACGTATTTCGACGCCAACAGCGAGTACGAGGTAGGGGATCCTCAGATCATCGATATTCTTCGCTTCGCTAACGTGAACGTACACTACTCCGTCGAAACGCTGCTGCGAAAGGACAGCCTCGACTTTACCGACAACGACCGCGCCTTCATCGTCGAACGCGTCGTGGAGGAGCCGAGCGATAGGATTCTGCTCACGCACGGCACCGACACAATGGTGGATACGGCGCGCGCTTTAGAGACGGTCTCACAGAAGACCATCGTGCTGGTGGGCTCGCTAAGCCCCGCTCGATTCAAAAACAGCGACGCCGAATTCAATATCGGGTTCGCGATGGCAGCAGTCCAGACGCTTGAGCCGGGTGCCTACATCACGATGAATGGCCAGATTTTTGCCGCTGGACACGTGCGGAAAAACCGCGTCCGGAATCAGTTCGAAGCCGTGGATTAAAGCCTACGGCTTCTCCGTCGCGACGAAATCAGCACGGTCGCCGGCCGGCGTCGGCGTGACGCTGGTGACCTCGACAGAAAACGTTTTTTTCTTCTCGCGACTGCGGTCGTATAAGATTCCGCTGAACGTCAGGTCGTCTTCTTCTTCGAGATCGGCAATATCCTCGCCAAAGAATACACCGTAATACTGTTTTCCGAAGACCGTCTTTTTTGAGAAGCAAAAGCCTTCTCCTTCGACGTCTTCAAGTGTCGCGTTCCGGAGATCGTAGAGACTCATCCTATCGTGGTGGCTCGTGAAACTGGTGGGCTGTGCAACGTGGCGGTGGGTCGGAATTTCGGCCGCTCTCGACCGGTTTCCCTACTCTATTATATGGGCTTGCGGGTCGATTGGTCCGGCACTAGCAGCTCGGCCTTCAAATGCCTCGGGAGGCATGCTCTAATACGGGCGAGCCGATCCGCTCATGTAACGGGCGCACTTGGCGTACACGTTGAAAGACTTTCCTCCTTCTAGAACGGTCTGCGAACCTCCCGAGTTATCCACGTATACCGCAGCAGTGTGGATAAATTTTTTCGGGTTGAGCAATCGGCCCTGCGTACATCAGGAGCAAGTACCTACTTAGCAAAGGCTTGCCTTAATCAAGTTGGGAAGATACATTGTCTCAGAGTATATGTGGATCGGCATGGGTCGGTCGGGAGGGGAGTAGGCTGGTACGAAGCTTGTTGCGTTCGTACGGATGCTGCGTGAGTTCACCGTCCGCATAAACAGCGGCCCACACTTGGCATTGAAAATCACCTGATCCACCATGCCCGACAGCTACAGCTCGTCGACTGTCAGTCACGCAGGCAGATACGCACTTCACGGTCGAACCCTTTCCAGGCGGCATTCTCCGATACGGCGGCGAGATCGGACGCACGAAGAACCGGGCGAAGACATCCAGCTGACGCGGCTCGTTTCGCTGTTGATGGTGGTCCTGCTGCTGACGTTCAGCGCCGTCTACAAGATCATGGAGAGCAGCGAAAGCTTGGCTTTCTGGCTTCAGCTGCTGCTCGCCGTTACCGCACTCTGCGGAATCGCAGCTTCCTATCGCAGTGAACGAATCCGACGTCATTTCAACGTCGCACTCCGGGTACTCTGCTACTTGACGGCGATCTGGTTCATCACGCTCTCCGTGCTGAACGAATTCCTTCCGAACTATGCTGTGGGTCTGCTCTTCATCCTTCCGGGACTCGGAGTCGGATACAGTGTTACGCTTCGCACGATTGGACCGCTCGTGAAGTTTTTTGGAGTAACCGTCTCGTGGGCGTCGATCGCCTGCGTATTGTACGCCGGACCGGGTATAGCGCCTGCCTTCTTCGTTTCGTCTCTCATCTGCATCTCTCTCGTAACGCTGTTCGTGGCCGCTGCCCGTCTCGACGCGGAAAAGCAGTATCACGCAAGTGAAGAGCGATATCACGCGGTGGTTCAGCAGGCTTCCGACGGGATCTATCTTTTGGATGCAGAGACGCTGACGTTTCTCTACGCGAATCCCGCTTTCTGCAGGATGATCGGAAGAACGCTTTCCGAGCTCAAGGGCAAGACGATGGCAAACTTGCTCGTCTCCCATCCCCATTTTGCGGCAGAGTCTCCCGGCCAACCGTTTCGAGCCGGTCACGCGCAGGTTGACGAACGAATGCTGCGTCGCGCAGACGGAACCGTCTTCTTTGCCGAACTGCGTATGAACCGGATTCGGTATACCGATCGCGACGTTCTAAGCGTGGTGGTCCACGACATCAGCTCCCGAAAAGAGTACGAGAAGCGGCTCGTTGCCGCGAAAGAGAATGCGGAAGAGATCGCCCGGTTCAAGTCGACGCTCCTGGCGAATATGAGCCACGAGATTCGAACGCCGCTCAGCAGCATTCTCGGATGGACGAGCGTTCTCAATGATGAAGTTCCGGAAGACCAGCGCGAGGTGGTGAAGTTGATCGAGGTGAGCGGACGGCGCCTGCACAGGACGCTCGATTCCGTGCTGGAGTTGGCCCTCCTGGAGGCGAATACGCGCAGCGTTCAGTCCCATCTCATCGACGTAAAGGAGGAGCTGCACGCCGTCGTGTCATCGATGCAGATGCAGGCTGAGAAGAAGGGTCTCAACGTGATTGTGGATGATCGCTGTCCCGATGCGCTTTCGCGCCTCGATGCCTCCTGTCTGCGCCGCGTCCTTCGTCATCTCCTCGACAATGCCATAAAGTTCACGGATGCAGGCGAGATCAGCGTCGTCGTTGATCGGCACGCATCCGACATTCGGATTGAAATCCGCGACACCGGCGTAGGCGTCAGCGACGACTTCATGCCGTCGATTTTCGAAGAGTTCAAACAGGAATCTCACGGACTCGACCGTGATCATGAGGGCAGCGGGCTCGGACTCGCCATCGTCAAGCGACTCGTCGATCTGATGGGTTGCCGCATATCCGTCGAGAGCCGCCGCGGCGACGGCTCTACGTTTTCGATCATTTTGCCCTCGGAGACTGTAGCGAACCGACAGGTGAAGGTGGCGTAAGGGTTGCACTGCGGCTCTTTAGCAAGACGCCGGTCCGCTGAACGCGAACCTCACCATCCTTCATGACTGCGCAGCGACGCCTCGATAAAGAGCTGGTCGAAAAAGCCCGGTCGGGCGACGAAGATGCGTTCACGACCCTTCTCTCTCGCATCGAACCGATGCTCCGGTCGTTCTTCATCGCGCGAATAGGGCCGCGGGTCGATGTCGATGATCTGATCCAGAATACGTTGGTCCGCCTCCACCGCGGATTGCCGGATCTTAACGACTCGGGTCGCCTGAAGTCGTTTACCATGAAGGCGGCGATCTATGAGCTTCAGGACTACTATCGCGGCCGGTACAGCGCGAAGGAGTATCTCTTCGATTCCGACTATCGTGCGGATCGAGCAAACGACCACAGCGACGAGGGCGCAGGAATCGATGCCGAGCGTGCGCTGGAGGCGCTCTCGGAAAAGGCTCGAACAATCATGGAATTGCGTCAGTTCGGGTACCGCTATGGGGAAATTGCCCAGAAACTCGATACCACCGAGGCCGCCGTCAAAATGCAGGTAAAGCGGGCTTTTGAAAAGATGCGCGCCGTTCTGCGGGCACCGGATGCGTAGGCTACGGCCGTATGAATTCTCCGGCAAACACGGCTCGAGCCGTTACCTTGGCGTCGAGTGTTGCGGCTTTACCAATCGAATCTGAAAAAATACCGCGGGCCCATGCCGGCGGATACAATGGATAAACTGATCGATCACATCATCTCTCTGTCGGACCGCGAGGAGGAGCTCTCGACGGATCAGGTGGACCAGATGCGAACGTTGCTGGCTTCTGACCCGGAGCTCCATGCAGCGTATCGTCATTGGCTGCGCCTGCAGAAGACGGCTCGGCAGAACCTGGACGATCGAATCGGTGATCCGCACGTCTTCATCTTGTCTGCTCTCCACAACGGGGGCCATACTGATCACTTGACCTCCGCTGAACGTGCGCGTGCCGAAGACGCTGCCGATCAGTTCGAGAGTGCCGTGAACGCTGCTCGCTCGCTCAAGTTGGTGGCAGAAGATATTGCCGACTCGGCGGACGTGTTTTCGGAGATGTGGGACGCTAAGGTTGGCGCAGGAGCCGCCGACGATCTCTCACCTGAACGCCGAATTGCACGAGCGCCAAGACGCCGTACTCCTAGCTCCGCCGCTCGTTGGGGAGTTCGAGCGGCCCTTGCCCTGTCGCTTGCCGCATTTGTGTTCGTGCTCGTCCAGCTCGTCCAGCGCGACAGCGGAATGATTACCGTCGCAACGGCGGAAGGGGAGACGCGTGTCGTCGAACTCACCCCGGGTTCTCAGGTCCGCCTGCTCGGATCGTCAAGACTGTCCTACGTCGATCCGAAATCAGCTTCCCTGTTCATCCGGCAGGCCAGCCTGGAAGGGAAAGGATACTTTGAGATCGCCCGTGAAGAACGCGGCTTCATTGTAAAAACGCCCAACGCCCGTGTGACCGTTCTCGGCACGACGTTCGGTGTCGATGCCAACGGGCACGTCACGGAGGTCGTTCTCACGGACGGACGTCTGACCCTCTCGTCGGCGGACAACCTCACTGCTTTCGTGCTGCTTGAGCCCGGTCAGATGAGCCGCGTTGCTGCGGACGGGTCGCCCATCCAGCCAATCGAAGTAAATGTGTCTGAACGACTCGCGTGGACCGGTCTCTTCGTCTTTCATTCAACTCCTTTGGGCGAGATCACCGAACGACTGAGCGGGCATTTCGACGTCCCCATTACAGTGGACGATTCGCTTGCCGGCGAACAAGTCACCGGCACTTTTGAGCAGAATCAGGCGCTGGGAGACATTCTGGACGTCATCGGAAGCGCCGTAGGGGCCACCGTGCGGGCAGCTCCTACGGACGGGTACATCATAACACATCCATGATTCATTGAACGCCGAGCACACCCCGGTTATCTTCCGCTTCTGCCTGTCCGGTGGAGAAACTAGATTATCGGCGACGTGCGGTACGGGCTCCTTGCACTTCTATTCCTCGTTTTCGGATCGCTGGCGGTCGGCAGCCTCCACGCTCAGGAAATTCGTGTGGATATCCACGACGCGCCGCTGCGGGATGCACTCATAACCGTTCGTGAGCAGGCCGGGATCGACATCGTGTTCGCTGAAGGCCTGGTCGAGAGCCGCGTCGCGACCTGTCGATACCGGGGGAGAGATGTGATCGAAGCGCTCGGCTGCGTGCTCGAAGCGACCGGACTCAAGGCCGAGCGCGTCCGGCGCAAACAGTACGTCGTCGTCGCCGATGCAGCCCTTGCAACCGGTGCCGAACGGCAAAGAGCCACACTCTCGGGATTCATCAAAGATGCCGGTTCAGGCGAGGTTCTTCCTGGAGCGCACGTCTATCTGCCGGATCTTGAGATCGGAACGGTCACGAATCCGTCCGGCTATTTTGCTTTGCCGGCACTTCCCGTCCGTGAGTACGACATCCGAATATCCTATCTGGGATACCGGTCGAACCATCTTCAGCTCGTCCCAGGCGGGGTGCAGCAGGAGATCTCATTACATCCTACTACAATCGAGGGCGGATCCATCATCGTCGAGGACGAATACTCGAGTCGCGCGGACCTGCAGAGCATGCCTGGGCTGCTGGATGAGTCCGTCGGCCGTCTCGAGACGCTGCCTTCATTCCCTGGAGAAGCCGATTTATTCCAGGCGCTCGAGTGGTTTCCCGGCATCCGGAAGTCCGGCGAGGTGAACGGTGGGCTCATCATTCGCGGAGCCGCACCCGACCAAAACCTCTACCTGCTGGATGGTGCGCCGGTGTATCACCCCTGGCATGCCTTCAGCCTGATTTCGACGTTTCAAACGGAGACGTTCAAGGACATAAAGCTGTACCGCGACGCGCTTCCGTCGCGTTACGGAGGCCGGCTGGCAGCCGTTCTCGATGCGCAGATGAAGGATGGGACACGTGAGGACCCAGGCGTACTTTTCGCATTAAGTCCACTGAGCGGACGATTCGTGATAGAAACGCCGGCCACTCGCAACAGCTCGTTTATGCTTGCAGGCAGGCGGTCGTACCTCGACAAGCTCATCGGCACCGAACATCCTGTGGAAGGGGCCGACGGGAAGCGCGATACGCTGCGCACGGGCTACTACTTCTACGACGCGAGCGCGAAGTACACCTGGAGGATGAGTGAGAGAGATCGCCTGTCCGTCAGTTACTATCACGGCGGCGATGATCTCGATTTGCGCCTGCCGTTCGAGCTGTCTCTGGACTTTTCATCGTGGCTTCGACCGGCCGAATTGTTCTTCGAGGTGGTCCATCAGTGGCAAAACCGTCTTCTCAGCGCTCGATACCAGCGCGTGCATTCGAATCGGGTGTTCCTGACCACAACGTCCTACATTTCTATGTATGACGCGCGTGAATCCGCATTTCTTCGGCCTACCGGTACCGCGGCGCTTTCGTCTGACTACCGTGTCGATCTGAGAGATCTCGGGCTGAAGGTGGACGTCGACTATTTTCGGTCCCTCTCGCACCAGATACAGTTCGGATTCGAAGCCGCATTTCGAGGGTTTGACAGCTCGCTCGAGGCCGTCGTACGTCGCTCTCCCGGTTCGGTTGACGAGATGGATGAGGAAAACATCTCGACCGAGCCGGAGCTCGCGCTGCACGCCCAGGACGTCTGGAAGGTCAGCCGTCGATTGACATTGACTTCAGGCATGAGGCTCAGCTTCTTCGGAGGCGGACCGTATGCAGACGTGAGTCCGAGCCTGAGCGCACAGTATGTCGTCGATCCGAAATATCTCGCCCTTCGAGCCGGCGTCGGCCGAAATGTGCAATATGTACATCGACTTCGTGATCGCCACGCCTACACGTACGATCTCGTGTCGAGCAGATGGATTCCGGCTGGCGATGACGTACGTCCTTCCTCCGCCCTCAACATATCCGGAGGATTCGAGAGCCGGCTGCTTCCAGGGCTTTCATTGACGGGTGACGCCTATTTCCGGGAAGTCGACGACATTCTGTTGCCGGAAGATCGGTCACAATCTAAGGACGGCCTCGTGGGGCCCGGTATCGACGTAGCGGCCCTTCTCGGGCAGTACGTACCTGCGAAGGCGCGGGCATACGGCATCGAGCTTGGAGCTACGGTCGACTTCGAGCCATGGTATGTTCAGATTAGCTACGCCGGCGGAAAGTCGTTTACGCGCATCCCGACGCTCGATGGAGGAATGCTGCGGCCCAGTCGCTTCGACGTACCGTATTCCGCACGCGCGGTTGTCGCCCGCGCAGCAGGCAAGTGGGACTTTACGGCCTCCGCCGACATGCGCAGCGGTTATCCTCTAACCGTGCCGGTCGCACAGTACGTCATCGGCGATCCACTGGGGGATTCCGATCGCTATCTTCACCGGCCGTCCGAGAACAACGGACGACTGCCGGCCTACATTCGTGCGGATTTGTCCGCTAAACGGCGGTTCCAACTGCTCGGAGCCCGCTGCAGTGCCGAGCTTCACCTCTATAATGCCATAAATCGCCGCAACGTAATCGCTCGGCAGCACGTTCCCGGCGACGAGAACGACATTGATGTCCAGGAACGGCGGGGCATACCGATTTTACCACTTTTCGAGCTGCAGATGGAGTTGTAAAATGACCCACCGGCTTTTACTGAGCAGCATCATCGGTGTCGGTGCTCTTTTCGCCGCGATGATGGCAGGGTGCGACAGTGCCCTGCCTTCGGATGCGGAGCCTCGCCTCATCATCGAGGGATTTATCGATACCGGCAGGCCGCTGCCGGCCATCCGTTTGGCGCGGACGCTTCCCGTGGTCGGCGCTTACGATTCGGCCGCCGCCGCGGTCGAGAATGCGGACATTACCGTGCTGCTCGGGACCAGGTCGGTCGACTATGCTCCAGACGGTGCACGCTCCGGGGTTTACCTTCCGGTAGGTGCAGAGCACGTCAGGGCTGCGCCCAATGATTCCTTCGCTTTGGACGTAGTTTGGCAGGGTCACCGCGCTGCAGCCGGGGGCCGTGTGCCGCCGGCAATTGAAATCATGACGGCAGATGTTCGCGTACCGGAGGAACCGGTATCAGCCGTGGTGCTTGACTCTCTTTCTCTATCCGACTCACTTTCAGTGGGCGCCTACGAAGGCTACATCTATCCTATCGAGGTCTCGATCAGATGGCGCGGCCCGGGCGGGGGAACGCGGGATTACTGGTTACGCGCGCAGCTTCAGCCGTACGAGTCGTTCTCGTCGACGGTGGTGGATCTCTTTCTTCGTTCTGAGGCCGTCTTTCATGAGGAAGAGGCACCGTTCGACGGATCGGGGATACGATCGTGGACGGGTGTTTATGCCGTGGGTGTGGATGGCCGGGATGATCCTGTGCCGGAGCATGCACTGCGTATCTCACTCATTCGAAGCGGGAGGGCGTACGCGCGCTTCGCCGCCACCCGGAATGCTCCCGAGCGCCGCGAACCGGATTCGAATCTCGATGGTGCTATTGGGATATTTACGGCTATATCCGTAGACTCGACCCGTGTCTACATTGGTGGTTCACCGTAAGCGGCGATTACAACCCTGCTCGACGCGGTGCTGCGATTGAGGTTATGATTCCGGTATGCCCTGGGTCTTGTATGCGGTCTACTTCAGCACTTCTATCGTATCATGTCAGATGTTCAGGAACTCTACGCCGGCCGAATTACTTCATTGAAGGCGCAAGTGAAGACGCCGGGACGCGTGTCGATTTTTATCGATGGCAAATTTGCCTTCGGCGTGAATCAAGACGTCGTCCTCGAGTTTGGGCTGTCGAAAGGGCTCGATCTGACCACCGAGGCACAGCGCGAAATCCTCGAGCGTGAAGGCCACTTCCGGGCGCGCTCGACCGCTCTCAATTTTCTCTCATATCGCGATCGATCCGAACAAGAAATACGCCGTCGTCTGCAGCGGTCGGAGTATTCAGAGGACGCCATCGACGGCACCATCGAATACTTGAGAAAAGCCGGCTTATTGGACGACGAGAACTTCGCTACGTCCTATGCAGAGGGGCGCTTTCGATCGGGAGGCTATGGACCTGTGCGTGTTCTCCACGACCTCAGAAGAAAAGGGGTCGACAGGACCACAGCCGGGCGGGTGGTAGACGAAGTATTCAGTGACGAAGACGAACTCTTTGCAACCGCTCGCGACCTCGGTCGCCGGCGCTGGGACAGGCTCTCACGCGAAGAGGATTATCGAAAGCGACGAAAGAAGGTCTACGACTATCTGGTTCGGCGCGGATTCCCGTATGGAGTGGTCCTCAGCATTCTTGATGAACTGAAGCAATGACAAAATTTACGTATCTGGTACTCCTCATTTTAGTGGCAGGATGCTCGTCGGTATCGCCGAACGCATCGAACGAACCTGCTTCAACGTCCGCAGCGTCCGACATAGAGGCTGCCGTTGGAGAATTCGCCGATGTAGAGCACGACGTCCGCGCCGAGCAGCCGGGCACGTACGTGAGGGTCAACCTGGTGGGGTATCTGCCGGAGGATTACAAGTCGGCTGTCGTCTTCTCCGACGAGCCAGTTTCCGGCGATGCTCGCCTCGTCGACGCCCGCAATCAATCAGTGATCGCCGAGCTGCCTCTCGTGCCGTCCTCGTCTTCGGGTTGGGGTCGATTCGACAACTATTACGAGGTGGACTTCTCTAGTCACGATGAGCCCGGCTCCTATTATCTGGAAGTCGGTGAGGATGACGTTCGATCGGCCTCCTTCGAGATCGCCCCGGACGTATACGGCGATTCGCACGAGATGCTGCTCGAATTTATGCGCCAGCAGCGCTGCGGATACAATCCGTTTCTCGATATGGCGTGTCACCGGAAGGACGGACGCACGGCGTATGGTCCCCACGAGGCCGGGACATTTATTGACGTGCATGGCGGCTGGCATGATGCCGGTGACCAGCTCAAATACATGATCACCTCGAGCAACGCGACCGCGCAGCTCCTGCTGGCGTACGCACTCGAAGGCGACAAATTCCATGATCGAACAGACGATCTGGGTCGCGAACATCCGAACGGTGTGCCCGACGTTCTCGATGAGGCTCGGTGGGGCCTAGACTGGATGCATCGGATGCATCCGGAGCCCGATCATCTCTATCATCAGATCGCAGACGACCGTGATCACATCGGCTGGAAGTGGCCGAATCGCGACAGTTCCGACTACGGATGGGGCCCGAACAGCTACCGGGTCGTTTACTTTGCTGACGGAGAGCCTCAGGGTTTAGCTCAATACGAGAGCCAGGCGACGGGGGTGGGCAATCTAGCCGGCCGATACGCTGCGGCAATGGCCATGGCGTATACCATATACAACAACCGTGATGACTCGGCCTTTGCCGAGAAAAGTCTCCGAGCCGCCGAGGAGGTCTACCGGCTGGGAACCGAAAACGAAGGATTCCAGCAGGGTAATTCCTATGGAGCGCCGTATCGGTACACCGAAGATACATGGGCGGATGATATGGAATGGGGAGCCGCAGCGCTGTTTGAAGCAACGGGCGATGAGCGGTATATCGAAGACGCGAAGCGGTATGCACGCATGATCGGCGCGACATCCTGGATGGGGCGCGACACGACGGATCATTATCAATTTTATCCATACGTCAATGTCGGCCACTTCGCACTCTATCCTCACGTTGATGAGGCCTTCCAGGATACGCTCGCAGGGTACTATCGCGATGGTATCGAGAAGGTGCTGGAAGCTTCGAATACGAGTCCTTTCTCCACAGGCGTGCCGTTTATCTGGTGCTCAAATAACCTGATGACGGGCTTGATCACGCAGATCATGCTCTACGAGCAAATGACAGGCGACACGTCCTACCGTGAGCTCATGACGGTGCATCGCGACTGGCTTCTCGGCCGCAATCCCTGGGGCACGAGCATGTTTACCGGCCTTCCCGAAGACGCTGAGCATCCGGATGACGTGCACACCAGCGTCTGGGCTCTGACCGGCGAAGAGGTGCCCGGAGGGCTGGTCGACGGTCCGGTATACGGTACGATCTACAGGCAGCTTCAGGGGCTGGAGTTGTCGGAGCCGGATGAGTTCGCTCATCTGCAGAATCCATTCGTCGTCTATCATGACGACATTGGAGACTATTCTACGAATGAGCCCACGATGGACGGCACGGCCGGCGCCGTGTACTTGATGGCGTATTTCGGCAGCCCTGCCAGATAGGATCTCGATTGAACGTTTATGACTGAGAGGGACAGATCTAACGGGGGCGAACAGGGAGTTCGCCCGACGGACGAAGATGGACTGGGACAACGGTATACGCAGCCGACCACGCGATCGCGCCTGACGCTCGACCGCGTCATCCGATTTTTCCTCGGGGCTGGGGTGGTTGCGGCGACCGTGTGGCTCATCTGGTACTTCTCGGCTCTTATCGTCTATCTCATCATCGGTATACTGGTCGCGTACTTCATGAGACCGATCGTAGACCGATTTCAGGGTCTGGGCATCGGTAGAATTCCGGCTATTCTCGTTACCTTCGTACTGGTGTTCGGCGCCCTCGTCCTGCTGATAACCCAGCTGGCGCCGTTTGCATCCAGGCAGATCAGCGATATTTCCAACCAGGTCAGCTTCCAGGAAGCGGCGCAGGTGACCGCCGTTGATCCGGACGGCCCGGCCGAAGCTGCCGGCATCCGCCCGACAGATGCCATCCTTGCCGTCGAGGGCGAGCGCTGGGACGGGTTCAGCCGGCTTCAATCGATACTACATGGAAAAGCGGAAGGCGACTCGTTGCGCGTGAGGGTCGAGACGGAATCCGGTGCCACGGAAGATCGCATGATTCCAATTCGGCTCTCGCGCCGCGAGCTCGAAAGTGCCCCGATAATCACGGATGGCGACGATGAGCGTTACATCGGACCTCTCGGCTTCACGGCTCAGGAGGTCACGCTATCAAATGTCGCCGCAGCGATCGAACGCCGTGTACGAACGATCATTCCCGTCGAGCGCGGAGCGATCGTCAACGGAATCGCCGTCGGGCTGAACAACCTGTTTGGTGAGGAGCAGATCACGTCAGTAGCAGGCTCGATTGTCGGCGTATTTACCAATCTCTTCTATGCCGTCGTCGTCGTTCCATTCGTCGCGTTCTTTTTTCTGAAGGACGGCACGCAGATCCGGCTGAGCCTGCTGCGCCTCGTGCCAAATCGGTATTTCGAGCCGAGCCTGATGCTCGTCGAGAAGATCGAGACGATCATAGGGAAGTATTTTCGAGCGCTGCTCGTGCAGGTAATGGCTGTCGCGCTTATCGCGAGCGTGACGCTCTACTTTGTCGGGCTGGAATACGCCTTCGCTGTCGGCCTATTTACCGGCCTGGCCAATACAATCCCGTACTTCGGTCCGTTTATGGGATTCCTGGCCGGGACACTGGTGGGCATCGTTCAGACGGGTGATTTTTCGATGGTCCCGGGCGTGATCGTCGCCATGTTGATCACGCAGTTCGCCGACAATGTTGTCTTTCAGCCGTATATCTTTTCTCGGGCCGCGCAGACCCATCCGCTTCTCATTCTCATCGCCGTTCTGATAGGAGCGCAGCTTGCGGGCATCGTCGGAATGCTCGTTGCTATCCCCGTCTTGACGATACTTCGGGTCTCGCTGGAGCAATTGCTATGGAGTCTGCGAAACTACCGAATTCTGAAGGCAACGTAGATGTCGATCGAATTACGTCCGAACCGCGTACTCGGATGGCAGGACGTCGTACTCGGCGCTGCTGGATTCGCCGGCCTTCTCCTCTTCGTTTTTGCCGGAGCGAATGCAATTCGACGACGTCCGTCTCGACGAATCCGTCGCAAAGGCGAATGGCCGGCCTGCAGCCGAAGTAATTACGTCGATTATTGCGGATGTTGATGCATTCTGCGGCAATGCACCTCGTCACGACGACGTAACCATGGTAGCCATCCGAGTTCTTGCTAAACCGCGACCGCAGGAGCGCGAGGTCGCGGCGTAGATGAAGGACGAGAAGAGACGAAAATTCCAGTCGTGTTATGCCGAATATGAAGGGGATGTCGAATACGGAAGCGGGCGGCGCCGAGCTGGAGGCGGCGCTGGGCATGATCCGCGAGCGCGTAAGCTTCGAGCCCGAGGTCGCGCTCATCCTGGGTTCGGGACTGGGAGATTTGGCGGAATCTGTCGAGAACAGCACGGCGATCGATACGTCCGACATTCCGCGGTATCCGCGCTCGACAGTCGCCGGTCACAGGGGGCGCCTCGTCTTTGGTACGCTCGAAGGACGCCGCGTCATGTGCGTGCAGGGCCGTGCCCATCTGTATGAAGGACATACGCCACGGTCAGTCACGTTTCCCGTCCGTCTTGGCCGCGCACTCGGCGCCGGACACTTGCTTGTTACGAACGCCGCCGGTGGTATTCATTCCTGTCTGCGTCCCGGCACCCTGATGCTGATCTCAGATCACATCAATATGGCGATGGGACATCTGGACTTCCAGGAGGGCGGGGGGCCTTACCCCCTCCGACATGCTCATCCGTATGATCCCGCGTGGCTCGACGCGGCCGAGGAAGTGGCACTGCGGAGAGGAATTCGCACTCGGAGGGGCGTCTACCTGTGGTCACTCGGCCCGAGCTACGAGACGAAAGCCGAGATTCATGCCTTTCGACGTTTGGGCGCGGACGCCGTGGGCATGAGCACCGTGCCCGAGGTATTGCAGGCCGCAGCCCTCGGAATGAAGGTTCTCGGAATCTCGAGCATCACGAACCCGGCCGCGGGGCTCTCGGCCGAGCCGCTCTCGCACAAAGAGGTCCTCCGTGTTGGAAACAGTGTACGACGCGAGCTTGAGACGGTCGTCCGAGGAATTCTCGCAGAACTTTCCTGAAGTGCAGGAAAGGGTGCTCTCCGCGTCGTTGATATTTCGTTGCCGTATTCTGATATTGGTTCAGACGTTACGATATAGTAATATCCTCGCGCGCGGCGCTCTTGACAACCATCCTCTTGAGGAAGTTAGGACATAGATTTAGCCATCCCTGCCGATAGACATTCGTGGAGAAATAATAGATGGAATTTGAGCAGACGAACAACGAGGGAGACGTGCAAGATTTCGATGGGTCGGAAAGTCACACAACGGACAACAGCTACAAATCCAATACGAATCGATACCGCGATGAGGTCTATTCTCGCCGCGTCCCCGCAGGTAAGCGGACGTATTTCTTCGATGTAAAGACGACGCGCTCGGGTGAGGACTTTTTTATAACTATCACCGAGAGCAAGCGAGTCGACGAAGATCGATACGAAAAACACAAGATATTTCTCTATAAAGAAGATTTTGGAAAGTTTGTCACCGCACTTCATGAGGTTGTTCAGCACATCGCGGACGAACGGTTGCCGGAGTACGAATTTCGCAATCTTCCGGAGCTGACCGGCTCTGATGAGTTTGCGTCCAATTCTTCGAAAGGCCACGAAGGCTTCTGATACGTAATCGGCATCCTCGGTATAGAAGGCCCTGTCGCATTGCCGCGGCGGGGTTTTTTTGTAGATGTGATCATCATGATTTCAATAGTAGACTTTAACGATCGACACGTGCGGCTGAGGGATATCTTCCGCAGAAGCTCCGTCATCAGCAGTGAGATTGAAGATGCTGCGCGGCGGATTCTAGAAGATGTACGTGACCGAGGCGATGAGGCCGTCGCAGAGCTGACGGAACGGTACGACGGCGTACGACCATCGACGCTGCGAGTCGACGCGACCGCGATCGATGAAGCGTTTAGTAATCTGACCGCCGATCTCCGATCAGTGCTCGAGGAAGCGTCTGATAATATCCGGCGTTTTCACGAGCATCAGAAGCGGGAGTCCTGGTATGTCGACGACGGCGACGGCGTGACGCTGGGACACCGGATTGTGCCGATAGACCGGGCGGGCCTGTATGTACCGGGAGGCACCGCGATCTATCCGTCCACCGTCTTGATGAACGTCATCCCCGCGCAGGTGGCCGGCGTCAAGGAGATTCATCTCGCATCGCCGCCGGGGCCGGACGGACTTCCGCGCCCCCTAGTCCTGGCTGTTGCGCGTCTCCTGGACATCGAAACGGTCTATGCCGTCGGTGGGGCGCAGGCGATCGGTGCGTTCGCCTACGGTACGGATACCGTTCCGAAGGTAGATAAGATCGTGGGTCCCGGAAACGCCTACGTGGCCGCCGCGAAAAAACTTGTCTTCGGCCGGGTGGACATCGATTCGGTCGCCGGCCCTAGTGAAATAGTCGTCCTTGCGGATGGCGACGCGGATCCGGAGTTTGCCGCAGCCGATTTACTGGCCCAGGCGGAGCACGACGGCCGCGCCTCGGCGGTGCTCGTGACTACGAGCGAGTCGCTGGCACGACAGGTGCAGGATCAGATCGCACAGATGCTACCCCTCATGGCTCGGCGCGAGATAATCGAGGCGTCGCTGCGCGACTACGGCGCGTGTGTGGTCGCAGCGTCGATGGAGGAAGCGATCACGGCGGTGAACGAACTTGCCCCCGAGCACCTCGAACTGCTCGTCGAAGATCCGTGGAGTGTCATGGACGGCGTTCGTCATGCCGGAGCCATCTTCCTGGGGCCGTATTCGCCTGAGCCCGTCGGTGACTACTTTGCCGGTCCCAACCATGTACTGCCGACGGCCGGTACTGCGCGATTCGCATCCGCTCTGGGGGTAGACGATTTCGTCCGGAAGCAATCCGTGATCGCATATTCCCGCGAGAGGCTTGCGAGAACAGGGCCACGGATCATGTCGTTTGCAAGAGCAGAGCAGTTTGACGCGCATGCACGCGCGATCGAAATACGTCTAAAGCGCTAAGCCTGCGTGAGAGCACCAGGCGTCAGCCCCGCTCACCTCGCACGCCCTCAGCTCTTGAAACACAGCGATACCGAATTTTGAGCAGGATCGAAACGCAAGATATCGAGGCCGTCCTCAACCGCATCCGACCCGCCGTCCGGCGCCAGAAGCCATACCATGTGGGCGGCATCGAGAATCCGCCGGTCAAGCTGAATCAGAACGAAAGTCCGTTCGACATTCCCGAGGATCTGAAGCGAGATATCATAGAAGAATATCTTGCCATTCCCTTCAACCGCTATCCCACGGAGCAGCCGGACGAACTTGCCCACGGCTTTGCGAGATACGCGGGCTGGAGATCCGACGGCGTGCTGGTCGGCAATGGCTCGAATGAGCTCACGTTCACGCTCGGACTGTCCATAATCGGCAAGGACGTCCCGGTCGTGTTGCCGCGGCCTATGTTTTCGCTCTACACGACGGTCGTTCACCTGCACGAAGGCCGGCTTATCGAAATTCCACCACGGGCCGATCTAAGTTTCGATGCAGACGCCATTCTTCGCGCCGTCCGGCAGCATGATCCCGCGCTCACCGTACTGACTACGCCGAACAATCCGACCGGCCTCGCGATGTCGTTCGCGGAAGTCGAGTCGATCGTACGGGCGTCATCTGGGTTCGTCGTGGTCGACGAGGCGTATGTGGAGTTTGCGGAAGACCCGGGCGGGCTCGAATTGCTGAAGCAATTTCCGAACGTCATCGTGCTTCGCACGCTGTCAAAGGCCTGGGGTTTGGCGGGGCTGCGCCTCGGTTTCCTCCTGGCAAGGCCCAAAGTAATTGCAGAGCTCTTAAAGGCGCGCCTCCCCTTCATGGTCGACCCGCTCGCCCAGGTAACGGCGCTGGCCCTGTTGCAGCGGCCCGAGCTGCTCGCCGATCGGGCCCGTCAGTTGAAAGCCGGATGCGTTTTTCTTACAAATCATCTTCAGCAGATCGACGGCGTCCGCGTCGTTCCGTCCCAATCCAACTTCGTCTTGTTTCGTACTCCGGTGGAACCCCGCAAGCTGATGAACCGTCTGGCAGAGTCGGGCGTTCTGGTTCGGAACATGGCCGGATATCCCGAACTCAAAGGGTTTCTCCGCGTCAATGCCGGGACTGAGTCTGAGAACAACGCATTTCTGGTCGCGTTACAAAGTGCGCTGATTGAACGCGAGTAGCATAGGCAGGTCGAGCCGCCAGGATGCAGGACGCGGCAGCTTTGGAATCGCTCTGAATTTGACTCCAGGTCGCTCACATCGAATGGATTACATACAGGTAGACATCATTGGACTTTCGACCAGCCCCTCGAGCGGTGGCGCCTACGCGCTCGTGCTGGGGGAAGTCGGAGGCAACCGGCGCCTGCCGATCATCATTGGAGCTTTCGAAGCACAGGCGATCGCGCTTGAACTCGAGAAAATACAACCCCCTCGCCCCATGACGCATGACCTGCTCAGGGATACACTCGAAGCCGTGGGTGCGGAAGTTCTCGATATCGTGATCGACGAGCTGCGGGAAGGCACGTTTTTCGCAAAAGTACGCTATATACACGATGGTGATGAAGGCCAGCTCGATTCCCGCCCGAGTGACGCCGTAGCGCTCGCAGTCCGCGTCGACTCACCCATCTACGTCTCGCCATCCGTCATGGAAGAAGCTGGAATTCCGACCGAAGAGGAGGGCGCGGCAGCGCTCACCCCGGCGGAATCCGAGGAGGAGGAAAGTATGCCGTTGTCAAAACTCGAAAAGATGGAACAGCAACTCGAGGTGGCCATCGAGCAGGAGGATTACGAAAAGGCTGCGAAGCTGCGCGACGAAATTCAGCGTCTGCAGAGTGAACAGCAGAAGAATTAGTCACGACGCCTGTAACGGCGTGCGCAGTAAATCCGACAAAGCGAAGCCCGTGTATGCCGCAACGGCAAACGGGTCTTCGCTTTTTCTATGTGTACCGTACATTCTTCGGACAAGGTGCACCGCAGTCCCCTCGACGCCGCCTATCTCTCGGTTCGGTCTCATGTCGCCGTGCCGGCAGCAGTTCGGCAGCTGCGCACCCGACTGAGTTTTTAGGAATCTCTTGATGGATATGTCTCCAGATGCCCCAGTTCAACTCACCGTTCGACGTAAGTCGTTCGGCGACTTTGACGCGTTCTCGCGCCTGTTCCGTGACTATTGTGAGCGGTACGACGAACTGGGGGCGTTCTTTGCCGGAGACTATCGAAAGCTCGACGAGAGGAAGCAGGCGGCCGAACGTGCAGTGCTCGTGAAGCGTGATCGCGAGACGCTGGCCGACGTCCTGCTCGATCAAAATGCACGATGGCGCCTCGACGACGTGGTGCGTGCGAACATTGAGAAATTGCGCGATGAAAATTCGGTCGTCGTGGTAACGGGACAGCAGGTCGGACTCTTTACCGGGCCGCTCTACACAATTCTTAAGGCGATCACGACCATCCAGATGGCGGAGCAGCTGTCGGAGGAGACAGGCCGCATGGTCGTTCCGGTCTTCTGGCTCGGAGGAGAGGATCATGATTTCGAGGAAATTGCGAGTACGTATTTGCTCCATCAGAATAATCTGGTGACCCTCGAATATCCTCGGCCGCCTGCAGTGGGACCGGTCGGAAGGCTGCGGTTCGACGAACGAATCGAAGAGATTGTGCGCCGCATGGATGAAATCCTGCCGTCCAGCGACTTCAAACCAGACGTAATGCGGCTCGTGCGCGATGCCTATCGCAGCGACCGCACGTTCTCCGAAGCCTTTGCACTTCTTCTGTCATCGCTGTTCGAGGGCGCGGGGCTCGTTTTGATCGACTCTGACGATGCGCGGCTGAAACAGCTCGCAGCTCCGCTGTTCCGACGAGAGATCGAGGACCCGGAGCAGCTCTCGGAGGGCATCCGTCTTACATCCGAGCGGCTGCGAGAGAGCTACCACGAACAGGTGCAGGCGCGCTCCGCAAATCTTTTTTTGGTCGAAGACGCGGCACGTCATGCGATTGACGCGGTCGATTCAGAGTTTCAGCTTCGGGACGGCACTCGCACCTATTCGAAAGACGAGCTAGTGGAACTGCTCGAACGAGATCCGGCGCAGTTCAGCCCGAACGTCGTGCTGCGCCCATTGATGCAGGATCTGCTCTTGCCGACCGCGATGTACGTCGGGGGTCCCGGCGAGATCTCCTACTTCGCTCAGTACCGTTCGGCGTATGAATGGGCCAGTCTGCCGATGCCGCTAATCTACCCCCGTGCAAGCGTCACGCTCATGGAGTCGAAGGTTGCGAAGGTGCTGGAGAAATATCATCTGGACGTCGACGATTTTGCCGATGACGTGGATCGAACGTTTCAGCGGGTCGTGTTGGATCTGATGGACGTCGACGTCGACGCACTTTTCAAGGAAGCCGGGCGGCACATACATGAAGCGGTGAACACTCTGAAGCCGGGAGTCGAAAAGGTCGACCGGACGCTGATCAAATCGGCGGAAGCGACGCGGAGCGCACTTATGGCGGAAATGACATCGCTGAAGACGCGTGTAATGCGGGCGGAAAAGCGCTCGCATGACGAAGTCCGCGCGCAGCTCGAGAAAGCAGACGTAAATCTTTACCCGAACGGACGGGCGCAGGAGCGCACGCTTTCGATTCTGTACTTTCTCAACAAGTATGGTCTTGGGCTGATCGGCGAATTGCGGAGCGTCATATCGACAGATACAACGGAACACCAGATAGTCGAAATATAGAGGCTCGGGCGCGTCGCTATTGTGCCTCGAACGTCGCTCGAACGGTAACGAATCTCTCTCTCTCTCTCTCTCTCTCTCTCTCTTGGGTCGACGTCGAGTGCATTCCGTCATCCGCGACGTCGGTTGAATACGGCTTCGTGCTCTGGAACATACCTGCCCTTTCAGACATGCGCGAGCCCTGGAGCGGAAGTGCCGTTTCTACCACGTACTCCACTACGCGGTCCGGCTGTGCTCCACCATGATGCACCGGTTTTTCACGTACGTCAGTCCGGCCTCTCGTGCGAGCTTCTCAGCTTCCGGACTCGAAACACCAATCTGAGTCCAGATCACCGGCTTCTCTCCCGTCTTGTTCGCCCGGCGGACAGCGATCTCAACCATCTCCGCCGTGAAACGAGGATTGCGGAAGATGGTGACGACGTCAAGCCGTATGTCCTCCGGGATAGCGAGAAGATCCGGATAGCTTTCGTCGTCATCGCACGTGGCATGATGTGGATTCACGGGAATCGCGTTGTAGCCGTGCTCCTTCAAATACTTGAAGATGGCGAAGCTCGCCCGCGAAGGTTCGTTGGAGCAGCCGACCACCGCGATGGTCGACGCCGAATCCAGAACGCTTCTGATCTCTTCGGACGTGTTGACGGTCGTGGTCTGCATGGTAAGCGGAAATGATGGTGGGATAATTGGAAAATAGCGACGACGTCACACCATCTGCTACAATCACCTCGGCAAGCCGGTTCGCAGCTGAACAATAGATCTGCAGGAAACGTACCTTTTCGTCACGATCAAAACGCGTCCGCGCCGGGGATGAAGTGAATTTTTCATTCCGCGCGCTTCGACCGAATAGCCCACATAGATACCATTTATGGCAGCATATCCGTTTTCGGAAATAGAACCAAAGTGGCAGCAATTCTGGGATGAAAACAAGACGTTCCGGACCCCCGACGAGCCCGATCCCGAACGAGAAAAGTTTTACGTCCTGGACATGTTTCCGTATCCGAGTGGAGCGGGCCTGCACGTCGGACACCCCGAAGGATACACCGCCACCGATATCATCGCCCGCTTCAAGCGGATGAACGGTTTCAACGTGCTTCATCCAATGGGATGGGACGCATTCGGACTGCCGGCCGAGCAGTACGCGGTCAAGACAAACACCCATCCGCGCGAAACGACCGAGGCCAACGTGGAGCGCTTTCGTACGCAGCTGAAATCGCTCGGCTTCTCGTATGATTGGGAACGGGAGATAAATACGACCGATCCATCCTATTTCAAATGGACGCAGTGGATCTTTCTGAAGCTGTATGAGAAAGGCCTCGCCTATCAAAGCGACGTGGCCGTCTGGTGGTGCCCTGAGCTCGGCACGACGCTGGCCAATGAAGAGGTGATCGACGGAAAGTCCGAGATCGGCGGCTACGAATGCGTGCGCAAGCCCCTTCGACAGTGGATGCTGCGAATCACCAGATATGCCGAACGCCTGCTCGAAGGACTCGACGACATGGACTGGCCGGAGAGCACAAAGGAGATGCAGCGCAACTGGATCGGAAAGTCCGAAGGCGCCGACGTCGACTTCCGCATCGTCGGTCACCCGGAACGCAGCATCCGTGTATTCACGACGCGACCCGATACGCTGTTTGGGGCGACCTACATGGTCCTTGCTCCCGAGCATCCACTTGTAAAACAGGTCACAACCGCCGACCATGTCGATGACGTGATATCGTACATCGAGCAGGCGGCGAGCAAGAGCGACCTAGAGCGCACGGATTTGCAGAAGGATAAATCCGGCGTCTTTACCGGCGGCTTCGCTGTGAATCCGGTCAATGGAGAAAAAATTCCGATCTGGATCGCGGACTACGTTCTGATCTCATACGGCTCCGGCGCCATCATGGCCGTACCGGCGCACGACGAGCGTGACTTCGAATTCGCTACGAAATACGAGCTGCCGATTCGTGAGGTCGTCTCGGGTGGCGACATCTCGTCGGAACCGTACACCGGTGACGGCACCCTGGTAAATTCGTCGAGCGAAGGGCGTGAGATTCCGGGGATTGCAAGGAAGGGCGTTGGGCTGAACGGATTGAGCGTGCCTGAGGCTAAAACGGTCATCACGGAATGGCTCGAGAAGCAAGGTCAGGGGCGCTACCAGGTAAATTACAAGCTTCGCGACTGGCTGTTCAGCCGTCAGCGCTACTGGGGGGAGCCCTTTCCCATTATTTTTGTGGATGACGAACCGAAACCGCTGCCGGTGAAGGAGCTGCCTGTAACTCTCCCCGACGTGGTGGAATTCAAGCCCAGCGGGAGCGCCGAGGGTCCACTGGCGGCCGTGGAAAGCTGGGTCCGGACGGTCGATCCGGAGACGGGCAAGCCCGCGCAGCGCGAGACCAACACGATGCCGCAGTGGGCTGGGTCGTGCTGGTATTATCTTCGTTTCATCGACGCGCACAACGACGAGCGGCTGGTCGATCCGGAGAAGGAGAAATACTGGATGCCGGTCGATCTGTACATCGGCGGGTCCGAGCATGCCGTCTTACATCTGCTGTATGCCAGGTTTTGGCACAAAGTCCTCTACGATGCCGGTGTCGTGTCGACGCCTGAGCCGTTCGGTGAGCTGATCCACCAGGGTATGATCCTGGGAGAGATGGAATACACGGTCTACGTGAAAGCCGACGGCACGTATGTTTCTGCCGAAAACGTGGTGGACGGCGTCACGAATACGGGGGAGGACATCGACGCGGAGCGCGTGGACGAATCCGAGGTGGAGAAACGGGGCGACATCTTTGTACTTGCGCGCGATCCGTCCATACGAGTCGATGCCCGAGCCCACAAGATGAGCAAGAGCCGGGGCAATGTGATCAACCCGGACGATGTGGTCGCACAGTACGGCGCCGATTCGCTTCGACTCTACGAAATGTTCATGGGGCCGCTCGAGCAGGTAAAGCCGTGGTCCATGCGCGGTGTGGAGGGAGTGCACCGATTTCTCAACCGCGCATGGAGACTATTGATCGAGGACGGTGGTGACGAAGCCGCGTCTCGGCACGAGCTGCGCAGCGCCGTGCAGGACGTCGAAGCGTCCCGTGAACAGCTTCGCGTACTGCATCAGATGATCGACAAGGTGACCTCTGATATTGAGAGTCTTCGATTCAACACGGCCATCGCGGCTATGATGGAGTTCGTGAATGCAGCAAACAAGTGGGACGTCGTTCCGCTGCAGGTCGCCCGCTCGTTCGTGCTCGTGTTGAGCCCCTTTGCCCCGCATCTCGGTGAGGAATTGTGGCGCTTCCTGGGTGAGTCGGAAACACTGGCGTACGAACCATGGCCAGATGTCGTGGAGGAATACCTAAAAGAAGATGAGATCGAAATCGCGGTACAGGTAAACGGCAAGGTCCGCGGCTCCATCCGTGTGGCGCCTGAGGCCGCCGAAGAGGCCGTTCTATCCGCTGCGCGATCGGATGAGAATGTGTCACGGTATCTCCGAAATGGCGACGTTCGCCGCGCGATCTACGTCCCGGGGCGCATCGTTAATTTTGTGCTGAAGTGAGATTGGTATAAGCCGATGCGTGGGGACCTGTCGAATAGTGGATTCTTGCCGAACATAGCATTCCTGCTGCGCGCCTATGCCCATGGCTGATCGATTGGATGTTCTGGCGCTAGGTGCGCATCCGGACGACGTAGAACTCTGCGCCGGCGGCACGATGTGCCTCTTGGCCTCACAGGGTTACCGGACGGGTGTTATTGATTTCACGAGGGGCGAACTCGGTTCGCGTGGCTCGCCCGATCTGCGTGAGAATGAAGCTGCGGATGCCGCCGACATCATGGGGCTCGTCGCGCGCGAGAATCTGGCGCTGCCGGATGGGCAAATCGAGAATACGCGTGAGAATCAACGAAAGCTCATTCGCGCGATCCGCCGGCACCGTCCCAGCATCGTCTTGATCAGTGCACTGGAATGCCGGCATCCGGATCACGGCGACAGCGCGCGGTTGGCCATCGATGCCCTGTTCTACGCCGGACTGCGGAAGATAGAAACCCGGGATGGCGGGGTAGACGATGCGACGGAGGAAGCTGCGACGCAGGAGCCGTGGCGACCGCACCATGTCCTGCACTATATGCAAGCCATCGAATTCGAACCGACATTCGTCGTCGACGTCAGTTCAGTGTGGGGGGAGCGTATTCGAGCCCTTCGTGCATACAAATCGCAGTTTTTCAACTCGGACTACGAGCCGGCTGCGGACGAGCCCGAGACGTTTGTCTCGAGCGAGGGTTTTTTCCAATGGGTCGAAGCACGAGCTCGCGCCTATGGTTACCGGGCCGGGGCGGAATATGGCGAACCGTTCCTCTACCGGCACGGTCCCGTCGGAATCCGCGATCTCGTGAAGGTATTGAGCACCGAAAAGCGGCTGCGCTAGCCGCCTTAATCAGGTTTGAAGAAAAGCGGTGGCGCCGCGAAATTAGCTCTTGTAACGATAGACAATCCGCCCCTTCGTAAGATCGTACGGTGACATCTCGATGTCGACACGGTCGCCCGGTATGATGCGAATGAAATACTTCCGCATTTTGCCGGAGAGCAGACCGAGGACCTCATGTCCGTTGTCTAATTCTACCCGAAACTGAGCGTTGGGCAGGGCATCGGTGACGACGCCTTCTTGTTTAATGGGTTCTTGCTTAGCCATTCTATCTTGCGCCTCTGCGCAATAGTGAGAAAAATCGCTCGCCGTGTGAACAGGCACACAACGTACGTTCTAGATCATATTATATACGTTCACCCGACCCAACATGGTCCGAACAACGCGTAGTCTAGAGATGCGCCACTACCAGGTATTGTTGGCCGTTGCGATTTTCAGCCTCGGTACCATTTCAGTGCGGGCGCAAACGGGATTGACGCCCTCGAGCGTTGACCCGCGGATCCACGAAATCATCGCGACTGTTTCGCCCGACCGAATCGAGCGTGACATCCGCACGCTCGCCGGCTTTGGAACGCGGCACACGCTCTCCGACACGACATCCGAAAACCGCGGTATCGGCGCGGCGCGGCGGTGGCTCTTCGATTCCTTTCGACAGATTTCCGCCGACTGCGGAGAATGCCTGGACGTTTTCTATCAGCGCTCGATCGTGGCAGGGGAGACGCGCATCCCCGATTCGACCGAGATCGTCAATGTCGTCGCCGTTCAGCGCGGACGCCTGCATCCAAATAGATACGTGATCATGACGGGCGATATCGACAGCCGAGCCCTCGATGTGATGGACGCGTCGATCGACGCCCCGGGCGCCAACGACAATGCCTCAGGACTCGCCGGCACGTTGGAGGTTGCCAGGCTGCTTTCGGCCTATGAGTTCGGGGCAACGGTAGTCTACGCCGGCCTCTCAGGCGAAGAACAGGGTCTGTTCGGCGGCCGCTACATGGCCGAAGTCGCGCGCGAGGAAGGATGGGACATTGCGGCCGTTCTCAATAATGACATGATCGGAAATATCGAAGGCATAGACGGCGTGATCGACAATACTGTTTTTCGCGTCTTTTCTCAGCCGTTCTCGTCGACGGCATCAGAAGAAGAGATAGGTGCCATGCGCTACTTCGGTGGTGAAGTAGATGGGCCGTCGCGACAGCTCGCCCGCTATGTCGACCAGATTACCGATCGGTACTTCGTCAATCTCGATGCCATGATGATCTATCGACTGGACCGCTTCGGGCGCGGGGGCCACCATCGGCCGTTCAACGATGCAGGCTTCCCGGCTGTGCGCATCATGGAAGCGCACGAAGATTACACGGAGCAGCACCAGGACGTGCGGGTCGAGGACGGCATCGCTTACGGCGACGTCATAGACGAGGTTAACTTCGAGTATGCGTCAAGCCTGACGGCTGTTAATGCCGCGGTGCTGGCGTCACTCGCATGGGCGCCTCCGGCGCCGGCGAACGTACGAATCGGGGGTGCGGTCTCACCATCCACGACCCTCGCGTGGGACGCAGTCGAAGATCCGAGCCTGGCCGGATACGTGGTCTACTGGCGGGCGACGAGCTCGCCTACGTGGGAGAAGCGCCGATACGTCCACGCGGACAGCACGCAGCACACCCTCAAAAACATCATCATAGATAACTACCTGTTCGGCGTGGCATCCGTAGGCGAAAACGGAAATGAGAGTCCGGTCGAATTTCCCGGCGGACTAATCCGGTGAAAAACTGGCGGACTAATCCGGTGAAAAACCTCGCGTCTATCCGGCGGGCATACGGCCCCGG